>JBGTGT010000046.1:0-96362 GCA_041746575.1 Microcystaceae cyanobacterium
TTTAGCGATCGCTTTTAGATGCTCTTTCAATTTTTCTCTTTCGGCATTATTTAATTCTGTCATGTTACTTCCCCTTTCTTCAATAGAGTTATCTTTGATTTATCATGTTTTGAGTATTTTCGCCAAACTGAGATGCACCCCTTCTCTGCCTTGAAGAATCCATCTAGAAATTGTTTTTCTAAATTGTATTTTGTGATAGTTTGAGCCAATCGGTAATTTCTTGAACTTTCCATCCTTTGGCATTCAAACCTACTTTCAGGAATTTTTGGGTGACGAGTTAACTTTGACAGTTCTTGCTCCTCTACTTCTGTTAGCTGAGTTTTTAGGCGGGCTGGCATATAGGGGTTTCTCCGCTTTAACTACTTTTCTATTTTAGATTTAATTAAGTTCACTTACTTATCACAATGCAAAAAAGTTTCAGCTTTTTTCAGCAACGCCTTTATTTAGTTGGGTTATTTTAATGAATTTCTCAGGCAAATCTCAGAAACCTATGGGCTAATAAACCTAGTTGATTATTACATATTCCAAAGCTATGATCATGATAAATAAACTTCTTATTGGCAGTTTAGTTGCCTTCGGTTCTTTACTTTCGCTGACTTTACCCTCTAAAGCAGCTACTATTAGAGTGACTGTTACGAACCTCACCAGTAATAGTGTTATTAGTCCTGTTAGTAGCATTTTCCACAATGGTAGCTTTGACAATTTTAATTTAGGTCAAGCGGCTTCTCCAGAGATTGAAAGAGTTGCTGAAGATGGCAATGCTTCTGTCTTAAATGCCGATGCCAATAATAGTCCTTTTGTAGCTGTAGCAGGAAGTGTTGGAACGGGTCCAATTACCGCAGGGATGACTTTTTCGCAGATTTTTACCGTTAATTCTAGTCAAGGACGTTACTTTAATTTTGCTGCCATGTTTGTTCCTAGTAATGATGCCTTCATCGGCAACGATGACCCGATAGAATATGAAATCTTTGATATTAATGGAAACTTTATCTCTCAAATTATCGAGGTTCCAACGTCAGAAATTTGGGACGCCGGGACAGAAGAGAATGATGAAAGCATTGCTAACGCAGCCATTCCTGGTCAACCTTTTACCAATGATTCTGGAACGCCTCAAAATGGCGTTGTAACCGTTCATCCGGGATATATTCCTAATGGAAATTTTGAACAATTAGGATTTATCAGTCCCACCAATCTTAGTTCTCCTGTGGTTAGAATTGCCCTTGAAGAAATTACCTCTGTTCCCGAACCCACTACTATCTTTGGACTCTTAGTGGCAGGAGGCACAGGATTGTTAATTTCTAAGCGTAAAAAAGAGCATAAAAATGGCATTGCTGAATGAGCAGTTGATCGTATCCCTCAAAGCTTGATAATTCGTGGCAGATCAACACTAAAATCAGCAACACCTCTCTGACACGGTGATTTCTTCAATAATTTAATTTCAGTTTATCACTTTGCAGACACGCCCTAAGGTAAAGGAGGTTTTCCATCAGAAAATTACCATTTTTTGTAGGGTAAAAACTTACCGCACATCGTCACTTTAACGCGATCGCCTTTGGGATCTTCTACTTTATCGACTTCAACAGAAAAGTCAATAGCACTCATAATTCCATCCCCAAATTTTTCATGAATCACTGCTTTTAATGGCATTCCATAAACCTGCATAATTTCATAAAATCGATAGATTAATGGATCAGTAGGAATCACGGGATTTAATGATCCTTTTAGGGGAGGAATGGTTAATTCTTCGGCTAAGTCTTCCGATAATCCTAGGGTAGAAACAAGCTTTTTAGCTTCTTCTATACCGGCACTGGCTTGACGATATAGCACTGACGCAATCCATGTTTCGTCTCGTCCGACGATTTTTTCTAAGTCTTCAAAAGTTAAGCTTTTAGCTTTTTTAGCTGCTAATAGTTTTTCCGTTATTGTTGTCATCGTTATTGGCTCTTTTTTCTTGAATAATTTTGATTGTAAATTAACAAGAAATGAGGCTATTAAATCTTAAAAAAAAGCGAAGATTTTCTGAATGATCACATTTATAAATGGCTGATTAAGATGAGGTTTTAAGTATTGGGTGAGCAAAGGGGCGTAAAATAGAAGCGTATTTTACCTTGTTCAGTCATTTTCAAGAATAGGGCTTTGCGGAGTTCGGCTTGGTGAATGCTATCGGCAATTTTAAAGGACTCTGGCTTATAAAGTCCCATTTTAACCAAATCATCTATCATATCCCCTGGATTTTGAGGCATATCAGCTATGAATTGTCAGTGGTTATCTGTTAAATGAAACCCACCACAAACGCTACAGGATCGCTCAAATTGGCTAATTTCTTTCGATTTTACCCATGTACTTTCAGATGTTAGGGTCGCGGTACGGGTTTTATTCGCCATTATTGAATAAATGATAAAGTTAACATAATTGAGAATCTATTACACGCTGTTTCAGGCTTTTTTTTTGTAAAATTAACTACATTTGAAATGTTCCCCCCAAAACTGACAGGGAAATAAGCCCTAAACGGTGTTGTTCAAAAACGGGCTATTTTGGGTAACACTCTCAAAATCTATTCGCTCTACAGTTGTAGATAGAATAGAAAAATAAAAAATCAATAACCAAAATGATAGAGCAGTTCTATTGCAAAAAATGTTTGAACCATACTCTATTTAGCAACGCCAAAATACTTCTCCGATCATTTCCGATTTAGACTGAAAGCGTCGTGTGTTTTTGAAGTGTTTACAATTTTTATCTTGTACTTAGGGGATTCTTAGGCTTCTCTCAGATAAGACTCAGACCTTTCTCAAATTTCTCAGCGATCCTTAGAGTGTATCCCCATTAAACGCTATCTGTGTCCCTTTGGTCAATATTCAGATTTCAGAAATTTTCTTAATCCCCAAAAAGGAGCTTTTGTCATGATGAAGCATCACTCTATTTTCTTTTCTCACCTAACTTTAGGACTGAGTTTATTAATTTTTTCATCGTCTTGTGCGGTTTTAGCCAATAGTAAATCGCCCAAACCTATTCCTAAACCTACTATTGATCTTCCCGTTTCTCTGGCGAAGGGAAAACAAACAGCCATTTTTGCGGGTGGGTGTTTTTGGGGAATGGAAGCTGTTTTTGAACATCTTAAAGGCGTTGGTGACGTCGTGTCTGGTTTTTCAGGCGGCACTGCAGCAACCTCATCCTACGAAAATGTTAGTTCGGGGCAAACAGAACACGCTGAATCCGTTAAAATTATTTATGACCCGACTCTAATTTCTTATGGTCAACTCTTAGAAATCTATTTTTCAGTCGCTCATGATCCTACCCAATTAAATCGTCAAGGCCCTGATTGGGGTAAACAATATCGCTCGGCTATCTTTTTTACTACTAATGAACAGAAGCAAGTTGCCCAAGCTTATATCGAACAACTTAACCAATCCCCGTTTTTTAGGATGAAAATTGTTACCGAGTTAGTGCCTTTCAAAAATTTTTATGCGGCGGCAGAATCTCACCAAAACTTTATCGAAAATAATCCCAATAATCCTTATGTTGTTATTAACGATTTACCCAAACTTGAACAACTTAAGAAACAGTTTCCTCTTCTTTACAAACCTTAAATATCGTAAAATATCGTATTGGTTTTGAGTTTTTCTGATTTGATTGACAGGTCAATAAAGTAGATTTAAAACAATATCAATTAACTGCTAATCCACTGCTAATTGAGCGAGCCGTTCTAAAAATCGCCAAAACAGTTAAAAATGTTGAGGTAAAGTAAGAGGTAAAGTAAAAGGATTGATGTCATCGGAACTCATCCCTATTCTTTGAGATAAATCGAAGCGAGATAGGTCTTTTGTTGGGGAAGTGCTTGATTTTCTTGTTGTTCTCAGAGGGTTTTTTGATAGTGAAAAATTCAATTTTTCCATTTAATGCGAAAATCTTTATTCATGGTTAAGTCGGTAGTGCGACTATTTCTTAAAGAGCGGTTGTTTGTATTAAATAAATTGAGTTGATTCATTAATAGTAAATTCAGGATTGACGGCTCCCTAACAATCGAGAATTTTAGGCTACATTTGCAGTTGTTTTGGGGTTTAAATATCTAAAGAGATTCAAAGTCAGAGGTAAATCCCAGAAACTTGCTACAATCTTCCTGAAAGGTTTCGACTTCATTAATATCTTCAAATTTATAAGCCATGAGGCGTGTCTCGTCCGGTTTTTTTTGGGAAGCGATCAATTCGGCTTGATAGTTCTCAGTCATTGTTTTAAAATCAGCCCCAAACTGTTTCCACGCATCTGCATTACAATGAACATTAACTCGCCACATTTTTCTTGAACCTCATTAACAACAAGTCTCTATCTTACCACTCTGGAGTCGCTCAACTTTGATGAGGATTAGTCGTTTCGGGAGGGAAATCTCAATCGCATCTCATGGTTGAACTGAAATTTTCTCCCGCAGTCTCCTCCTAAAAGTACTGGAAAATATTGACATTTTAGGTGGGGTTAGGGAGAACTAAAGTAAAAAGTGCAGCAACATGATAGTAGCATAATATTGGTACAGCCAAGCGAAATTTCATGGAGGCACGACCACTTACCGCAATTATTGATGTTAGGAATTGCTAGTTTTTCTGGGGTTTCCGTAAACAAAAGTTTTTACGACTCACTGAGGACGCCAGTATATCTAGAAACGCTTAGAAGTCTTTTGGTTCTAACGCGTAAGAATCCTCAACTATAATCGCAAGAATAGGTTGGTGGTGTGTTTAATCTGAAAAATTGCCGACTGAAAATCAACCTCAACAATGGTTTCAAGATTATTTTTAATTACAACAAGATAATTTTAATTAACTCCATCTCGGTTCTGATGCAGAAGCCATCCACCTTTCTGTAACCCAAGCAGATTATAACCGGCTCATAGGGTCGTTTAAGGTGTTTTTGACCCGACTTTGAAACGAGAGTTGTTTACCCAGTGACCAAATAAAATAGCGATCGCTTGGCTAATGCGCCAGCAATATTGTCAGCAATTGTTTCTATTCAATTAATTTCTCTATAAAAAAGAGAAAACGTGGCTATGGAGGAAGAACAAAGGATTTATCCCAAGTTTTGTTTCCATTCAATTAATTTCTCTACAGAAAAGAGAAGTCCTAGTTGTGTGCTCATTGTTATCTCCTAACTTGTGTGAATCATGCCGTACTAGATCGATCAAGACAGTGGTGGGTCAGTCCGATGATTCGCTTGATGTTCCAGTTTTCCAATCGTGTGCTCGATCAAGTGGGTTAATTTCTCCGCCGCCCCGTCAACGGCTTGGTCTAAGGTGGCTGCCTGATGGGTTACCGCAAGGGGTTGGACTCCTTTGAGACGGGCTTCGATCATGCAACGCATATCTTCCTCGCCGCCCTTTTTGTCGCTGTTCTCATCGCTCAGGTGCACATCAACGTTAGTGAGGCGATCGCTAAATCGGCTTAGGCTCTCTGCCACGACACCAGTAAAATGGGTGGCCAGTGCTTCGTGACCTTCGATGTTATGACCAGTATTGATTTGGATTTGCATGGTAATTTCCTTTTGTAATTGTGATTGACTCAACTTGAATCAACGGCGATCGCCGGATCTGTCTTAGCCCTGTTACAGAAACGCCTTAACCACCGCGTCAAATTTCACCTTGATGGAGTCGTCATGGTGCAGGATGGGTGGAATCTCTCGCTCGATGCCCAGCAGTTCGTAGACTTTCTTTGATTCTTCTACTATAACCAATTATCTAACACGTGGAATCTCTCGCTCGATGCCCAGCAGTTCGTAGACTGCCATTTGGGCAACCCGGACGGAATATTCCACCGTAAAAACCACATCATCAGGGATTTCGACAAACTGGCTAATAAAGGCGAGATTCTTAGAGTTCTTGGGTACGGGCAGCGGGCGATCGCCGTGGGCGCGGGGCATAAACATGCTGGTGATGTAGGGCATTCGGCAGGGAATACAGATAGCAGAGGCGATCGCCGATTGATCAAAATTGAGATGACCGCATAGTTCTTGCAGAATCTCAAGACCGTTGCAATCAGTCATGGATTTGGGTACGAAGTCACCAATGCGATCGGGGTGTAGAGCATAGCCCCAAAACACTTGCACATCGGCAGGTTGGTTGAGGTAGTGGGGTTGATGGGCTAACACGATTGACATCATCCAATTGGAATCCTTGAACGTCACCAAACCGCCAGTGCCAGCCTTATTCCCAGAGTTTCCATTCAATTAATTTCTCTACAGAAAAGAGAAATATCTTTCTGTTGCAGAAAAAGCCGAATTAAACAGAGTTTCCATTCAATTAATTTCTCTACAGAAAAGAGAACGATTTCTGTTATCAACCCCTAAAAGAGTTAAACCTTTTTGGGTTTCCATTCAATTAATTTCTCTACAGAAAAGAGAACCATGAGAAAACTACTGAAAGATGTAAAAAGGTTCAACCAGTTTCCATTCAATTAATTTCTCTACAGAAAAGAGAATTAATATCTTCAAGGCTTTCGTGCCACCCAGTAGTCGCGTTTCCATTCAATTAATTTCTCTACAGAAAAGAGAACTGAAGAGTTAATCGTTAAACTCGCTAAAGATAACAGTTTCCATTCAATTAATTTCTCTACAGAAAAGAGAACATCAATATCCGTTTGCATCTTGAACGGGACAAGATCATTTTCGGTTTCCATTCAATTAATTTCTCTACAGAAAAGAGAAAAGCATTGAACCGCGGCGCGATTGGCAATGACTTCGTTTCCATTCAATTAATTTCTCTACAGAAAAGGGAAGCATTTCTCAAGAAATCGCCCCTGAACAAAGTGATTGTTTCCATTCAATTAATTTCTCTACAGAAAAGAGAAGATTCTTTAAAACCTTCGTTCCAACCAATTACTAATGTGTTTCCATTCAATTAATTTCTCTACAGAAAAGAGAAGAGCGAATGCTCGTAGATGTTTTAACCGGCGAAATCATCCTTGTTTCCATTCAATTAATTTCTCTACAGAAAAGAGAAAACCACTACAAAAAAGTTCCCACAGATAATCGCACAAGTTTCCATTCAATTAATTTCTCTACAGAAAAGAGAAAATTCCTGTCCGCTCATCAGCCATCTGCCAGAGTTGAAAGACGTTTCCATTCAATTAATTTCTCTACAGAAAAGAGAACCTATAAGGATAAAGCCTCTGGCGAAGCGCGGCATAAATTGAAGTTTCCATTCAATTAATTTCTCTACAGAAAAGAGAAAGCCCAGAGGCGCTTATTCTACTTCCAATTATCAGGAAGTTTCCATTCAATTAATTTCTCTACAGAAAAGAGAATCTTGAGATAATTGTAACCCTTCAATCTGATCTTTTGGTTTCCATTCAATTAATTTCTCTACAGAAAAGAGAATCGTACGATAACGGTTGTTATGGGCTTGGGCATCCTCAAAAGTTTCCATTCAATTAATTTCTCTACAGAAAAGAGAACTATTTTGCCCTGGAGTTTTAACCAGTTATTTGAGCCTTGTTTCCATTCAATTAATTTCTCTACAGAAAAGAGAATTCCTAGGAGTCCCAATTTACTCAGAAGGGGAGATCGAGTTTCCATTCAATTAATTTCTCTACAGAAAAGAGAATTTTCGGACTAGATGCGAGTCAGTGGGGGCAAAGATTACAAGTTTCCATTCAATTAATTTCTCTACAGAAAAGAGAAAATTTGGTGCTTAAAATACTAGCCCCATTTTTATTAAGTTTCCATTCAATTAATTTCTCTACAGAAAAGAGAATAAGAATTTCCGTCTTGGGCAGGCTCTTGAATCAAGTTTCCATTCAATTAATTTCTCTACAGAAAAGAGAATTAACGAATATTCCAACAGAATTCACCCCGTCAGATCGTTTCCATTCAATTAATTTCTCTACAGAAAAGAGAATCTTCGAAGGGATTAAAAATTCCCCATTCGATAGGGGGGTGTTTCCATTCAATTAATTTCTCTACAGAAAAGAGAAGATTTCATCTACAAAGCCCAGCTGCGCTTAGTAAAGTGTTTCCATTCAATTAATTTCTCTACAGAAAAGAGAATTAAAAATCAAAATAGGGGGCTAGTATTGATTTGCACGTTTCCATTCAATTAATTTCTCTACAGAAAAGAGAAGGTCGTTCACAGACCCCTGATGTAGTCAAACTTCCAAAAGGGGTTTGCGAGGGATAGAAATATTGTAGCTCTAAATTGCCAAAAACGACTCGATAAAAACACTGAAACCTTTGCTCTATCTAAAATCGAGGGATAGAACGAGATAATAGGAATCATCGTCATTGAATTTGAGCCTCGCAAAATTCAGATAATAATAAACGTAGGAGGCTGAGTAAGCGGTGGATTGCCCCATATATCTACTTGGGATAAAGTATGACCGGAAATAGGATAAAAACGTAAACTGTCTTCTCCTTCCCTAAAAATGCGCTTTAGGCGTTTTTGTAGCTCATCATATTTTTTCTTCGCTAACATACACTCAAAGACTGAATATTGTACCCTTGTGCCGTAGCCTTCCAAAACATCAGAAATCCGTTTACGCCGTTTATCGCAGGGAATATCATAAGCAATAACATAGAGCAACATAATCAACGAATTTGATGAGGCTGATAACCTGAAATCGGATGATAAACAAAATTCCTATATTTTCGGACTTGCTGACCTAAAACATCCCATCGGAGTCTTTTTTGTTCATCTTCCCCCTTGATTTCTTCCTCCATACGATTCATAAAGCTTTGGAGATATTTCTTCCGTCCTGAATTACTTAAGAAACATCCTCCCTCTCGATAATCAAAATCCTCATCGGCTTTGATGACTCCGCGATTGACAAGATACAAAACCAGAGAATCCACTATTGGCGCACGAAACTCCTCAATCAAATCAGATGCTAAAGCTGCATGACGCTCTGAGCCTTCGTGAAGACAAGCTTGGTAGGGATCTAAGCCTGAAACTTCAATTAAAGCCAGTAAATGATTCCATAATACTTGATAACCAAAACTTAACAACGCATTGACCGGATTGCGAGGAGGACGACGAGAACGAGTGAGAAAAACAAAGTCTGAGTTAGTCAAACAGTCTCCAAAGGCAGAAAAATAAGATGATGCACCCGCCCCCTCAAACCCCAATAATCGCTCATGATTTTCAGCATCCTTGGCTTTAGTACAGAGATAATCTAAAGTTTTCAAGGATAACTCTATCTGATTCGCTTCGGTGCGCCGTAATTGTCTTTGCAGAATCACCTTACAATTTTTTAGCTTGCCATAAACCATATTTCTAGCCGTGATTAGTCGTTCAACTCGACTAAGTTGCTGTTGATAGCGAGATAACTGACGATAACCCCGTTCAATCGACATAATACGTCCGTAACAATATCCCATACGAGATAAATAAACGATAGGAACATCTTGCTTTAAACAGGCGTGTATCGCTTGGGTTGTTATCTGCGATTTGCCAAAAATGAGAATTTGTTCCAATAATGGCAACTGAACGGATGATAATAGCTCATCTTGCCGTTTTACCAGTAATGTTTCCTTTTGCAAAGAGACATAACATCCTTGTTGCGACACGTATAAACTTAAAACCATTCACTCTAATCGATTCAAGGTACATACTGCCATAAGGACAAAATAAAACCCTGTTCCCACCAAAAACGTCGCTAGACTAACAAAAATCGTATTACTAATAACAGCCACTAAACCTAATGGCGCAATTAGAAGTAATATAAGTGTTATTAACCCATTGACCAAAGCCATCGCTATATTTCGCACAAAAGCTGCTTTTATTGATAAATACATAAAAAACGTTCCTCTTCATTTCGCTTTCCTCTAACCTATCTTTCTCTGGTTGGAATATCTCGAAAAAGCCAATATTAAGCGATTTGACTGATATGACTCTACAAGACTTATTTGTCAACTTTTTGAGTCAAAGATGGGTAGATTAAAAATATATTGTTTTTCCCTTGACAATTATGAGGAAAGCCCTTGATTCCCATCCTTACAGCGAAAGAATCGCATTTGAACGATTAATGTTGCTGATTGCCACCTTAGTAAGATATCCGGGCATCGGTTATCTTAATTGGGAGGATAATCAATATCACTCTTCTTCAGAACACCACAACGCCTTAGAAGAACTACAGCAATATTTACACAAGTTAGCCAGTGAAATCGGTTATTATTTGCCTAAAAACTACCCTTCCGCCCCCACTTTAAGAAAAGACCTCGAAAATTTACGGAATTTCCACATTTTAGAGCGTCGTATGTACCGTTGGGGCTATTATTTAGGAACTGGCGTGATGAGTCCAGACCAATTAAAAGCCGCTTTTAATGCCCTACAATCTCAGGCGATTTATCAAGGAGATCCCCGCATTCGACAAACTTATCAAGAATTAGCCAAAAGATTACGAGGATATGAGCTAAAAACGTCCCAAGATTTCTTTTATCCCGTTAGGCAACACCTGAACCGTGCTATTAATTATACCGATCCGATGGAAATGATGGAAAAGGGAGAATATCGTAACACCCTTTATCATCATATTGAGACTATTGAAACAGCGATTATTGACGGGCAAATGTTAGAAATCTCTCGACATACGAATTATTATGACCATCAACGACTGGGAACGGTTTTAATTTTTCCCTTACAACTAATTTATTACGATATTGCTTGGTATTTACTTTATGAAACTTGCGCTTATCATCATTTTGCGATTGGGCGGATGAACCGTTTCAGTGATTATTGTCAAGTGCATCCCGTCACTAGAGGCATTTACGCACAGCAAGAAGGCTTAAAATCTGCCTATCAGCTGTTAAATAATGGATGGGGCTTAAAATTGGGAGATCCTGCTGAACAAGCACCAGAATTATCGGGAGAATTAGACTTTGTTCCGATTAAAGTCCGATTTTATCCGCCTGTCAGTGATTTTATTGCAGAAGGAGAACGTCGCCATCCAAAACAACACATCCGCAAGGGAAAACGGGATTCTGCAACAGGAAAACCGCAATATATTGACTATCTAATTGATTTGCCCCCTCGTTCCCTCGATGAGTTCAGTATTTGGGTACAACGCTACGGCGACAAAGCACAAGTTTTATGCCCTTCTAAATTAGTAGAAAAGCATGAAAAAATCGCTCAAAATTTGGTAAGACTGTATTCACGAATCCCTAAAACAAGTTAAAGCTTTCTTTTCAATTTTGTGGGATAGAAAGCGATCGCACGTCACTCTAAAACTCTGATAAAGAAAATAATTACTTAACATAGATTAACAAACTTAAAAGTCATGCCACATAAGCATTACAGACCTTTGTCTAAATTAATTTACAATATTGTTAATTTCTGGCCTTGACTGGGGAATATTGATTACAGTTGAAATTGAATTCGGAACAAGGACAGATTAACCGTGACAACAGCTTACTGGCAAGCCAAAATCTGGGGATTACTCCATGATCCCGCACTTAAAGCTTTACACAATAATTCAGGTAGAGGCGGAAATAGCTTTTGGCAAGACTTAGCAGTAATGGCGCAATGGAAGGAAAAAGGCTGGAATCCTGAAAAATCGGGTAAGACAATCTTAAAACACATTAAACGTGCTGACTATATTACCTCAGCGAGCGATCGCAGCGCAATCGGCAGTCTTTCTACCAGCGTTAACTATAATCAGGAAAAAGGATTAGAAATTTCTCACTTACTTTCAGGAGAAAAACTAACCCTTAAGTTAAAACAACATGATGAACTGATTCAAAATCGTCTTGAATTTTTAACCCATAAAGAAAATCAATTATTAAACTTAATTCCTCCTAATAATACTGACCGAACTCCCACAGAAACTGAAGAAATTAAGAGAATTTTCTGGTGGTTATGGCGATGCCTTCCTGAAGCGACTTTTCAAGCTTTTGATAATGACTCATCTTTATTATTAATGCCAGCAGAAACCCGCTTTCCCGATGCGTCTTTGTGGAGTCATGTCAGTTTAACAGCAGCAATGGCAGGTGCATTAGCAGGATACAATTTAACCCCAGAAGATATTGAAAAAAACTGGAAAGCAAACAAGCCTTTATCCCACGCTTATCTCACAAGTTTTACCTTTAGTCCTATTCAAGAATTGATTAAAGCCAGTCGCAAAATGAGAGACTTATGGGCAGGATCTTGGATTTTACATTATCTTTCTGCCAAAGTATCATGGAAATTAGCAAATATTTATGGTGCAGATTGCTTAATCTATCCTAATCTTTATAATCAACCCTTAATTGACCATTGGTTACTGCAAGAATATCCCGAATTTAGCCAATGGATACCCCAACCCACAGAAAAAGCTTTACTTACTGCTGGATTTCCCAATGTTTTAATTTTAGTACTTCCTAAAGATAAAGTACAAGCAGCCATGCAAACTGCTAAAAGTACTCTCATTGAAGAATGGTTAAAAATTGGAAAATTGGTCTTTGAAGAATTACACGATAAAAGATACTGGATGAAAGGCTTATCGTTTGACCATAAAACATGGAAAGAATGGTTAAAATCTCAATGGCAAGTCTATTGGACGGCGGTACCTATTGGGGTAGATGATTATGATCAAAATAATCAAAAAATTCCTTTAACCAGTAGTGAAATTTATCGAGAAGATAGCCAAACTTGGGAAAATAATCCCGAAAAAGATACCAGTTGGCGAAATCGTCAAAATCAAGCCTATGGATTAAATAAACAAAACGCACTCTTTCTCGAAAATGAATTAGAATTTCTACAAAAAGCGGCTAAATTACGACAAAAAAGACGAGGTATAAATGCCCCCAACACCAACATTGGTTCATGGTGGAATCATATCTTTGACCAAACTCGTTTAGCTTTAACATCTATTAAGAATGGCAGATGTTGGGAACTTCCCACTGCATTTAGTACCCGTTCAACTATATCAGGAATCGGTTCAGTTGTGCATCCTGATAATGATTGGATTTCTGAGGGAAAAACGAAAGATTTATGGAAGTATCATGCAGGATTATTTGATGGTAAAGAACAACTAAATGCAACGGAAAGCGTTAAAAGGGGTTTACATTTAATCTTACCTCAACTACTAGGTTTAGATAATGATAAAATAGAAATTACTTATCCCGATTTAACGTCGGGAGTTGCAGGATATCTCCATCAAGGAAATGAAGAAGACTTAGACTATTTTTATACAACTTGTCAAGCTGTTGTTCGCAAATATAAACAAGATAATCAAAAAATTCCTGATGAAATTACTGAAAAATGGGGTATTCCTTGGGCGGATAATCATGAGGATTTAAGAGTGAGAAAATCCCATCCTCGTCTTCTTAATGCAGGTTGGTTGATAGAAGATTTAGAAACTGAATCATTCTCCACATATCGAGAAGAATTAAGAACTTTTATTGACTCTTATTATCCTCAAAATAACCCGACAAATTGGTATGTTCTTGCTGTTGGAGATGGAGACGGAATGAGTGAGTGGTTAAAAGGAACAAAAATGAAACCTTATCGAGATTATTTACCAGATGCGTTGGTCATTGACTCAGAACTTCAAGAAAGTTTTGCTAAATTTCAAGACTTACAAAAACGGATGGGGCCTTCTACCCATAATGCTTTAAGTCGTGCGTTACTTGATTTCTCTAATCAACTTGTTCCCTATTTAACTGAAGAAAGATATGCAGGACGCTTAATTTATAGCGGAGGTGATGACGTTTTAGCCTATACGAATCTTTGGGAATGGGATAACTGGTTATGGGATATTCGTCAATGTTTCAAAGGAGATAAAGATCCAAAAAATGAATTTACCGAAGAAGGAAACTATTGGAAATCTGATCAATTTTCTCGTCCCTTATTTACTATGGGAAAATATGCCACAATTAGTTTTGGAATCGTCATTGCTCATCACTTTGTTCCCTTAGCTATTGCTTTAGAAAGTTTATGGAAAGCTGAAGGTAAAGAAGAAGGTGCAAAAGGGCATAAATATCATAGTAGTTGTTCTTTAACTAATAAAAAAGAGCAATTTAATCAAAAAGATGCTGTGCAGATTCGGGTAATATATGGCAATGGAAACATACTCAAATCTACTGCAAAATTTGAAACCTTTCATCAATGGCAAAAATTAGTTAAATTAGACTTAGAACCCAGTTTATTTGAACAAGCCGCTAATCTTTGGGAACAACATCCTATCCCTGTTTATCAAGCGATTGAACCTTGGATAAAAGCCTTTTGTAACCGTCGAGAGCAACTGCGAAATGATAAAAATGGAGACTTTGAAGAAGCCTTAGCAGACTTTATCAAACATCTTTGGCTAACCACACCTTCTGATGACTTAGAAAAAGAAGTAAAAAACTGGCTAAAACTAACAGCTTTTGTCAAAAGAAATCGTAAAATTCTAGACTTAAAAAAGGAGTTGAAACAATGCAACTAATTACTAGAAAATTCAATGTCAATGAATATCACAAAATGGCAGAAACAGGGATTTTAACGCCAGAAGATCGAGTGGAATTAATCAGAGGAGAAATTATTCCAATGGCATCCATCGGTTTAAAACACGCTGCTTGTGTTAATCGTCTTAATCAAGTATTTTATCAAAAACTAGGTAATCAAACCATTGTTAGCGTACAAAATTCCATCCGACTTGATAATTATTCCGAACCCCAACCTGATATTGTTCTCCTCAAACCCCGTTCTGATTTTTATGAAACGCAAATTCCTCAACCCTCTGATGTTTATTTACTGATTGAGGTATCTGACAGCACTCTCAAATATGATCAAGAAGTTAAATTACCTCTCTATGCTGAAAACAATATTTCTGAAGTTTGGATTATAAATTTGAATAACAAAACTCTTGAAATTTATCGTCAACCCCAAGATAAAAAATATCAAGATCAACAGATAGATATCCAATCTATTTCTCCCCTAGCTTTTCCTGACATTACCCTGACTATTCACGACATTTTAGGTTAATTATGTATTGGTATACTCTCACCCCTTTAGATGTCCTTCTCCTGCGAGATGCAAAACCCTTTACCCCCCAAGAAAGAGCGTGGACGGATAGTATTTTTCCTCCCAACGGTCACACTATTGCGGGTGCGTTGCGTAGTCTTATTGATAAAAAAGATTTTGAAATTAAAGGGGTATTCTTATGCCGAGAAGATAAGGATAAAAAAATGACCTTATATTTTCCTCGTCCCCTGGGATGGGTAGGATTAAAACCCTTGATTCCCCTTCATCAAAAATGGAATAATAACTCACCCTTTCATCATGCAATGTGGGATCAAAATCAACCTTGTCCTCTTGTCACCTTGTCCGAAGATTCCGAAAAAGACGACAAAAAATATCGTCAATATTTACCCTATGATGCTGTTTTATTTTATCTTGAAAATGGTTATTTTAAAAAAGAACATTTACTTCTACCAACGGCTGATAAAAACCATCCCGATTATGAACCAGAACAACTTTGGCAAATTGAAACTCGTTCCCATAATTCCCTTGAAGATAATAGCAAATAAGTTAAAGATGCTGATGGTTATTTTGTCGAAAAAGCGGTTAGAATGGCATCAGGATGGCACTTAGCAATAGGACTCAATTATCAACTAGATACCCCCGCGACAATTCGCTTAGGAGGAGAAGGACATCGAGTCTTAATTCAACCTTGTAACGAGTTAGGTAAACAATGGGATCAATTACATCAACAGTCAGAAAAGAACTTTAAAATTGGGGGTAAAGTCACTGCTTATTTAGTCACGCCCGGCGTATTTGAAAGACGGCATAACGGACAAGCGATGTGTCGTCCTTATCCTTGGGAATGGAAATTGGCACATACCGTGAATGGTAATCAAAATAAAGATGATAAAAGTCGAGTTTTAGTAAGTGCTGCAACCGCAAAAGCTGTCCCCATTAGTTGTCGAATACGAGATAACGAAGATCAAAGTAAAAGTATTCCTGCACCCCAAGTTTTTGCCGCACCCTCTGGCAGTCAATATTATCTCAATAAACCTCAATATTTGTTTGCTGATCCTGATAATCCTGAAGCTCAGAAATTTAAAGCAAATCAAGACGCTAAAGCCTATCATAGAGCCAGACGCTTACTTGATTTAGGTTATTCCGAATTATTGTGGATTAAATGGAAGGAGAATTAAATCATGGCTAGTATTATTTTATCCTTTGTCGGAAGTCAAGATCCTGAATCAAAGAATACGAAAGAAGAAGGTTCAATCGTAACTTTAATTCGTCATTTACTCAACCAAAAATATCAAATCAAAAAAATTTTATTGCTTCACACTCAAGACACTTATGATAATGCTATTTTAACTCAAGAATGGTTAAAAGACTATTTACAAATAGAGACTAAAAAAGTTGAATTACTCGCCGTTTCTTCTGCTTTATCAGAAGATCCCATTGATGTTAGATTAGCTACTCAAGAAGCTAATAAAGGAGTGCAAAAAGCTCAAAATTATCGTGACAATAATGATATTTTTGAATTTAATTCTTCGTCAGGCACACCCTCTATGAAAACAGCTTGGGGAATTTTACAAGCTTCAGGTTACGGAAAAAATAACCGACTTTGGCAAGTGAGAAATTCTGAAAAAATGAAACAACATCAGCAACTTGTCTTTGAGAACAATGTTAATGTCTTTAAACATGAATCTGATTTAACTGTTATCAAGAAATAACTACAAAACTATAATTATGGAGGAGCGTTACAAACATTAAAAAGTAGTAATTTTGAAAGTGAGATTGCTCAAGCTTTATTAGAATATGGTTATTACCGTTTAGCTTTTGATTTTAAATTAGCTAAACAAGTTATTAGTCTTTATCAACAAGAGGTTAAATCAGAATTAGTACATAATATTGAAGAATTGTATGATGAACATATCCTAGAATTGTTACAAGAAGCTTATTACAAGGGAATTCTCAAAATCAAAACAGAACAATACGCTGATTTTTTGATCTTATTATTTTCGTTCCAAGAAAATATGCTAAAATTCTTAGTCAAACAACAACTATTAAGATCAAAGTTTAAAAAATTAGACTGGAGAAATGCAGAACATCAAATTCGTTCCAAAATAGAACAAGGAGAATTAAATCGACACCTTAAAGCCTATCGCTACAATGGACGATCATTACAATTAGAAGGGACAATCAACCGAATTATAATGCTTGCTATTTTAGATTATTTTTCCGATCTAAAGTCAGTAACGTTATTACTTAAAAAATTGGAATCCTATTGTCAAGATAGGAATGACTTAGTTCATGATCTTAAAGGAGTTTCTGCACTTAAAAATGAAGGAGAAATCATCAGAGCAATGTGTCAAATCATGGAATATGTAAAGCCAGATTTTGATGCAACAAATCCCTTCAATTCACTCAATGAACAAATTCTTAATCAATTAACACCCATTGTAAGAGGTTAAATTACATGACTCAATCAATCAATACAGTTCATCTCTATCTTCTCTCTCCTTTACATACAGGAGGAACAACTCAAGAAGGCAATCTATTAGGAATTGCTCGTGAATCTCATACCAATTTACCTTATATTCCCTCAAGTACCATTAGAGGAAAACTGCGATCTTCTGTATCTGATCAAACTCAACAATATAAGCTTTTTGGAAATGAATTAAATGGCAATAACTCATCAAATGATAAACTGACTCAAGGAGATATTTGGATAGGAGATGGTTCAATTTTATGGATTCCTATTCCTTCTCTAAGTCATGGAGTTGTTTGGGTAACTTCTCCCATGTTATTAAGTCGATGGACAAGATTTAATAACTCTTCACTAACGATTCCTCCTGAATATAGCACTAATCTTAAGAATAATGTCTATCTCAAAGATGCTATTCTCAAGTCAAATACTTTACAGCAAAATTGGCAAAATTGGCAACAATTTATACCTCAAGAGCCTGCAACTAATCAAATTCAAAAGGTTATCGTCTTACCAGATCGTCATTGTTCAACAATTATTCAAATGAGTCTCTGGCGACAAGTTAAAATTAAGCTAGATTCATCTAAATCCGTTGATGGTGGTTTTCGTTATGAAGAAGCCATTCCCCCTGATACCTTAATGTATTTTACGTGGGGAATTACGTCTCAAGCAAATGGTTCGTCAACTCAATCTAAACAGGATTTTAAAAATTTATTAGATTCTAACTCTATCCTCCAAATTGGAGGACAAGAAAGCTTAGGACGGGGTTTTGTTCAACAATTTATACCCCAAAATTAAGGAGAAAATTAAAATGTTTGATTCAAGAACAATTAGTAAACCAGTGTACGAAGCTTTATTTGATTTACGTTCTCAACAAGAAGCGAAGGAAAGAAATCAAGACAAGCTAAAAAATGACTTAAAAGATCAAAAAAATCAGGCAATTGAACTTTATACTTACTTAGCAACATGGGGATTAATGCGACTAAAAGCAGAGGAAAAAGATTTAAGTCAAGAAGGAAAAAAACAAGTAGTTAGAAAGTTTTTTACTTGCTTAGAATCTCTTTCAGGAAAATCTGCCTTAGCTAATGATCAAGGAGTCAAAACTTTAATTGCTTTAAGTCCAGATGACTATTTAGGTTTAACAGGACTTGGCCTAGAATTGGCACAAGAATTTGCTTTTTGGGCTAATGCTGTTTATCACAATATTAAAGGAGAAGATTAAACTTTAACACTAATGAAATTAGGAAAAATTGTTACTAATTTACAAATTGATCAGCGTAAATTGACGGAATATGCCCTCAATTCTGAAAACCCGAAAGGAGTTCACAAAGCTTTTATGTTTCAACAACATCTAGGTTATACCAAAAATAATTATGAATCTCTCCTAAGACAAATTCAGGAAAAAGCTTTAGATGCAGAAGCCATTCCCACAGACAATGATGAATATGGACAACGTTATCAAGTTGACTTAAAAATGTAGGGGAGTGAACGATCAAAAAATAGAAATAGTGAGAACAGGATGGATTGTCAAACCCTTAAGTAAAACAGCAAGATTAGTTACACTATATCTCAAAAAAAATTATGATTGAACCTCATTTATTTGATATTGTCGAATTATTAATTGACATCCCTGACAAGAATCTTTTTGCAGGAATGCAAGGGACAATTGTTGAACAGTATGAAACCAGAATATTTGAGATAGAATTTAGTGATAAACAAGGACAAACTCTGGCACTCTGTACCCTTGAAAAATCAAATTTTTTTGTCGTTTGGCAATCTGCTACTAAACAATGGTTAAACCCTACTGATCAATTAATAACACTTGTTAATCATCTTTCTGAATCTCGTCAGCAAGAAGTTCTAGATTTTGCTCGATTTCTCTACAAAAGACAACAAATAACCTCTTAAATGAATTAAGGAAATCACTAATGACTCCTAATCCTTTACAAAGACCTAAACCCCCTCGCAAGATCCAACCACAGGGAAATCAACAACGTAATCAAACGCCATCTACATCTCATCCTGCTTCAGGAGGAAATAGAGGAAATAATGGGAATAGAAATAATAATAATGGTGGCAATAATCAGCCTCCTTCTCCTTGGTTAGATGAAACCCCTTCACCTGATTCTACTGCGAGTTTTGTTGAATATTTACGTTGGATGCGTGAACCAGATCATCCATATAAAGATGCAACTAAAGTTCAAATTCTTCAATTAGCAACAGAGAAAGCTAATTATAGGGAGCATTTAACCACCCTCAACCAACGCCTTGAATTAATGGCAGGAAAAGATAACACCTTTACTGTTAAATGTGCTTGGCGTATTAGAGTGGGAGGACATCGAGGCCCTGAAAGTATATTATTACCTGCTTTTGATGCTTTGGGAATGCCCTATATTCCTTCTTCTACTTTAAGAGGAGTTGCTAGAACTCAAGCCATTCGAGAAGTGATGGAAGATAAAGGAATTGATTGGAAAGAAGCAGAAAAAGAGCCAGAAATTGTCAAACATTTTGGTTCTTTGGAAGCAGATAAACAGGACAAAGCAGGTAAAGTTATTTTTTTTGATGCTTATCCTTTACCCAATGAACATGGCTTAGAAATGGACATGGCAAATAATATCTGGAAATGGGAGAATAATCAACTTAAGTACGCTTCTAATCCTAATGTTTTTCTATCCCTTAAAGAACCCACTTTTAAAATTGGTTTGAAGTTAGTCAATGGACTCAAAGACCCTAAAATTTTGGAAAAGGTCAAGCAGTGGTTAATCAAAGGATTACAAACAGGGGTTGGTTCTCAGGTTAATACAGGCTATGGAGAATTTTTAATAGCAGGAAAAGAACAACCTAGCCATGAATTTTTCCGAGTTAAATTTGGCTTGGAAGGACAGTTAATTCATGGATATCAACGATTGAATCAAGGACAGACGAGAGGAAATCCAGTAGCAGAAGTACGTCCTATTGCTTTTAAATCAATGTTACGTTATTGGTTTAGGGCGTTTACTCTTGGTGTTTTAGAACCGAAAAAAGTTCAAGAACTGGAAGCTCAATTATTTGGTGGGATTGATCCTCAACAATGGGGGTGGTTGAAAGTTAATATTGAACAATGGCAATTAGATCGAAAAGAACCTAAAACTAAGGATGAAAAAGTAGGTCAAGAATCAGGCATTTTAATTTTATCCCATTCTCTTAACAGTCCTAATGATTATAAAGAATCACTTGAAAAACTTTGTAAAAATTTAACTTGGTTAATGTTTAATTTGGGAGGAGTCGGTCAAGGTGCAAGACGACCTTGTTATTCTCGAAAAAACCGTCCTAATCCTCGTCCTTTCTATCGTGGTTCAACGTTAATTGTTAAGGATGATAACCCTTTTTGGGATAGAGGCGAAACGATTCAAGAATTTAAGCCTTTATTTCAGAAAAAATTAATTACTTTTTACCAAGCATTAGGTAGTCTAACATCTGAAAAATTGAACTATCGCAATCTTAAATCCTGTGGAAGGGTCAATCAAAGTCAATGGGAAAATGCAATTGACAGAAACTGCAGAATTGTTGTTTGTAGTGGTCAAACAGATTTTGATAAACCCTACGCATTAGCAACACTTCATCATCGAGACTTCAAGCACAATGATAGATATGATAGATACCTATGTGGAGAAAACGGTAAACCCTCTCCTGTTTGGATAGCAGATTTAGGTGATTTTCAAGTCGTTACTGTCTTTGGTGCAACAGAAAACCCTCGCAAAAGTTACTTAGAAAAATTACATTCTTATGCTCAAGAAATTGCTCAAATTTTCCCATTATAAATCATCACTATGTCTCGCAAAAAATCAATTCTTATTGCTACTATTGGCACTCGAGATCTTGCTTTCCGCATCGCTGAAAACGAATGGCGTAATATTGGAAATGATCGCTCTCCAGATATAAATACTAGAAGTGAACAAGCTCTAGTTCAAAATTATCTTGGTTTAGATAAAAGTAGTTTTCGATTGTTAACAGAATATCTGTTAGATGTTTGGTCAGATTATCAAGATTCCATTAAACCTATCATTATAGGTAAACTTCTACAAGATGAAAATCAAAACCTCAAAAAAATTTACTTAGTAGGAACTAATCAACCTGAATCAGTGGCTCAACGAGACAAAGATACTTTATACTCAGCACAACTCATTAAATTATGGATATAAAAGCATTATAAAATTTCGACAGAAATTATTAAACAAGGAGAAAGTGGAGAAAATCCATCTGATTTTGAAGTAATGTTTGCTTGGTGGAAACAAGTTTGGACAGACATTGCTCAAGAAACGAAGGAAGGTACTAAAATTATCTTATGTATTAAAGGAGGCGTGAATCAATCTTCTGAAGCCGCCAGAATAACGGCACTTAGTCGCTTTGGAGAAGCTACTTATTTCTATGATTTTATTCAAGATGCCGACAAGAACCTTCTGGGATATCCTTCTCAATATACCAAACCCTTTCAAGGTCGAAATTATCTTTGGAATCTCAAACAAACAGAAGCCTTATCATTGTTAAGTAGATGGGATTATCCGGCTGTTCAACGGGTTTTACGTCCTTATAAAGAGAATGCTGATGAAAACGATCAAGCCATTCAAGCCATCTGGCATAAATTAGAAATGGCTATTGCGTGGAATATGGCTGACTTTGAAGCCTTTGCTAATTTACTAGATGAATCATCTCAACAAAGAACTAAAACTTGGTGGTGGACAGCTTATGAAGCCGCATATTTAGCTGTTATCCGTTTTCAACAAGGGAACACCACAGAAGCTTTTTTCCATAGTTTTCGTGCTGTCGAAGGTTTGATGATTGAATGGGCAATTCAATATTATCATCCTCATGTTAAAGTCTCGAAAGGACAACCCCGTATTCTGAAAAGATCTATCTATAATGATTCAAAATTTCCCGAAGCTAAAGAGTGGAATAGTTATTTTGATCATAACGGTGAGCTTAAACTTTTTGGGGATAAACTTGAGCAATTATTATTTTCATCACGGTCTAAATTAGGTCGTGAATATCATTGGCAAGTTTTTTTTAAGACCCGTAAAAAGCGAAATCAGATATTCCATAGACTTTACAAATTAGATAGACAAGAATTATTTCAAGCTTGGAATGCCGAGACACAGAGAGCTTGGCAAGATAAAATTTTAGCCTATCTCAATGATTTATCTTCTCCTACTTCTCTAAGCCTAAGTCTTGAGTCTTCAAGCTTGATGTCTAGCATTCACAAAGCTCTTGAAGTAGAAATTCAAGAATATGGCTTTCATTAAAAGAATTACATTTGTATTATCTTATCACGAACTAACTTCTGCTCTAACTCCCTTGCTTTTTAATTAAAGCTGTAAAATTCGATAAATGGTCATGCAAGAAGGGGAAGTTACGCCTAATTCTTCCACTTTCGCCTCAATTTTCCGATAAATTTGCTCAGGGACATAACTGTTTATGTAGTATTAGTCACTGTACAAATTTGTTTAAGTTAAGTTTTTCATCACAGTATCTCTCTTCTTCAAGTTGAGCTATTATAAGTCAGAGTGTGTGAGGAGAACAACTAAAGATGAGCATTTTGACCCGAACGGTTTTCGGATTGTTCCGCTTAAAGAAATTTGGATATTTAGGGTTTTTATCCGGATTATTATGGCTCTTGTGGCTACTTCCCGTTGAAGCAAAAGAATTGAGGATTGCTATCCTCAAAGGCACCAATCTCGTGAAGGTTGGAAGTTCTACCCCAGCGATTGTCAAGGATGGATCAGGTCGCAAAATTGGAGAATTAACCCCAATGGACGGCATTTCTGCCACCGCCAACGGCAAAGGGGTTGCCCTCAAACAATTGAAAAGCAGTCAACTGACTATTGAACCAACAGAGAATGGAGTGGTCTGGATTAATGACCGTTGGTATCGAGGTCGAACTCGTTTAATTCGCCAAGAAAGTGGGGTAACTGCCCTGAATTTAGTAGATTTAGAAGAATATCTTTATAGTGTGGTTGGGGCGGAGTCCATTCCCAGTTGGCCTCTAGAAGCGTTAAAAGCTCAAGCAGTGGCAGCGCGTACCTATGCCCTTTATAAAATTGCCAAATCCGCTAATCGTTACTATGATTTGGATACCACTACCAAGACTCAAGTTTATAAAGGCTTAAATTCAGAAGCTCTAAGTACCCACGAGGCAGTTAATAGCACCGTAGGCGAAGTCATAACCTATAATGGTCAAATCATTCTATCGGTCTTTCATTCTTCGTCAGGGGGTCACACAGAAAACGTTGAAGATATTTGGTCATCCCCTTTGCCCTATCTACGGGGAGTGGTCGATTATGATCAGTTTGCACCGGTTTTCCAGTGGACCAAAACCTTTACTGCTAATCAGCTAAGTCAAGCGATCGGAGGCATTGGCACGATTCGTTCCTTTATTCCCGAAAGAACCACTCCTCACGGTCGGATTGTTACGATGAAAGTGGTAGGAACAGGAGGGTCAAAGCGAGTGAATGGCACCCAACTACGAGAGGCATTAGATTTAAGAAGTACCCTTTTTTCGGTTGCCAATGTCAACGGCATTTTTCAAGTAAATGGACGAGGTTATGGTCATGGCATCGGCTTAAGTCAGTGGGGAACCTATTCTTTGGCCGAACAGGGAATCAGTTATGACCAAATCTTGACCCATTATTATCAGAATTCCAGTTTGTCTCCTCTAACAGCTTTAGAATCAACACCGTCCTTATCTGCTAAATCGGGTGAATGAATAGAAATAGACTTTGCTACCGCATAGATTATTAGCGGTGACTAGGTGTGAGGGACGGAGCAAACGGCGAGTTGAGATCACAATACCCCTCTGGGCGCAAACATAAGCACCCCTACTATCAATCATGTACCTCATCAAGTCGCAAAACGCTGTCAGTCAGGGTTAAAGTTGGATTCCTAAAAACCTATAACCTAACCTCTACCCGATTTCTTTAACCCAAACTCAAGTTAAAAAAAGAGGGAGAAATAAAGCAAAGCTCTATCCTCCCTTAATATTAATTTTGCCGATCAAAATAATTTTACAAAGATACTTCGCTGAGTTCACGGGTTAAATGGTCAAAGGGCGCATCAATAAAGGATGTGTCATTGATTCCCGCATCGGCAACCTTGTTTTTGACCATTTCCTTCATAATTTGAATCCCTCGAACCGTTGGACCAATGGGAACACCCAAGGAATTATAAGTTTCCCGCAATCCCTGCAATACTCGTTCATCTAGAACATTTGTATCGCCGGCGACGAGGGCGTAACTAGCATAGCGCAAATAATAATCCATATCCCGTAAACAAGCCGAATAACGACGAGTCGTATAAGCATTGCCACTAGGACGGATTAACTCAGGGACTTCTTCAAAAAGTTGCAGTCCAGCATTTTTTACAATGTCTGGTGAATTGGCATTGATAACGGCCGCAGCAGCTATCCGGGCTGTACCAGAGGTAAAAAAGGATTGTAGATTATCAAAGGCCGAGCGATCAAGATAGCGACCTGTGATATCGTAGTTTCTAATGAGATTTGTGACCGCGTCTCGCATTAATGGTTTCTCCCAACAGCATTTTTTGGTATCGGCTTTTAATAAAGATAAAGCCAAATCAGTCATTAATTATCTATCTATAATCCCACAGGGTGAACCGCAATCGGCAAAGTGAGGGAGATGAGTTTTTTGATTGTTACAAAAGTTTACTTCCAGACCCCTTCACCTTCCCTTGACCCCTTAAAAAGGTGATAACAGAAATTCAACAACACTTCAAAACCGTTGCGGGGGTGGAGGAAAGATAATACTCAGTTAAGTTAACCTTTTCCCCTTTCCCTTTTCCGCTCGCCTAGCTTGACAATGAGATGGCGAGATTAGCTGTCACTACTGGCTGAAGAACGCCGACGACGACGACGGATTACCGGATATTCCTGCGAGTTATCTTCGTCCTCCCCTTCGTCGGTATCAGAAGAAGAAAGACTCAATTCGGGTTCTAGCATGGTCGTCACGTCAACCCCATTCAATTCAACGTTATCAAAGGTTTCCTGTTCTTGAGGAAGATCAAGCGTTTCTGCCATCAATGACTCGGAAGACCGACGGCGACGTAGAACAGGATAGTCTGTCGCCGTTTCTAATTCTGCTGGGGAGGTCTCTGAAGAGAGAATTTCCGTCCCTGTGATCGGAAAGTTATCCGAAGGCATTTCCGTTACTTCACCGCCATTTGCCGTCTTAATTGATAAAATGACCGATTTGGGATCTTTGACTTCCTGTTGCAAACGAACAAGGGGTGAAATTCCCATCAAAGCATAAACATCTTGCTCTAAAGGTGTCATTTCTACCGAAATTCGCTCTTTAGGAAGTTCTTCACGACGAATTGTTCTAAAAGATCGTTCTTTTCGTTCTTCTCCTCCCGTTGTTTCTGAATCATTACTCAATTCCCCTTTTTGAGGCAGGTCTTCTTTCACTAAATCAACGCCCCGACGACGACGACGACGGCGATCCTTATTGGCACCCATGCCTTGTTCTTGATAACTGGGATGGTAGAGTAAGTCAAGCGTACTTTCGTCTTCTGTTTCATCGTCTAAAAAGGCATCATTCACGCCGAAAATCTCCTCTTCTACAGGGCGAGAAATGGTAATAGGAGGTGAAGGCGAAGGTGAAGGTGAAGGCGAAGGTGAAGGAGAGTTATAAGTAATCGGAGAGACAACAGTGGCTGATTCTAAGGCAATAGAATCTGATTCCCCCGGCAAGTGAGCCAAATGCCCTAATCCACCACAAGTCGGGCAAGGTTGACCAAATAACTCATAAATATTCTTTCCTTGCCGTTTTCGGGTCAATTCCACCAGTCCTAATTCTGATAACTGGGCAATTTGGGGACGGGCTTTATCTGCTTTTAGGGCTTTGTTAAAATGCTCTAACAACTTGAGTTGATCTCGTCGGGAGTCCATATCGATGAAATCCACAATCACAACGCCCCCAATATTTCTTAAGCGCAACTGACGAGCGATTTCGGTGGCCGCTTCACTATTTGTCCAAAGTACCGTTTCCCGTGCCGTGGCAGAACGGGTAAATGAACCAGAGTTTACGTCGATCACGGTTAAGGCTTCTGTTGGTTCAATAATGACATAGCCCCCAGAGGGTAAATCTACCCGTGGTTTTAACGCTTCCCGAACGGCGGCATTCACCCGAAAGTAAGCTAAAACAGACTGAGCTTCTCGATGGTGATCAATTAGAACTCCTGTCGGTGATTTACCGCCACTCCAACTCATTAAATGCTGTTTGACCCGTTTAACTGCATGGGGAGAATCCACGACAATTCGGTTGACATCACCACTGTACATATCCCGTAACACCCGTTGGATGAAGTCATCATCTCGATTCAATAAAGCCGGCGGACGGCTGGCGATCGCCTGTTGTTGAATTGATTCCCATTGTCGTTGCAAAAATTCTAAATCTTCGATTATAGCTTCTTCTGCTTTTCCTTCTGCTTCTGTTCTCACTAACAATCCCATTCCGGCCGGTTTAACCAAAATCGCTAATGCCCTCAAGCGGTTACGTTCCTCTTCACTCCGAATGCGTCGAGACAAATTGACCCCTCTGCCATAGGGCATCAAGACCAAATAACGCCCCGGTAAAGTGATATTTCCGGTTAAGCGAGGCCCCTTATTTCCTGTCGGTTCTTTCATCACTTGAACCAAGACTTTTTGCTGGGGAGTGAGCAATTCGGTAATAGCACCAGCTGATTTCTTTAAACGTAAGGGACCTAGATCGGTGACATGGATAAAACCGTTTCGTTCTGCGTCTCCAATGTTGACGAAAGCCGCATCAATGCCCGGAATGACGTTTTCGACAATACCGAGGTAAGTATCCCCCACTTGTTGATTTCCCGTGGCAACGACTAATTCTTGAATTTGCTCTTCCCAGAAAACAGCAGCAATGTGATGCTGTTCTGCAATAATAATTTGCTTTGGCATTCAATTTCCTCAAACTTGTATTTTCAAATGCGATAACGCCTCTAACAGCTAGAATTTAAAAAAAGGATTAGGATGAACTATCCTAGACGTTGAATCTGTTAGCGTGGCGGTAGGAGGTAAGATTTGACGGTATTGATAGACGGTTAATGTTGCCTGCATTAAGATTCTTCAAAAACCCGTTAAGCCATAGATTTGGTGCTTTTCTCACTTTTTTGGATATTTTATAAATGCCTAACCATTGCGAAGTCCTTAACTTCAATCGCGAAAGCTTTCTTGAGATAAGAACTGAACCCCCTGCGAATTTTTCGAGGGTCAGTGAGTCGTCAATGGTTACTTAGACCCACAGAAGGGTCATCTTGAACCCTTACTCAAAAGCTGGATGCTTTATGATATATTCTATTCTGACTTTCGGCGTTTGGCCTTGACAGTTTTCTGGCTTAAACGCTCATCATAAGAATTATAGACGAGTAATAACAATTCATTTTAACCTGACTATAACCTGAAGGTGACCCTCTTGACAAGCGTACTTTCAGAGCGGTGCTAGGGGTTAGGTTACGAGAGTTAGGTTTTCAGCCGTAACGATAAGTAACGGGTAACGAATCAAGGTTGACGGTACTCATATTGATGGGTAAATTGTGGCGTAATGCTTTCATGCCGTAAAAGCTATTCATCAATAAAGAAAGTAAAAATGCTCCCGGACGTAAACGAAGGGATTTAAAGATTCTTTGGAGAACATGAAGCGGAGAAAAGGCTAATTTCCAGAGGCGACGATGAGCATTCAATAATTGATCGGGGGTCATTTGTCGCGGTTCAAAGGTAACATTGTACCCATTGTAAAACTGCCAGCCCCGTTGATAGAGTAAGCGACCTTGCTGTTCTAACTTGTCATAGAGGGGTGTTCCCTTATAAGGCGTTAAAATACTTAAAAACGGGACATCTACGCCAATATCTAGTAAATTTTGCGCCATAGCCTCGATACTTTCTGGTGTATCTCCATCAAAACCTGCAATAAACCCAGCCATTACGGCAATACCATGCTTGTGAAGCGCATCGATAGATTTCTTGTAGTAATCAATTCGATTTTGCTTTTTATTGGCTTCTTTTAAGGAATCTTGACCAAAACTTTCAATCCCTAGGAAGACCCCAATGCACCCCGATGCTTTCATTAAACCTAATAATTCGGCATCACGGGCAATGTCCATACTGGCTTGGGTTAACCACCATCGCTTTAAGGGAATCATTTCTTTAAGAAGCTCTTTAATATAAGGGCGATTAGCGGTGAGATTATCATCCCAAAACCAAATCGTTTTACGTTGCCACCAAAAAGGAAAGCGATTATAACGGATATCTTGCAAGACATCTGGAATCGGACGCATCCGAAATCCCGGATTCACGGCGGGTACGGAACAAAAAGAACAATGAAAGGGACACCCTCGCGTGGTTTGGATCACCCGTTGCATAAAAAAGCGAGGTGAGAGTAAATCATAACGAGGCGTCGGAATATCTTCTAAAGGAATAGAATGTCCTTGATATTGAGGTTTCAGGGTGTTATTTTCGGCATCTTCTAGCACGGTTGCCCAAATAGATTCTGCTTCTCCGATGACCACTGCATCACAAAAGTTTAAGGCTTCTAGCGGCCAAAAGGTGGCGTGAGGCCCCCCCATAATAACTTTTTTACCCTGTTGTTGATATTTTCGACCCAAACGATAGGCTTCTGGCGCAAATCCACTAAAAAAGGACAGAATCACTAAATCCGCCTCAAGGGAGTCAGGGATGGGATCAACTTGTTGATGAATCAGTTGAACAGGATACTGAGGAGGCGTAAGAGCGGCTAAATGGATACCTGTTAAAGGTGGGACAAAATTAATCTCATGGCCTCGCTCGTAGCGGGGCATATAGACAATAATAATCGCAATTTTCATGAGTTTTGAGGAGAAGCTTTGCCTCATTGTAGGGATCTTTTTCTGAGGTTGATCTATGTTTGAGATAAAAATTTACCTTTTGTACTTTTTGTCAAGTTTTTTTATAAAACTTTACATTTACGTAAATTTTTGTTAACTTATGATCAGTAATTTAATCTTTACACCTACGCTCCACATGATTATTCCCATTCCTCCCCCCCTTAAACCCCAAAGCACAGTACAAGACCTTCATCGTCGTCTGAATTGGGGTGAACCAGCTTTGACCCTGATTGATGTCAGAAATCGTGATTCTTTCAACACGAGCCACATTATGGGAGCTATTTCTTGTCCTTTAGAAACATTGGTTTCAACTGCCTTAGCAAATCTTGAATTTGTGAGAGATATCTACGTTTACGGCGAAACCGATGAAGTGACAGCAGAGGCGGCTCACCGCTTACGAGACGTCGGTTATCTAGCTGTTGCTGAATTAAAAGGCGGCTTAGCGGCATGGAAAGCGCGGGGATTTGCGATTGAAGGCAATTCTGCAATTATTGCCTAGTTTAAGCCTTAAATTTTAACTATCTCCCAAGGACTTACACAAATTCGGTTAAGTCCTTTTTTTTGGGTTTCATCCGTCCAATGAATGAAGGTATGAGGGAATGCCACTAGGGTAAATATTTTTGAACAACCACCCAACCACTAAGAGAGACAAAAGCAAAGCTCAGTAAAAGGATTAAATTGGTCGTAACGTGAATAGAACGCATCCACGGACGCTGAGGATTAATTTGTAAGGCACTCACGGCCGAAATTAAGACGAGAATAACAGTTATAATTCCTGCTACTAAATGGGGAGAATGACCTAAATTTCCATAATAGCCGAGGGTTCCCATGATACCAATCGCTAGCAATAAAATAACTAAAATGACTAAACTAATGCCGATCGTGTAATGTAAAGGGCGTAACCAAGGCGGACGAGGCTTTTTCTTTGCTCTACGCCAGAATAGCCAAATTCCTGATACACCCAAGATAGTATAACAAAGTAAAGACAGTCCCATTGACCAAGCGGCGATTTTCCATAGCCACAGGAAAGACGGCAAATCCATGATAATTGATCCCCTATTTTTTATTCTCTATTATTCATGATTTGCGCCCCAAAAAAAGGTTGCCTAAAAAGGACAACCTGATAACGATTCAGAATGATACTTAAGAAGCTTCAAACTAAAGCCAACTTAAGAGATGAGGACTTTTTTGTATTTTCGACTGGGATGGCAGATTCGGAATTCAATACCTCTTCTTCATCCATTGCATCACTAATTGAAAGACGTTCACAGGGAATCGTATCTGATAAGATAGAACTCGCTATCATACCCGTATGGATTTCTAACATAGATTCCGGCATGGCTTCAAATACCAAACGTTGTCCCGGAAAAACGACTCTTTCAAAATACCAGTTGGGGATATTAGTAATCCGTACGATTTGAATATGGCTGGTAGCGTTAACGTAACAACAGAGAATACTAAGTGTTTGCCCGTTAGGCAAGGGATCAAGAATTTGAGCCATGACAATCGAGAAGTTATTAAATGGGGTTTTTCATTTCCCTTTTACCCTAACACCCTCTGATCCCCATTGACTGTAAAGATAATAACAATCAATCCTCTCAAGGTGCAGAACCGGCATTAATCTCATCGTAAGATAGCATAATTTTGACTTTGGGTTATTGACAAACTGTCTGACATAAATTTCCCTTGACTCGAGAGTTAGTGCAAGAATATGAAGTTAAGTTATATTAAGAAAATGATAGCGGTTTCCTTAGCTTTCTCTATGACTCAACGTATCCTCTATGTTCGTCTCCCTTGCAACCCCATTTTTCCCATTGGTGTGGTCTATTTAGCCGATCATGTTCACAAGCAACTTCCCGATATAGAGCAGAAAATATTCGATTTAGGTACAATTGTGCCTTTAGACTTCAATAAATCTTTAGATCAAGCAATCGACGAATTTAAACCGACGTTACTTGTTTTTTCGTGGCGAGATATCCAAATTTACGCACCCGTAGGAGGACGAGGTGGCAATCCTCTCCAAAATGCCTTTGAGTTTTATTATGCTAACAATCCTCTAATTAAGCTAAGAGGGGCTTTAGGGGGCTTAAAAGTAACAACGGCTTACTATGGCGAGTTATGGCGTAATATTAACCTAATTCGGCGAGGGTTAAAGCGATCGCGTCGTTACGTTTCGGATGCTCGTTTAATTGTGGGTGGTGGTGCGGTTAGCGTTTTTTATGAGCAGTTAAAAACCCAATTACCTCAAGGAACAATTGTTTCCGTTGGAGAAGGGGAAATATTGTTAGAAAAATTTTTAAAAGGACAAGATTTCCACGATGAGCGGTGTTATGTGGTGGGGCAAGATCATCCTCGTCCTCGTTTAATTCATGAATCGCCGACGCCTTTAGAGAAAACAGCGTGTAACTACGATTATATTGCACAAATTTGGTCAGAATTTGACTATTATTTTCAAGAAAATGATTTTTATATTGGAGTACAAACTAAGCGCGGTTGTCCTCATAATTGTTGTTACTGCGTTTATACTGTCGTTGAGGGAAAACAGGTTAGAATTAACCCTGCCCATGAAGTGGTTCAGGAAATACGGCAACTTTATAATCGAGGAATTCGCAATTTTTGGTTTACAGATGCCCAATTTATCCCCGCAAAACGGATGATTACAGATGCAGAAGAATTATTACAAAAAATTGTTGACTCTGGCATGAATGATATTCACTGGGCGGCTTATATCCGAGCAGATAACCTGACGCCTAAGTTGTGCGATTTAATGGTTCAAACCGGCATGAATTATTTTGAAATTGGCATTACTAGCGGTTCACAAGAATTAGTGCGAAAAATGCGAATGGGGTATAATTTACGAACCGTTTTACAAAATTGTCGTGACTTAAAAGCGGCCGGATTTAATGATTTAGTATCGGTTAATTATTCGTTTAATGTCATAGATGAAACCTTGGACACCATTCGTCAAACGGTTACTTATCATCGAGAATTAGAAGCCATTTTTGGGGCAGATAAGGTTGAACCGGCCATCTTTTTTATTGGCTTACAACCTCACACCCATCTTGAAGAATACGCTTTTAAACAAAATATTCTCAAACCCGATTATAATCCAATGAGTTTGATGCCTTGGACGGCGAAAAAATTACTCTGGAATCCCGAACCCTTAGGGTCATTTTTGGGTGAGGTTTGTCTAGAAGCATGGCAAAGCAATCCCAATGACTTTGGACGAGAAGTCCTGCGAATTCTAGAAAATCGCTTAGGTAAAGCCGATTTAGAAGATTCGCTTTCGGCTCCGATTAAAAAGGATCTGGCTTATTCTATATAAATAAAGAAAGTTAAATCTTTGTATATTTTCGTAAAAGCTTGAAGACTTTAGGGCAAAGGGTGCTAAGTTAAAAGTAGGCACATAAGAGACTTAAATGTGTTTCTGAAAACCCCCCAGATTTGGAGCATTGTGTCTTCGGCTCTGATCTAATCTTTTTCTTGAGGCAATCGCATTATTCAATTCACAATGTATGACTTTCGTTCCTAATCGTTGGAGCTTGAGTTATAATCAACACCTGAAACGGCAAAATAATGTGGAGGCGATAACAGTCAAGAGAAAGAGTAAGTGTATAGTTGTTTAGCTGAAATTATTGTTCGTTTCTTCTTTTCAGGAGTCCCTAAATTATTTACTTGATTATATAACCCACCTCCTTAGGTGGGTTGATTGTTTTTGCGGAAACCCCAACGCATCCTCTCGATTATTCGTTAAAGTAAAAGAATCAGCGAGTTGATAGAGGTATATCATGACAGGTTCTGCTTATGTGGAAGGCGGGTGGAATTTTACTGATTTTGCGCCCCAACCTCAAGGTGACAGTGAATTATTGCATCAATTAGGCTTTTTACCCGGTTTGAAAGCTTTATTAATGACACGACAAGTTCACGCGCTTGAACACGCAACGGTTTGGTTACTCAGTCGGGAGACTGCATCCAATCAAACAGCAGATAATTCCCCCGATAACGAGAATTTGGGCGGTCTTTCCACCGAAAATGGCTTTTATTTGTACGGTCAAGTCAAGCGACGGAATTTGCACGAAGCGGTACGTCAGGCTCTCTTGCGCTTAAAGCAGGGAGAATGGAATTTGGCGATACATCCTCGCTGTGGGACGAATTTATCCGTCGCCCTAATTTTAACGGCGGGATTTGTCTTAGGGGTTAACACCTTGCTCCCGAAAGATCCTTTTGGACAACTCATCGGTTTAGGCATAGCGACGACGACGGCTTCTCAAATTGCCCCCGATTTAGGGCAGTCAGTGCAACGTTATATTACAACAGCAATTCCTTTTAATTTAGAGGTGGTTGAAATCAGTCCAACTCAAGATTTTTGGGGACGTTCTGCCTATTTTGTGCGGGTGCGTTGGTGTGATTTGCAATAAAACTTAAAATTTCTAGCGATACTGAAGACCCATCCAATAGTACGCTAATTAAGCAAGAAAGCCTTATGGTGTCTCTGTCTTTTTAGCAGGGGAACATAGTGGTTCTTTTCAAGATAGATTTATTAAGGAAAACAGCAATGGATCTAAAACGAGGCGATCAAGTCAAAATCAAGCGTCAAGAATCCTATTGGTTTAATGAAGTCGGTACTATTGCCAGTGTCGACACCAGTGGCATTCTCTATCCCGTTATCGTCCGCTTTGACACCGTTAACTACAATGGTTTTAGCGGCAATACCTCTGGCGTTAACTCCAATAACTTCAAAACGTCAGAATTGCAATTAATGAAAGCTGCTCCTGCTAAAAAGTAGTTCAAGGACAGAATTAAAACAAAAAGTCGTCTTTTTCGGGGAAAGTAAGCACTACTTCCCCTTTTTTATCAGAGAAATGATTATGCCCGAATTACCTGAAGTCGAAACGGTTTGCCGAGGATTGAATGCAGTGACGATTGGCCGTGTCATAGAAGGAGGTGAGGTCTTATTACAACGTAGTTTGGGTTATCCTGAGTCTGTTGTTGAATTATGGCAAAATATTACGGGTTTACGCTTTTTGCAGTGGCAAAGACGGGGCAAATATTTATTAGCCGAGTTGACAGACGAAACAGGAGCGAAAAAGGGAGGGTTAGGGGTGCATCTGAGGATGACAGGTCAATTATTATGGGTTAAACCAGAGATTTCTTTGCAAAAACACGCTCGCATTCGCTTTTTTGTTGACGGTCACCGGGAATTACGCTTCGTAGATATTCGTACTTTTGGTCGAGTTTGGTGGATACCATCGGGGAAGTCTCCTGAAAATATCATAACTGGCCTCCAGAAATTGGGGGTAGAACCCTTTTCCTCGGAATTTTCGACGGATTATCTATACAAGGCGTTTAAACGCCGTCAACGCGCCCTGAAAACGGTGTTACTCGACCAAGATATTGTGGCAGGATTGGGGAATATTTATGCGGATGAGTCGCTGTTTAGGAGTCAGATTACCCCCATCGCGATCGCATCTGAGTTAAGTTTAGTTCAATTAGAGCGACTGAGAACAGCAATTCTTGAGGTTTTAACAAAAGCAATTGAACAAGGTGGGACGACTTTTAGTGATTTTCGAGGAATAACGGGAATTAATGGCAATTATAGCGGCGTTGCTTGGGTTTATCGCCGTACAGGGCAACCCTGCCGAGTTTGTCATACTCCGATTGAGAGAATTAAATTGGGAGGACGTTCGACCCATTTTTGTCCGCAATGTCAAGGTCATCTAGTATGAATAATACAGTTAAGATTCATAATATTTTTCTAGACAACGAATAAACATTTCAACTCCCATTGGAAGAACATCCTCGTCAAAATTAAAACAAGGATGATGGTGAGGATAATTTAACTGTTTTTCTGGATTAGATGACCCTAAAAAGAAATAACAACCGGGAACTTCTTGTAAGAAGAAAGACATATCTTCCCCGCCCATGGTTTGACACTCTGGAGCAATTCCTAAGGGGGTTTCTATCACTTCTAAAGCGACAGCGTGAACCAATTCAGCCATTTTTTCATTATTAATTAAAGCAGGATATAACTGCCAATAATTAAAATCATAAGTTGCACCATACCCTTGGCAAATTCCTGCAATCATTTGTTCCATTCGTTGCTCAAAAAAGCCTGTAAATTGCGGATTAAAATAGCGGACAGTTCCCCGTAAAATGGCCGTATCTGCAATTACATTTAAGGCAGTACCTGCTTTGAATTCACCGATGGTAACAACGGCCGATTCAAGAGGATTAATATTACGAGAAACAATGCTTTGTAATGCGTTAACAATCTGCGCTCCGACAACGACAGAATCAACCGTATGCTGAGGAATTGCTCCATGACCTCCTTTTCCTTGAATTTTAAGCTCAAAGCACTCTACTGCCGCCATTAATGCTCCTTTTCTGACACCTATCGTTCCCTTTGGTAAATAATTCCAGAGATGAAGTCCAAAGATAGCATCAACTTTGGGATTTTGCAGTATTCCTGCCTCAATCATTGGTTTTGCACCGCCCGGACTTTCTTCGGCGGGCTGAAAGATGATTTTAACAGTTCCTTTAAATTTATCGGGATATTTCCTTAAATATTGGGCAACTCCTAAAGCGATCGCTGTATGACCATCATGTCCACAAGCGTGCATCTTACCGTCATGCTGAGAGCGATAGGGAATGTCATTTGCTTCTTGGATGGGTAAAGCATCAATATCTGCTCGAATCCCTACAACAGAGCCAGAATAAGAGCTTTCTACGGTAGCGACAATCCCCGTTTTGGCAATTTCCGTTTGATGGGAAACCCCCATTTGCTGTAATTGTTGACTAATATATTGGGCAGTTAAAATTTCTTGAAATCCTAATTCTGGATATTGATGTAAATGTCTGCGCCATGATATTAATTGAGATTGTAAAGCGCGGATTTCTAGGCGAATTTGGGGTGAATTAAGCGAGGGAAGAGACATATTCAATAACCCGTTATCAGTTAATAATAATTAGTGACTTTTAAACAGGGATCAGTTATTTAATTATTTATTGGGAGATTCTTGATTTCTTTTTTTGTTTTTATCTCGAATATAGCGTTTCTTTTTCGTCGTGAGGTTTACCTCATCTCAAATGCCTTCAAAGTCGGTTATTAGAGCTTCACTCCATCTCGCACACGTCTAGCACCTTCGCCAGAGTGGCCAAAAGGAAGATTATATAGTTGGATTCTTGTTAGTTTACTTGATACATACAAAAATCGGGATGACTGGATTCGAACCAGCGGCCCCTTCGTCCCGAACGAAGTGCGCTACCAAGCTGCGCTACATCCCGTGCAATTTTGTCGAGTTGCCGAACACCACGATAATTGTCATCGTACCACTTCACTGTCATTTTATCGAAGTGACTAGGTTAGACTTTAACTCATAGAGATACACGGGTGATCGGGAAACTCAGTGTCTTTAGACCTGAGAGGAAAGCGACACGAGCGGTTTTAACCGCCGTAGTATTTATATTATACATACTGAAACTAACTCCCGTTTTTCCCCTACTCTTCGGTAGGCGGCATCAGATGGAAGTATAGCATATTGGTTTATAATCTGCTTATTTCACGGCTAAAACTGCGATCGCCGGAAGCCACTGGGTGCTTTCCCAAGCTAGCAAGAAAGGGATAGATAGCATTGATCGCTTTATGCCAATCTCATCTAGAGAAATGGTTTTCGAGATTTCTACTTCATACATTTAAGTTTTTTAGATTATTTTGAGCGCATAATACTCGGTTGATTGTTCTCAATATCACTTAGAGCGATGTTAAGGGCATTAATAGAAATAGAAACTTCGTAAAGAGACAGTAATAGAGACAAACACATACTGCCGAGACTGATTCCAAAAGTAATTGCCCCTCCCGCTCTTTTTTCTAAAAAAAGAAATAACATAGAAAAAGTACAGAGCAGAAAACTCAAAACCCCAAAAATTTGCATCCACTTAATTAATTTCACTCTTTTTCTCAGATTAAAAATTTGCCTTCGAGTAATATCGGAATGGGTCTGAGAATGCTGTTGATGCAGTTCTCGAATGAGTTGAGCAATCACCAGAAAACGATTGGTATAAGCGAGTAATAACAAGGAAATGGCGGGAAAAAGTAGAGCCGGAGTGGTCAATGATAAGTCATTCATTTTTAATTGACAGCAACTTACAAAAAACGACAGTACATCTTAAATTTATGCCCTTTTTACTTTATAAATACCTTTTCTGGAAGTGGGTGCGAAAGTGGTCATCAATTAAACGTGATTTTAAGTAGTAATAAATGTCCGAATCGTCTCAACCATGCGCTGACTATTGTTATCAGAAGTAATCAGTTCAATTTGTTCGGTTCGGCCTACCCTACCCCTAAACCCAATTCGACAGCGCGTTGAATCTGTTCAAGTTGCCAAACCGATCCTTGAGCGACATCGGGAGTCGTTCCTAAAGAGCGTAGTAAGCCGATCGCCACCACATCTATAGCCACGTGGTCAGTTCCCGCTAAAATCACGTTAGAACGCACCTTTTTACCAGAGGCAGGTCCACCCTTCACAAAAGCTTCCACTCCGTCAAGAAGGATCAAGGCAGGTTGATGATTTCATTACAACTCAACCCCTTTCCCGTCGAGCAGGAAGTGCATCAAGAAGCCGTCGTAGCACAATGGGGTTTTAAACCCAGTTTTTTGATAAAAGAAAATTGCGGACAACCGAAATCAGAATTATGCCAAATTCCTTTATACTGCTAGATGTGCGATCGCTGTTAACGGGAGTAAAGACTGATGAACGCTATATATATCCCCCGATTACTAAACGCCCCCCAAAAGACTGAAGAAATCCTTCTCAAAGAATTTATCGCTGGTTTAGACACCTTAACCCCCGTTCGTGGATTATTAACCCTCACCCACGGTGGAACTTATCTCGACGTTTCTTTAACGGTCGAAACCATTCTTACCTTAACCTGCGATCGCTGTTTACAACAATACAATCATCGCTTAAAAGTCAACACCAGCGAATTATTATGGTTAGATGCAAAAGCGAATCAATTAGACTTCTTACCCCTAGACAAAGATTTGAGTCAAACCGATCTTGCGGAAACCTTGAATCCTGACGGATATTTTGAAGTGAATACATGGATTTACGAACAGTTATCCTTAGCTTTGCCCTTTCGTCAACTCTGTGGCAAAAATTGCCAAATTCCAAATAATCCTATCTCTTTATCCCCTTTACAGGATAGCCGATGGTCAGCCCTCGCCGCCTTTAAAGATCAACTGGAAACCTGAAAAAAATGAAGTAAATAATTGTAAAAAAATATGTCAGAAAGTGTCCAGAATGACGCAAAGTAAGGGTTAAATCTAATCGTTAATATGGAGTTTAAACCCCGATGACTGATACTCAAGTTCTAGTTGCCCTTGTAATCGCACTTTTACCCGGCATTTTCGCTTTTCGTCTAGCGACGGAACTTTATAAGTAGATATCTCGTTTAATAGCACAGGTAATGCTCATTCCTTTTTGAAAGTCCTCTCTTCTCTAGAACTTACCCCAGATGATGACAGAGGGATGGGTCATTACTGCGGAGATGCAATCATCGCAGGCTCCGGCAATTCATCGCCGGAGTACCGATGACCCTTCTCATACCAAAAGGGGTAATCATCGGGCGTGATCTTTGGCCTTTGATCTTCTAGAATGATCGTTTTAACGTTTCCCTTTGGTTTTTGCGAGATAATCTTCCCATGACAGTTTCTCAACGCTTGGTCTCTCCCTCACCTGCGAAAAAACGCAAGCCCCGTCGTAATCCCGTCAGAAAACCAGATGAAAGCTGGATTGTCCTAGAAATTTCCCTAAAATTGGTCTTTAATAGTGTTTTATCTGTGGTAGCGATCACCACCCTAATTAAGCTACTGCCTTATCAAGCAACACAACAGCAAAAAATCAAAGAAGTACAGGTAGAAGTCCAGAATACCGAAAATCGCGTCAACGAATTAAGAGATCATCTGAATCGTAACTTTGACCCCTTAGAAAGTCGTCGAATTATGCAAGAACAAAGTTCTATGATCGATCCTGACCAACGACGCATTGTTTTTTTACCGACTGAACCGAGTAATCTGATCACCCAAAAAAAGTCCTCTTCTAACCCTCGTCTAGCCGCGAAGGTAGAATAAGTGCTACGACAGATCAGTATTAATTATCGTCTCTAATCGGTTAAATTTTGCCAAGAAAAAGCGACAGAGGAGATTAACGCTAATTTTGTGTATTTTCCCTCGTAAGATTGCCTATTTCTGGAAAATTTAATAATTGGTCTAGATGATACTGAATTTGATCTCGATAATCTGAGGAAGGAAGTTCTCGTAATACCCGGCGATAATCAGCGATCGCAGCATTCCAATCCCCATTGAGGTAATGAGTATAACCTCGTTCACCATAAATCCGTAAGTGATGGGGATCTCTAAGGGAGAATGCCGTATCAAATTGAGCAATTGCCGCCGGATAATCTCCTAATTCTCTGTAGGTAATGCCCAAATTAATCAAAGCACGTCCATTCCAAGGATTCAAATCTAACGCTATCTGATAATCCCGTAACGCCGCAAATAACTTACCTTGTCGGACATAACAATTGCCTCGGTTATTATAAGCTCGGTCTAAGATCGGATCGAGGGCGATCGCTAAATTATAATCATGAATCGCTTTCATCAGTTGCTGATCGTAAAAATACATCAATCCCCGATTATTATAATGAACTGCAATGTCGGGGTGATGGTGAATGAGTTGGGTGAGTAAGGCGATCGCTTCGGCATAATCACCACTTTCTGCGCATTTTTTGACCAAACTCTGTAAATTCTGCTCGATTTTGCGCTGACGTTCCACTGTCGCCAAGCAGTGCGTCCAAATCTGATAATTGCTGTCAGATAAGGGAATAGAATCGGCTTTTATCGGTTGAATCGCTGAGGCGAGGCGGGGAAAGTTCATGGCTCACAAGGGGACTCATATTCTTACTTTAGCGGAAATGGGGTCTTGATGGTCAAAGGTATCGTACAGATACTTCGACTAAAATAAGTTAAGTTAATTCTCATGATTAATCGGGCTGTAACGAACGGATGACACACTATTTTCCTAAAAAAGCGGTGGTACTTTTGTCAGGGGGGTTAGATTCGGCAACCACTGCCGCCATCGCGATCGCCGATGGGTATCAAATCATTGCCTTGTCTTTTCGCTATGGCCAACGCCACCAACGAGAATTACAGGCCGCTACTGACATTGCCTCTGAGCTTGGCATACGAGAACACTATATTATGGATGTCAATTTAGCCCAGTGGGGAGGGTCATCTTTGACCGATAGACAACAAAATTTACCTCAATCAGGTATTAATTCGCATATTATTCCTTCTACTTACGTTCCTGGCAGAAATACGGTGTTTATTGCCCTTGGACTCTCTCTGGCAGAAGCAAAAGGAGCAGAAGCAATTTATTTAGGGATTAATGCGGTAGATTATTCCGGTTACCCCGACTGTCGTCCTGAATATTTAGAGGCTTTTCAAGAATTGGCGAATTTGTCGTCAAAAGTGGGCATAGAAGGCAAAGCTCCCCGATTAATTGCTCCTCTAGTCAAGGATAGTAAAGTGGATATTGTCAAACGAGCGCTCTCGCTGAGGGTTCCCCTTGAAAAAACATGGTCTTGTTATCAAGGAAAAGATCATCCTTGTGGATTATGCGATTCTTGTCGGATTCGCGATCAAGCATTGATCAAAGTGGGTTATCCAGAACTAGCCAGTGAAATAGGACGAAAAATTGCTTTTGAAATTTAGAATGATTCTTTTGCTCATTATTTGCTGTTTATTCGCCATTGACAGCCCATTGCAAAGAGAAAGAAGTTTTTCACAGGGAGGAACGAAATATCTCTAGCGTATGAGTGCCTGTCCTCAGAAGTCGCTTATGATGAACGAGTTCAGCATAAAACTTGCCTGCTCCCTCAAATCCTTGTACTGTATCAAGTTGCCATACTACAATTCAGTCAAGTATAATGTTAAATTAAGTTTTCTAAAAAATGTTATATTTTTGTTAAAGTCATTCTGTAAAATCCTGAGTTTGCGTAAGTCAATACAATCTACCATTAGGAAGATGCCAAATAAACGGAAAAAACCTCAAAAATTTTACTGTCCTTGTTGTCAGCGTCGCTTGTGGCGTGTCGGCAGCCCTAAGCATTATCTCTTTTATCAGGGAAAACAAGAAATTCAGCAAGGATTCAAGTTGACTGCTCAAAAAGCTGGCTTCCTAGCCGCTCAAAATGATGTTTGGGTTGATCGACAAGTTTGGCTCGAGGAGTTTTTTTGCGAAGAACACGGCAAAATGTGGATGCGCTTGTTTCGCTCAGAAGAAGGATTGCTTTGGGCCAAACCGGCTAAACGAACAGATTGGCAAAGAACAACTCGTACCCTCGATCCTGACCGTCCCCAATGTGGAGTTAGTGAATTTACTTATCGGACGAGTCGCCGTAGCGCGCCGGCTCTGACCCAACGCTTTTACGAATAACGGAGTAAAGAAGGTGATTTTTGGCAAAAAATAAACACGAAGTCAGACTTTTTTGTCAAATTTCTAATTCACGGTACTCAGCAGGGGTGCATTTTTCGTAAGCTTCCATTGCTTGAGCCGATAAGGCGTAAACTAAAATTTCTTCGTTAAAAAGATGACAATGCTGATCAACGAGGGAAATTAATTTGACGGGATGTTCAGAATCTTTGTTAAGAAACAAAACACCCGCCTCATCGGGTGCAGTCCAAGAATAAACTGCCAGTAGAGCTTTCCCGCTCCGATAATAGCAACAGTATGAACCTTGCCCTTGCTTTTGCCGCTCCTTAATTTCGTCAATCACCTCAGCGAGAAGCGTCTGATCACGCAGGGAGTGAGGCATAGAATTCTCTCTTTCTCTGTAGGACGATGTTTCACTGCTATTTAATGCCATTTCTAAAAACCGCAAAAGGCCTAACTGAATGTTTTTCGTAAGCCCTTTAATATCTATATATTTATTATAAGGGCTAATGAGCTTAAGACCTTTTCCTACAACCTTGTATCTCTCTTAGTAATTAGGGAAATTGACATAAGTATATATGTCAGCAATAATACGCTAAAAATGATTCATCATTTACCTCATCGGCCAATCAGTCCCAAAAAGAGAATGTGAGGGGTCAATCAAGGATTTTAAGCAAAATATCTCCCATTTCTCGACAACTGACCAACTGTTTATCTGTCGAAAGAATGTCTCCGGTGCGATACCCTTGTTCGAGTACTGTTGAAACGGCCTGTTCAATTTTGGTCGCCGCTTCGGATTGATTTAGAGCGTACCGTAACATCATGGCGGCACTGAGAACTTGAGCGAGGGGGTTGGCTTTATCTTGGCCAGCAATATCGGGGGCAGAGCCATGAACCGGTTCAAAAACCCCTGGATTTTGTTCACCTAGACTGGCAGAGGGTAACATTCCTATGCTACCCGTAAGCATAGCCGCCGCATCGGAGAGAATATCGCCAAATAGATTACCCGTGACGAGGGTATCAAATTGCTTAGGGGCGCGGACTAATTGCATGGCGGCATTATCGACGTAGAGATGGGACAGTTCAACGTCTGGGTACTGTTGTGCCATAAGGGTGATGCGATCGCGCCATAACTGCGAAACATCTAAAACGTTGGCTTTATCTACAGAACAGAGCTTTCCTCGACGTTTTTGGGCAGTTTCAAACCCGACTTTAGCAATGCGATCAATTTCTGAGGCGGTATAGGCCATGGTGTTAACGCCTCGTTTTTCGCCGGTTTCTGTAGCAAAAATACCTTTGGGTTGGCCGAAATAAATCCCTCCCGTCAATTCTCGCACCACCATGATGTCAACGCCTTCGACAATTTCTCGTTTCAGACTGGAAGCTTCAATCAGTTGAGGAAAAATGGTTGCAGGGCGCAGATTCGCAAAAAGGTTTAATCCAGATCTGAGTCCAAGTAATCCGGTTTCTGGTCGCTGTTGACGGGGTAAATTATCCCATTTGTAGCCTCCGATGGCGGCTAAAAGAACTGCATCACTTTCCTGACAGATTTTAAGGGTTTCTGCGGGGAGGGGATGACCGGTGGCATCAATAGCCGCTCCCCCAATTAGGGCTTCTTGGAAATAGAAATTGAGCTGAAATGACGAGGCGATCGCTTTGAGAATATCAACAGTGACTGCCATAATTTCAGGGCCAATGCCATCACCGGCTAAGAGAGTGATACGGTAGGTGGGTTGCGTCATAAAAAGTCATTAGGGTTAATTGACCAGATCTTTTATCGTAACGGAAAGATTACAGCTCAATCAATCGGTTGAGAAATTGTTAATTTTTGTAATAAATATTGTGATCAATTATCAAGACATTATTGCTAAATATGAGGCAATATTTTTTTGTTTATTTTCTTTAATAAGAATCATTGTAAAATATTTAGATTTTCTCAGTTTTGCTAAGATTAAATAATTCTTTCTTTTAGAAAAAAATATAAGTAAAAAAACATTTACTATAAAATATAATTAACAAAAAACTATATTAAACAGGCTTAACATTGATAAAAACTGTAAATAATTAAATAAACATCAAGAGTTTTTGTTGAGCAAAAAAATAATGCTATAAAAATAGAGAAAGACTCATTTATTTAGGCTTAAGCATGATGTGGAAAATCAAGCCCCTTCTTCCCTGCGCTGCCACTGCCCTAACGCTCGCCATTGTTCCTGCGGCGCAAGCTGTGGTGATGATACCAACACCTTTTATCCCTGCTGGGAGCATCGTCCCTGCCGAAAATTCGTTTAATGACGGTGAGCCTCCGAGTAACGCCGGACTTCTTATTAAAGATATTGTGGTGCAAACATCTGCAAATTTTGCGTCGGTTTATGAAGCTTGTTTTGAATATGGGCTATATGTAGACATATTTAACGCCAATCGCCCCCCTGCTTGTGTTGACGTTGCTAGTCTCAATACACCGCAGTTTCTGAACCAGATGGACTTAGCGATCTTGGCTGGGGGAGCCATCAGTTCACCGCCGCCTGATTTTGAACCCACGTCTAACGGGATGTTAACAGCTTTAAATAATGCCGTTGTCAGTGGGGTACAACGAACTCAAGGAAAGTTTTATTTTGATCTCAATGAGAATGGGATCATTGAGGTAGATAACCTGAATCCTCCTGTGGACGATGCTTCCTCTGAGGTGGGGGATTTTGAAGGAACGATAGTGGGTTATTCCGTTAATACTTTCATGATTCCCTATTCTCTACAAGATATCAACAATACGCCGGGGGATCTGTTGGACGATCAAGTCACGGGTGTCTTAGGCACCTATAACCCCCATACGGGAACATGGTCAATTGATACGGATAATACAACTTTTTCAGGAGATTTGGCGATGCACGTTCGTTTTCGTCAAACTCGCACCATTAATCTGAATCCTGTCCAGAGTACACCCGAACCATCTAGCTGGGTTGGTATTTTATTGGGGGGAATTTCTCTTTTAGTCACTCGTCGGTTTCGTCGCCGCTAAAGATTAACGGTTAAAAATTAGGGCAAAAAGCGAAAAAATTGTAAAAGTTAGATATCAATCAGGTTTTACTTCTACATTCTACTTATTGATCCATCTCTTATTCTTTTTCTGTGGTTTTCAGAGGAGATGGATTTTGGGGATCACGTTTAAATTTGGTTTAAATTTGATTAAATCTCAGTTCGGCTGTCTCTATTAGTTGCATTGAAGAGAAATGATTGATTCTTGCTTTAACATTCCTTAACTTTGATTTTAACAACAGGATTGAGTCTAGGCATTTTTTCTATCTTTTTAACACTCAATTTTTGTTACGAAAGTATTAAGTAAATTCAAAAAGTCTTTTTCTTCAATAAAGTATAATGTTATAAAAGACAAGTAAACTTTGATTTACTTAAATAATATGTCTGGAAAATTTAAGATATTAGCAACCTGTTCCGTGGTGGCTGCTGCATTGGGGATTTCGCCCATTGCCCAGACAGCGTTTAATATGGCGCAGTCCTCAGATTATATCCCTTCTATTAATCGCGGGTTTTCTGCACCGACTCTTGATATTCGTCCTCTGGGTTTATTTGGTCGTACCATTCCCGTCGCTTCAAGGAATGTACTGTCCTCATCCCCTTCTTCTTTATTAAAAATTACCATGCCCTTAGTAGAAGATCTGCCAGAGGAAACAGAGTCAGAAAGGATAGAGGCTACACCTTCGTTCCTTCCTGCAACAAGTGTTCAACCCGATCTTTCTGTTAACCCCCCATTGTCGTCTCAGGGAAAGACGGTCGCACCAACGTCATCAGCTCCCCCAGAGATAGTTGCGATTAGAACAACCAACCAGAATCTTTCACCGACAGCAGATTCTCTGCCTATCCCCACCGTTACGGTTTCTGAACCCGCCGAAAATCCGCAAAACTCAGGAGGGCCGAGTAATGCCGCCTTATTAGTGGAAAATGTCTATGTGCAGAATCCGAATAAGCCGAAGTTTGCGACGGAATATAGTGTTTGTTTTGAGTATGGACGATATATAGACTTATTCAACCTCAATCGCCCTAATATTTGCTTTGAAATCCCTAGTTTTGACTTAGATCCAGTCATTGCAACGGCAGAACCCGAATTCTTAAATAATTTTGACGGAGCAACACAGGTAGCAAATGGAGTAACCCAGTCCGGTTTCCCTTTCTTCAAGCCTGTCTCCAATGGAATTAGTACTGCCTTAAATAATGCAGTTGTTGATGATGTTCGCCGCGTTCAAGGGAATTTTTACTTTGATGTCAACGAGGATGGGATTATTGAAAATCCTGATGACATCGCTGAATTTGACGGAAACATTACCAACTATTCTACGGGAGAATATCTCGTTCCCTATGCGCTTCAAGATCCCAATAACACTCCCTCAGACCCAACGGATGATACGGTTTTTTCTGTTAAATATATCTATAATTCAACCCTTGCACAATGGACATTTGATGGCACAAATTCGACCAGCACGGATGATCTCCAGTTTTACGCTCGTTTTAAGGAGACTGGCCAAGTAACCGTTCTTGCGGAATTGCCGGAATCGTCTGGTTTGGGGGGAATTTTAGGGTTTGGGGGTTTCGTTTTGTTAATAGTTCGGCGTTTCGGCAAAAAAGACCAAGATTAGTCTTCTCGCGGAAGTCGGCTCGTATTTGGCACACTTGATGAGGTGGCAATCGGCGGTAATTGCTTTTTTTGAACGATCTCAAGGTCAAGCTTGCACAGCGATCGCTGATGTCTAAGGGTTCTGTTAAGATTTAAGGAGTAGCCGCTATCTTTGATTTGATGAAAAGAACGATAATTTTCTCGATAACTGGGTGTTTAGGCTCCAGATTATTTCAACCGCTCATCAATTAATAATTTCCCAAAAACCAATTCCCTTCAGCCTCTGGTTTTTCACTATAAAGAAACTCATCAAATAAGGCTATCAATTCATCTTTGTCCAAAAAACCATCTTGATTTAGATCTAATTTTGAAAAGATTTGTCGTGCTTCGGGTTCTGCAATTTCATAGATTTGATAAAATTGCTGAAATTCTGCTGAATTTGCCTTCCCGTCTTGGGAATAATCCATCGCTTTTAAGGTCATATTAATAATAGCTTGCTTAACGTAGGGTGCTTCTGAAAGATAAAGCATTTGCTCTAAATACCATAACCATTCTTTTAAAGTGATTTTACCATCAGCGTTACGGTCTGCCCAAACTTGTAAACGATGACTAAAACCAGTCCAAAAAAAATGGAGTTCTTCGTAATCGGGATTATCCCATGTCCATCCTCGCAAATGAATAATTTTGTCGAGGGTTTGCTGGAAATCTTCTGGACTAAGTACTCCATCTTTATTTCGATCTAAAATATGAAAGAAACGGGTTAATTTTCTTTGTCTGAGTTCACTGAGCATGGCAATATAATTCTGAGATAGCCTAGTTATTTTACTCTGCTAAAAGCATCAAAAAAACTGAATTCTTAATCTTACTCCGCTTGTTGAGTTTTCGTCTTTTAATAATTCATCAAATCAATCAAAAAACGTTTTAAATCCGATTACTCATTAAGGCGAATCCGATCGCAATTATTGCGCCTAATAGGGTATTGATAAAATTCACCACTTCATTGGTCAACCATTGCCAGCGAGATTGTAAGGTTGCACCGATGAGACTTTCGAGGTTTGTGGCGATAAATGCCGCTAAAATGCACCAAAGCACGCCGATTAAGGGGATTATACCAATCAACCACCCTAAAAGGGCAATAGCGATCGCCCCAACTATTCCCGCCAATGTGCCTTCTAAGCTCACTGCACCTTCTGTGCCTCGTGGTACGGGTTGTAAGGTTGTAATAAGAAAGGTGCGTTTTCCGTAGGCTTTTCCCACTTCTGAGGCAGTCGTATCTGCCAATTTTGTGCAGAAACTAGCAACATACCCTAAAATCAGCAATTCTCGGACAGGATATGTCACAAATAACGTTCCGATGGCGCATAGCGTCCCCGTTAAGGCAGAACCCCAGACATTTTCTGGACCTCGTTGACCTGAGCGTTTTTCGGCAATCCCTTCAGCGGCTTTTTGTACCATACCGATCCGCGTTACCGCAGAACCAACGAGAAAATAGAATATAACAATCGCATAACCTCGCCATCCGAGGGTTCCCCATACAATAACCCCTAAGAGCCAGGCATGGAGGTAACCAACGGGAGTTAAAAGTTTTTTCGGTGCAATGAAAGCAAAAGAAAGTAAAAGCGTATTTAAACCAATCGCCAGCCACCACGGTTGATAAGAAGTAAAAATTTCAGTCATACTTTTATCTTTGCTTGAGTTTAACTTTGATGGGCTTACTTGAGATTATGTTTGTAAAAACTACATAAAATAAGAAATTAGCCAGAAATCTTGAATTGAAAGCCGATAGGGCTACAAAGCTTTCGCCCAAGACCTTTCTATCTTCCTCCGACGGTGATGGAATCGACCTTTAAGTGGGGTTGTCCAACGGTGACATAGACGCTACCACTGACGGAACCGCAGAATCCGGCGGCTAATCCTAAATCTTGCGAACAGAGGGAGATTTTTTGCATAATATCGGTTGCTGTACCAATTAAGGTTGCCCCCTTCAAGGGTTTGGTAATTTTGCCATTTTCAATTAAATAGGCTTCTGATACAGCAAAATTAAATTCTCCTGTCGCGCCAACACTTCCGCCACCCATTTGCTTACAATAGATTCCTTTATCTATCGAGGCAAATAGAGCATCGAACGTGGCGTCACCTGACGCAATATAGGTATTACGCATCCGAGAGGCTGCAGCATAGGCGTAACTTTGACGGCGACCACTTCCTGTGCGAGGGTGACCTGTCCGCATTGAACCTGTGCGATCTGCGATAAAATTCTTTAAGATGCCATTTTCAATCAATAAGGTGCGCTGGGTGGGCATTCCTTCATCATCCATGTCAATCGTGCCGAAAGCTTTATCCGTTAATCCTTCATCCCATGCGGTCAAACTTTCGTGGGCAATTTTTTCGCCCTTTTTCTCGCTAAAGGGACTGGTTTTATGTTCAATTTGCGTGGTTTCGAGTAAATGTCCGCACGCTTCGTGGAAAATCACCCCGCCAAACTCGTTGGCCATAATAATGGGATACGTCCCCGATTCTACATAATCGGCATAAAGCATCTTACCAGAGGATTCTGCCAGTTCTTCGGCAGTTTTTTCTCGATTCCATGTTCTCAGGAAGTCTGGCTCACTGGTACTGCCTAATCGTTTACTCATTGAGGAACGATGTTCACCATCAGCGCAAAGTAAGGAGCATCCGACGGATTGGGTTAAGCGAATGTCTCTAGCAAATGTGCCATCACTAGCGGCGATTAGAACTTCTTGCCAATCCCGAAAGTACATCGCTCGTCGAGATTGAATGTGAGAGGCTTTCTGATTAAGCTTATCTGTAGATTCTAAGAGAATATCTCCCATTTCTGCCATTGAGCTACAGTTTCCCAGCCAAATTTCTTTATTTTTTAGAGTAGCATAATCCCGTAGAATCTCTAAGTTAATTTCGGGAATATAGGCGTTAGCTGAGGGTAAATTTAAGCCTAAAATGGATAATCCTTTCTCTAGAGAAGATTTTAAACCAGAAAATGACAAATTATTGGTGCTAACGTAACAATCCGACTTGTTTTTGTACACTCGAACGCCGGCACCAGTGGATAAACGGGGGGAAATGCTCGTAATTAGGTTGTCTTCTGCTAAACAACTAATATAATTGACTCTTTCTAAGAAAAATTCTACAAAATCAGCCCCTGCCGCTCGTCCTAAGCCGAGTAATGTTGAGAGAGGCGCACGCCATGTTTCATCAAACCGTTCACGACTGGGATGATATTGCAGTTTGGGTAATTCTTGGGAAAGTAGCAAGGAAGTCCGTGACATAAATCTTTATCGTTTGATGGATAAGTAGGGTTGCAGTTTATTTATTATAACTTCTCATTAATTAAATTCCCATCTAACTCCTTCTCTGTTTGAAGATATATAATCTTAAATTAAGTAACCAATTTAAGGCGTATTAAGAGTGATAAACCTTTTTAGATGCCAGTAATTTAGTTTTAAAAGATGTGCATAATTCTCTTAAACTCGAACGAAAATTAAAAGACTCTTTTATTTTCTTACTTCCTTTGGAAGATTCGTCTGAGAAGGAACAAGGAGCTTTGGAAAAAATTTGAAAGCTATTATGAGGAAGGTAAACTTTTAGAAGGAGAAGTTAAATTTTTAGTGTTATCATCTTTGATTTGGTTAGCAGGTTTTTATAACCCTCAGATTAAAATTACATTGGAGGAAAATATTACGACGATTCAAATTCAAGATGGGGATATCTTAATTAAAGGTCGCATGAGTACTTTAGCAGTGACTCGGACTGAAAATGATACCACTTCGCTATGGATATTATTAATCAAATCCAAAAGAAGTCGGATTATTACTTTAGAAGGTTTACCCCAATTATTAACCTATGCTTCCACCAGTTTAAATCATCAAGATTCGGTTTAGGGATCAACTCCCAATGGCATTAACTATCAATTTATTTATCTTGAAAAAAATCAAAATATGGTTTATTACCTTTATCAGAATTAAGTCTTACAAGTTTTAACAACATTAAATAAACAGTTATGAGCGAGAACTTTTCTCTATATTGTAAAAAGTAATGATCTAAGCATATTATTCAAAGTAAATAATCCTCGTTCAAATTCTCTGCTAAGGTAAAAGGAGACTCAATAGGGAAAATATAAAAATTTAACCCTGTTTCCAAAGATGCTTCTTTTCTGACTTTACGATAACAGTGAGTCAAAATCTCAATAACATTCAGTAATATAAGGCATTAAACGGGTACTATTTTCTCAAGATTCTCTGATTCTTACTCGATCTTCAAAAATCGTATATAAACAACTATTGGAACGTTTTTTAGATTAATATTTACATTTTAATAAGTGCATTAAAACTACTCTTAAATTACTTGCCAAAGCGTGCTTTTCTATCCTTTCCATACTTTCAATTTCTTCAATTAAATTTTCGTAGTCTAACTGATCCAACTGACGATCGCTTAATAATTCTGCTGTTCTTTTTAACCAAAGATAATATCTTGTTCATAAAGATGGTTGCTTTTTTCATAATCATTAGGTTTAATCAAAGTCATAATTTGATCATTTTCAAGAAATAAATAGGATTATTTTGATATTATCTTACACGATTTTTCAAAAACAATGAGAGACTTAGAGGATAACGTAATCCGGTGCATCATTCACTGAGGACATAACTGTCAAACCCTCACCCGATCAGTCACAATAAGTCAATTCAATGCGTAACAGCCGATTAACTCTTACCATTGTTTTAAGTTAAGATAAGATAAGTATTATTAACATCTCTTAATCTATATGATGCTGAACCGTCTGAAAACCTCCCCCTTTTTTTACCCAATTATTTTGATTTCTCCCTTTTTTCTGTGGGGAACAGCGATGGTGGCGATGAAAGGAGTGATGGATACGACTACTCCCCTTTTTATGGCGGCAATTCGTCTGTTTCCGGCGGGATGCTTGATTTTACTACTAACAGTTCTGTTGAAACTGCCTCAACCGAAAACCCTTAAGGCATGGTTAGGGATTGCCCTTTTTGCCTTATTAGATGGCACAATGTTTCAAGGATTTTTAGCGGAAGGATTACAGCGAACAGGTGCAGGATTAGGCTCAGTCATTATTGATTCTCAACCCCTTGCAGTCGCGTTACTTTCTAGCTGGTTATTTGGCGAAATTATCGGGGGATGGGGATGGTTAGGCTTAATTATTGGTATTTTTGGTATTAGCTTAATCGGTCTACCTCAAGAGTGGTTATTACACGCTTTTGATAGTCAATCGGTGGCGATGAGTTGGGAATGGCAGGGGTTATTGAATAGCGGAGAATGGTTGATGTTGATGGCTTCGCTATCGATGGCAACGGGAACAATTATTATTCGCTATATTAGTCGTCAGGTTGACCCCGTAGTGGCGACAGGTTGGCACATGATTTTAGGAGGAATTCCTTTATTTATTGGGTCTAGTTTATGGGAGTCCCATCAATGGCAAGCGATTACCCCGTCTGGTTGGCTCTCTCTAAGTTATGCAACGATTTTCGGTAGTGCGATCGCTTATGGGGTCTTTTTCTATATCGCTTCTCAAGGAAATCTGACCAGTTTCACTGCTTTAACTTTTCTTACGCCTGTTTTTGCCTTAACGTTTGGCAATTTCTTTTTAGCAGAGGTTCTGACGCCGTTGCAATGGTTAGGGGTTGGTTTTACGTTAGTCAGTATTTATTTAATTAATCAACGGGAAAAAATGGCAGAAAATATACAGTTATTACTATCTTTTCCTCAATACCTTAAGCAGATTATTAAAAATCCCCTTATTAGTTAATCGTTAATCGTTGGCGTTTTTTTAAAGAGAATAAACTAAGAGAATTGACCATAAAAAGGCAAAGAATCTGACCACTGAGGTCGTTGACCTTCTTGCCATTGCATATTCGCTAATTCTAATAAACTGTCGACTGTGTCGCCTAAATTATCTGGCGTTTGGATCACTTTTTCTTTTAGTTCCAAATCTTCTAATTTTTGTTCCCATACTGACGGCAATATAACCTGATCTTCAACATAGGGAATAAGCTGGGTCTTCTCTGCATTAAACTGATAAACTGCTCCATAGAGATAGTCTTTTGTGGCGATCATTTGTAGAGGAAGATAAGTATCAAGAAAATAATGGTTTCGGCATGACCAAGCGTAGGTTTTTAAACTAGAAAGGCTAAAAATAGGAAGGTTTAACTGTTGTCCTAACGTTCTCGCTGTGACAATCCCAAGGCGGGTACTGGTAAAACTACCGGGTCCCTTTGCGACGGCAATATAGGCGAGTTCTTGCCATGTTTGAGGTTGAAGAAAATGAAGTAAAAGTAAATGTAATTGATTCGATAATTGACGATCTAATTGCCATGTTTGATATCGAATAATGTTGGTATTCAAGTTTAATCCTAGTCCTAATTGACCCGTTGTTGTGTGGATTCCTAATCCGTATTTTTTTTTCATATCAATGGAGATTTGACCAGATAACAAATCATCTAATTCTTAATAACTGCCTAACGTCTAAAAGTCTTTTTAACGCTTCATTGCTCTTGCCATTTCTCTAGCATCGTCGCGCCGTTTTACCGTTTCTCGTTTATCATGAATTTTCTTCCCTTTCCCTAAGCCTAAACTGACTTTGACTTTACTGCCTTTAAAGTACATCTTAATCGGTACTAGGGTTAAGCCTTTTTGCTCTACTTTACCAATTAATTTGTTAATTTCTTGTCGGTGTAAAAGCAATTTTCGGTCACGACGTGGATCATGGTTAAAGTATTCGCCACTGGCTTGATAAGGTGAAATATGAACATTAATCAACCAAATTTCTCCTTGGCGGATTAAACCATATCCATCTCGCAAATTAATTTTTCCTTCCCGAATAGACTTCACCTCTGTACCAACAAGTTGAATTCCCGCTTCGTAGGTTTCGAGGATTTCGTAGAGAAAGCGAGCTTGACGGTTATCACTGATGATTTTGATGCCACTTGTTTGATTACCCATAGTCTTTCTAGGATAACATTTGTTTAAGAAAATAAGATAATTTTAAATTCCGCCCCAAAAGAAGCGCATTAACCAAAAAGGAACTAAAAGTCCTAAAACGATCCAGTCTGCTCCTCTTAACTGTAATTTGTGCCATTGGACTTCATGTTCATTGGGACTGGTAAATCCTCGCACATCCATGGCGGTCGCAATTTGTTCAGCACGCCTTAAGAGATTTTCTAAGAGTCGTTCCACAACAATCAGCCAAACCTGCATACTACGCTTAAAACCCAGTTTTTTCCAATTAATTGCCCTAGTACGAATCGATCTAGCTAAATTTTGAATTTCTTCAAGCACTAAGGGAATAAAGCGTAGAGAAAGGGTAAGGGTTAACATTACTTCAGTAATTGGCAGTTTAAAGCGACGCAAAGGGGAAAGGAGGTCATCTAGCCCTGCAGTGATGGCTTCAGGTGCAGTAGTGAGTAAATAGAGGTTACAGCTATAAATCAGGGTAAAAATGAGGGTACTGATGCGGATTCCCAAGTCTAAGGAGCGACGGGTTACAAAAAGCTTTCCCCAGTCTAGGACAACATAATTATAATCGCTAGGTTGAGGTAAACCTTTTAAGGCTTCAATTTTTTGTTCAATTTCAGGGCAAAGGCTAAATTTTCCGTTTTCTTGGCAATACTGCGGGATAATATCTCCGGCGGGCAGACGAGATTGGGTGTTAATATCAAGGCCATCGGGACTGATAGCAGTTAAGAGGAAAACCAATCCCCCCAAAGTTAATAACCATCCCATTTGTTGCCGCCAAACTCGTAGCGGAATTCTGGCTAGTAGGGTTAACACGATTAATAGAATTACTATCCCGATACGCCATTCGGCGGTGGCTAATAAAGGGGCGAGTAAAAAGGTCATTAACCATGTTAACTTGACTCTGGGGTCGAGGTGATGTAACCAAGTAACGGGTTTTTCTAAGTAGAGGCCAATAGGAAGCGATCGCAGTAAATCCATGCTATCTGTTGATCAAGAATGAATATTAAAACACATTATGGAATTTCTTTATCTTAACACCCAATTACCCCATCTTGCTACGGAAATTCGTTCAATTTTAACGCCATCAATTCTTAAAGAAATGTATCTTCATGCTTATCGTTGTTATCCTGAAGAATGTTGCGGTTTGGTCTTACAAAAAGGGCTGAAGGTTTGTCAAAATATGCAGAATAAATGGCATACTCTCGACCCCATTCATTATCCAAGAACGGCACAGGAAGCTTTTCTTTTGTCTGCGGAAGATTCTTTGTTTTTGAGTCGTAATATCGAATCAGAAAATTCGGTTAAAATTCTTTATCATTCCCATGTGAATGTGGGAGCTTATTTAAGTGAAGAAGATCGCCAAAATGCTTTATTTGAAGGAAAACCGATTTATCCAATCGATCATTTTGTTATTGATATCCGTCAAGAGCAAGTGGTCGAAGCTAAATTATTTCGTTTTAGGGAAGATAACTATCAATTAATAGCAACATTGTCGGGTTTGAAATTGAGCGAATCCTTCAGGAACTCATCGGAAAAAAAATAGAAAAAATACTTCCCTGATTGGGTTTAGACATAACTTGAATCGTGCCGCCCATTCCTTCAACTAAAGTTTTAACAATAGAAAGACCTAAGCCTGTGCCTCCTGTGGTGCGAGAGCGGGCTTCATCTACTCGATAAAAACGTTCAAAAATACGCCCTTGATCGGCTAAAGGGATGCCTAACCCTTGATCACAAACTTCAATAATCACTTGCTTTTCTTGTTGCTTTAAGTTAAGCGTAATGGGAGTACCATCAGGGGAATATTTAACGGCATTATCAATCAAATTTAATAAGACTTGTTTTAAGCGATTGATGTCTGCTTTAATCATTAATAAAGTGTCGGCTTCATTCACATTAATCGGACGGTTGCTGTATTGACGCGTCATTTTAATCACTTCTTTGATGAGAGAATTAACAACAACTTGATCCCGATGGAAGAGCATTTGACCCCCATCTGCTCTGGCTAAGTCTAATAGGTCTTGCAATAATTGGGTTGTTCTTTCTGCTTCTGAAACGGCAGTCTCTAGGGCTTCTCTTTGGGATTGTGTTAAATTACTGCCTCGTCTTAAGGTACTTTGTAAATAACCCGAAACGATGGTGAGAGGGGTACGTAATTCATGGGAGACATTGCTTAACAACTGTTGTTGATGATCCCATGCTTGACTCAATCGATCTAACATTTGATCGAAGGTTCGGGCTAATTTTTTGACCTCTTGGGGGGCGTTTTCTAAGTGTAGGCGAGCTTGAGATAATTGAGCAATAGACAGATTAGCCGAGAGTTGACTGATGCGATCTAAGGGTTGTAAGCTTTTTTTGACGTACCATGCGATTAATCCCGTCATCAAGGTAATCGCGATCGCTGTCGCTAAACTTAAACTTTTAATCAAATTAATAAACATGGTCTGATCCCCTGTAATATCTTGAGCAATGTAGAATTTGCCAATATTTTGACCGCTTATTCGTAAATCCAACGCACAAACTAGCCAAAATCGTCCTTTTATTCTTTTTAATTCGGGTTTAGGAGGAATTTGGGCTAAAGCCGTTAAGTCCATTTTTTGAGGGTGGAGGGGCATCAGATGGGATTGTGCTAGGATTTGGCCTTGAGGATTTTTTAACCAGAGTAACGTCTGAGTATTGGTCAAATTATTAATCGTTTTCTGCGCGCCCTCTTCAACGGTCACCATATCGCTGTAAATCTCTACATCATGGGGTAATCGTTCAGCAATGTAGCGGACATTTTGCTTATGGGTAGCGATTAAAATTGTCTGCATTCGCCAGCTCATCCAAGCAGAAAGACTGCTTAATCCTAAAATAGAGACGAAGGCAACTCCCAAGGTCAATCGCCAGCGTAATGATGTAAAATTTTGTTCTAACCAAAGTTTAAGGGGTTTTATCATTGAGCGTTTCCCAGAATTAAGATATATTTCTCCACTAATTCGAGTGTGCGGATTGTATATAAGGAATATCTGATAAAAAACTGAGAATTTGCTGAAGCATAGGAGATCGCAAAGAGTCAATCTGCTGTCTAAAACGAGGAAATTAGCCACTTTTTCTGCTCGTTTTGCCTAAGGATAAAGCAAGAAGTCAATATCTCTTATCCCGTTTCCCAGATGAGAGGCGTTTTGCTTTCGTGTCGCACCTGCGATACAATTCAGAAGTGGCATTTTCGCTGGTTCATAAGTATTTCTGCCCCAATTCAAGATGTTTGTCTTTTTCGGTTGACGTTAGTTTCTCATCTTGCTCTACTCGACGAATTCAAGTGAAAAATATGCCAAGTCAAAACTCTGAAGGTTTGTACATTGCGCTAATCAGCGTGCATGGCTTGATCCGAGGCCATGATTTAGAACTAGGACGGGATGCCGACACGGGCGGCCAGACGAAGTATGTCGTGGAACTTGCCCGTGCTTTGAGCCGATTGCCTGACGTAGCCGCCGTTGACCTGTTTACTCGTTTAGTGATGGCCCCCGAAGTAGATACAGATTACGGTGAAGAAATTGAATCGCTAGGGGACGGAGCGCGCATTGTTCGCGTTGTTTCTGGGTCACCAGAGGAGTATCTTGCCAAAGAATCACTATGGGATCACCTAGACAGTTTCTTCGATAATATGCTAACGTTCATTCGTCATCAAGAGCAAGTGCCGGACATTATTCACAGTCACTATGCGGATGCAGGTTATGTAGGTAGCCGCTTAACCCATTTTCTTGACGTGCCGCTGGTACATACGGGTCATTCTTTGGGCAGAGTGAAACGCCGTCGGTTACTGGCTAGTGGCCTGTCTTCAGACGAAATTGATCGCCGCTATAATATGTTACGCCGCATTGAAGCAGAGGAAATGACTCTTGCCAGTGCAGATCGGGTGATTACCAGTACCCATCAAGAGATTGAAGAACAGTACGAATTCTACGATTGCTATCAACCTGATCGGATGCGCGTCATTCCGCCTGGTACAGATTTGACGTTGTTTTACCCGCCCGAGGGAGATGAATGGCAAACTTCAATTGGTAAAGAAATTAGCCGCTTTTTGGACGATCCGAGTAAGCCGCTGATCCTAGCGTTGTCTCGTCCTGATGCTCGCAAAAATATTGAAGCGTTAGTGGACGCCTACGGGAGTTCGACTGAGTTACAGGAATTAGCCAATCTAGTCATTATTGCGGGTAATCGAGATGACATCAATGACATGGATGAGGGAGCGCAGGAGGTTCTAACGAATTTGCTTTTGGCTTTTGATCGTTATAATCTTTATGGTCGAGTCGCTTATCCTAAGCACCACAAAGCCGACGAAGTTCCTTATATCTACCGCATCGCTGCTTTATCCGGTGGCTTATTCGTCAACCCAGCTTTGACTGAACCCTTTGGGCTGACCTTGATCGAGGCAGCGGCCAGTGGATTGCCCCTTGTGGCCACTGAAGATGGAGGACCTCGTGATATTACCCGTAATTGTCATAATGGCATTCTCATTGATCCCCTCGACAACGATACCATTACTACGGCATTACTGACCTTGTTGCATGATCCTGCAAAGCGGCAACAGTTGGCAGATAACGGACTACAGGGGGTGCGCCAACATTACTCTTGGGAAGCTCATGCGACGAGTTATCTTAAAACCATTCGCCCATTGGTTGATAAGACTGAAGTGGTACAGGCTGTCCCCCAAACCCGCCGTCCCATGCCTTATCATGATCGTGCTATCTTTAGCGATCTTGATCAAAACCTCTTGGGTAATCCTGCCGATTTACCCCGTTTTCTTGAGGTACTCCGCAAAAACCGTACGTCCACCACTTTTGGGATCGCCACAGGTCGTCGCTTAGATACCGCCCTTGAAGCTCTGCGCAAGCACAATGTCCCTGATCCCGACGTGTTGATTACCAGTGCAGGCACGGCTATCCACTACTATCCAGACCTCATAGAAGATATTTGGTGGACACAGCATATTGATCGTCGCTGGACGCCACCAGAAGTTAAGCGGGTGCTGTCTGGTTTGCCTGGTCTAGAATTACAGCCAAAAGGGCAACAAAGTCGCTTTAAAATCAGCTATTTCTACAATTCTAACATTGCGCCTCCAGTGGAGGAAATTAATAGCTTATTGTACCAAGAAGACCTAGCGGTGAATGTCATCCTTTCATTCGGGCAGTACCTTGATATTTTCCCCATTCGTGCCTCTAAGGGTCAGGCTTTGCGTTATGTTGCCGATCGCTGGAGTATTCCTTTAGAACAAATCTTGGTTGCTGGTGGCTCGGGTGCTGATGAGGATATGATGCGGGGTAATACCTTGGCGGTGGTTGTCGCTAATCGCCACCATGAGGAGTTGTCACATCTAACAGATACTGACCAGATCTATTATGCAACACAATCTTACGCCTTGGGCATTTTGGAAGCGATCGACCACTTCGATTTTTTCAACCGTTTTTCTGCGTAACTCAATTTTGGGTGAGTGGTTCGGACGTTAATGATGATTAAATCGCCTTTTTTTCAGTTTTAGAAATGAGAAGGTGGGTTTATAATTTATAATTTTTAAATACTGTTAAAGCCGCACGATGAAGCAGGGTATGACGATAAACTAAAGCGTTTAAATCTTCACTATAACCCCCACCAATTACACAAGCAACGGGATACCCTAAGGCTAAACAGGTACTCAAAACCTGCATTTCACGGCGATAAATTCCTTGATCGCTTAAGGCTAATTTACCCAGTTTATCATCTACATGGGTATCGACTCCCGCATCATAAAGTACTAAATCGGGCTTAAATTGCGTTAAGATATTGGGTAAAAATTGCGCCAAAACTTGTAAATATCCTTCATCATCTAAACCAATCGGTAAAGGAATATCGAGGTCACTATTTTGTTTTTTGCCCGGAAAATTGGCTTCACAGTGCATCGAAAAGGTAAAAACATAAGGATCATTTTGGAAAATCCACGCCGTTCCATCCCCTTGATGAACATCAAGATCCACAATGAGAATTCTAGCGACTTCTTCCATTTGTCGCAAATAGCGAGCCGCGATCGCTAAATCATTAAAAATACAAAAGCCCGATCCATAGCTAGGAAAAGCATGATGAGTTCCCCCCGCAGTATTACAAGCTATTCCGTATTTTAACGCTAATTTTGCGGTTAATAACGTGCCACCAACAGCTGTGCAAGTTCGTTTGACTAAGGCAGGACTCCAAGGTAAACCGATACGACGCTGTGCTTTTACGTCTAATGTTCCATTTAAATAAGCAGAAACGTATTCAGGGCGATGAACGGTTTGAATTAATTGATCATCGGGTAATTCAGGTTTATAAACCCCCGCAGAATCGATAATTTCATCTTTGAGTAATAATTCATAAATTCGTCTAAACTTAGACATCGGGAAACGATGTCCCTCTGGCAATGGTACAACGTAATTAGGATGATAAACCGTAGGTAAGGTCATGTAAAAAAAAAAATGACGGAGATAAAGCCAGTCAAACTCCATTATAAAGGGCTTTTTTATGAATTCAGACCTAACGATTCACGCACTCCAAACAGAGATTGAAAAATTGAAAGCACAATTGGCAGACTTTCAGCCCTTACATCAAAATCTGCTCCAAAAAATTCAGGATATTCAAGAGCGTTGGGATCTGGTTTTACAGGGAACAAATGATGGTATTTGGGATTGGAATATTCAAACCAATGCGTTATTTATTTCTCCCCGTTGGCAGGAAATGTTAGGCTATCAACCCTCTGAATTAGTCAGTCATTTTGAGACGTGGCATTCCTTATTACATCCGCAAGATCGAGAACGGGTTTTACAAAGTTTACAGGATTATCTGGCGCAAAAAGTTCCTTCCTACGCGGTAGAGTTTCGCTTAAAAAGTAAAGGGGGAAGTTATCAATGGATTTTATCACGGGGTCAAGCCAAATGGGATAATCAAGGTCGTCCAATAAGGATGGCTGGTTCTCATACGGATATTAGTGAACGCAAAATGATTGAGGAGTCGTTAGAATTAGAAAAAACGCTCTTACGCTCAATTATAGATTGTATTCCTGATAGTATTTTTTATAAGAATCATCGAGGTATTTACTTAGCATGTAATCAAGCTTTTCAAAATCAATTAGGCAAGGATGAAACAGAAATTATTGGTGCAACAAACTTTGATTTATTTGACTCAAAGATGGCCATTTTATCTCGACAGCAAGATCAAGAAATGACCCAGTCAAAAAAACCGCAACGTCACGAAGAATGGGTAATCTACCCTGATGGAAAGCGTCGTCTGTTAGATACCTTAAAAACGCCTTTATTTGGCTACCAAAATGCCGTGATTGGTCTTATTGGAATTAGTCGAGATATTACAGACAGAAATCAGAAAGAAATTGCTTTGCAAAAACAGGTTGAACGGAATCATTTACTCAGTCGAATTGCGCGCCAGTTGATTGATCAAAACTTGGATTTAGCGATCCAAGATACCTTACAAAAGATTGGGCAGTTTACGGATAGCGATCGCGCTTATATGATTCATTATTCTTCAAGTCAAGAACATTGGAGCATGAAATATGAATGGTGTCGTGAGGGAATTGAAGCATTAATTGAGCGGTCTCAGGATGCCCCAAAGGATACAGTTCCTTGGTTTTCTCAGCAATTATTGAAGGGACATTCTATTAGGATTAATTGTTTAGAAGATATTCCTTTAAATGCTAAAGTGGAACGGAGTATTTTCCAAAAAAGTACCAGTCCAACTCTAGTTGTTGCACCGATGATTCGAGGCGGTAAACCCTTTGGCTATCTGGGATTAGAGGGTTCAAGTAGTAAGATTTGGCTGCAAGAAGATATCGATTTTTTGAAGTTAGTTGGAGAATTTCTAGCCATTGCTGAGACTCGTTTTCAAGCGGAAGAAGCGTTAAAAAAAGCCAAAGAAGATGCCGATGCAGCTAATCGAGCAAAAAGTGATTTTTTGGCAAGTATGAGTCACGAATTACGCACGCCGCTTAATGCGATTTTGGGCTTTACTCAAGTGATGAATCGAGATAATAATCTCAATGTAGAACAAAGACAAAATATTAATATTATTAGTCGTAGTGGTGAACATTTGCTAGATTTAATTAATGATATTTTAGAAATGTCCAAAATTGAGGCTGGACGCATTAGTTTAAACAAAAATAGCTTTGATTTATATCATCTTCTTGACAGTTTAGAAAGTCTGTTACAGGGCAAAGCACAAACCAAGGGTTTGCAACTCATTTTTGAACGAACAGCTGATGTTTCTCAATACATTCAAACCGATGAAGGAAAATTACGCCAAGTTCTTTTAAATTTACTGGGAAATGCTCTTAAATTTACTCACGAAGGAGGAATTATTCTACGGATAAAAAAAGGTCATCAATTTCATAGATTACTATTTGAAATCGAGGATACGGGTGAAGGCATTGCCCCAGAGGAAATTCCTCAATTATTTGAAGCCTTTAGTCAAACGAAAACAGGTCGAAAAGCGCAACAAGGCACTGGGTTAGGACTCTCTATTAGTCAAAAATTTGTTCAGTTAATGGGGGGGGATATTCAAGTCAGTAGTGCCGTTGGGAAAGGGAGTTTATTCCTGTTTGAAATTACTATCGAAATAGCGGAAGAAAGTCAAGTTAACCGTCCTAAAAACATGCTTAAAGTGATTGGTTTAGCTCCTAATCAACCCATCTATCGGATTTTGGTCGTAGATGATCGCCATGAAAGTCGTCAATTACTGTTAAAATTGCTATTATCTGTGGGTTTTGAGGTAGAAGAAGCCAGAAATGGCAAGGAAGCGATAGGTATTTGGGAAAAGTGGCACCCTCATTTAATCTGGATGGATATCCGAATGCCGATTATGGATGGTTATGAGGCAACTCAACGCATTAAAGCGACACCTCAAGGCAAAGACACGATGATTATTGCCCTGACGGCGAGTGCTTTTTCAGAAGACTGTGAGATGGTGTTATCAGCAGGCTGTGATGATTTTATGCGTAAACCATTTCGAGAAGAGGTATTATGGCAAAAAATGGCAGACTATTTAGGGGTTCAATATGTTTATGAGGAGACGAACACCAAAACGGACACTTTGCTCAGTCAACGTCCTAAATTGGCAACTTTTCAGCAATTAAAAGACGAATTGGAGCAAATACCTCAACAGTGGCTTTCAAATTTCCATCGGAAAGCTTTAGAGTGTGACGATGACGCATTGTTGACGTTAATTAATGATCTGCCTCCTCATTTATCTTATTTATCACAAACGCTTCATCATTGGAATAACAATTATCTCTTTGAACAAATGATAGAATTAATAGAGAATCTGGAAAAATAGAATATAAACAATTTTAATGCTTAGGGTGAGGAAAGGGTAGAAATGGATATTCGTTGTTGCCCCATTAATTTTAATTATTGGTATGCTATTGCCTCATCTCAAGAGGTTAGAAATGAGCCTATTGGAGTAATTCTTTGGCACAAAGCAATTGTTATTTATCGAGATAGTAACGGTAAAATTAACGCATTAGAAGATCGATGTCCTCATCGTCAAGTTAAACTAAGTCATGGAAAAGTAATTACTGACGCGATAGAATGCACTTACCACGGTTGGCAATTTAATAATAAAGGAGAGTGTACGTTAATTCCTTACCTTGCTAGCCATCAAAAATTACCCTCTTGTTCGATTGAAGTTTATCCTGCTAAAGAGTTAAATGGATTTATTTGGATTTATTTAGGAGATAAAAATAATTTAAAAACAGAAAAAATTGAACCTTTAGTCATTCCTGAATGGGATCATCTCAATTATATCGCCACGGTGTCTACTATTGATTGTCGAGGACATTTTTCGTTTTTAATTGAAAATTTAATGGATATGTATCATGGTCATTTGCACAATAATTATCAAGCTTGGACATCTGCTAAACTAAAACATCTTACCAGTGAAGACCACAAGGTGGAAGCGGAATATGAAGCGCAAAGTTATTATAAAATTGATCAGATTTGGTCTATTTCTCAACTCTTTTTTCCGTCTTTACGTCGCTTGCATCCTGAGCCGTTAAAGGTGAGTTATCTATATCCAAACTGGCGGTCAACGTTAGGTCAAGATTTTGTAATTTACTGCTTATTTTGCCCCATCAATCAAACCCACACTCGTGCTTTTTTAATCCATTTTACTTCTTTAAATGCTTTTTGGCGACTACACAAATTGCCCATTAAATTTCGCCGTGGGTTGAAAAATCGCTTATATGGTTCAGCACAAAAGTTACTCGATGGTTTAGTGGCTCAAGATGTTAAAATGATTGAACAAGAGCAACAAGCTTATCTCAAAGATCCCCAGTCTCGAACCTATGAAGTCAATCCTACCCTTGGCAAAGTTCAACAACTAATTGACCAAGAAGTTAAAAAAATCTAAATTATGAACACTACCCGCCTAATGTCAATTATAAATAATAAGGAATTAACCTGAACCTAGGAGAAAGTGAACGTTATGAAAGGTGATATCATGTTTCATCTTGCCATTCCTATTAATAACATTACCCAAGCAAAAGCGTTTTATGAAAAAGGTTTAGGGTGTCAAGTAGGACGAGAAAATGAGAAAGCAATTATTTTTAACTTTTATGGTCATCAATTAGTTGCCCACACAACCAATGAGAGTTTAAGTCCTCAAAAAGGTATTTATCCTCGCCATTTTGGCATTAATTTTGCTCAGAAGCAGGCTTGGGATAGTTTAGTATCGAGAGTTCAACAAAAACAACTTTCGTTTTATATTGAACCTAAATTAAGATTTTCCAACCAAATGGTAGAACATTGGAGTTTCTTTTTACAAGATCCTTTTTATAATCTTTTGGAGTTTAAATATTATGTTAATCCTGATGCTATTCTAGGAGCAAAGGAAATTATTGAAATTGGCGATCGCTAATTCTGAAACTTAAACTTTTATGCGTAATTAATTATTGTCCTATGCCTTGGTTTGTTAAAATTGAAAAAGGAATTGTTAATAAAAAAGTTTTTGATCAATATGTACCTGCTCATAAAGCTTACGTACAAGAACTTATTACGAAAGGACATCAAGCAAAGACAGGGTACTGGAAAGAATGTGCTGGAGGAATGTTATTATTTAGGGCGAATTCTTTAGAAGAAGCTCAAAAAATTGTGGAACAAGATCCCCTGATTATGCATCATTGTGTTAAATATGAAGTCTATCAATGGTGTATCGTGGTAGAGTGACGGCTGAGCCAAAAAGGTTGAAGGGCTTTATGCAAAAAAACTAAAAATTAATCTTTTATTCTTTATAAAGTTATGAAAAAAGTGACAACATGATTCTTTGACCCTTAAAGTCTATAAAAAATACATTTTAGCGAGATTATGCCCCCGAATTTTCATCCCTCTCTATCAATTGGCTGATTTAGGAACACGAAAGATAGCCAAGATGTCGTAAATAGTCTATGATGCAGTTTTAAGTTTTGTAAAATTTTGGGGACTGTGAAGCGATTTATCATTATTGACCCTTCTTTGTGCAGTTTACAAGGACATCATTACGAATGTAGCGTTTCGGTTGCAGAAGCGGCTACAAAACTCGGATATGAATCTATTATCATCACAAATCGGTCTTTTTCAGCAGACTTACATCCTGTGCAACTTAAAATATTACCTCGTTTTGAAGTTGATTGGTTTGATAATCCAACCCTTATTGATAAAGCCAATAGCTGGCAACAAAAAATTAAGCAAAATTTATCTTATTTACAAAATAACTCTTTCGATAGTTTCATCAAAAAACAGACTAATCGCCTAGAATATCAGATCAATTATTGGCATCTCACTCAACCTAAGTTTCGTCTTTTATTAGAGAAAATTCAAGGAAGTTTGACGAGACTGGGGCAATGGGTACAAAAAGATATTAAGCTATTAACCTATATTCCTTTTTCTAATACATTTTGGGGACTCTTTAAGATTATTTGGGGAACAATACGTTATTTAGGTCAGATTATTTTCAGTAAAAGTATCAAATACTTAGATAAATTAATCAATTCTCGACATGAAACGTTTAAAGATACTTTCAATAAATTATTTGAAGAATTAAGTTTAACCTCCGAAGATCAAATTCTTATTCATACCCTTGGAATTCGTCAAGTAGAAGATATCTATCATCTCCTCATCGCTAGGCAAAATCAATCAATTCCTCAATTTCATTTACTCTTAAGAAGAGATCCTGATGAACCTTTAGTCACTCAAGCAAAAGGGATGGGTTTAACGAATTGTTTGAATGCTTTTGCCGATTCCCAGCTATGGATAAATAAAGTTAAATTTTATACAGATACTCCAGAATTATTACAGAAATATAATTGTTTAAGTCCCGTTAAATTAATAAAAGTTCCTGTTCCTTTTCGCACTGAAAAACTATCTTTACCAATAACCTCAAAATTAGGTGAACCTATTCATATCGTCTATTTGGGAGATGCACGTTATGAAAAAGGGTATCATCATCTTCCCCAACTTGTAGAATCTTTATGGGATGAGTATTTAAGTCAAAATAAAATTAAATTTACGATTCAATCCAATTTTAGTACCGAAGGAGGAGAGTCAGGAATTTTATCTATTAGATTGCAATTAGAACAATATCCTAGCAGTAAAGTTAGGTTAATTAAAGAGGTCATGAAAACGGAAGAGTATTATAAAATATTATCGAATGCAGATATCGTCATTCTTCCTTATGATCAAGTTAATTATCGCTATCGTACGTCAGGCGTATTAACTGAAGCATTAGCGGCAGGAAAACCTGTTATTGTACCGAATGATACTTGGTTAAGCCGACAAATTGATGAGTCTAGAGGAAAAGTTTATAATCATCCGAGTGAAATGGGTCATAAAATTAGAGAAATGATTACGAATTTGGCTCATTTTAAAGCCGCCGCAGAAGACTTTCGTTTAGATTGGTTACAACAAAATACGCCAGAAACGTTTCTCAATTGTTTATTATCTGAACAAGATTGCCAAGTCACAGCAGAAAATCTAGAAATTCAATCAATTTCTGTCAAACCCAATGAATTTTCTGCCCAACAGACAAACCCTAAAATTCTCTGTATAATTGAAAGCGAAGATTTTGTTAATGAGACATCTCAAAAGCAAAAGATTTTACAATATTGGACTTATCTTTTTAATTGTGGTTATCAAGTATCTCTTCTCACTTTCTCAAAATATCCCTCCTATAAACAAGGGAATTATGAAGCATTTTATTATCAAGTTCATAACGTAACTGATCACTTTAGATTTAATAACGTTTGGATTCTGGAGCATGATCTTTGTCCTCGTCTTCCCAATGGCATTGACTACAAAAGCTATTTACAAAATTTGCAAACAAATCAGCAGAGTGTGGTTCAAGATTTAGTCAACTGTAATAGCGTTAAAATCGAAGATAACTTAATTCAAGTTTTCACTCAAAGTGATTTTGATCTTATTTATCTTAATTCCTCTGTAACGGTGCCTCTTGTTAAACAATTAGGTATCCACTCCGTTAATATTTTGTGTGAGATAGAACATCTACTATCCTATCAATATGCTGTCAACAATCGTAAAGATATTAACATTCTAGAACTAGAATTAGAAAAAGAGTTATTAAACCAATATTCTTATATAATTACACCGAATGCTATTCAAGCTGAAAAGTTAAGAGAAATATTAATCTCTCCGCAAATTAAACTTTTGTCTGGTTTAGAGGATAGATATACCTCAGAAATAAACCAATTATTTAAGGAGATTTTAGGAGCGAAAGCGTTACCTTTGAACAAGTCAAAAAATATTGCTATTTTGTATCCTTGGGGAGATATTTTAGAAGGAAAAAGTGGTGCAAGTAAACGAGTGGGTTTATTGACTCAATATCTCAAAGACCAAGATTATAATCTTTGGGTGTTTACCACAGGGGAAAAACAAGACTTTTATCGCCATGGTATCCGTTATTCTTACTATCAGCAACAATTTTCCCAAAGTGACTTAGTGAATGATATTTATAAGGATGCTTACCAAACTTGGCAAACTGCTTTATTTTTAGACGATTTTGGTGGCATTACGAATTCAGTAGAACAAGAGCATTGGCTTCCTTGGATTTACTATCAATTTCGTTTTGATAAATCTTTTAAAAAAGAAGTTGAAAAAGTGGCTGATTGGGCTAATATTATTATTTTAGAATATCCTTTTTGGGCTTCAATTGTGGGTGAAATTTGCCATCGCCAATCGGTGAAACTCATTCTCAATGCTCATGATGTGCTAACGCAGCAGTTACCTCAAAACTCAACTCTCAGACAATTGGCTTTAGCCGAAGAAATTCAAGGCTTAAAACAAGCAGATAAACTGGTTTGTGTTTGCCCTGAAGATCAAGCTTTTTTTCAACAATATGGTTTACAATCTACAGTGATTCCTAATCCGGTTGATATAGAAGATTTCCAAAACGAGAAAAACGGGTCGATTAATGATAGGATAGCCCATAAACTCAAGGATCAATTTTGCTTGTTCGTTGGCAGTCAGCATTCGCCAAATTTAGAAGCGGTTGCACAAATTCGTCAGATGGCAACCTTAGATCCTTCCATTCAATATGTAATCGTTGGTAGTTGCTGTCAACCAGAGGAAAATCAGAACTTTCTTTCTTTTGGGAAAGTTTCTGGCAAAGATCTCGTCTATCTTTATGGAAAGGCGAGTTTGATTATTTCTCCCTTGCTATCTGGAACAGGATCATCGTTGAAAATTATTGAAGCAATGGCTTATCGTAAAGTCGTTTTAGGAACTCAAATTTCTTTTCGAGGGTATTCCGTCTTGTCTCAGGTTCATTGTATAATTGAGGACAATTTAACTTTGTATCCCCAACAGATCCATCATGCTCTCTTGCAACCTGACCAATTAAAAAACATAGCAAAAAAAGCGCAAGAATTTGCCAAAAAGTATGATTATCGTATCGCTTACGAAAGCTATCAAAATATCATTAAACAACTATCTTAAATGATTTTAACTTCTTTATTGTTTATCGATTATTAAATATGAAAGTTCTAATTGCTGATTTCGATTTGTACAACAAAGTAGGCGGCGGTCAAACCTTTTATCGAAGTGTCATTCAAAAGAACCCAGAGATTAATTTTTACTATATTGCGGATGATGAAGCCTTAGATAATTCTCGTCCAGAAAATGCCTATCCTATTCCCTACAAAAAGCAAATTCTGGTATCTGACTTAAACGGTTTTTTTGACATTACCCCTCCTAAATGGATTTATCGTTCTTTTGTTAAAGCGAGTAATATTGCCGCTTCTGTCGCCAATCAACAATTTGATGTTATTGATGTTCCTGACTATGAGCAATGGGGTGTTTTATTAAGACCTGCTCTCACACATTATAATGTTAATTTTGGCAAAATTGTTCTCTCAATGCACGGCGTTATTTCAACGACTTTACGCTTAGATTGGTTTATTCAAGGAAAGCGCAATATTCCTCTCAATTTAGAGGAAAAAATGCAGTACAAAACCGTTGATCTTCGGTATGCTATTAGTAAAGATTATATTAACGAATGGCAAGTGTTAGGCGATTTTGAAGCTTATTATTATCACCCGCTACACTTTTTTGATCTTCCGAAACCCACACAAGCTTTATCATCAATCAATTCCCCCAATCTTAATTTTATTGGCCGAACTGAAAAACGCAAAGGACCCGATATTTTCATTGATTTAGCTTGGTGGCTACCCCGTTCGAGTTATGAGCAAGTGAGTATCATCGGGCCTCATAGTTATAATGACACTAGCACAAAATGTTCTAAAGAATATTTAGATGCGATGTTGTATAATCGCCTAGAAGATGTCGCCTTCCTTGCGCCGAAAACGCGTCCAGAGTTAGCCGAATTATTTGCTAGTAAGTCCATTACGCTTTTGCCGTCTCGCTATGATACCCTCAATTTATTAGCGATTGAATCTCTCTTTTCTGGGTGTCCTACTGCCATCGGAAATGGCGCAGGGGTTTGTCGTTTGCTTAAAGAAAATTTCCCTCATATTCCCTTTGTAGAAATTGATATTAACAACATCTATGCTTGCCTTCCTCAATTGCAGTACATACTCGAAAATTACGATGAATATCGTCAAAAATTAGTTGATGCTGTTCTCAATAGTCCATTAGAGGTGGACAGTCCAGACTTAAATACAATTTATCAAAACCCAGAGATTTTTGACTCTGAAATTCGTAACCAATTAGATAGCTGGTATAGCCAACTTATGGGTTACTGGTTATCGACGCAAGAAGGGGGTGGCATTGCCAATCTTCCTGTCATTCGTGCTTTGAAATTGCAATTGATTCCTATCGCTAAACAAGCTAAACAAAACCTCAAAAAGACTAAAGTCCAACTTCAAAGTCAACTGACAAAACCGCTAGAAGATAGCCGAAATTTCCAAACTGCTAAAAGTCCTTTTTTAGTGAAACAATATAAAGCCGCCTTTAACAATAGTGAACAAACCGAAAAAGATCTAGCCTATAAAATCAAGCAATGCTGGAATATTGGAGAAACCCTAAAACCGGAGGAGAAAGGCATTCGCGCTAAAATGTCCAGTGGTTACCGCATTGATAGGGTGCGTTTGTGGCGAGAAATTGCGCGGGTTGAAGAATTGCGAGGAAATGACCTTGTCGCCGCAACCTATAAGTTAAGAGGGATAAGATTACTAGGAAGAGATAATTTTAGTGATTTACCTTATATTTTACGTATTTTAGAAGGTAAAGGGTTTCATCGAGAAGCAATTGCTATCGATGCAATGTACGGAAAACCCTCAGAACAAGAAAAACGCTGTCTGGAATATGTGAAACAAGCTTATGAAGCAAACTTAACGAATCCTGAACGAGATTATGAATTATTCGATGATCGTCGTGAAAAATCAGACTATCGTGCTTCCATCATTGTCTCTCTCTACAATGCGGCAGACAAATTGTCCCTCTTTCTCAAAACCCTTGAGCATCAAACATTAATTCAAAAAGGGGAAGCAGAGGTTATTTTAGTCGACAGTGGCTCACCTGATGAGGAATACAAGGTTTTTCTAGACCTCGCACCTCAGCTTAACATCCCGCTCTTGTATGTTCGTTCTGAACAAAGGGAAACGATTCAAAGCGCATGGAATCGGGGGATTTCACTGACTAAATCTCCTTATTTAGCTTTTTTAGGGGTAGATGAAACTATTTTACCGGATTGTCTCGAAGTTTTAGCCTCTGAGTTAGACAAAGACCTCCAATTAGACTGGGTGATTGGTCACAGCTTGGTAACCAATGTTGATCAAAAAGGCAGTTGGGTAGGTGATATTATGCCTTATGACCGCACAGGATATCACCAAAATCTTGTTTATCTTGAAACCTGTTACTTATCTTGGGTTGGCGCACTTTACCGCCGTTCTATTCACGATCGCTTTGGCTATTATGATTCTACCTTTCGGGGTGCAGGGGATACAGAATTTAAGAGTCGTTTGTTGCCCTATCTGAAAACCAAAGTAGTTGATCGTACTTTAGGTGTATTTTGGAATTATCCCGATGAACGAACGACCCAAAGTCCTGCCGCAGAAATTGAAGATATGCGAGCATGGTATATTCACCGTACATCAGCGGGAGTCAAATACGGTTTTTCTCAGCGTAGCGTCGAAGAATTAGAAAAATTATTTTATTCTGCCCTTTGTTACCGTAAGTCCTACTGTGGTCATACCAGTAGTGATTTAGATTATGCTTATCAAATTGGGCTATATTTAAAAGAAATTGCGCCAAATTCTGAGACATTACAGTATTTTGAAGGAGTTAAAACCCTGCTCAATCTTTATCGTTCCCTTGATTGGATTCCCAAAATCTCTCGTTTTTCCCCCTTATCTCATGTTTTAGAAACTCGTAAATTAGCCCAACAAATTGAACAAGAACATCGTCGTTTATGGCAACCAAACAATCATTTAGGGTTTGAACCGACCTATCAAATTTTCAACGATAATCGCCATGAACAACACTCATTCCTCTGGTTTACTCCTGTTATTAATTTAGACTAAAAAATCTTATGGAAAACTTTAAACATTTAGTTAAATCTCGTTTTGCCAAAGCCTTAGCAGAAGACCTCGACCAACAGTTAGCACTTAACCAAAAATTGGAAAGCGTTCAGATGTTTGGTCTTGCTCCTTGGTATCAAGAAAACCTCTGGGAACCGCCCGTTCAATTGGCGTTAAGAGATTTATGTCAACCAGGCGATACCGTCTTTGATGTGGGGGCAAATTTTGGGGGATTAGCCACTGTTATGTCTCGTATGGTAGGACCAAAAGGCATAGTTTGTGCCTTTGAAGCGAGTCCTCGCATTATTGATAAATGTCAGCGCAATTTAGTCTTAAATGGTTGTCACAATACCCAGCTATTTCATACGGCAGTTTATCACAAATCCTACAGCAGTGTTCCTATTTATTTAGGAAGCCATTTAAATGACAGTATTTACAATCATCCTGAAGGACAAGAAGCGGCCTATCAAGTTTCCACCTTAGCCCTAGATGACTTTGTAGAACACACAAATTTAGTACCAAACGTGATCAAAATGGACATTGAAGGAGCAGAATTTGATGCTATTCAAGGGGCAATAAAAACCATTGTAACCGCTAAACCTCATTTAATTTTAGAATCCAGTCCAGAAGATTCTCGGTGCTTAGACTTGTTACGAGAAAAGGGATACATTGCCCTTGATTTAAACACCTATCAAGAAATCACCACGGCGGCAGATTACCCCCAAGGAGCAGGAATTCGGAATAACCTTTATATTCATCAAGACAGACTGCATGAAGCTCCTTATCAACTTCCTTTTAAAATTGTTAATTTTACAACTTTAAATCAAGGGAATTTTCAACAGAGCAAAGCAGGTTATTTTGAACTTAAACACCCTTTAATTTTAGATCGAGGCCGTTACCTGATTGATATGGATTTTGCCGCACAAGGTACCCATAATAATATGATGTGTGGTGTTAAAATTAGCGAAAAAGTCATCTTCCGTTACCATGCCTACAGTCAATTATTAGCGGCTAGTTATCGGGATTGGGTTATTCATTTAACCGAAACCTGCAAAGTGAATTTATACTTTGAATTTCTCGATGGAACAAATGATGAAACCTTTTCTATTAAAGGGGCTAACGTTCGTAAAATAGACGACTTTACCCATTTAAAAACGCAACTTTATATCTAATTTAATGATATGATCATTCCTTTCATTAGTCTCATTTTAGGGTCGGGTTTGGCTTTTCTTACCCTTCTCAGTTATCGAGGGACTTCTACCCTTAAATCTGTGCCTTTCTTAGCTGACGTTAAACAGAATAAACCCATCGCTTTGGGAGGAATTTTACTTTCCACTGCTTTAATGCTGGGAATGTTAGGCTATTTTAATATTATTGAGGCACCGACTCTAAAAACAATTCGATTATTTTCTGGCGTGAGTGGACTGGTATTACTATTAACAGAGTATTTTAAGTTAAAAAAATCTGAAAACATGCAAGGTTTCCTAAAGATAATTCTGAGATGGGGAGTGATTAGAATTGCCTTAACTCTTCTCTCAATTGTTATCTTAGGGTCAATCTTTGGCATTGCCTTTTTTGATGCCAATTATGGGGGAGATGCCTTTATGTATCAAATCCCTTTTGCGGCTAGATTATGGGGAATCATTCCTAAAGATGTCTATGAATTTGAATATTTCATGGAATCCCGCTATCTAGGATTTCCTTTATTGGCTAACTTTATTCAAGGGTTTTTCTGGTTTATTTTTCAACGACCAGAAGCGACCAATTTACTTTGCTATAGTAGCTTAATTGTTTTAATTGTTTTCCTCTGTCGTTATTTAAAGATTCCTTTTTATTTAACAACCGTTTCCCTGTTAGCCATTCCCATGGTTCACATGCACGCCGCCAGAAGTTATATTGACTTACCGGGCAATGTAGCAATGACAGTTTTAATTATTATTAACTACTTATTCTATACCCATAAAATTCAATTTAATTTCACCAATGGTATAATAATTTTTTTAGCCGCCTTTACCGCCGCTAATATGAAGCATCAGTTAGTACCGTTGGTGTTTATAGCCTTGTGTTTTGTGGTATTGTATTTACTCATAAAAACGTGGAAAACGCCTTTCTCTCAAAAGACAAAAATTCGCCAAAGCTTTGCTATTATTGCCTGTAGTTCGTTAATCAGTTTACTGGTTTTTGCCACTTCTGTCAGAAATATTATCGTTTATCAAAATCCCTTTTATCCCATTAAAGTTTCGATTGCCGGTCATGTGCTAAATTATATTGAAGCCCCCCCTGAATTTATGCACGAAAGCTTGAGAAAACTTCCTCCTCATCTTCGTTGGGCAAAATCAATTTTAGAAATTGACGCTTTTGATAAAAGACGACCTTGGCCTTGGACACTTGCTATGGATTTTATTCCTTGGACTGAAGCTCGATTTGGATTAGGCGGATACTTTGGCGGATATGTCGTATTAAATCTGATTTTATTTGCTTATTTCTGTTGGCAACAATGGGGTTTAGAAACTAAAAATGCAGGGATTGTCATGTTAATTCTAACAGCGATTACGCCCCTCATGCCTCAAGCCTATGAATTGCGTTATTTTATGTACTGGATAATTGTCTTAGTGGCTTTTAATCTTTATTTTCTCACTCATTTAATGCGTTCTTCTTATCGTATCAGTCAGTTTATCAACGCACCCAATTGGGGATTAATTGCTACGGCTTTTATGTATGTCTTTATTACTAAAACCAACACTTATTTTACTCGCCCAGAATTTTACTCCTTTGAAAGACAAGTCTTTGAATCGGGTAATGTTAAGCCTGAAATTTTTAGACAAATTAAAGACGGTGACAGAGTATGTTTAGTCGGAAAAGCACCTAACTCTTTTTTATATTCTTCTTATTTTCATCCCAATTCTGATTATTTTTTAAAAGCAGAATTTGAAATTGATGACCAATTTACTAAAGACAAATGTGGAGATTTAAAGATTATTAAGTAACGACGGTATTTTTTAACTCGTACTGACTTTAATTTACAGTTTGTAAGCAAAAAACGCTGTTCTTCCTTGAGGTAGTTTGAATTGTCCGTAACTTTCGGATATTTGTACCATAAATCCTTCACTGTTTAAATGGTCAATAATTGTTGAAACCTCATAGACAGATTGAACATGAACTTCTTCGCTTTTTTGATAATAATTTCCGATTTGACGAAAGGTAATAATTCGTCGGGTTACTTGTTGTTTTGTTAAATCGGAAGACTTTTCTACCAAAATAAACCAATCTTGTCCTTCTCTAAATTTCTGTTCTTTTTCTGATGAAAGTAAGGCCAAAGTAGCAATATCAAAGATAAAGACTCCCCCTCTTTTTAAAGCTTGATAAATACGGGCAAATAACTGAGGTAAAGCATAAGTCCTATCAAACGCATAATTTAAAACTTCACCCACAGCAACCACTGCCGTACATTGGGGAATATTTACTTGGTACAAAGAACCCACTTGAAATGAAGCTTTCGGTACTCTTTTTTGAGCAATTTTAATCATTTCCCTAGAAATGTCAATACCTAAGACAGTATAAGAAGCCTCACATAATTTTTCAGCTAATAAGCCGCTACCACAGCCTAATTCAACAATCAACTCCTTCGGTTGAACATTTGCTTGAAGAATGCCTAAAATTTGCGGCGCAGATTGCAGAGCATATTGACTAAATCCGGCATCGTGAATATACGCTAAATCTTTTTGATACCATTGTGTCATCGTTTACTCCAAAGATTCAATTTTCTTTAATAAATTTTCTCGTAAAGGTTGCAATAATTTATCAAGGTCGGGATCATACTCAGAAGAGTAAAAAACCTCAGAAAACCAAGGTTTAATCGCCGCATTTTCTAATACTAATAAAAAATCTTTGGGAATGACCCCATCAATGTGCCGCATATTTACACCAAACCCTAATCTTTCCCGACGATAACGTAAGATGGGAGCTTCTTTTCTTAACCATTGGTCAAAATTATCTGTTTTTTTCATACTTTCAAGAAAATTTTCTTCTAAAGTAGGATTTAATTCAGTTTTTGTTGCTGTCATCCACGCCTGTTGAATGAATTCCCGTCTTTGAGCAGGATTGAACCATGCTTGTATTAAAAGGGGTAACGGTTCTGGGGGAGTTTGTTGTCGGGAGAGTTTTAAAAGTAGATTTGTCTGAGAATTTCCGTTATTTTGCCAATCTTCCTCTGCTTTAGGGATATTCCCTTGCCACCAATAAATAGTGCCTCGACAGCGATGGAGATAAGTATTCAAAGCAACTGATAGATTTTTCTGTTGTAGCAATTGGTCGTAATCGACGATAATTTTGTTTAATAAAGAGGTATAAATTCCTTGGAGGGAGGTAGAACGCCAAATGGGACTGGTGATAAAAACGGGATCTCTTAATGCCTCTAAAGATAAAGACTCTAGGGCATAATCGCTCTTTTGCTGTATTAATAAGCTCAATCCTAACCCATACATCAAGCCACGCTTTGCTGGAACGAGTTGCACTGCTTTACCAAAGTCTGAAGTGGCTTCACGGGCGTTTTGTTGCAAGCTTAGCCATCCTCGATTACTGCGACCAAATTCTTGATAAGGTGAGGCAATATTGCCCTTATCAAACCAATTAATTGCATTATTGAGATATTGCTCTCTTTCTTGAAAATTAGAAGATTCTAAGGCAAAATTACCTAAATTCCATCCTAATTGATAGGGGTAATAGGCTTCCCAAGGGGCTAGTTCATGAGATTTGCTTAAAAATTGGACAAAAGGGTCTATTTTCTTCTGCTCCAAAGCCGTAAACCCTTGACTCGATAATTGCCAAGCACGATGAATCGGCAATAACCAAAGAGACACCACAAAGAGTAAACCAATACCTATCCAAGCTATTATAGGAGAAGTAGAAGAAAGGGAAGGAGAAGGTAAAAAAGAACGTAAACTGGCTAAATAAATCACAATTATCCCACTGATTGCTATATTGTCTAGTTGATAATCCGTCAGACTCATTACCCCATAGGCTAATAATCCTCCCGTTAGACACCAAAAAAGAATCTCTAAAGATAGAGAAATGTCATTTTTCCCTTTAACCTGTATGAATTGATAAATAAGCCAAATTAAACCTAAAGCACTGCTAATTAATCCCAAAATGCCCCATAAGCCCATTTCTGCCCATAGTTGAACGGGGGTGCTATGAAGTTGAAACACCATTTCTGATTCTCGCCCTGCCCAGAAAGGACGGTATTTTTGGTACAATTGGGGAACATTACCTAAGCCCGCCCCTGTAAAAGGGTTACTTTTGCCCATATTCCAACCAATAACGCCGTTAATATACCGAAATCCTAATTCTCCTCCTCCTTTACCTTGTAAAATCGAAAAAATTAAAATTCTAAAGCGATTATTTAGCAAAGTAAAAGTTAAAAGAGCAAATACTGCACTCAATCCCCCCAATCCTATCCATTTCTTTGGCAAGCGACTACGAACGAGGAGAATAACGATTCCCCATCCGCAGAGTATCAACAATCCTAACAATCCTCCCCGCGAACTGGTCGTATATAGGTCTATTAAGCCCAAAATAAAGCCAATTATCCAAAGTTTACGAAGCCATCCTCGATGTATCAAGCTCAATCCCGCTAATAAGGGCAATACGAGTAATAAGTAACCTGCCACATAGTTTTGATGTCCTAACGGAACCCAATTTCGCAACACAAGGTCAGAAAAATCAAAGACAACCTCTATCCCTGCCTGTTTTAAACGATTAAGACGACTCAGTTCAGGAATAAGGGTTTGACCTATCCAAAGAATTAAACTAATTAAAATAAAAGCAAAACTGAGATAACCTTGAAAAATGAGAAGATTTTGTTTATTTTCTGCCACGAATTGACGATAGGTCAACCCATATAAAGCGGCGATATAGCCCAATGCACTCCAGCTATACCACTTTGCGGGTTGCGGAAATTCGGCGAAAACAGCAGAAATAACTAACCCTAATCCCATCAAAACGACTAAACTATCCCAAACTAACCCTAAGCGTTGAAATTTACCTTGTGCAATTAACCAAATTAACCAAATAATCGGACAAATAAGTCCAATTTGCCAAAAAAGTACCCATGGCCACTGCACCATTAGGCTATGACTATTAGGAATTAGGGTAAAGAAAATATAAAAAAAGGCAATAAGAAGGGGAATTAATTTACCCTTAGAAGGGGATGATTCTGAAGAAATAGCAGTCATAGAATTGGGTTAGTTGTCAGACAGTTTAAGGGTTAGGATAGGCAACAGTTGCTATGTCCTAACCTTACATTATCGTTAATTTTACCCGATCATCTTTGCTCTAAAGACTTAATAAAACTTATCCTTCAGGATTAAGAGATAATTGCTCTATTGACCTTGGGGTTCTCTTTATTAATAATAATAGGATTTACTAATCTTCACGCTCCAATTTGCAATGTCTGAATCCCCTTTCCCTTCCTTCAATTCTGGCAATATCTCACCAGTTTTTACTGAGTTTAACACAAGCTATTGGATTGGGTCATTCTTAAACTTTTAAAACTGAATATAATACATTAACTGAGCAATGAATTGACCATCTAGGCTTAATCGTTGTTGGAAGTTGGCTAAATTTTGATACTTTCCCTCTGCCTGACGATGATCGATAATTTGTTCAATTAGTTTGGAACTTAACAAGGGAAGAGTCTGTAATTCTTCTCTAGAAGCTAAGTTAATATTTACTTTTTGAGGCATTACTAAGCTGTCTGAATCACAATAACAAAAATCAAGAATTGGCATTAAAGGTTGTAAGCGTTGAGGGGTAATATTTAAAGCGGTTGCCATATCTTCTATCGAGAGAAATTGAACGCCATTGCTCCTTAATTCTACTAATAATCTTGCTTGATGAATCGAAAAGAAAGGCAATCTTAACCAATCGTCTATCGTAGCAGAATTGACGTCAATTTTAATGCCTAATTCTGAAGCGATCGCTATTTCTTCTAAGTTTTTGAAGCGATAGTAAGGATCGTTTAGTATTTTGCGTTTAAGGGGATTTATTTTATGACTTAAATGGGAAAAAAACATTTAATTTTACTTTGAATTTTATTTAAAATCTTAATCAATTAACCGAGTAATTGACGACGTTTTTGTTCAAATTCATAATCAGAAACTAAGCCATCTTCTCTCAATTTCTCTAAGTCTCGTAACGCTTCTACCATGGCTTTCATCTGTCGGGGATCAACCCCTGTTAACTGTTGATAAGGTTCTTCTGTTAAATTAAATTGACGCTCAAAGGGTTCTTCTCCTTGCACAATATACCAAACGGCATCGATGGCGCAAGCAATCCGAGGAATCGGCGTATTCCATAATAGTAAATAAATCACTGCCCAAATCGGTTGTCCCATATAAAACTTATGAAGTCCAGCAATCGGAATGGGTAGCATTGCCGAAGTAAGTGCCATCATAATCGCTACTTTGCGATTTTTTCGATGATTGAACCCTTTTTCCATAATTCATTTTACTGACAATTAAAGACAATCTTAATAGTTAACCAAAATAGGTAGGGTTATTTAAGTGAACAATGAAAGCAAAGTGAGTTAATATCATACACCTCTGAGCGCAAACCTTGCACTCCTCCTTTTTTCTCCTTTTGCAGTAACTAATAAGGGTGCCTGGAAGAATTTTCAACGCCTGACTGCTCTTACAGGATTTAAGGATTGAGGATAGAAGATAAAGCGTGATTTGCTAAAGCAACACAATGAAAATCAACAATTTCTTCATTTTCTGTCGGTATCAGACTTTGAACCATTAATTCTTGGCAAGTATTATCAGGATTGGCTACCATGACTCGTGCAGTATAGCCGTTTTGTAGTACTTCTTGGCGATCGCAACTTTCGTAAGCATAAATAATCAAGAGATCCCCCGCTTGACAGAGTAAGGCCGCACCTCCATTGGGACAAATCTCTTTTTCTCCCCGTTTTCCCGGAATTGCATAGGTAGAAAAGCGATTTCCATTATTAAGGTTAATTACATCGACTTCTTCTAGCGGTAAAATGCCCACTTGTTCTAATAAATCGGGATCTATAGTAATACTGCCAACATAATTGACATTTGCTTCTGTTACCGTCACCCGATGCAGTTTAGCGTGCATTAACCGAATGTTACCCATAGGTTATTAAATCGTAAATTCAATCGTCAGTTTAATTCAATTCTAGTCTTTTAAACAGTGTAACAATGAACAATAATCAGTAATTAAAGAGGTGTGATGGGTGAGGTTTAACATTTCCCGACTTAAGGTTCGATGCGAATAACATAAGGGAAAGATCCCTGTAAAGCGTTAAACCATTTTTCTTGAAGTTGGCGATTTTGAGAACCGGCGATAGTTTCATCAACAAATTGTTTCCAAGATGACTCATTTTGGGGCAAAATACAAGCATAAAGTTCGGTTGTCATGGGAACACGAGGAGTTAAGGCGTAATCATCGGGATCTTTACCTTCTGCGACGACTTCTGCAATCAGTAAAATGCCGTCACTGGCTACCGCTATCACTTGATCTTGATTAAGTTTTTTTAAGCCTTCTTGACGATCGCGAACAGATACCCAATGAGCGAAAGGATATACTTGACGAATAATGATATCGGTGGTGGTGTTGGGAATATAAGCAATTTTTTGCTCTTTTAAGGTACTATTAAGATTAAATTGATTAATATTGCCTGTTTTAACTAAAAACTGTGTGCCTGTCATGAAGAAAGGGACAGAGAAGTCGACCTTTTCTAATCTTTCTTGGGTAATTGTGGTGGCACCGCAAACGATATCTACTTTTTTGTCTTTAACGGCATCGAAACGCTCATTAATCGTCACTGCTTCCATTTCTAATTTAATGGACTTTCCGAGTTTTTTTTCTAATTCATGATGAATTAAATGGAGCAAATCCACCGAATATCCTTGCCATTTACCGTCAGTATCAACGAATCCAAAAGGAACAGCATCTTTTCTAGCACCAACTGTTAAAATGCCTGTTTTTTCCACTTTTTCTAAGATTGTTTCTGCCCAAACCTTGAGAGGAAAGGTTGTTAAGAGACAAACCGTTAAAAGTGTAACCGCACTTGCTTTTAATTTCATCGTTTAATTCAACTTAAAAAAATTTCAATCCTTAGTTTACCTGAAAATAACCTTAAAATTAGCTGAAGAGCCGAATGATTTGCGGAAAACGATTTTAGTATTTGAAGCATTCCATGAATCCTTTCAATACTTTAGTTTAAGGCAGTAAGTTTATGTCAGAAGTAAATGGCGTAATGATGCAGTATTTCCATTGGTATATTGACTCCAATTTAATCCTATGGAATGACCTAAAAAACAAGGCGCAAGACTTAGCAGAGGCAGGTTTTACCGCTTTATGGTTACCGCCTGCCTATAAAGGTGCTAATGGCACTTACGATGTTGGTTATGCCGTCTATGATATGTATGACCTCGGCGAATTTGCTCAAAAAGGTACTATTCGCACAAAATACGGCACAAAAGAGCAATATTTGGACGCGATCAACGCCTTACATCAGGTAGGGATTCAAGTCTATGGCGATGTGGTGCTTAATCACCGAATTGGGGCGGACGAAACCGAAGTGGCGAATGCACTCCCTGTGGATAAAAATAGCCGCAATATTGCAAAAGGCGGCATCAAAGAGATAGAATCCTACACAAAGTTTTATTTTCCCGGACGTGGGGAGAAATATTCCAATTTTAAGTGGCAGTGGTGGCATTTTGATGCGGTAGATTATGATGCGAGAACAGGGGATAGTAGTTGCCTGTATGTATTTGAGGGCAAAACTCTCGATGACTATGTTGCCTTAGAATTCGGCAATTTTGACTATTTAATGGGGGCTGATCTTGATTTCGGGCATAAAGATGTACGAGAAGAAGTGACACGCTGGGGCAAATGGTATCTCGATACAACTGGGGCAGATGGTTTTCGACTTGATGCCATTAAACATATTGCCGCTTGGTTTTTCCGAGATTGGTTAGACGAAATGCGCAATTATGCAGGGAAAGATTTATTTGTCGTCGGGGAATACTGGGCAAATGATCGAGTGGCGTTACACTGGTATCTTGAACAGTTACAAGGAAAAATGAGCGTTTTTGACGTTCCTCTGCATTATAACTTCCATCAAGCGAGTCGCTCAGGCGGAGGCTATAATATGCGGGATATTCTGCAAGGAACATTGATGAAGGAACGGCCTTGGAATGCAGTTACCTTGGTCGAAAATCATGATTCTCAGCCCTTACAAGCCCTAGAATCCCCCGTAGAAGACTGGTTTAAACCCCTTGCTTATGCAATCATATTGTTACGTCGAGAAGGTTATCCTTGTGTTTTCTATGCCGATTATTATGGGGCAGAATATGAAGATAAAGGCAAAGATGGCAACACTTATAAAATTACCTTAGCCTCTCATCGTCCTATCATTGACAAATTACTCTATGCTCGCAAACATTACGCCTATGGCGAGCAGTACGACTATTTCGACCACTTTAATACGATAGGATGGACTCGCTTAGGTAATGACGAACATCCGAAAGCAATGGCGGTTATTATGACTGATGCAGATGCCGGACAAAAATGGATGAATGTCGGTAAACCCAATGCTAAGTTCATTGACATTACCGAACACCATCAAGATCTTATCCACACTAATGATGATGGATGGGCAGAATTCCGCTGTAATGGCGGATCTGTCTCCGTTTGGGTCGAGAAATAGCCAAGAATAATCACTATGATCAATGTTTCCCCTCTACTCCCCATGCCAAGGTTGGTTAATCAGAAAATTCGCTCAATTCTGCCCTAAGAGCTTAACGTTAATTGTTTCCACCTTCAGGAAGAGGGGTAGGGGTGATTTCTTCGGTCACGGGAGGAGTGGCATCATCCTCTATTTCTACCTCTCGATCTCCGTCACAGGCGGCTGTCAGAGCTGTTAAACCAACGACTAGCAATAAACCGACACTCTGAGAAGCAAGTTTCTTATAATTCATGTGTACCTCCTGTAGCACAATTTAAAGCATGATATTGTTCATGACAACTAGCTATTGTAGCGAATTTTGTCTTTTAAAGATTGAGGAAAAATCAATTTCTAAATCCGCCTAAAAGTGATACAATAAACCCAAAAAATTGCCCCGTTTTTCCACCCCATTTAAACCAAATATGGAAGAGTCTCTAACTCCCCTTTCTGAGCAGGAATCCCTAGAGCCTCAGCATGAAATGACTCGCACCCCTCCTTGGGGAACGGTTACGATGCTAGAGGAAGGCTCGCGCTACCGGATCAACCGTATTGAAATCAAACCGGGTCACCACATGAGTACCCAACTGCATTATCATCGCAGTGAACACTGGATTGTCGTCTCTGGCACAGCAAAAGTCATTTGTGATGGACAAGAAAAGCTCCTGAAACAAAAAGAATCGACCTATGTTCCCATGAATACTCAACATCGAGTTGAAAACCCCGGTGTGATTCCGCTAGTCATGATTGAAGTGCAGAATGGCGAATACTTAGGAGATGATGATATCATCCGTTTTGGCGATGCGGAAAGTGGTTTTTAGAGTATGACGGTGTTAGATTTGTCTAAATTGAATTGCCGATAGATAAAATATCGCTACGCATTTGAGTTAGGTCTTTTTCAAAAATGAAAACGCTTCCGTAAACTTTTGCCTCGTCTATAGGGCGAGATATTGCTTTTTACCCCTTTTTTATTTTAAGTTTATGTAAAACCCATTTACTCACCCTACCTTATCTGAATGGGACATAACCATCATAAGGGATCACCCATCTATGAAACGACTGATGATTGCCACAAGCAACTCCGGTAAGCTTAAAGAAATCAAAGCGTATTTTAATGATTCTTGCTGGGAAATAGTGATAAAACCGCCAGAAATCGAAATTGAAGAAACCGGAAAAACTTTTTTAGAAAATGCTTGTTTAAAAGCTTCTCAGGTGGCAAAATATACCGAAGAATGGGTAATTGCGGATGATTCTGGTTTAGCGGTAGATGCCCTACAGGGTGCGCCGGGAGTTTATTCGGCTCGTTACGGCGACAGCGATAATAATCGTATCAAGCGATTGTTAAGGGAATTAGGGAGCAATTCTGAGCGTTCTGCCCAATTTGTCTGTGCGATCGCGATTTCTCGTCCCGATGGTTCAATTGCTCTCACCACAGAAGGCATTTGCCTCGGTGAAATTCTTTATGCACCTCAAGGTCAAATGGGGTTTGGTTATGATCCGGTTTTTTATGTCCCCGACTATCAATTAACCTTTGCCGAAATGCCAGTAGACTTAAAACACCGCGTGAGTCACCGAGGTAGAGCATTTGAGCAGTTGATGCCTAAATTAAAAAAACTTAACCTAAAATAGTTTTGTTCTAGTTTATTCTAATCGAAAATTGAAAAACCTCAGATTCAGTGACCAAAGGTGTCAACGGAGATGGCATCATATAGGTTATGACTTAAATTTCCCTGAGCATTCAAGCCCTAAAGGGAAAACAGCTTTAAAAAACGCCATGACCCCTTTAACGTAACACTAGGAGAACAATGATCAAGCGATTTTTTTGGGTAGCCGTTGCTACAGTTCTTTTTATCTTCCAATTCAACATTAACAGTGCTAATGCGCTAGAATTTACTGAAGAAACCCGTACTATTCCCCTAAATGAATCAGGAGAAACAGTCGTTCTCAGTGACGAAGAAGTGACACAGGGTTCACGATTGTTTATCCAAAATTGTACCAAGTGTCATTTACAGGGTAAAACCAAAACCAACAATAACGTCAGTCTCGGACTGAGTGATCTGGCGAAAGCAGAACCTCCACGGGATAATCTCTTTGCCTTAGTGGATTATCTCAACCATCCCACCAGTTACGACGGAGAAGACGATTACACTGAACTTCATCCCAATGTTGGCCGTCCAGATATTTGGCCAGAATTGAAAAATTTGACAGATCAGGATGTCTATGATGTAGCGGGATATATGTTGGTTGCACCGAGGCTCGATGATCGTTGGGGCGGTAGCATCTATTTCTAGAGTATATTTGCCTTAATTTAGGCTTTTTTAGCCCGCCTTAGCGGGCTTTATCCATCTTAAGACAAAATTGACCATGAATAATGACAAGAACGCCACCACTCATCGGGAAAATGCTCCGTCTTGGCAAAAGTCACTGGTAGAAAATCTGCAAATTTTAGTGATTGCTCTAGTTATTGCCTTTTTAATTCGTTTTTTTATTGCTGAACCCCGTTTTATTCCGTCAGATTCTATGTTACCGACCCTTTTAAAGGGCGATCGCTTAGTGGTGGAAAAAGTTTCTTACCGTTTTCATCCGCCTCATCCCGGAGAGATCGTGGTTTTCCATCCGCCTGCGATTTTGCAGTCCCAAGGGTACGATGGAGATCAAGCATTTATTAAGCGGGTGATTGGACGGTCAGGGGATGAAATAACCGTGAAAAATGGGGTCGTTTTCCGCAATCAGCAACCTTTAGCCGAAAATTATATTCTCGAAGCACCTTACTACCAATTGAAACCGGTTACTGTTCCCCAAGGCTACTTATTTGTGATGGGAGACAACCGCAATAATAGCAATGATTCCCATGTTTGGGGTTTTTTGCCCGAAAAGAATTTAATTGGTCATGCCGTCTTCCGTTTTTGGCCACTACCGCGCTTAGGGATAATCTAAAATTGAATCAATTGTGACCAGAATGCGCCTTAAAACCCTTACCACCCAACCCTTTACGGATCAAAAGCCGGGTACGTCTGGCCTCCGCAAAGCAGTGTCAGTCTTTCAGCAACCCGATTATCTAGAGAATTTCATTCAGTCTATCTTGGATATTTTGCCCAAGCGTTCAGGGCAAACGCTGATTGTGGGGGGAGATGGTCGTTATTACAATCGTCACGGGATTCAAAAGATTCTCAAAATCGCTTCTGCTAATGGCATAGGACGCATTATCGTAGGAACAGAGGGAATTCTGTCAACTCCTGCGGCGTCTCATCTTATTCGGCAATATCATGCGTTAGGAGGGATTATTCTTTCTGCGAGTCATAACCCCGGTGGCATTAAGGGCGATTTTGGCATCAAGTACAATATTAGCAATGGCGGGCCTGCCCCAGAAAAGGTGACAGATGCTATTTTTGAGCGAACCCAGACGATTCAACAGTATAAAATCCTCGAAGCGGCGGATATTAACTTAGATCGGGCAGGATCGTTTAAATTAGGCACAATGGCAGTGGAAGTGATCGATGGCGTTATTCCTTATCTTCGCTTAATGGAATCTTTGTTTGATTTTGACAAAATTAAATCATTACTCACTTCTAGCCGCTTTAGAATGTCCATAGATTCCCTCAACGCAGTCACTGGCCCTTATGCTCACGCTATCTTTGAAAAACGCTTAGGCGCACCATCGGGAACGGTACAACAAGGGACGCCTTTGGAGGATTTTGGTGGTAGTCATCCTGATCCCAATCTGGTTCATGCTCATGCCTTGGTTTCTCTGCTTTTTGGCGAAAATGCACCGGATTTTGGGGCGGCCTCCGATGGCGATGGCGATCGCAATATGATCTTAGGTCGTCGCTTTTTTGTCAATCCTAGCGATAGTTTAGCAGTTTTGACGGCCAATGCAACTCTTATCCCTGCCTATCAAAACGGATTGAGGGGGGTTGCCCGTTCTCTGCCGACGAGTCAGGCGGTCGATCAAGTGGCACAAAAATTAGGAATTAACTGCTATGAAACCCCGACGGGATGGAAGTTTTTTGGCAATTTATTAGACGCTGGAAAAGTGACGCTTTGTGGTGAAGAAAGTTTTGGAACAGGGTCAAATCATATTCGAGAAAAAGATGGACTATGGGCAATTTTATTCTGGTTAAATATCATCGCAGACAGACAGGAATCTGTAGAACAAATGGTGCAGCGACATTGGGTTGAATTTGGCCGACATTATTATTCTCGCCATGATTACGAAGGGGTTAATTTAGGCAATGCCCATGAATTAATGGAACAATTAAGATTACAATTAAGCCTGTTAAAGGGGAAAAAGTATGGAGCTTATGAAGTGGCTTATAGTGATGATTTTCGTTATATTGATCCCATTGATGGCAGTATTAGCGAAAAACAAGGCATTCGTATTCTTTTTACTAATCAATCTCGTTTAGTCTTCCGTTTATCTGGAACGGGAACGCAAGGAGCGACCTTACGGGTTTATCTAGAATGTTATGAACCGAACCCCCACCAACATCAGATTGAAACGCAACAAAAACTGTTACCTTTAAGACAAATTGCCGAAGAAGTTGCTCAGATTCGTCAGTTTACGGGGCAACATCAACCCACCGTTATTACTTGAGATTTATGATGTTTTTCTTTAGGTACACCTTTGGGCGTAAATCTTGCACTCTTACTATCAATCATGTACCTCATCAACGTGAGTTCGACGAGGGCAATTATCTCAATCCTTTTGTCCATTCTCATTGGGATTAGGAAAAGAAAAACAAATTCTTGATTGGGGGACTAGCCCCCCAAACCCCCTGCACAAAAAAAATTAAATAAAGGAGACTCGTAGATTTTCTGATGGTCGAACTCACGTTCATTAAGTTGCAAAACACTGTAATTATTGAGTTGTTAACTGTGCTAAAATTTCATCTTTTCCGATTGTAATCCATTGGGCAAAGTGACGAGATAAAGGAGGGGTAAAAATAAGGGGACTACCCAAGCCCGAAAATAGATAAAGCCCTTGAAAATTAGGGACTTTTCCGATAAAAGAAACCTTGGGATCGCTGAAAGCCGCAATACAATGATGAATGGTTCCTTTGACCGCTTTAAGTGCAGGAAGAAGATGGCTTATTTTTTGACGAATTCGCTGCTCTTCGACGGGAAGATTCGGCACATAATCAGGATTGGTAATAATCTGACTAATTTGTCCTAAACACAAACTACCATCCTTAAAAGGAATCGCTCCTACATCAAAATTATCTCCTAAAATATGATCATTAATCGTATTCCATTGTTCTTTATTTTCGAGTTTAATCGTGTCTTCTTGTAATTGAAATCGTTCTTGGTAGGCGGGCATAATTGCCCCATTTAATCGCAAATCAAGCGGCAGCGTTTTAATGACCATCGTATGACTAAAATAAAGAGAAAGGTCTAAATCTAATAATTGGAATAATCCTCGACTCCATCCTCCGGCACAAATGACTGTATTTTCCGCAAAATAAGAATTTTGCTGGGTTTTAACTCCGATGATGCCCTCTTTATCCTTAATAAAGTCATTGACGGTTTCAAAAATGAGTGTTCCCCCTAATCTTTCCGCCGCTTGTTGATACCCTTCCGTGACTTTTTGGGGATTAATATGACCATAAGGAAATCGTAAAGAACCGGCGATCGCATTGGGATTGAGCAAGGGTTCTTTTTCACAGGTTTGTTGGCGATCTAAAAAATCAGGTTGGAGATCGAAAGCGTGATAACTTTGAGCAATTAATAACGGATCTTGATGCGCATCAATGGTTAATAAAAGATCGAATTCTTCAAAGTCAATCTCATAGTCTAAGTTGGTCGCTAAATGGAGATAGATTTCTCTTCCTTCGCGACACAGTTGTTCACTTATCCTATCGCTATTCGACCAATAAGCTAACCCCCCATAGCTTAATTGCGTTGCCGTAGTGACCTGCTTTCCTTTATCTAAGATTAAAACATGATGACCTTGTTGGCTCAATTCATAACCGAGGGCAGAGCCTAAAATTCCTCCCCCCACCACAATCCAATCGTAATTTTTTTGCATTTTTCTTAACCTTTAATTTTGCCGAAGCCAAGATATAAAAATAGGCAACTTGATAGGGCATAGCCAAGATGAGCATCCTAATATCATAGGCGGATTTAGGGATATTTTTCTGAGAAAAAGTATTATATTTTCTATCTAAAATATTTCAGATTTGCTCAATTTCAAGCCCTAAAACCCTCCCACAGCTAGTCTTTAACGTCTAGCTTCCGTCTTTTAGGATGAATTTCCCCAATCGGGGACAAAGTTTGCTATTCTTTACACTCAGAACCCTATGGGTGAATTTATGAAATGTTGTTTAAAATTATCATTTAAGGTGAGGAGTAGAAGGAGACCCCTTTAAATTATGTTAAATCAACTCAGTTCGACTCGATCCCATCTTGATCCCATTCGCATAGGCGTCGTTGGGGTCGGTAATATGGGACAACATCATACCCGTGTTCTTAGTCTCCTAAAAGACGTGGAATTTGTCGGGGTAGCTGATGTTAATGTAGAAAGAGGCCTAGATATCGCCAGTAAGTATCGGGTTCGCTATTTTGAGAACTATCAAGACTTACTGCCCCATGTCGAAGCGGTGTGTATTGCTGTTCCCACCCGTTTACACCATCAAGTTGGCATCGAATGTTTACAACAGGGAATTCATACGCTCATTGAAAAACCCATTGCCGCCAGTATTACCGAAGCGGAATCTTTAGTCAACGCCGCAGCAGAGTCTAATTGTATCTTGCAAGTGGGACATATCGAACGCTTTAACCCAGCATTCCAAGAATTGGCGAAAGTGCTTAAAACAGAGGAAATTCTGGCATTGGAAGCCCATCGTATGAGTCCTTATTCAGATCGCGCTAATGATGTCTCTGTGGTGTTAGATTTGATGATCCATGACATTGATCTTCTTTTAGAATTGGTACAGTCTTCGGTTGTCAGATTAACCGCTAGTGGTAGTCGGGCATCGGATTCAGGATATTTAGATTATGTAACGGCAACATTGGGCTTTGCTAATGGCGTAGTCGCTACTTTAACGGCTTCTAAGGTCACTCATCGCAAAATTCGACGGATTGCAGTTCATTGTCGTAAGTCTTTAACGGAGGCGGATTTTCTCAATAACGAAATATTGATCAATCGTCAAACTACAGCAAATTATAGTACCGACCATGGTCAAGTGTTGTATCGTCAAGATGGTTTGATTGAGAAAGTTTACACCAGCAATATTGAACCGCTCAACGCAGAATTAGAGCATTTTGTTCATTGTGTCAGAGGGGGAGATCAACCCTCAGTTGGCGGGATTCAAGCCTTAAAAGCGTTACGATTAGCCAGTTTAGTTGAACAATTAGCCCTTGATGGCAATGTTTGGAAAAAGGATAATTGGCATGAGACGTTATTAAGTATTCCTGAAATTTCCGTTTTATAATTCTAGCAACTATAGACATCTACCTGTGGCAAAAGAGAGGCGTTATTCACAGCATAGCGTCTTTTTTTTGGAACGAGATAAAAGCTTTATTCTTGCTATCATACATTTAACTGTTACAACGGGTTACCCTCATGACAACCCTGAACTTTGCCACAGAAATGATCTGTCCGCCGACTGATCTCTGGAGTGATGAACCCCCTTTGGAAAGCGATTTACATTTACAACAAATTATTCTTTTATTGACTTGTTTAGATGGGTTATGGCAAGAGAGAACCAATTATTATGCTTCGGGTAATTTGACTATTCATTATAATGAAGAACAGTTAAAAAAGAGAGATTTTTGTGGGCCTGATTTTTTTGTGGTTTTAGATACAGAAAGACGTCCTCGTAAGAGTTGGGTTGTTTGGGGAGAAGGGGGAAAGTATCCTAACGTAATTGTCGAAATTCTCTCAGATTCTACGGCAAATATTGATAAAACCCGCAAAAAAGATTTATATCAAAATACGTTCCGTACTCCCGATTATTTTTGGTTTGATCCTAACACTTTAGAATTTCAGGGATTTGTCCTAATTAAGGGGCAATATCAGGCAATTATCCCCAATGAACAAGGCCATCTATGGAGTGAACAATTAAGGTTATATTTAGGAATATTAGACGGTAAGTTACGTTATTTCACAACTGAAGGAGATTTAGTCCCCACGCCTCAAGAATTCGCTTTGCAGGAACGATCAGCAAAAGAAACAGCACAGCAACGTACCGCCATTTTAGCTCGAAAACTGCGAGAATTGGGCATTAATCCTGATGAAATTGCCTAAATGAATGGGGTACTTAGCTCAAAAATCTTAAAATCAGGGAAAAGATTAGGGGAAAAATCGGGAATCTTAACTAAAAGGTTCTAGATGGAGCAAGAAGAAAAAATGATTGGAAAAACAACCCATCGTTTGACGACCGTTTTAGCTGGATTATCCGCAATCGCTACTATTCTTGGTTTGAATACAACGACTAACGCTCTCAGCCTTAATTTTAAAGGAAGGCTAGCCATCGATTTTAGCAGTGACCCCCTTTTAGGGAGTATGATGGGTCAAAAAACCTTAGACATTAATGATGTCATTACCCTTCCCTTCACCGAAGCAGACATCTTAGCCAGTTTAGCCGATGGTGATAGCACGATTCCATTTTCTTTTCTCTTAGAACGCTTCTTTCCCCAAGAAATTATCCCTCAGGTTTTAAGACTTGATAAAATTGAGATTAGCCACTTTTCGGGTACAGGCTCAGTTTCATCCGCAAAAGGTTTCTTGACGAATTTTGATTTTGTCTATGGTGAAGTCTTTGAGCAACCCGTCATTGAACTCACGAATTTCACTAAAAATTTAGCGCAATGTGTTTTTATTCAGTGTCAATATGCGATCGCAACCCATAACCCTGCTTTGTTAAGTGCATCCTTTGAAGCAACCTTGCTGACACCTTTAATTTCTTCTGCTCCCTCTCTTGCTAGTACAACCCTAACGGTGAGCAATGCGCCCGTATCCGCTTCCTTTGCTACGCAAGCTGTCCCTGAATCGTTGAATGGTCTAATTTTCCCCTTTGTTTTCGCAGGAATAGCTTTTTTAAACTCAGTTCGACTCAAAAGATAAGTCGCTAGAAAAGGGGGGGGTGAATTTTCTGGCTTAAAAATAACCGTCAAAGAAGTGCTTAAAAAACGTGAGTTCGACCTTCAAAAAATCTACGAGCCTTCTTTATTTAATTTTTTTGTGCAGGGGGTTTGGGGGGCTAGTCCCCCAATCAAGAATTTGTTTTTCTTTCCTAATCCCAATTAGAATAGACAAAAGGATTAAGATAATTGCCCTCGCCGAACTCACGTTAAAAAGTGCGATGTGTTCTCGATCTAATGCCTAAAATCACCCAATTTTTATCTATCTTAAGACATAAATAAATCTATTTCTTTGGTTTGATGTGAATAGGTCACGTCCTTCAAATATAGTAAGGGGTAATCGTTTCGATAACTAAAAAGCAATGAAAAAGTTAATCCTCTCCACCGCACTGGGTGTTTTTTTACTTCCTTCCCCAGCTAGCGCAGCCAAACTCTTTGAAGCAACGGTGAACAGCGCACAGCAAGTTCCCCCTAACAGTTCTACTGCCACAGGAACCGCAAATTTAACCCTCAATGACGCAAAAGACCGACTAGAAATCAGTATTCAGCTTTTTGGCGTGGATTTAGGCGGTCAAACCCCTTCTACAGATGATGACGTTGTCTCACTCCATTTTCATCGCGCACCAGCAGGAAATAACGGTCCCGTTGTTTTTGGTTTAATTAGTCCCAATAATGATCTTAATGGAGATTTAGTCATTGATCCTGTCGCCGGAACTGCTTTCAGTGCTTGGGATCTCAATGAAGGAAACGGCACAACCTTAGCCGCTGAATTGGATAGCCTCTTCAGTGGGAATTTGTACCTGAATGTTCATACGACTGCCTTTCCGAATGGAGAAATCCGTGGACAAGTCCAAGCTACACCCGAATCTTCTGCTGTATTTGGTTTACTCGCCTTATCTCTCGTCGGACTTCAACGACGCTTTCGCTTTCGCCGTTAATCTCATTTTTTGTGTAGTCCCCCTATATCATTTTTTGTTTAGATGGGGTTAACGCACACCCGCCTAGAAAGAGAAAATCCCTGCTTGCTTTCTCTTGATGTTGCACCTATTTTATTTGTTTATCTAAAAAAACTTTGCACTCACATAGATAAAATTGAAGTTTAAACTCTCCCTACAATTGAGCAAGATGTTCCCTATATTTAGCCCGTAAACGCCGAGAAGTAATATTATTCACCCGTTTCGACCGTTCCCCAGAAGGATGAGTTTCAAAACATTAAGTAAATAGTGAAGAAATACCTTTTAGCTCCGGTTTTTTTATCACTTAAAACAATAGATAAATTTAATAAAATTACGTCAAACGGTGATAAACGGTTACTAATCCTTGATCATCGCCTACATTGCCGGGAAAAAGGACAACTGGCAAATTAGGAAACTGAGGATGATTCGATGGCGTTCGCACTAAGGAAACTCCTGGTAGAATTTGACCGAGCAAACGAGCGGATTTCAACTTTAATCCGGTACTTAAGACATCATTTGAGGTAATTCCCCCTTTACTGATTAAAAATCCAATATCGGGAGGGAGGTTCTGCACGACATCCATGAGTAAAGAGGACACCTGAACCCCAAAGTCAAGGCGTTCTTGGACAGTATCGAAGGTTAACTCTTGGCGACTGGTGTAAATAACGGGGTTTTGTTGCTTTTGGTAAGCTTCTTGAATTTTTTTGAGGGTTTCTTGCAAAATGCTTCCCCTTTCTGTTGGATGATTGCGTAAACGGGTGACCTCAATTTCGATGCCTGTCACGGTTGCTTCTTGTAATAATTGTTGTAACTGACGGGTTGATTTCTGCACATGAGATCCCACCAAAATGACGCCGGGGTTATCCGTTGGTTTAGATTGTGCCATGGCAGTTGGAGAGATAGGTTGTGTGTCTAATTGCGCCAGAGACGTTAGAATACTGGCCGCACTGCGAAATAAAAAACGTTTTCCTGCTGCTGTTGCGGTTAAGATATCTTTGGCGAACTGATCTAAGTCGGTTTGTCTTTCTCCATCCACAACTCCACATTGATTATTTGATAGTTTTTTTAACCGTTCTAGACTTCCTTGGCGCAAATCTGTTAGTAAAAAGCGTTCTACCTCGGTTGATTTGATTTTTCCTTGGGTTTTCTCTTCGACATAATCGGGAAGATAGCTGGAATGGTAGCCAAATACCGAATCTTGGGCAAATTCTGTTTGATGCACGGGTGTTTCGATACCATCAATCATTAGATAATGAATACTTTCTTTTGTCACTCTCCCTCCTTCAAAAAAAGCAGGAATCAAAAAATGAGCATCGAAATTACCCAACTCTTGAGCAATTACATCGGTTTCTATCGGATAATGACCTCTTAAGGTGGAATCCGACCGACTAACGACCAAAAAATCTTTAATTCCTTCTAACGCGATCGCCGCTTTCAGATTCTGACAGACTTCACGAGTCACTTTCGCGGCTTGATCAGGTGTTAAAGCTCTGGTATTCGTTAAAATAAAGAAAATTGGCGCATTATCTTGTAATCCCAAGCGCAGAGTGTCAATATCCCACTGCATTAATAATAAACAACTATGAACGGTTTGAGAACCGGTGGGATCGTCGTCCAGTACAATGATTTTTGGTTGACTATTCATGAAAAAGGTAGAAACATTAGGAATTAAACCTATTTTAACGCTAAGGAGTCGGACACAATAAAATTAACCGTTAAGAGAAGAGATTCAGATCATCGGTATTTAGGCAATACAATTTTTACAATTCTTAACTTAAACGACATATTATTAATTGAAACCAATGATCAAAAATATCTGGGGTTTCTTTGAGTAGGAGAAAAAAAACAATTTTAGGATTTTTCCGAAAAGTGTTGCGACAGAAGTGGAGACATTAATGTACTTAATTGATACGTTTATGAAACTTGCCATTACTTCAGAACTTATGTCTGATTCCTTGCAAAATAGCCAAGGGAATCTTCACCATCGTCGCAAAGATGATGCTTATGAAAACAATAACACCTTCAAAACAGCCTACAATTTAACCCACAAAGAAAATACTGATCTGAGTGATATTAAAGGACTCGGTAAAGCATTGGATGATGATTTTTATAAAATTCGCGTGACTCCAGGAGCATTAAGAGTCGTCGTTGATCTTGCATTTGATCACGAACAGGGAAATCTCGATTTATTTCTATTTGATGAACGGGGAAATTTAGTATCTTCATCCGCTTCAACGACAGATAATGAACGAATTGATGTCACGGTTGATCAAGCAGGAATTTATTTTGTTAAAGTTATCCCTGTCGACGATTTAGCGAAAGGAAATACCTACGATTTAAGATGGGATGATCTTGTTCCAGAAACAGCATTCCGCACCCTTGATGGCCACGCTAATAATCTCAGTAATCCTAATTGGGGCGCAACAGAAAGTCAGCTTTTACGCTTAACAGATCCTGCTTACGAAGATGATATTTCTGACCCTAGAGGCGGTTTGAATAGTACTCTTTCGAGCGCAAGAGAAATTAGTAATGCGGTTGCCGCACAGGACCACTCTTTAGTTAATTCTCGTCATCTTTCTGACTTGTTTTGGCAGTGGGGGCAATTCGTTGATCACGATCTGGATTTGACAGAATCTGCTCATCCGCTTGAGGCATTTAATATCAAAGTCCCGACGGGAGATCCTTATTTCGATCCCTTTGGTAGTGGCACAAAAACGATTAATCTGAGCCGTTCTATTTATAATCAGACAACGGGAACAGATGCTAATACTCCTCGCCAACAAATTAATGAAATTACGGCCTATCTTGATGGCTCAATGGTCTATGGTTCAAATGAAGCGACGGCGACTGCTTTACGAACCCATGATGGTACAGGTAAACTTTTAACGACGATAGGTAAAAACGGCGAAGTTTTATTACCATTTGCCTCAGATGGCACATCTTTTCTCGCTGGGGATATTCGGGTTAATGAACAACTTGGGTTAATTTCTATGCACACCCTTTTTGTGCGAGAACATAACCGTCTTGCTGAAAAAATTGGGATGATCTTAAATCAAGACAGCACAATACTAAATATAAATAATCCACAAAAAGTCCTTCAATTTTATCAAGAATCAGGCTTAGAAAAAGCAGATTTTATCTATGAATCTGCGAGGCGTATTGTAGGAGCAGAAATTCAGAAAATTACTTATCAAGAATTCTTGCCTTTACTAATCGGAAAACAAGCTATTGATCGCTATACAGGTTACGATGAAACAGTGAATTCCGGAATTAGCAATGAATTTTCTACCGCTGCTTTTCGAGTCGGTCACACTATGCTTTCTCCTCAATTATTACGAATTGAAGCAGATGGTGCTGTGGAAGAAATTGCCCTACGAAACGCATTTTTTAACCCCGGTGAGGTTGTCAATGACGGCGTAGATACTTTACTAAGAGGATTGGGATCTCAAGCGGCGCAAGAAATTGATAATTTTATCATTGATGACGTGCGAAATTTTCTATTTGGCCCACCGGGAGCAGGGGGATTTGATTTAGTCTCTTTGAATATTCAACGAGGACGAGATCATGGTTTAGCGGACATCAACACCGTGCGGACTCAATTGGGTTTATCGGCTTATCATAACTTCGATGAATTAACCGGAGGAAATGCGATTTTAGCAGAACAGTTTGCCTCCGTTTATGATTCTGTAGATGAGGTCGATTTGTGGATAGGAGGACTGGCAGAAAAACACGCCACTCGGGCAGTTGTCGGCTCAACATTCCAAGCGATTATTGCCGATCAATTTACTCGTTTAAGAGATGGCGATCGCTTTTTCTATCAAAATGATCCCTATCTTAAAGTCTTTCATGGCGTCGTGGATCAGTCCGTTACCCTTGCGGATATTATCAAAGCAAATTCAACCGTTACCGATATTCAAAGCAATGCTTTTCTGGTTGCCGATGTGACGAATGTAGCCACCATTTAACTCACATCTTTATTGAGGGGTAAAGGGAAAAAACGTAAAGTTAACGTGAGTTCGACGAGGGCAATTATCTCAATTTTTTTGTCCATCCTCGTTGGGATTAGGAAAAGAAAAACAAATTCTTGATTGGGGGACTAGCCCCCCAAGCCCCCCAGCGGGGGACGGAGTGCCTCCCCCGCACCCCCT
>JBGTGT010000047.1:0-28548 GCA_041746575.1 Microcystaceae cyanobacterium
GAGGAATATGAACAATTTTTTTGCCAAATAATTGGACGTCTCGCTCAAATGGACACTGGGGCGGCACTAACTTACAGATAAAGCGCGCTAGGCGAGGATCACGGACGTCCATGTCATCTAACCAGTGTTTGATAGGTTTGAGGACATCAACGTGAGGTTTGGGCGGACTAACAATGGGGGCATTTTCCGCATCGGGATAATCGTCTGGGGGCAGACAAAGCGTATGTTCTAAAGCAGAGAGAGCGTCAATTTTTAAGCCTAACGCTTGGTTATACTGATGGAGTAAGTCTGCTTCTGAGCTAGAGTAAATACCATCGGCTACAGCCACTAAAACGGCGGTTCGCATAAAGTTTTCAGCGATCGCTGTTCCATAGCCAAAGACTTCAACCAGTTCATCAGTTGAGATCGTTTTGTAAAGGACGGCATTTTCGTCATCGAGAGCTAATTCTCGGGTTAATTGGGTGATTAATTCTTGTTCTTCTGGTTCGTAGTTGCCGTCTGCCCAAGCGATTGTCAGAAGTCCTCGCAACCATGCTGTGATTTGTTCGTTACTATATCGAGATTTTGTTGTGCTAACCATAGGAATAAGCTGAGTGATCTAGCCTTGCTTTCAGTATAAATCATTGACTATCGGCTGAGGATTAAAGACTTCAACAGAGAGAAAATGAGCGCAGAAAATACACTTGTTCTGCAATTTTCAATGAATGGTAGGAGTATCTTCTGAAATATCTCCATTTAATACTTGTCTCGCCATAAAACGGCATCCGGCACAGTCACACCCATAACGAGCGATCGCCTCATCTCCCAAAGAATCATTATTGAGTAAGTCACTATCCCAACCACTGCAACCGCAATTCTCTGCCATGTCTGCTACGGTTTCAGGGGTATCATTAGCGGTGAAAACCAATTCTCTGATGGGGGATTCATTGGCTTGGACGCTGTTACTGAGGGCTAAGGTTAGTAATATAGAACTGGAACAGCCTAAGAGAGTTAATTCTTTCTGTGTCATTTTCATTTCTCCTCACCTAAAGAAGCGTTTTTGATATTATAGATCACATCCAAAAAGTTTTCGTTAAGATCATACTTTCAAGTTAAAAGCTAATGAGCAATCTGAATATCTCCCGATTTGAATGAGTGTGATATGGTAGTTACAATTTTATCATATTCTTCTTTTCGTGCCATAGGATATTGAATATATAAATGATTAATAGATCCTTCACCAATATAAGTTTTTATGTATATTATGTAGCCAGTTTGATACCCTGAGAGAACAAACCAGTTATTACCAGTAGTTTGATAAGTAATAGCGTCAAATTTGTTTTTAGCAGATTCTAATTCGCTTTGTAAGGTATCATCCATAACATTATTGATGCCACTAGCAATCATTATGAATCCGTTATGATTATAAAATCGTCGTCCATCATTATTCATGGGTGCAGATTCAATACCAAAATGTTGTGGATATTGAACACAAAATCCATATCGATTATTGCAGTATTGTTCATATACTTGTGCATTTATTAGAGAAGAATACCCTATTCCTACACTTAAACCCATTCCCACTAAGAAAGTTTTCAAGAATTTAGCCATATTCACTAATTCCATACTCTATTCTTTCAGGATACTCGTAAACCTCTACAAAGTTACCAATAAATAAGATTTTTTTTCGATAATGATATTGGTAATCGTTAACGGGACATACTAAAAGGTAAATAGGGTCTTTTATGTCTTGTTGCTGAACCCTCATCTAGCGATGAAAAAACTTTGTTTTATTACTCTTTCCCTTGCAGTGGCTATAATACAATCAGCATCCGTTTTAGCTTCTCCACAATTATGGCGATCGCAATCGGGTAAAACTCAAATTTATAATCTTGATAACCCTTGCGACAGAATCACCGATTCGCTTGACGCTCAAACTGCTTTTGGTAATACTCTTTATCAAGGTTCAATAGTTGTTGAAATCAGAAAAAAGGCGCAAACTCGCGCCCCTACATTCTAAAAAAAAGGGGAAATGACTCCCCCTTTGCAGTTAATTAATTTTCATTTTCTGACTTTACCCGACAGGTTGTAATTGCCAAGCATTTTGTTTAACAGAGGCAGAAACCTGAATATTTCCCGCTTCATCTACATCCATTTTAACGACTTGTCCATCTTTGACTTGACCCGATAAAATGGCTTCTGCCAAACTATCTTCTAAGAGGCGCATCATGGCACGACGTAATGGTCTTGCGCCGTAACTGGGATCATAGCCTTCTTCAACCACTTTGGCTTTAAACGCATCAGTGACTTCTAAAACAATATTACGCTGTTCTAGCAGTAAATTCGCCGCATCTTGCAGTAAAATATCGGCAATCTGGGTCAGTTCTTCTTTAGTTAACTGACGGAAGACAATAACATCATCTAAACGGTTCAGAAATTCAGGACGGAAGTAGTCTTTGAGATTGTCAAAAACTTGATTGCGAATGCGTTGATATTGCGCTTCCGTTGCATCACCACTGATCTCAAAGCCTAAGCCTTTGCCGCCTTTTTCAATCGCCTTTGAACCGACATTAGAGGTCATAATAATCAAGGTATTTTTAAAGTTTACCTTGCGACCTTTAGCATCCGTTAAATGACCCTCATCTAACAATTGCAACAGCAAATTATAGACGTCAGGATGGGCTTTTTCAATTTCATCAAAGAGAACGACACTATAAGGTTGACGACGCACGGCTTCCGTCAGTTGTCCTCCTTCTTCGTAGCCAATAAAACCGGGAGGTGAACCGATTAACTTAGAGACGGTGTGACGTTCCATGAATTCCGACATATCGAGGCGAATCATGGCATCTTCTGAACCAAACATGAACTTAGCGAGGGCTTTCGTTAATTCCGTTTTACCGACTCCAGTTGGTCCTGCAAAGACAAAACTGGCAAGAGGACGATTAGCATCCTGTAACCCCACTCTGGCGCGTCGGATGGCACGAGACACCGCTTTGACCGCATCTTCTTGACCAATCAGCCGTTCATGGAGTCTGGCTTCCAAATACAGCAAGGATTCCGATTCGGATTCCGAAAGTTTTACCACCGGTACACCTGTCCATGAGGCGACGATTTGGGCGATGTCTTGCTCATCTACCACGGGAATGAGGGATTCAGGGTTAATAATGGCCGATTCTTGTTTAGTTTCGAGCCGATTTTTGAGGGAATGACGAATATGTAAACAAGATCCCGATTCATCCATCAAATCAATCGCTTTATCGGGCAAAAAGCGGTCAGAGATGTAGCGATCGCTTAATTCAACGGCCGCTTTTAACGCTTGATCGGTATATTTCACGTTATGGAAAGCTTCATACGGACGACGGAGACCTTGCAGAATTTCAATGGCTTCTTCTACGGAGGGTTCTCCTACCATTACAGGCTGAAAACGACGTTCTAGGGCGGCATCTTTTTCGATGTATTTGCGATACTCATCTAAGGTAGTTGTGCCGATACATTGCAGTTCCCCGCGCGCTAAGGCCGGTTTGAGCATATTAGCCGCATCCAAACTTCCCCCCATTGATCCCCCGCCAACGAGAGTGTGAATTTCGTCAATAAAGAGGATAATATTGCCTTTTTGCTTGACTTCTTGGACAATTGTTTTTAGTCGCTCCTCAAATTCACCTCGGAAGCGTGTTCCTGCCACCAATAATCCCATATCAAGGGCAATGACTTCTTTATCGTGCAGGAGAGGGGGAATTTCTTGATTGACAATGCGTTGAGCTAAGCCTTCGGCAATGGCGGTTTTGCCGACACCGGGTTCTCCCACTAAAACGGTGTTATTTTTGGTGCGACGGCCTAAAATTTGAATGGTACGCTCTACCTCTTTCATTCTACCCACCATGGGGTCAAGCTTTCCTTCTCTGGCGCGCTGGGTTAAATTAATGCCGAAATTCTCTAGCGTGGGGGATTTTTGGGAGCTTCCACCAAATAGAGAAAAGTTATCTTCCTCAAAACCAACCCCAACGGCTTGTTTTTCCCCAGCTTGTTTGATGAGTTCAGTGCGAAGACGTTTGAGATCAACCCCTTGTTGAATCAAGAGTTTAGCCGCTACGGTATCAGGATGAGCAATCAACGCCAGTAGTAAATGTTCGGGGGTGACGGATTTGTCTCCTAATTGACGCGATTCTCTAAGAGCTTGTTCTAAAATCCGCTTAACGGTGGGGGTAAAGGGAATATTGGCAGGAACATAATTGGAACGCTGTTGGGTAAGTTGAGTCACCAGATTACGGGTTTCACTGAGCATTACCCCTAAGTTCATTAAGGTGATAGCCGCATTCGACGTTCCTTCCCTCAATAATCCTAATAATAAGTATTCTGTACCCACCATGTCTTGGTTGGCTTTGCGAGCCTCCTCTTGAGACATCATGATGGCTTTAATGGCTTTATCGCTAAAATATTCAAACATAATAATAACAGTTTTGTTTGTTACATTTCTTTATCTTACCGTTACTCTACCGTGTCTGGGTAGCGATCGTAGTGAGGATAGCCGTATTTTAACGGGCAAAATTTAGAGTCTCCTCATCTAGATTTCAGAAAATCAGCCTATAACTAAGTTGTAAAATTTATTTACAGTAATTCGGCAGGTATGACCATGAAGCTTATTGATAATCTTTTGCTGATTCACCCTATTTTAGTGATAGCGTTGGTGTTTCCTCTTATTGGTATGGTGGTCAATTTTGCTTGGCAAACCTATCAACGGCGTAGAGCGACGGCAAAAGGGGAAAAAAGCAAGATTCCACCGCTCGTAGGGCGGAGTCATTTAGATTTAGGGCGATGGTTGACAGCCTCGGTGGTAGGGGTAACGTTAATTGCGCTCGCTTATTCTATTACGTCTGAATACGCCCACCAAGGAAAATTGAATGAATTGACGTTTATTTTGATTGCTTGTATTTTTGTGGCAACAATTGTGTCTCTTTTCTTGCTCTATAAAGCGAGTACTCCTCTCTGGCGCGGCGTATTTGCCACCTTAACAGGGATTGGGTTAGTCATTTTGGGGGGACAAGAAGGGGTTTATCGTCAAACTGAAATCTGGTATCGTTCTCATTATTATTACGGGATTGCGGCCTGTTTTTTGATGATTTTTTCTTTAACGATCATCCCAGAGATTTATCGTCACCAAAAGTGGCGTTATGCCCATATTATTCTCAATTGTATTGCTATCTTTTTCTTTGTCGGTCTAGCGATCACTGGCGCAGTCGCTTTACTGGAAATTCCCCTTTCATGGCAAAAACCTCATCTTTATAAGTGCGACTTTCAGAATTTAACCTGTCCTGAAGCGTTTCTGCCTCAATCAACATTAAACGGGTAATCAAATGAGCCTAAGTTACGGGTGCGGCTCACTGGTTAGGCACTGACTTTGCGCATTGTGAGGGCTTACTATTGACAATTTACGATCCCTATCATCACTATCATCACTGATAAACATAATTAATGCTAATGAATTAGACAAGAAAAGATTAACAAAGGGTTAAGCAATAGCGGTTAAAAGTTGATGCTGACTGCATTGTAGGGGGTTTGTTTGCCTAAAATTAAGCCCGAAAAGGACTAGCCCTACTACATAAGTAAAACTTATTTTAATTTTAATTAAGAATTTCATTACTAATGCCAGCTGAAGTCTGGGAAGTTTTCCCCTAGTATCTAGATTAGGAGTTATCCTAAGCAAAGCAATCCTTCAAAATCTTCTTAGAAGGGGTGTGGTGTGAAGATAAGCTCTTAATTCCATAACCGATCACTTAAGACTCAAGAAAAACCATGGCAACTTTTAACGTAACCCTTAAAACCCCCGACGGCAATCAAACCATTGAAGTGTCCGATGACGAGTACATCTTAGATGCGGCTGAAGAAAAAGGCTTAGATTTACCCTATTCCTGTCGGGCAGGTGCTTGCTCAACCTGTGCTGGTACATTGGTTTCAGGTTCAGTGGATCAATCCGATCAATCTTTCCTCGATGATGATCAAATTGGTGCTGGATATGTCCTTACCTGTGTTGCGTATCCGACCTCAGATTGTACCATTGAAACCCACAAAGAAGAAGATCTCTACTAAGCTTGGTCAAACAATCCTAGGGTAATAACTTTTTTATTACCCTTTTTTATTTAAAATGGTTATTCTTGTAGGGGTATAGCACAGGAAACGAATTATTTTCTGAAAATGAACCCCGTAACCGGAAAAACGTCATATACACTGTTAATTAACGTTCAGGAGTCGTTCATGGCCACCTATCAAGTGACGCTTAAAACACCGGAAGGCGAAAACATCATTGAAGTTGCAGACGATACTTATATTCTAGATGCCGCCGAAGAAGAGGGGGTTGATCTTCCCTATTCTTGTCGGGCTGGTGCTTGTTCGACCTGTGCGGGTAAACTGATGTCAGGTTCAGTCGACCAATCCGATCAATCTTTCCTTGACGGCGATCAAATTGAGGTAGGATATGTTCTCACCTGCGTCGCCTATCCCACCTCAGATTGCGTGATTGAAACGCATAAAGAGGAAGAACTTTACTAATTCTGCCCCCAAAAAGACCCAGTAGCTCTCTTTGCGATTGAGGCTCAATACCTAAGAAACCTGTCCCCAAAGTCCTTGCCCTAATTGAAATAACTCAAAGACGATAAAGGTAACCAGAATTAAGGTAACCACTTGATTGAGCAAGGGGATCTCATTCTTACCGAGCAAGGACGTGATGACTTTCACAACCAGAATGGCGAATCCCGCTAAAATCAAAGCTTTACTGTAGTTCATCTTTTAAAACGCTCCTTTTTTATAATAGCTGAATAAACCTTAAATCTTAGAATACACGAGAAGCCTGTGATTGCTCTATACCCTGGCAGTTTTGACCCTATTACGTTAGGACATCTTGATATTATTGAGCGAGGGGGTCAGCTTTTTGAGAAGGTGATTGTCACGGTTTTGCGTAATCCCAATAAGCAACCGCTCTTTCCCGTCGAAAAACGAATTGAACAGATTAAAGATTGTATTCAGCATCTAGATAACGTCGAAGTTGAGAGTTTTTGGGGATTAACGGTCGATTATGCTAAGTCTTGTCAGGCTCAAGTTCTCCTGCGAGGATTGCGGGTGTTATCGGATTTTGAAAAAGAGCTACAGATGGCGCATACGAATAAAACTCTGCGGGAAGATATTGAAACCGTTTTTTTAGCCACGCAAAAAGAATACAGTTTTCTGAGTAGTAGTATTGTAAAAGAGATCGCCCAATTTGGCGGTGATATCTCTCATCTTGTTCCTGCCAATGTCGCTCAAGACATTTATACTTATTATCGTTCAAAATAACTCATTAAATTAAGTTGTATTTTCTATGGCACGCCAAACGTCTAACTCCTCTCAAAATCCGTCCTCTGAGCCTATCACCCCTGCTAAGGTTAATTTTGATATTCGGACTCCGATTCAAGAACTCGAAGACCTTATTTTGGATTGTTTCCGGATTCCGTTAACCCGATGGACGATTATTGACGAAGATAACGTCATCGATCAACTAGATGCGATCAGAGAGAGTGTTCCCGACGCAATTAAGCAAGCGGCCGCCATATTAGAACAAAAAGAGCAAATTCTCGCGGAAGCCAATAGTCAGTACCAACGGATGATTGAATCGGCACAACAGCGTGCGGCCGAAATTTTAGACCAAACAAGGATTATTCAACAAGCAGAAGCGGAAGCATCTCAAATTCGTCAGCAGGTACAGCAAGATTGTGAGCAAATGCAACGTAAAATTATGGAAGATGTTGAGCAAATGCGTCAAATCACCACTCAAGAGATTGACCAGTATCGTCAACAAGCCCAAGCAGAATACCAAGATATGCAAAAAGGGGCAGAAGAATACGCCGATCAACGTTTAAGATATATAGAACAGCGTTTAGGACAAACAATTCAAGAATTTAGCCAAATTTTGCAGGAAGTACGCAATGGTCGTCAGCAACTTCAAGGCAATCCTCCTCCGTCGTCGACAAAAGCTCTTCCTCCTCAATTGGATCCTAAGCGGAGTAAGGGAGACGGCCGAAAAATGAAAACAAATAGTAAGCGATAAGTTTTAAAATCGAGACAGATTAAGTCGTCTTATGACAAAAGTGGTGGAAAAATGCTCTCTCATCCCCTGAAAGTAGCCCTAATTGGTACAGGCTTTGTAGCGAAACGTCGCGCTGAAGCGTTACAGTCCGACTCTCGTGTGCAGTTAACCTTTGTATCGGGTCATACGTCTGCTCATGTGGCGGATTTTTGTCAAAAATTCGGATTATCTTCTTTAAACAATTGGCAAGAGCTAGTCACTCATCCTGACGTAGATTTAGTAATGATTTGCTCGATTAATAGTGAACACGGTTTGATGACTCGCTTGGCGTTGGAGTCGGGTAAGCATGTAGTAGTGGAATATCCCCTCGCTTTAACCGCACAAGAAGGTCAAGAATTAATAGAATTAGCCCAGCAAAAAAATCTGTTTCTTCATGTTGAACATTTGGAAATTTTAGGAGAATTACATCAAGTTATTAAACAACATTTGCCCGAATTAGGTAAGGTTTTTTATGCAAAATATACCACTTCTTACAAAATTGAAGATCCGCCTTTGCGTTGGAATTTTAATAAAAAGCAGTTTGGTTTTCCTTTAATTTCTGCTCTTTCTCGAATTCATCGCTTTACGGATTTATTTGGCAAAGTGACGAAAGTGAATTGTCAATTTCAGTGGTGGGATCAAGAAAATTCAGATTATTTTAAAGCCTGTTTTGCCCATGCACAATTAACATTCAAAAATGGGATGATTGGAGAAATTGTTTATGGCAAAGGAGCTGTTTTTTATCAACATCAAAATGAATTTGAAGTGTATGGAGAACAAGGAAATTTACGATTTAAGGGGGATCAAGGTCAATTATTAACAAAAACTCAAGAAAAAACCATACAATTGGGTCTCCGTCGCGGCTTATTTGCTAAAGACACTCAAATGGTGATTGATCATCTATGGCAGGAAACCCCCCTCTATGTGACGCCATCAGCTAGTCTATATGCCTTAGAAGTAGCAGAGGCGGCTCGAAAATCGGCAGAATCAGGACATAATTATAAATTATAAGTAATCAATTATGAATCGGGAGGAATGGAGTCAAATTCTGAGAAAACATCGGCTCATTGCGGTGATTCGTGCGCCAGAATTTGAACTGGGGCTAAAAATGGCTCAAGCTGTTGCAGAAGGAGGTATTCAACTGATCGAAATTACTTGGAATAGTGCTACCCCTCGACGCTTAATCGAAACTTTACAGGAAAAGTTACCCCATTGTATCGTCGGCACAGGTACGATTTTAACCCCTAACGACCTCAAAGAAGCGATCGCCGCTCGGTGTCAATTCTGCTTTAGTCCTCATACAGACGTTAATTTGATTGATTTAGCATTAGAGGCAAATATTGCAGTGATTCCGGGAGCATTAACCCCGACAGAGATTGTTACAGCATGGCAAGCCGGTGCAAGCAGTGTCAAAGTGTTTCCCATTGAATCCGTCGGGGGAGTTAATTATCTTCGTCGTCTTCGCTCCCCGTTAGGTGATATTCCCTTAATTCCGACGGGGGGGGTGACTTTAGAGAATGCAGATTCATTTTTAAAAGCAGGAGCGATCGCTGTGGGGTTATCCAGTCAATTATTGCCAAAGTGGGCAATTAAAGCAGAAAAATGGCAGATAATTAAGGAAAATGCCGTCAAGCTTTCTTTTAAGTGTCAATTCACCCTTCCTCCCGTTTCATCCTAAAGTCGTCTTAAGGTTTTTAGAGACGTCGTGTGATCGAAAAATAATTTCTCTTGTCAATTATAGTAAATTTTACTATAATTAAAACGTGACGCCTAATTAGAGTAAGTAAAATGCTTCCGAATTTCTCTTCTCTCCTCACTTTAAATATTGAGGATAATTCCCTTATAACTGACCTCTATCAGTTAACAATGACGGCTTGTTATTTGGGAGAAAAAATTGATCAAATCCCCGCTAGTTTTGAATTATTTACGCGTCGTTTACCCAACGATTTTAATTATTTAATTGCGATGGGAATGGCGCAAGTTTTAGACTATTTAGAGAATTTTTACTTTAGCGAAGATTACCTAGAAGCGTTAAAAAAAACAGGGATTTTTGACCATGTTTCTCCTCGCTTTTGGGAGCTATTAAAAGGCGCAAAATTTACAGGTGATCTGTGGGGAGTGCCGGAAGGAACGGTCATTTTTGCCAATGAACCTATTTTACGTATCGAAGCCCCTTTATGGCAGGCGCAAGTGGTAGAAACATTCCTCCTCAATACAATTAATTATCAAACTTTAATCGCAACCCGCGCCGCACGCTCAAGAGATGTGGCAGGACAAGACGCTATACTGCTTGAATTTGGTACAAGACGCGCTTTTAGTCCTCAAGGGTCAATTTGGGGGGCTAGAGCCGCCTTGGCAGGGGGCTTAGATGCTACTTCCAACGTAATAGCAGCCCTAAAATTGGGACAAAAACCCAGTGGCACAATGGCGCATTCCCTTGTCATGGCATTTACAGCTTTGTCGGAGGAAGAAGATAAGGCATTTGAAGCATTTCATCGTTATTTTCCCCAAGAAACGCTATTAATTGACACTTATGATTCAAGACAAGCGGCACAACGGTTAGCAAAATGGCAACGAGCAGGAACGATGGAGGTACGGGGAATTCGACTGGATTCTGGCAATTTGGTAGAGTTATCGCAAGAGATTCGTTCTCTTCTTCCTGATACCAAGATTTTTGCCAGTGGCGATTTAGATGAATGGGAAATTGAGCGATTAAAAGCGTCTGGGGCGGAGATTGATGGTTATGGATTAGGCACAAAGCTTGTGACGGGTAATCCGGTCAATGGTATTTATAAATTGGTTGAAATCAAGGAAATTCCGACGCTTAAGCAATCTCCTCAGAAAATGACTTACCCCGGCAAAAAGCAAATATTTCGGCAGATAATTGGAGGTAAAATTCAAGGGGATCGTCTTAGTTTGGCAGATGACATGGCTCAAGATCACGAAAAACCCTTGTTACAGCTTTTAATGCAGTCAGGGGAGCGTTTAGTATCACTAGAGTCTTTAGATACTATCCGACAGCGGACTCAAGCTTCTGTGGAAAGTCTGCCGCCGGAAACTCGAAATTTAAGGGGAAAAAGTACAATTTCTGTGGAAATATCTCATCGTTTAGAAGATTTACGAAATGCTCTAATGCGGTAAATTATCGATAACTCTCACTTGAAAATTGTCAAAATTCTTTTATCTTTTTCCTTTATGAACGCTTAACCTTAATGGTGTCTCATCACTTCCTCCGTTATAAAAATGATCAAAAAAATTGCCCTTTTTGGCACCAGTGCCGATCCGCCCACTGCTGGTCATCAAATGATCTTAAAATGGTTAGCTAAGCATTATGATTTAGTCGCAGTTTGGGCATCGGATAACCCCTACAAAAACCATCAAACGCATCTACAGCATCGAGTCAAAATGCTCCAGTTATTAATTGAAGAAATTCACCCCCCCCAACCCCAACTTAAAATCTGCCCTGAATTGAGTTATCTTCGCAGTCTGATGAGTGTGCGACAAGCACAAAAAATTTGGGGAAAAGAGTCTGAATATCATCTCGTTATCGGCTCAGACTTAATTGTGCAAGTTCCCCGCTGGTATGGCGTTCAAGACCTATTAAAACAGGTCAAAATTTTGATTATTTCTCGGCCGAATTATCCTATCTGCACGAAGGATTTGAAAATGATTGAAGAGCTAGGAGGAGATTACCTTATTGCTGATTTAGATGCTCCTGCTGTTTCTTCTACGGCTTATCGAGAAACCCAAGACCAAACAATTGTGACAACGCCGATTCAAGACTACATTCATCATCAAAAATTATACCTATGAATCAGATGCCATCCCTTGCCCCTTTAGCTGATTTTAAAGTAGGGGTTGATAACGTAATTTTTTCAGTGGATACTCAAGGTCATCGTCTACTGGTTTTGCTGGTGAAACGGCAGGATAATCCCTTTGCTTATCAATGGAGTTTACCCGGCACATTAGTCCGTCAGGGAGAATCCTTAGAAGCATCTGCTCACCGCATTCTAGCCGAAAAAATTTGGGTTGAAAATCTTTATTTAGAGCAATTATATACGTTTGGAGGGCCGCATCGAGATCCTAGAGAATCCCCAGAGCATTTTGGCGTGCGCTACCTATCAGTAAGTTACTTTGCCCTAGTCCGTTTTGAAGAAGCAAAATTAATCGAAAAACATCCGGATCATACTCGTTGGTTTAACTTGCAAAACATTCCTCAATTGGCGTTTGATCATAAGCAGATTTTAGACTACGGTTATCAACGCCTACGCAGTAAGTTAGAGTATAGTCCGATCGCTTTTGATGTTTTACCTGAATTATTTACCCTTAATGATATTTATCAATTATACTGTACTGTTTTAGGAGAAAATTTCGCAGACTATTCTAATTTTCGCTCTCGCTTATTAAAATTAGGTATCGTAACCGATAGTGGAATTAAAGTGTCAAAAGGAGCAGGTCGACCGGCAAGTTTGTATCGTTTTGATGCGGATGCTTTTGCCCCTTTAAAAGATAAACCTCTCGTTTTTGTTTAAGATAGGATGACTACGAAATGAAAATTGCGATCGCTCAACTTAATCCCGTGATTGGTGACCTTCAAAATAATGCCAATCATATTCTAGCGGCGGCAAAAACGGCTTTCGATTTGGGAGCAACTTTAATGTTGACACCCGAATTATCCCTCTGTGGATATCCCCCTAGAGATTTATTATTAAATCCAAGTTTTTTACAAAAGATGAGAAGCAAATTAGAGGCGTTAGCGACTCAGTTACCTTTTGATTTGTGGGTTTTGGTGGGAACAGTTGAAAGAAATCCTCAGGCAGAAACCAAAGGGGAAAAACCACTGTATAATAGTATTGCGTTATTGGGAAAAGGAAAGATTCAGCAAATCTTTCATAAACGATTATTACCCAGTTATGATGTTTTTGATGAAGATCGTTATTTTGAAGCAGGGAGAAAAAGTAATTATTTTATCCTAGATAAAGTAAAAATTGGCGTAACGGTTTGCGAAGATTTATGGAATGATGAGAATTTTTGGGGGAAACGTCAGTATGAAAACAATCCAATTCGAGATTTAGTGAATTTAGAGGTTGATTTTATTGTTAATTTATCCGCTTCTCCTTATCAGGTAAATAAGCAAAACTTACGAGAGTCTATGTTAAGTCATAGTGCAGAACGTTACCAAATTCCAATTATTTATGTCAATCAAGTTGGGGGGAATGATGATTTGATTTTTGATGGTTATAGTTTTGCGGTTAATCGGCAGGGCAACCTTATTTTTCGCAGTAAGAGTTTCACCACAGATTTATCTATTATTGAGTTTAATTTAATCCAAAAGAATTTTTCGATATCTTCCTTATATCCCTTAAGTCAAAGCGAAGATGAAACGATTTTTAAGGCGTTAGTTTTAGGGGTAAAAGATTACGCAAAAAAATGTGGCTTTTCTCAAGTAACCTTAGGATTAAGCGGGGGAATTGATTCGTCTTTAGTCGCAGTAATTGCTGCAGAAGCAATGGGAAAAGAAAATGTTCTGGGGGTGTTAATGCCATCTCCTTATAGTTCAGAGCATTCTCTGATAGATGCAGAACAATTAGTCACTAATTTAGGCATCAAAAAAACAGTACTACCGATTGAGTTATCGATGAAAGCATTTGATCAGATTTTGGCACCCTTATTTCAGGATACAGAATTTGGCATTGCTGAAGAAAATTTACAATCGCGCATTCGGGGTAACCTATTAATGGCGATCGCTAATAAATTTGGTTATTTGCTATTATCGACAGGGAATAAGTCAGAAATGGCTGTGGGATATTGTACTCTCTATGGTGATATGAACGGCGGCTTAGCTGTCATTGCAGATATTCCCAAAACAAGGGTATTTTCTCTCTGTCGCTGGGTGAATTCTCAACAAGAAATTATTCCTCATCATGTCTTAGTTAAACCGCCGAGCGCAGAATTGAAACCCGACCAAAAAGATCAAGATTCGTTACCGCCTTACGAAATTTTAGATGACATCTTAGATCGAATCGTTCATCATCATCAATCGGTTGAGCAAATTATTCAATTAGGTTATGATGAAGACAAGGTCAATCAAGTAATGAAATTGGTTGATCGTGCCGAATTTAAACGAAAACAAGCTCCTCCCGGCTTAAAAGTAACTGATCGTGCCTTTGGAACAGGTTGGCGAATGCCCATTGCTAAACGACTCACTGACTAAACAAATTAATACAATAAAGGGATTGACTCTTGCCATGAAAATTAAGCGCGCTTTTGTGACAATCGGCACAGTTGAATGGGGAAAAGTTGTCAACTTTTACCAAGGCTTGCTACAACAATCCCCGACCGTTTATTTTGAAAAAAAATACGCTGAATTTCAAATTTCAGGTTTAATACTGAGTATTTTCAAACCGCAATCTTCTCATGAATTAGAATTTTCTCAATCCCAGAGAAGTGGATTTAGTTTATGCTTAGAAGTAGAAAATTTGACCGATGCTATTCAACATTTAACGGATTTTGGATATGCACTGTCTGATCAGACCCTGAAAACATCCCACGGTCAAGAAATTTACGCTTATGATCCTGTAGGAAATCGCTTAATTTTGCATCAATCTTCTGAGAATTAGGATATATTTGCTTTTAAATGGTTTTTAACTTCTGCTTTATTCTCTTTGCTTTCTCCGTCATCCCATTGAATCATTTATTGTATTGACTGGTTTAGACGAACGTAGGATCTTTTGGGGTAACCCCTGCCTCCTTCGTCCGAGACTTTTACGTTTTGTTAAGTTCCCTCAAAAAGGTGTTATGATTGAGTAGAGTCAATCTGAATCAATTATTATCGCTTCCGTTTCTTTAAGCTTCATTATCGTTTGTGTATTAAGTGAAAGGCGACGCATCAGCTAAAGGTTTCAGTTCTCAAGTTCAAGAATATTAATTCAAGGTTTCGTACAATCATGTCAATTTTCATCGGCAACTTAGCCTACGAGGTTACTCAGTCAGACCTCAACGATGTATTCTCCGAATACGGACAAGTACAACGTATCCATCTTCCTACTGACAGAGAAACAGGAAAGATGCGAGGCTTTGCCTTTATCGAATTAGAAAATGAATCCGATGAGCAAAAAGCGATTAACGAGTTAAATCAAGCCGAATGGATGGGAAGAACCCTGAAAGTCGACCAAGCTCGTCCCCGCCAAGAAAATAATAATCGGGGCGGCGGCAGAAACCGCTTTTAAGACCCAGTAAACTTGATTGGGCTACCTCATAATCGTAACGTAACGTAGAAACGTTTCATCGAGCATCTACGCATTGGATCGGATGAGTAGCCATCTTTCAAGAATGGGTAGAGGAGGGTTGTCTATTAAGACGACTCTATCTGAAAAATTAAGACGAGAGAGTGTTATTTTTGCGCTCTCTTTTTTAATGGGGTTACTTCTCAACTCAGTTTAAAATGTGACAAATCGCTCGTTTATTAGGCTGGATTACTTTTAAAAACGGAGTCAGAAATGACGAATCCTCAACGTCCTCTTCATCTACAATTAACCCAAATGATTGCCGGTTATTGGCTATCTCAAGCCATTTACATTGCGGCTAAATTGGGACTTGCAGAGATTCTCAGCGATCGCGCTCAATCTTGCCAAGCCTTAGCAAATCTCACCGACAGTAATCCATCCGCTTTATATCGATTGATGAGAGCTTTAGCAAGTGCAGGGATTTTTCAAGAAACTGAGCCTCAACAGTTTATTCTCACGCCATTAGCGGAGTATTTACGCAGTGATCATCCTCATTCTGTCAAAGCCACAGCTATTATGTTAGGAGAAACTCCCCATTACCAACCTTGGGGTAAAGCGTTGTATAGCGTTAAAACGGGAAAACCTGCCTTTGATCATTTGTATGGCATGGGTATATTTGAATATTTTCAATCCCATTCTGAAGAGGCGGCTATTTTTGAACAATCGATGAATAGTTTTTCTTTGTCAGAAGTAAAAGCAATTTTATCGGTTTATGATTTTTCCGCGTTAAAAACCCTCGTGGATGTTGGGGGAGGGTACGGCGAAATGTTAGGTATATTGTTACAGCAATATCCTAGCCATCAAGGAATTTTGTTTGATGAAGAATATGTCATTTCCCATTGTCAACCCACCTTAGACAGACATGGCATTGCTAATCGCTGTCAAACCGTCAGTGGCAGTTTTTTTGAATCGATTCCCTCTGGAGGAGAGGGTTATCTTTTAAAACATATTATTCATGATTGGGACGATCAACGAGCGATTACGATTCTGAAAAATTGTTGCGCAGTATTAAAGCCAAACGACAAAGTATTAGTTATGGAAATGGTGATTCCTGCTGGCAATGATCCTTCGGCAGCGAAAATGCTGGATCTCAATATGTTAGTGATGTGTCCGGGGGGTAAAGAAAGAACGAAAGCAGAATTCCAAGCTTTATTTGAGGAAGCTGGCTTAACCTTAACGCAAATTGTTCCAACTGAAGAAGATATTTGTATTATTGAAGGCTGTAAAGCTTAAAGTAGGGCTGATTCCCCTTCTCGGAAAGGGAGTGTCAATGACGCTTACCCGCTTCAACCGATTGAGCCACAGAAAGGGCGGGTAAGAAATTCTCCGATTGTAAAATTTTGCTTAACTGCAATTCCTTTTCTAAGAGGCAAGCATGACCACTGTGCGGTAAGATTAATAATTGAGCGTGACGTAACATCGCCTGTAAACGCCTGGCTTCTTCTACGGAAGGCAATAAGCGATCGCTTTGTCCAGCAATCAGTAAAAACGGTTGGGGTAACTGTTTTAACGCTTTAACCTCTAAATGAAATTGATGCAATAAGGCAATCCGTCCACTCACTACCCATTGTGGCAGAGATTGCATGGCTTGGAGTAAGGCGCGGCGTTCAGGGGGATCTAAGCGTCCTAAAGCGGCTAAAAAGGGCAATAACCCCAAGCAAGAGCTATGATGCAAGAAATTTGGCATCCAACGGGTAATAATACTACCTAAGCTTAACCAAGATCTTAACCCAAAGGCTGACGCCGGATTTACTAAAATCACTTTTTCAAATAGGGAAGGTCGTTGTAAAACGGCTTTTAATGCTAAACATCCGCCAAAAGACTCCCCTAAGAGATAAACCCTAGTCTTTTCTTCTTCTTCGATTAATTTAACCGTTTCTTTGCTTAAACGTTCCCAATTTTCTTCTGCTCCCCTATCGTAACATAGACAACGGATATCAAAAAATTGGCTTAAATCCCGTGCTTGACGACTCAACAGTTGACCTGTTCCATCCATTCCGGGACAATAAACGAGTAAAGGCAAGTGAGGATTCGTCTGATAGGGTTTCAGCAATTTCATAAATTAAACAGATTCGGCAAGTAACGTGGAAATTTCAGTGTGACAGTGTTGGGTTAATTCGTTAACCAAAGTTTTTGCTTGTTTTCCTTGATAATGTTGATAATGCTCGGCGGTAATCCAATAAGGATGACCAATCAGTACATGAGTACGTTGATAGGTGACAATGGGTTGTAATCCCGACTGATTAAAAAGGGGTTCTGAAGGATCAAAAAAGTGTAAGGTTTTAAGCGGAAAGGTGTGATGCACTTTTTCAGATAAGGACGCAATGCAAACGGGTAAAACTGCTAAATTTGGCATATTTACCCGAAAAGCTAGATGAGCAAACCCTCGCCCAAACGCCGTTATTTGATTGGGTTGGGTTGCCTGTATCATAGGAGACGTTCCTTCGGGAAAAAGTCCCACCCACTGACGACGTTGTAAGAAGGATTGCGCTTGTGTCAGAAACTGCTTAGACCGTTGCGAAGGACTGCCTAAAGGAAAACAGCCCAATAATTGCACCATATCTTTTAGGAGGGGTGTTTGTCCCATATAATGATGGCAAGCAATCCGAACAGGTTGCTGTAGCGCATGAATTAAAAGGGGCGCATCCATGAAACTGCGATGATTACTGACGACAATAACCGGATAATCTGGGTCAGGAATGCGATTTTTATAGGAAACGGACACTTGCACGCCTAACAATCCTAACAGATATTGAGAAAGAGAAAGAGGTAATTGACTCGCCATGAAAATTGAGGATGTTGTTTTTAGCATTCTTAACTGTGCTTAACATAAGTTTACCAAATCCCATCGGATTAGACTTCTCTCTTCGGTTCACCCTGATGGGTGAAGCAGAAAACTCAGTCGATTGGGCAATCTATAGAAGGGAAAACCCTATTTAAATGCGATCATCTCCGGTGTTAAGACCCCTAGTTGCCTTTATTCCCTCCGTTTCTTCCTTCAACGACTTAGGAAAGGTCTTAGTGGGGATATTCGCTTATGGGTTCATTGGTGGATTCACTTATGTCTTTTTTCCCCCACCAATGATGCTTTTTCCGCTAGGGTTGACGGCCGGTTTTGGACTTTTTTTACTCATTTTTAACAAAAAAATATTTTTATCGAGTATTTTTATCGGTGAATTTTTATTAACCCTTTATATCAATGATTCTTTTAATCTGGCTATCATTTCCGCTTTTAGTACTACGCTTGCCTTAGCGATCGCTATTTTTCTGTTGCAGCGACTGGATTTTTCGCCTCAATTGACCCAAGTTAAGCATATTATTACTTTAATCTTAATTGGGGCGATATTGGAACCCATGATTAAGGCGACGCTTTGGGGTTGGGGGATAACTTTATTAGAAGGAAATATTCGGTTATTGTCTGGGAAAATAGGGTGGATATTTTGGTTAAAAGATACGATTGGCGTTTTACTCCTTGTACCCCTTTTATTGGTCTTTAAGTTTAAGAAGAATGATTCGTCTTTCTTGCCAAAACGTCGGATAGAAGCGTTAATCTGTGGCATCAGTTTATGCCTAATTAGCTGGGTGATCTTTAGAGATGCAAATTTAGGTCACTTTCTAGGAAAAAATAGCGTTCAAACGGCTCAGTATCTGAGATATTTAGTCTTTCCTTTTATTATTTGGACATCCTTACGATTTCAATTATTTGAAACGATTGTCGCTTGTTGGATTATCTCTTTTTTGGCAATGTATGGGTCATTAAAGGGAATCGGCGCATTTTCTTTACAAAATGATTACCCAGATGACGCTATTCTCCTGTTACAAGTTTTTATGATCATTCTCATTAGCACTGCTTTAGTATTGTCCGTTGCCATTACCGCTCGCAAACAAGTTGATCAAAAACTAAGAATGACCTTAGAACGCGATCGCCTGATCGGGGAAATTGCCCTCAAAATTCGTCAATCTTTAAACCTGCAAACGATTTTACAGTCCAGTGTTACGGAAGTAAAGCATTTACTTGCGGTAGATCGAGCTTACATCAGTTATCTAACTTCAAGTAAGACTTTAGAGATTTTAGCGGAATCTCGGCAAATGAATTATCCTTCCCTCTTAGGACGGCATTATCCCCCAGACTTATTGATAGAAGCTGAACGGATTTTACAGGAGCCGAGAACAATTGTTACCCACGATATTAGAAAAATTCAGCTTTCAGAAACCCTTGAAAAATATGCGATTCACTATCACGTTAAATCCTCTATTATTGTGCCTTTACGTGTCAATGATCAATCCTTAGGCTTATTAGTGGTTCACCAATGTTCTCAACCCCGTCAGTGGACAGAATTAGATATCAATCTCTTAGAAAGATTGGCGACTCAAGTCAGTATTGCTCTTCAACAGGCACAGCTTTATCAACAAGTTCAGCAACTGAATAAAACCTTAGAACAACAAGTACAACAGAGAACGTATCAATTAGAAGAAAAGATGGCAGAATTGCAGCAATTTTATGATATGAAAACGATTTTCTTGCAAGCGGTTTCCCATGATTTAAAAACCTCCATGATGGGGTTATCTATGTTTTTACAAAGTTTACCCTCTAATCCGTCCTCCGATATTCGTTTATCTCCTCGAATTGTTAATCATTTGATGGTGAGTTGTGATCGCTTTTTAATCTTAATTAATGCGTTATCAGAAGGTTATCTCAATCAAAAAACGCCGATGGATTTGAATTTAAAAAAGGTTGCTCTGCCAGCCTTACTGCAACCTCTTCTTGCTCAATGGCAACCCTTATTTGAGCAAAATCAAGTCACCTTTAAGTATCATATTTTAGGAGATCTTCCTCTTATTAAGCTAGATCCAATCTTAATTCCTAAGGTTTTCAAAAACTTAGTGAATAATGCCATCAAACATAATGAACCGGGGATTAACTTGGAAATCAAAATTCAACCAGAAGACAATTTTGTTAAGTGTGTTATTGTCGATAATGGTAAAGGATTAAAAGAGGGTCAAAAAGATCAAATTTTTCAACTTTATGTCAGAGGATTAGATAACTCTCGCTTAACAGGAGTGGGATTAGGCTGTTATCAATCTCGGCAAATTATTGAGGCACATGGGGGTGAAATTGGTGTTGAAAGTCGTTGGGGCGAAGGAACGCAGTTTTGGTTTACGCTTCCCCTTAATTGCTCAAAAATAAAGTCAGATTTTTAATATAGCGTTAAATTGCTGAGATTAAATATAATAGAATGGGAGAAGTCGCATTGCCTTCAACGATGGAAAAAAAACAACCCTTGCCTTGTTGGAAAACCATTGGGATTAACGGCGATCGCAGTTGTCCTACTTTAGAACGAGTCAATCACTGTCATAATTGTTCCGTTTATCGAGCCGCCGGTAGAGAATTATTAATGCGGCAGATTCCATCGGATTATGCAGAGGAATGGACAACCTTATTAGCAAAAAATTGGCAACCCGCTTTATCTGTTGACGTTAAAGGCAAAAAACAGCAGAAAAACCGTCATCATTCCTCCGTGATCATCTTCCGCTTAGCAGAAGAATGGTTTGCCTTACCGGTGTGGGTACTCAAGGAAGTTACGCCGCTTTGTCCGATTCATACTGTTCCTCATCGCAGTAATCACGTTTTCTCCGGCATTGTCAATATTCGAGGGGAAATCTTAATGTGTATCACCTTAGAAAACTTACTCGGTGTCAGTCGTCCGGATTATGTCGCTTCATCTGCCGTACCCTCTGCGCAACAGCTTCCCTCAAATCCTGTCGTTTATAGGCGAACAGTGGTGATAGAAGTGCAAGATAACCGATGGGCCTTTAGAGTTGACGAAATTGCCGGAATTGATCGTTTAAATCAGCAAAATTTGCAAGATGTTCCTGTGGTTATCGCAAAAACCCCTGATACTTACACCCAAAAAATCCTGTTTTGGGAAGATAAAAAGGTGAATTACCTTAATTATGAATTACTGTTTTATGAATTGTTATTCTATACTTTAAATCGCCCTACTTTTTAACCCAAACGATCAAAAAAGTTCACATCGCCCTAGGTGTTTTTAATTTTGAAGTATCCATTGCAGATTATCGCTAAAGACTTGCCAAAAAAATCGATTGAGTCATCGAAAACCAATATGCTTTATGGCGCACTGATATTCTTAATCTATCCATCAAAAAAGTTCCTAACGAGTAAGTAGGACAATTAAGATACCTCGGTTGGGGAAACCCAGATATTTCTCTATTTACAGGAGATACAGACTGTAATGGGATTGTTTGGCAAGAATTCAGCCCCGACCACTAAGCCCAAAAAATTAAAGAAACATGGCCAAATACAAACTATCAACCCAACTCCGTTTAGAATAGAAAAAAATTTTCCACTCTGCTATTTACGTCAAGGTAAAGTGTTATGAAACGATCTGTTGTGTGGTGTGTATCCAGTCTGCTGATACTGGGATGGGGAGTTAAAACATTGGCGCAAACAACGACCGAAATGACCCCGATAGGTGTTCCTGCCGTTGAACCAGAAACCCCGACGCAAGTTATTCCTGCAAAACCGCTTCAAATTCCCGGAAAACCCCCTGAAAACAAAATTATTGCCACTCATTTAGTTTTAAATCTACAAGAACGAAAAGTTTATGCTTATCAGCATAGTAAAGCCCTAAAAAGCTTCCCTGTGGCCATTGGCAAAAAAGGCTGGGAAACCCCCAAAGGCAGTTTTAAAGTGATTCAATTAGTCAAAAATCCCGTGTGGCAAAATCCTTGGAATGGCAAAATTTCACCCCCTGGCCCCAATAGTCCTTTAGGGGAAAGATGGATTGGTTTTTGGTCAGACGGCAAGAATTATATCGGCTTTCACGGCACACCGGGGGAACACGTCATCGGACAAGCCGTTTCTCATGGATGCGTTCGGATGCGCAATAAAGATATTAAGGAGTTATTTGACTTAGTGCCGATGGGTATCCCAGTTACGGTAAAATAAGCAGTTATACCTTTCAAATCGCTAATTTGGACTAAATCCGGCTTTGATACTCCCCTGTAGGGCGATCGCGTTTTATGGGGGGATTTTTAAGAGGATAAAAGATCACTCAGTACTGCAACTACACCACGCATATATTGATAGAGCGAAAAAAAGCGGCGTAAAAAGGCATAAACGGTCATAAAGTCCAGCAGTTTTAGGCTATAATCGGGTCAATAGCGATGTCGTCACATTTATCAATAGGATTAAACATCAATGGCTAAAGAAAAAGCTGATTTACAAAAGATCACTAAACAGGATGAAGATTATTCTCGTTGGTATCTAGATATTGTTGAAAGAGCCAAATTAGCTGAAGAATCGGGCGTTCGGGGTTGTATGATTATCAGACCTGAAGGATTTGCCATCTGGGAAAAAATGCAGCAAATCTTAGATGGAATGTTCAAAGAGACGGGACATTCCAATGCTTATTTTCCGCTCTTTATCCCTGTTAGTTACTTTTCTAAAGAAGCCAAGCACGTTTCTGGATTTGCCAAAGAATGTGCAGTTGTGACGCATCATCGGTTAACCACTAACGAAGCAGGGGAGATTATCGTAGATCCTGAAGCGGAATTAGGAGAACCCCTTGTTATTAGACCAACGAGTGAGACAATTATCTGGTCAGCCTATCGTAAGTGGATTCAAAGTTATCGAGATTTACCGATTCTTTTAAACCAATGGGTTAACGTTTGTCGTTGGGAACTGAGAACCCGACCTTTTTTGCGAACGACTGAGTTTCTGTGGCAAGAAGGACATACAGCGCATGCGACGTTTGAGGAGGCAGAGGCGGAAGCGCGACAAATGCTGGATATTTATAAAACTTTTGTAGAAGCGTATTTAGCCATACCCGTGACGGCCGGTCGTAAAACCGAAAATGAGAAGTTTCCCGGTGCTGAACATACATATACCATTGAAACAATGACCCAAGATAAACGAGCGATTCAAGTCGCTACCAGTCATCACCTAGGGACCACCTTTTCTAAAGCATTTGACGTGACGTATTTATCGGCTGAAGGCACGCAAGAATATCCTTTTGCCACCAGTTGGGGAATTACAACAAGATTGATTGGAACACTTATTATGGTTCACTCAGATAACCAAGGCTTTGTCTGTCCTCCTCGTATTGCGCCATTACAAGTGATTGGTGTGCCAATTTATCGCAAGGATTCGGAAAGAGAGCAAGTGTTCGCACGATTTGAAGAATTACAACAAGCGTTTAAGGCTTCAGGCGCATTTTCATTTAAAATTGACACCAGAGAAAATTTGAGTCCGGGTTTTAAGTTTAATGATTGGGAGTTAAAAGGGATTCCTCTACGATTAGAAATCGGCCCTAGAGATTTAAAAGAAGGCAATGCCGTTTTAGTCCGTCGGGATACTCGTGAAAAAATGATGGTGTCGCAAAAAGACTTAGCCACTCACATTCCAGCATTATTAGAAACGATTCAGACGAGTCTTTTCCAAAAAGCGCAAACCTTTCAAGCTCAAAATACTTACGCTGTGTCAACCTATGCAGAATTTAAGGACAGTATTGAGAAAAATTTGGGATTTTACCTTGTTTATTTTGATGGAACACCCGAAGATGAAGAAATGATCCAAGAAGAAACCAAAGCAACCGGCCGTTGTATTCCTTTGGGAGAACACAGTAAAATGGGTAAATGTTTTTATACCCATCGAGAAACCCGTCAGCAAGTCATCTTTGCCAGAGCCTACTAAATAACTTCTAAAGTTCTGAGGTTTTTTCTTCGTCTATTTGTTCTAAAAAACGACCGAGATCCCCAAAATTTGCGCCATAAGCAAGGGTCGAAGGCTCGTATCCCTTCAGGTTTACCTTATATTCTTGAAAGAACTTTGACGCATTTTCTACTTGGGATAAGTAACGATAAGTGGTTGCTCCCACAGCAATATCTAAACCCATTTGCTTCGTTGCCGATTCTAAGCGAAAAGCCGCATTTACTGTATCACCAATGGCTGTATAGTCAGGATGATCGCCACTTCCGGTATTGCCTACCATCGCATAACCCGTATTAATGCCTGTCCCAATACGCAAGGGAAAGGGTAACGTATATTGTCGGCTTAAATTTTGGGTCATGTCATGGAGATTTTTAACGGCTTGAAAAATATCAAACAAATCATCATGGGTGACTTTTTCTTGACCATGGAACCAAATTGCCATCACCGCATCTCCGATATATTTATCTACCCAACTTCCTGCATTACGAATAATACTACCCGACTGACGAAACCAATTGCCAATTAGAGCAGAGAGAACTTTTTCATCTAATTGTTGCGCTAAGACGGTAAATTCACGAATATCGGTGACCATTACCGAAATTAACTCCCTCTGATGTAACGTTGAGGTCATAGTCTCGTGATTGCTCTTTGGTTCTCCCCGTTGGTTGATATTACAGGATTTAGGTTGATAAAATTCTACTTGAGTTTTACCAAAGGTAATGTGGTCAGCATTTTGTAAGGTTACGGGAATACTGACGCGTCGACCGTTGACAAACGTGCCATTGCGACTCCCCAAATCAATTAAATAGAAATCCCCCGTATCCGTTAACTGCAAAATCGCATGGTTTCGAGAAATACAATGATCCCGTATAACCACATCATTCTCTTTGCCACGACCCACTGTCCAGTAATTTTTACTGGCGAGGGAGAGATGGCGTTTTCCCTTCTCTGTATATAGCAGCAAATAGGGGTTATTGGGGTTGGGTTTCTCCACAGTAATTCAGAGTGACAAACAACGTAGGGGATAGCCGTCGCAAATTAAGCAAAAGCCGCCGCTAGCCAAAAGAGACTATCCACTAAGATTGTACTTAATACTGCCCCAGCAAATGCCCCTCGGTCCCAGTGAATTTTTCTAAGTCCCCATAAACCACAGGCTAACAGCACATTAACAAACACAATCGCCCAACTAATCCCCCACGGGGTTTGCACTTGCGCGATCGCTTGTTGCAGGATAGGGCTGACTAAATCGGGGGAAACTTGCATCAGTTGCCGCCAATAGGGGATTAAATCCGTCACATAAAAGTAAGCATCGGTGACGGTCGTTCCCAGTAATGAGCCTAAATAAAACCACGCCCCCACAATGCCCCAATTTCGCCAGAGACACCATAGGGCAAAGGGCAATCCTATCGCCTCGATCGGTAGATGAATTAAGGGTTCGTATCGAAACCATCCCCAGTAAATGCTTCCTGCTAACCAGCTTCCGCTAAAACCTAGCAGTAAATCACCCCAAATAGCGGTTTTTGGCTGTTTCATCCAGTTCAATCCCCAGATAATCCATAATCCCGTTACCATTAAACTGACGAGAGGCCATTCTCGCACCAAAGGGGCTTGAACAAAAACGGGCACAGAGACTAAAAAGCTAGACACTAAAAAGACTGAAATGGCTTGGCGCTGATTTTGAGTCCATTTGAGCCAATAGGCGGGAATTCCGGCAACTTTACTTTGACAAGTGGCCGCAACTGATAAAGGGGTAGGAATGAGAGGATGATTAAACAATGTTTTTTTAAGAATCTTTACTATTCTTTACTTATCGCAAACTTTTGAGTTTACGCCTATCCCCCTAGGGGGGATACTGTTATCTTAGAAGAAAACGCCAGTCCTTGTCAAGATAAGCAGATAGGGTTAATTTCCGCGAAAATAAGCTCAAAAAAATTCAGTCCCCCTGTTTGAGAGGAACTGCGATCGCTATGGTTAAATAGGACTAACCAAAAATACTATCGGCGTGCGTCTGATTATTTTTGAGCGTTTTCGGGCATGAGCTGATATTCTAACGTTAAAGATTTGCCATGAAATTCAAAAGAACGAAATTTCTCCATCTGGCTCACTCGCAACATTGCCAAGGGATAACTGAACGCAAAGAGACTGAATACCCCCAATAAGCCAAACACAATTTTGTGCAATTGTTTCGCTGGCATAGTCTGAGAATGGGAGATAGACTTATTAGTTACAATGGACATAAAATCAGAATTTTCCTTTTAAACTAAGGGGAAATAGGGAAATAGAGGATGCCAACACATGGCCGTAGCCAGTGCCAATAAGCCAATCATCCCAACAAAAAGGGTGGCGGTTTTTACTTGACGATCTTTTAAGCAAAAATGAAGAATAATCCAGCTAACTAGCCAAGCAATGAGTAAAATAGTTTCTTTACCGGTATAACTGCCAATATTGCCCCATAATGGATCAGTGTTATTCGCTCCCGGGATCCAGCTTCCTAAAGCCAGTAATTTTTGCTCGAGGATTTTGGTTGTGTCTGCGTCCGAGAGGTGATGGGCAATCATCATGGTAACTGAGCCGATGGCGGCACTAAGAAAGGCGGCGGCCGCTTCTCCTGACATCGTGGGCGGGTTTTGACTGCCTTGGTGCAAAAAGGAGGGAAATTGTTTGAGGATGCACCACATTTGACCGTACCAAGGATCTTGCGGCGCAAAGGGATCTTTAGGGGGGCTTATCGGTTGATTCATTGTCAAATTCTCCAATTTAAAAGGGTCAAACAGTTATAAGGCACGAATTTTGGCAACACCTAAACCGCTCACTAATCCCCCCATGGCAAAAAACATCATGGCTATCAAAGCAAAACAGGTGGCAGTGAGAACGGGGCGATTTTTTTTGTCTAAAATGGAATCCCCATACCGCCATAAGACCCAAGCAGAAGCTACAGCAAGGGGAATAGTAAACAATACGCTAAATTCATGATATTCCATGAAAATATACTGTCCAAGCGGAGAATTTTCTTTTAGCCACGCTCTTGCTCCTCCATATTCCAGACCGGCACGATAACGCATATAAGCCAAATTGCCCGATGCAATAGCTAAGAAAGCTAAAATAGACGACCAAAAGGTTAAAGTGCGCATTTGCGGTAAAATTTGAGCAGATCCTCGCAATAAGGGAAAGGCTAAATGTCCTGCATAAACAATGACCACCAGTGCCATCATAGAAGCCAACCCATGCACCGTTCCCATCCAGCGTTGCCAAGGACTTGGGTGCAAAAGATTGACAAAGGGTAAAAATAGGAATAATCCCGCCGATAAAAAGCTCAAACCATAAATACAGACTTGAGCAATGTCTAGCTGTCTCGGAAAAGATTGAGGGGGAGATTGGGCATTTTGTACCATTGATTTGCCTCCATTCAATTATTTATTGAGAATATTTTTCAATATGCTCCATTATCTTATCAGAACTAATTAAAATTTTAGCCTATTAATTTTATTAAGATTATTGAAGATATTCCCTCTTTTTTCCCTGTTATACCGATGTGTGCTTGCTTGTCAAGTGGACAAAATCTCTCTCTTAACTCATGAGGTATTTGCTGATCAGAAAACTAATGGCTCTTGCTTATTGATAAGTCTTGGTAATAAAGGGTAAGCATAGGAGAAAATAATGAAGAAATGTAAAAACAAAATCAGTACCCTACGAATGAGATGATTTTGACGCCTCATCGAGTCACAATAGAAAAAGATTGCAACAGAGTGACGAAACCCTATGACGCAGATTGTCTCTATTCATTCTTAGCGAGGTGGAACGGGCAAATCCAATCTTACTGCTAATTTAGCTACCACCAAGGCGTTAGAAGGAAAACGAGTTGGCATCGTGGATACTGATATTCAATCTCCCGGTATTCATATTTTATTTCGCCTAGACGAGACGAAAATACACAAAACCCTTAATGATTATTTATGGGATAATAACTGTCAAGCGAGTCAAATTGCCTATGATGTTAGCGATGTATTGTAAAGAAGGTTCAACGACACAAAAAGGAGGTAAAATTTTCCTGATTCCTTCGAGTATGAAAAGTGAAGATATTGCGACGATTTTAAGTGAAGGTTACGATGTCGAATTACTGCAACGGGGCTTTTATGAAGTTAGCGAAGAATTCCAATTAGATTATTTATTTGTGGATACCCATCCTGAATTAAATGAAGAAACCTTACTTTCGATTGGTTTATCCAATAGTTTAGTGGTAATTTTACGGCCAGATCAACAGGATTATTTAGGCAAGGCTGTGATTGTTGAAGTGGCCAGAGAATTAGAAGTTCCTAATCTCTACAGTTGTAGATAGAATAAAGGAGTAAAAGTAAGCCCAGGAAGGGATGAAACAAGAATCTCTGAATTTGTTTCTTAGTGGAGAGGAGCTAGAAGCTCTGTGCCTATGGAGTAATAGCCTTAAATCATTCCAGCAA
>JBGTGT010000048.1:0-7705 GCA_041746575.1 Microcystaceae cyanobacterium
AACATTCTCGCCACAGGAGTCCCGTCAATTTCTGCGTCAATCTTCTGTGTGGTTTAATTGCTTATTGCCATCAGCCCAAAAAACCTTCTCTTGAGTTAGAGTGGGTTTTACCGACTTTTGCTTAACCCGAACTCAGGTTAATTAATCATTTTTACTTCATTCATAAAACTCTGTTTTCTTAATGGATACTGATACAAAAATAAAAAAAACTCACCTTTACCGAAAGATGAGCTTAACGATGAAAAAAATGATATTTAATTAATTAGCGGTTGCTTCCTCTAAAGGATAAACGCTTACTTTTCGGCGACTTTTTGTTTTATACTCAAACTTGACGATGCCATCAATCAGAGCAAAAAGGGTGTCATCATTGCCCCGTCCGACGTTATTGCCCGGATGAACCCGAGTGCCTCGTTGACGAATCAAAATATTACCCGCCTTAACAACTTGGCCACCGTAGCGTTTTACGCCTAAGCGTTGCGCTCTCGAGTCGCGGCCGTTGCGGGTACTGCCTGTTCCTTTCTTATGTGCCATTTTTCTCTCCTAACAGCGAATGGTGATAATTTGGGTCAAAATTGCAGCTTTTATTCTTCCGTCGCAGAATCGGAGGGCGTAATTTCTGCACCGTTAATTTTAATGGAATTAATCATCAAACGAGTTAATTCTTGGCGATGTCCCCGTTTTTTACGGGTTTTTTTCTTAGGTCTCATTTTATAAACAAGAACCTTCCGTCCTCGCCAATGCTTTATAATCGTTCCTTCTACCGTTGCTCCCTCGATGTAAGGTTGACCGATGGTGATGTCATCTTCATTATTCACCAACAAAACCTTATCAATCGTATAGGCGTCATCGGGATCAGACCCTAAGAAATTGATATCATAGAAGCGTCCGGGTTCGACCCGCAGCTGTTTTCCACTAGCTTCAATAATTGCGTAACTCATCGTGTTAACTTATCCGAATAAAGTGCCGTACAGGTAGCAGTGTCAAGATTGATACCGCATTTCGTTGCCCTTACCTGGTCCGAGCAGGAGTAGACACACAATCTATAATTATACACGACTCGCAGGATTTTTTTTCTGGATGATCGTGCCTCTCTAAATCCTAAAGTTTTCCGCTTACTCGCTTTGAAGATGAGTTTATGGGGTAGCTGGCTCAGTTTTTAGCAATGGTGCGTCCGTTTCCGACTGATGATCAGAAGGTTCATTTATTGCTCCCATACGGTCAACTGGCCAAAAACGCACAAAGGCACGTCCAATCAAATTTTGTTTAGGAACATAACCCCAATAGTGTGAATCATAACTATTATTACGGTTATCTCCTAAGACAAGATAATTTCCCTCGGGTACGGTTGCCGGACCGAATTCATAATCAGGCGGTTGAGCAATATAATCTTCTTGAATGAGCTGATTATTGACATAAACGTGGCCTGCCTTAACTTCTACTTTATCGCCCGGTGTACCGATAACCCGCTTAATAAAAGCATCATTAAAATTTTGCGCTTTTAAGGTCTGAGTGGGATTAAAAACGACTACATCTCCCCTTTCTGGATCTTGAAAATGATAACTGATTTTTTCAATAATGAGGCGATCATTAATTTGCAAGGTCGGTTCCATCGACGAAGAAGGAATATAGCGCGCCTCTGCGACAAAGGTACGAATCCCGAAGGCCAAGAGTCCAGCCATGATAAAGGTTTTAGCCAATTCAACTAAGGGATTTTCAGGTTCAGGAGTCGTTTTTGTCTTGTATTTCTTATTAAGGCTTCGCGTCATAGTGCTTAATTACCATTACAAAAGATGGGACGGAAGAACATCAAACCGTTAACTTTACAAATCTTTGTCTTTAACAGTTTAACGAGGTTTACCCCTAAGATGATTAGAAGGATGATTATGATTTTAGCGTTTCATGACGGTTACTCACCAGTTCCTTATTCGTCAAGCTCAGATTTTGCAACCCGATGGGACTTTTTTACGGGGAGATGTACAGGTTCGGGGAAAAACGATTGAGCAAATTGCGCCGGAAATTCTCGTACCCGAAGACACTTTCATCATAGACGCGAGCGGATTAACTTTGTTGCCGGGGGTAATTGACCCTCAAGTCCATTTCCGAGAGCCGGGGTTAGAACACAAAGAAGACCTTTTTACGGCCTCTTGTGCCTGTGCTAGAGGAGGAGTCACCTCTTTTCTAGAAATGCCTAATACGCGCCCTCTAACCACCACTCAAGAGATATTAGATGATAAGTTGCACCGTGCTTCTCAGAAATGTTTGGTGAATTACGGTTTCTTTATCGGCGCAACCCCAGAAAATTTGCCAGATTTACTGACCGCCTCTCCTGCTTGCGGTATTAAGATATTTATGGGTTCAGCGCACGGGGCGTTATTAGTCAGCAGGGAACAGGAATTAGAGCCGATTTTTGCTGAAGGAAGCCGTTTAATTGCTGTTCATGCCGAAGATCAAGCTCGAATCATTGAAAGACGCAAGCAATTTGAAGGGATTACAGATCCCGCTATCCATTCTGAGATTCAAGATGAAACGGCGGCTTTAAATGCAACCAAACTAGCGATGAAATTGTCGAAGAAGTATCAGCGTCGTCTGCATATTTTGCACTTATCTACAGGAATTGAAGCAGACTATTTAAGACAAGAAAAACCGCCTTGGGTAACGGCAGAAGTAACACCCCAACACTTGCTACTCAATACTGAAGCTTATGGTCAAATTGGCACATTAGCTCAAATGAATCCTCCCTTGCGATCGCCGCAAAACAACGAAATTCTGTGGCAAGCATTATTGGATGGAGTCATTGATTTTATTGCCACCGATCATGCGCCTCATACTTTAGCAGAAAAACAACAAGATTATCCCCAGTCTCCGTCGGGAATGCCGGGGGTAGAGACCGCTTTGCCTTTGATGTTAACGCAAGCTATACAGGGCAAATGCACTGTTGCACAGGTTTCTCATTGGATGTCTACTGCAGTGGCAAAAGGATACCAAATCCCGAATAAAGGATTAATTAAAGTCGGATATGATGCAGATTTAGTGTTAGTAGATTTACAAAAATATCGTCCGGTTTTAAAAAAAGAAATATTAAGCAAATGTGGTTGGAGTCCGTTTGAAGGTTGGCATTTAACGGGATGGCCAGTTTATACGATTGTGGAGGGAAAAGTGGCTTACGAAAAAGGACAGTTACATTTAGATATTAGGGGGAAAGCCTTAACTTTTAACAACCCGTAAATTTAATATTAAGACAATGTTCGTTTTTTCGGTCGACGAGGGTTAATTCACTGACAGTAGAGACAAGCCTCAGAATCGTTACTGATAACCCGATAACCTTTGAGGGTTCAGAAACTTTTTTGGAAATCGAGTATTCATATAAGAAGAAAAAGGGATGACCAATTTCTCGGATTTTTGGTATCATAACCCTTATCATAAAGCCAGTTAGCTTATTTTTGTGTTGTGGTGAGGAGTGTAAAACGGTGAACACGGTTGATTTTAAGGGGCGACCTTTTCATTTTCTGGGGATAGGTGGCATTGGGATGTCAGCATTGGCATACATTTTGGCCAAACGACAGATTCCTGTATCAGGCTCAGATTTAAAAAAAAGCCATATTACCGAGCGGTTAGAATCTCTTAACGTTAGGGTATTCAAAGAACAAACCGCCCATAATTTAACCTTATTGACTCAAGAGCAAAACTTTGTCCCTCAAGTCGTCGTTTCTACGGCGATTAGTAGGGAAAATGAAGAATATCAAGCCGCACTTGCTTCCAATTGCCCAATTTATCATCGATCTGATATCTTAGCGGCATTAATCAAAGATTACCACAGCATTGCCGTAGCAGGGACTCATGGAAAAACCACCACCAGTAGTCTAATTAGTCATGTGTTACTCCAAGCAGGAATAGATCCGACCGTCATTATCGGAGGAGAAATTGAAGGGATCGCCGGAAATGCTTATTTAGGAAAAAGTCAATACATGGTGGCAGAAGCCGATGAATCAGACGGCTCTTTGGTCAAACACTGCCCTAAAATAGGTATTATCACCAATATAGAACTGGATCATCCCGATCACTACGACAATTTAGGCCAAGTAGTCGATATTTTCCGAACGTTTGTTGATAATAGCGAAACTTTAATCGGATGCGTCGATTGCGACACCGTGCGCCAATCGTTTAAGCCCGATATTACTTATAGTTTAAACCCCGCTAGTCATGCTGATTACCTTGCCCAAAATATTCGTTACCATGGCAAAGGCAGTCAAGCAGATATCTGGGAAAACGGACAAAAGTTAGGCACGATTGAGCTTAAATTACTGGGAGATCACAACATTAGTAATGCTTTAGCGGCGATCGCTGTTGCTCGGCAGTTAGGATTAGATTTCAACCTCATTGCTCAAGGCATGACCACCTTTACCGGAGCTAAGCGACGCTTTGAATGGCGTGGGGAAAGTCATGGGGTGACCTTTATTGACGATTATGCTCATCATCCCACCGAATTAGAAGTTACTCTGGCTTCAGCTCGTCAAAAGCTACAAAATAGTGAATTTTCCAGAATCATTGCCATTTTTCAACCCCATCGTTATACTCGTACTACCGCTTTCTTAGCAGAATTTGCGACTGCCTTTAAAGACGCGGATTTAGTGGTGATTACCGACATCTATGGGGCGAGTGAAAGCAACCCTCATCAATTATCGGGGCAAGTGGTTGCTGATGCGATTCGAGAAAATCACGAAAAAGTCTATTATCAGCCCTCTTTAAGTGAATTGCCTGAATTTTTGGCCGAAATCCTAGAAACCGGTGACTTGACTCTCTTTTTAGGTGCCGGAAACCTCAATCAAAAAATCCCTGAAACGATTCTCGCTTATACCAATGCCTGTGTGCTAAATTTAGCCCAAGCAGGATGATCTAACTGAACGTAGGGTAAAGAAGGAAAATCCTTGCCATTATTTTGGCTCAAGCCCTTTAATTAGTCAAAAAACTTAATGGGGGATGCCATAACTGTTACCCTTTCGACGCCACCCCTGATCAGCCCAACGCAATCCTACTTACCACCCATGCCTCCTTCTGCTATCCCTTTACTCGGAACGAATCAAATTATTTTACCCCACGTTTTCCTTGCCCCGATGACATCCTACCGCGTGGGCGGGGCAGCGCAATGGTTTATCGCTCCCTCAGATCATGACTGCTTACCCGCCCTTTTTGAATGGTTACAACAAGAAGGGTTACCCTTAACCCTCTTAGGATGGGGATCAAATTTACTGGTGAGCGATAGCGGCATTGCCGGTTTGGTATTGAGTACCCGCCACTTACGTTATGCGTCTTTTGATGAAGAAAAAGGGCAAATTACTGCGGCTGCAGGAGAATCAATCCAGCGAATTGCTTGGAAAGCCGCTAAAAGGGGCTGGAAAGGCTTGGAATGGGCAGTCGGTATTCCGGGAACGGTGGGCGGAGCAGTCGTGATGAATGCAGGGGCGCATCAGCAATGTACCGAAGATGCCCTCGTCAGTGCGGTCATTATGTCCGCCGATGGAACGGTGCAAATCTTGAGGAAAGAGGATTTAAACTACAGTTATCGCAAATCAAACCTACAAGGACAACAAAAATTGGTGTTAGAAGCGACTTTTCAATTGGAAAGGGGTTTTGATCCCAAAATTATTAGAGAAACCAGTAACGGTCATTTCAATCACCGCAAAAGTACCCAACCCTATGATAAGCCCAGTTGCGGCAGTGTTTTCCGTAATCCCTATCCCCAAGCGGCAGGCTGGCTCATTGAACAAATAGGGCTAAAAGGCTATCAAATTGGCGATGCGATGGTATCACCCCGTCATGCCAACTTTATTGTCAATTGTGGGAAAGCGAAAGCCAGTGATATTTTTCGTTTAATTGAACATGTTCAAGAAAAGGTAGAATCAAATTGGAATGTGTTATTAAAGCCAGAGGTCAAAATTTTAGGCGAGTTTTAGGTTTTTGCCGCTTTATTTAGGGGTTAATCTAAAATTTAAAACCGTGCCTCGCTGAGATTAGGCGCAATATAAAGGACTAAAATAAGGCCAAGGGCAGTATTTTGAGGGAAAAAGCAATGACATTGGTGATGCGTAAACCGATTTTAGTGGCTGGTATTGGCTTATCTGTGGTTCTTTGGGGATGGCAAAGTTTGCACCAAAACTTCTCAGAAATGGGAGAATGGGGCTTATGGATGGCGATCGCTCTCGGTTCTGGATTCTGGTGGTTACGACCGAAAAGCGATCAATCTGAAATTTTAAAGCCTGTATCGCCAATTACTCAAGATAAGGTCACAAAAGCCATCGAAAAAGCTCAAAAAACGCTTGATATTCTTGCCAAAGAAGCTCCCGATTTTGATATCACTCCCCTTCAATCTCAACTCGATGTCCTCCCCCAAGGAGGGGAAGATTATCCCGTTACTCTTGCGATCGCTGGCGGTAAAAACACAGGTAAAAGTACCCTCAAAAATCAACTAGATACGCATAATTTAGGGGAAAATGTGCAAGTTATTGATACAGAGGCTTTATTTACTGAACTCAATCAAACTGGCTTTGACAATCTTCAAATTGCTGACTTAGTCATTTTTCTCACGAATGGCGATTTAACCGAAACCGAATGGCAAGCGTTACAACAATTTCATGTCAACTATCAGCAACCGTTATTATTATTTAATAAACAAGATTGTCATATTCCCGAAGATAGAGCGTTAATTGTGCAAATGTTACGCAAACGGGTCGACAGTATTTTATCTGAGGCAGAAGTCATTCCCGTTGCCTTGAATCCGAGTCCTATCACCGTCAGACGCTACGATAGCGAAGGACAAATGACAGAAGCCTTAGAACAACAAGAACCGGACTTAAACCATCTGATTGCCACTTTGACGACTATCTTAAAGGAAAATCGCTCGGATTTGCTTCTAGGACGAGTTTGGCGAGCGGCAAATCAACTGCAACACCAAGCAAAAAATCAATTGAATCACCTTCGACGGGAGAAAGCCTTACCCATCATCGAAAATTATCAATGGATTGCGGGAACAATGGCGATCGCTAATCCCCTCCCTAGCCTTGATTTATTGGCAACGGCGGCGATTAATGGGCAAATGATCATGGATTTGGGTAAAGTCTATCATCAATCTTTCTCCTTATCTCAAGCACAAACCGTTTCGGGGGAAATCGCAAAACTAATGCTAAAATTAGGCTTAGTAGAATTTTCAACCCAAACCATCGGTTCGCTACTGAAAAGTCATACCATGACTTATTTAGCGGGTGGGGTGATTCAGGGAATAAGTGCCGCTTATCTGACTCGCATTGCGGCATTAAGCTTAATTGAATATTTCCAAGAACAGGAATTGAGTGTAGAAACCGACGGTAAATTCAATCTACAACGACTAAAAGAAAATTTGCAACAAATTTTTAATGAAAATCAACGAATGGCTTTTCTTCGCGGCTTTGTCTCGCAGGCGCTAGGGAAAATTGCTCCATCAGCTTTAAACTAGCGTCTATTTACAGCAATTTGAGACCAGTTAAGCTACAATCATAGATCATCGAATTGACTCAGCAAAGAGACCACAATAGCGAAACCAATTGATAGCATCATCCTCAGAAATAGCATTAATAGCATAAGTAATGGCAACATTAAGAGCATTTTCTGTGCGAGCTTTAGCCGAACGAAGAATCTCTTTTATCTTTGACCAACATAATTCAATGGGTGATAA
>JBGTGT010000049.1:0-39632 GCA_041746575.1 Microcystaceae cyanobacterium
GAAAAAGAGGAAAGAACTTATCATAGTAAACAGTTAGCTAATCTCTTAGAAAAAGAACGAAAAGTTAAATTAACTTCGGGAAGAATCCGTAAGATTCTTAAAAAAAGGGCTGGAAAGGGAAACGAACAAAAGTGAGTACAAAAATTCATCCATCTCCTCAACAAAAAGAAGCCCAAAAAGTAGATCTAGAAATACTGCGCTTGGCTTCGGCAAGGGAGAGAATAAGGCTAAAATACTGGGATGAAGCAGGGTTTAGTCTCTGGAGTCCGGTCAGTTTTACTTAGATAAATATAAAAGTCAGAAAACAGAAAGTCATACCACAGAGCAAAAAGAAAGGAAAACGACTAAATATATGAGGAATACATGAACCCAATAAAAGTTTTAATTATGCTTTGTCAATCGGCAGCTTCAAAAAAGAAAGTTTAGTAATAATTTTGAATAAAGAAGCAGATAAAGCTGAAAAATACCAAAAAGAAAAAGGGCTAGATATGGTGATTTTTCTAGATAGCTTCAACAAACTGTCGTCCACAGTCGTTACACTTAAAACGTTGTTTGCCGTAATAACTATGTCCATTTTTAATGATAGCTTTAGCTTGACAATTAGAACAAAGCATAAATTCTTGTTTTGATAGTAGTTCGCTCTCCTTTATCATTACTATGCACGACTACCCATTTTTTAACCCTGTCGCCAAGGCGATCGCTAGTAAAGTTTTCCTTCTTATATCACTTATTATTCCTACATGAAGATATTTAAAGGCTTCATAGGCTCTCACTTCTACAAATAAATCTCTGTAGAGTTTACAGTAAGTATCGACACATTTTACCGTTAATCGAGGAGGACGAAGCTTAACCATATTTTACCTCGCCTAGTCTGATGAAAGAGGGATATCGCTTCATTCAAAATCGCTGTAAGGGTAATCGATTTAACAAGGAAAACACACCAAACCCAATTAATAAAACCCCACTGGTAATATTAATCCAACCTGACCAACGACGTAATTCTAATAACTTTTTTAAAGAAGATGTAAAGATTCCTGCCAAGATTAAAGGGGAGACATATCCCACCGTATAAGCTAACAATAATCCGCCCCCTAATATTAAACTTTTCGTATTCGCTACCCAAGCAAGTAACGTTGCTAAAACTGGGGTACTACAGGGAGAAGCCACTAAACCAAAGGTTAACCCAATTAAATAAGAACGCAAACTGTCAGGAAATTGATCGTTAATCCAATCCGTTGTACCCATTGAAGGAAAACGTAAATTAATGACTTCTAATAGATTTAAACCCATTAAAATTGCAAAAATACTCACTACAATCGGTAAGCCTACACCAATTTGACCATAAACCTTGCCAAGGGAGGCGGCAAAAATTCCTAAAGTAGCCAATGTTGTCGCTAATCCCAAGGCAAACCACAGCGATTGAATTAGACTGTGAATACGGCCTTGATTTTCGTATCCACCAATGTAACCAATGGTAATTGGAAGCATGGACAACATACAGGGGGTCAAACTGGTGAATAATCCTGCGAAAAAGATAATTCCCAAGCTAATAATGCTTAAATGGGATAATTGAGAGGCGACCAGTTGATTGGCGTATTGTTCAAGTAAATATAGTTGGGTCGATAAATCGTCTAGCATGAGGAGTATAAAGGTTTTTTGGTAAAGTTTTCCTTTCTATTTTAAACCATTGCTTTCTCTACGCTAAAATAGGCTAGTTCTTTGCATTCTAGAGGGATTCTGTGCGTTCTTACCGTCGTCCACTTTCCTTGTCTCCCCTATTTCAAATTCCCCTTATCCTATTGGGTATCTTTCTGGCTTGTGCCTTATTGTTTTGGTTGCTAGGAATTGGTCGTCCTTCCGTTGCTGTGGCGATCGCTTTAGATTTGAGTAGTAGCACTTATCAGACGCAATTTAACGAGCCTAATAGTATTATGGCCAAAGAAATTGAGGCGGTTCAAGCTTATTTATCAAAAAATAATTCGGATATTTTGCGTCAACCTAATCAAGTTCAAGTGTTTGGCTTTGCCGACGGCATTCGTCCATTAACACCGTCTTTTAGTGATAATTCACAACAGGTTTCTCAAGAATTAAGTCAGTCTTTAAATCCCGATTTACCCAATATTATTGGAGGTGGAACGAATTTAGATTTAGCCATTCAAGAGGGAACATTAGCGTTATCTAAAGTGGGCGATCGCTGTCGCGAATTATTAATTGTTACTGATGGCGAAGTATCTGTTAATCCTCTTGTTATTGCGGATGCTAAGGCAAAAGGGGTTAAGATTAATAGTATTATTATTGGCAAAAATGCTCCCCTTATTCAAGCGGCGACTTTTGCGACAGGAGGCTATTATTTATCAGGAGAGGTCAATCAATTAGAACAATTATTTACTCAAAAGGCTTTTAATAATTTTAATAATAATTGGCGTTGGCTTCTCTTTTGGTTAGGGTTGGCATGGATTGCTTTTATGTGGCTTTTAGTGATGCCTTTAGACCGTTGGATTTTACAAAAATTCTTGCGATTACCGATGAATTTATCGGGTCGAATTGCTTTATTCAATGCTCTTTTTTGGACAGCTGCAACGCCTCTGATTGTTTGGAAATTATACGATTTATTAGGTCTTGTTTTACCTTTCGTCGGTCGTTGTTAAATCAGAAAAAAATTATATCGATTTAATAAAGGTAACAATTCTCTCGACTTCTTGAAATCCCATTTTGAGGTGAAATTCGTAACTGATGATGTTTTCAATCAAAGCATCAGATGCTAATTCAATACAGCCTTGTTCAATGCCCCATTGTTGAGCAAATTGGATTAATTGTTGCCCTACTCCTTGATGACGATACTGCTCTTTAACATAAATTCCTTCAATATAAGCAACAGGACTTTGCGTTGCTCCTGAGACATAGTCATATCGCAAAGAAAGATTAATAAATCCCATGACATTTTCCTGCTCGTTTTTAATCAAAAATCCTGCTTCACGAGAAGATTGAAGGATCTTTCTGAGACTTTCCTCCATTTCTTGCATCGAAGTATCTGGCCACAACTTTAAGGCAAGATCAATCCATTCCGAGAAATTGTCTAAAGTAACTTTAATAATCTCCATGTTTGCACGTAAGATAATTAATCTTGAATATAGTTTTCCCCTGAAATTAATGCCTGTTCAGCACGGACAAATTCTCGCCCTAAATAAGCGGCATGATCTAACATTGTAACAGGACAGGGTTTGATTTCTTCAAATACTTTAATCGCTAATTCTTTGGCTGTTCTTCCTTGATAAAGGGTGGTTGCAGTGCGTTCTACTTTACCTTTAACGGCAATTACTTTTCCCGTTTCAGGATCAACCGCCAACCCTTTTTTATTAATAATATTAGTATAATGTTTGGCACAAATTAATTGAGCCTCTCGCTCAATATAAATAATAAAATATCCCCCCGGATCAAGGGCAATAAATCGCTTGGAAAGTTGATCATCGAGTTGTTTAAGTGTCATTGCTAAAGTCATGATCGGTTGTCGTTACTGCTCTGCGTTTGGCACACAATCTTTAATGATACCGTATCAATCAATCCTCAGTCCCGACAAAACCTGTTAAGATTAAGGACAAAAGATTAAATTTTGGTTAAATTCTCCTCTAAAATCTGTGCTTTGGAAACCCTTTAATCCGATTCAATTTCCTCTTTTAGGGAATGACGCTCGCTTTAGTTCACTCTTTTCCCTTAAAACACCTATTTTTCAGCTATTATTTGCCTTAATTTTGGGTTTTTGCCTTAATCAAATTCAGATTCCCGTAGGTTGGTTATTGGGGGCAATTTTAGCTGGTAGTCTTTCTGTTTTGGTGCAACGTAATCCCCAACCGTTTCCCCCGATTTTATTTACTTCGAGTCAGGCAATTATTGCGATTGCCACGGCAACCCGTTTTTCGCCTCAAAGCTTGATATTAGCTAAGCACTATGCTTTACCTTTAACCCTCTGTATTTGCGTAACAGGAGGTATGAGTTTATTAAATGGTTATTTTTTGCATCGTTTAGCGGGAATTGACAAAAAAACAGGATTTTTGGCTTCTATTCCGGGGGCAAGTGCCAGTATTGTGGCGATGAGTGAAGAAATGGAAGCTGATGCGATGGTGGTTGCTCTTCTCCAATCGTTGCGCGTGGTGCTTGTTGCTTTGCTCATTCCCCTATTAGTTAGCTTTTTATTCCCTTTTGATGCTTCTGATGGGTTAAGTAGCGTTCTGACTTATGCTAGCTCTTCTTATCTACCCCTTAGTTTAGATTTAATGCTGGTGGCAGGCTGTTGTGGACTTGGAGTTTGGCTAGGGAAGGGGTTAAAATTACCTTCTGGTTTATTTCTCGGTCCTTTTATGGTCGGGTTAACTGTTTTTTGGCTATTTCCTCAATATTTCTACGTTCCTCAACCCCTTTTTATTATAGGGTTAATTCTACTCGGATTATCTATTGGTTTAAAGGTGAACTTCCAAACAGTTCAGAAGTTATTGAAAGTTGTTTTAATTGAATTTTGCTTAATTATCGTCTTAATTTTGAGTTGTTTAGGAGCAGGTTACCTTTTTCACCTTATTACTCATATTGATACTATGACTGCTATTTTAGGCTCAACGCCGGGGGGAATCTCAGCGATGATGGCAACGGCAATTAATTTACAAGGTGACACGGGGTTAGTAATGACGATGCAAATGACTCGAATGTTATTAATTCTATTGTTAAGTCCGTTATTAGCCAATACCCTAAAAAAGAATGAAGCTTATTCTGTTATAGATGAATCTATTAGAATAAAATAAAGATTTTCTCTACAATTTCTCTATGAACTGTCCTACGGCAACCCTCTTAATTTCCTGTCCTGATCAAAAAGGTTTAGTTGCAAAAATTGCCAACTTTATTTATGCAAATGGGGGCAATATTATTCATGCCGATCAACATACTGACTTCTCAGCAGAGTTATTTTTAAATCGCATTGAATGGCAACTAGAAGGCTTTAATTTAGAACCTAATTTAATTGCTCCTGCCTTTGCGGCTATTGCAAAACCCTTATCAGCAAATTGGACGATTCATTTTTCAAACACGCTCCCTCGAATTGCAATTTGGGTGACGAAACAAGATCATTGTTTACTGGATTTATTATGGAGATGGCAACGAAAAGAGTTACGAGCAGAGATTCCTTTAATAATTAGTAATCATCTGACGCTTCAACCCATTGCAGAACAATTTAGTATTGATTTCCATCATATCCCAATCACCAAAGAGAATAAAACTCAGCAGGAGTCCAAACAGTTAGAAGTATTGAAAGAACAGGGGATTGATTTAGTGGTTTTGGCCAAATATATGCAGATTTTATCTCCAGAATTTGTGCAGTTTTTCCCTAGTATTATTAATATTCATCATTCCTTTTTACCGGCTTTTGCAGGAGCAAAACCTTATCATCAAGCGTATGAAAGAGGAGTTAAAATTATCGGAGCAACCTCCCATTATGTAACCTCTGATTTAGATCAAGGACCGATTATTGAGCAGGATGTTGTTAGAATTAGCCATAGAGATACCGTAGAAGACTTAATTCGTAAAGGCAAAGATTTAGAAAGAGTGGTTTTAGCAAGAGCTGTTCGATTACACTTAGAAAATCGGGTCTTAGTTTATGGAAATCGTACTGTTATTTTTGCTTAGGTTATCGTTACAATTATAAATTTATACTTTCAACATAGTTTTTTATTTTTCGTTCTGTCTTTCGCCTGTATCTGTATGATCTTGCCATTCCTTTAATTCTCTATCTAAGGCAAATTGAAAATCTTTAGATACCAAGAGGATTTCTGCTTCAGGTTGTTTTCTGTCAGCAACTTTAGCATAAATTAATTGGTCTTGATAATTCGGTAATCCTAATTGTAATTGATGAGTTTTTAGGTTTTTTAAGTCAACAATAATTGTAGCAAAGGGCTTTTCTAGACCATATTCTTTGAGTTGAGAGGCAGGAACTGTAAAACGGCGATCGCTTGTACCTTCGACTAATAAGTTTAACAAAAAAGCGACCACTGCATCATTTGCTGTCGTTGATTGAGGCTGAGTCATTTTCCACGGTCTTTCTGGATTATTGGTGCGTTCAAATTGTAGAATATCTTTATTCTGAATAAGGGTTAATTTTTGAATATCTTCCTCTTCAAACTCAAAAATTTTTTGTTCATTTTTTTTAACCTCCTCTTGTCTTTCTTTTCCTTGAAATTCATACCAAGATACTCCTATGCTTAAAAGGATAGCAGAGATTAATAAACCCATTGTTGTTTTTGGTAATTTCATTTTTCTATCTTGGTTAATGATTTAAACTTTATTTTACCTTCTTTTCCACCAGACAAAACCTGCCATTCCTAACCCTAAAATCGGCATAATTAGCAAAGCCATCCAAGCGATAATACTCGCTTTTAGGGGGGTTAAACTAATGCGACGATTTTCCCGTTCTTTAGGACGAATGGATAAGGCATCTTCTGTCTGATTGACTAACCATTGAACGGAATTGAGAAAGACATCTTCGTTAAATTGTTCATTAAACCATCCATCAGTGGCAAATGTCGAATTGCCAAAAATAACCATTTTCGCTTCAAGGAATTTATCTTGATTATCTTTCGGCTTTATCGTTCGCTTTAAGGCAACACCGATATCAAAAGGTCCTGCAATATCTGTTTCAGGATCAAAGATAATTTCCGGTGATTCTAGATTACTTTCTCCCCACATTCGTTCATCGGTTACCACCAAAGAAACTGCTTCAATATCTTCCTTTTGAAAAGTGCCAATTGGACGAGTTAACGGATAAATACTATAACGTTCTTTCAATTCTTTGGTAATAGGATGATCGCCGTAATTAGTAATGACAATAGTTGCTGGACCAAATCCTAATGCTTCGCCTCTTCCTGATGCGTCAATCACAATTCTTGGGTCTAATTCTACTCCCCAATCTTTCAAAAGACTTTCTAATTTAGGTTCAGTATTGGGATCAATCATTAATAACAGATTTCCTCCTTGCTCGGAATACTGCTCTAATAAAGTTAATTCTTGAGGAAATAATTCACTTTTTGGACTGGCTAGAATAATCGCATCTGCATCTTTTGGAATAATAGATGTTTGGGATATATTAAGCGGTTCTATCTTAAATCCTTTTTCTTTTAAGGCATCAATTGCTTGAGAAAGTGAGCCTTCTTGAGGGGAAAGAGAGAGTTCTCCATGACCTTGTAAAAGATAAACGCTTGGGGTATAATTACGTTGAATTTTTTCAATGGCATTAGTAATTTTTGTTTCAGAAAGGGGTTGTTTTTGATTAAATTCGATTAAATTCTGCACTAATTGTTTTTTATTTTTATATTCAAAATGAACTTCTCCAATATTTTTGACATCAAATTCTTTAGCGATAGATAATTTAACAGAAGGATCAACATATTCGTAGGAAAAGTTAGAATTATAACGACGGTAATTATCCAGTAATTTTTTATCGTTAGGATGGGGATCTTTCTCAAATAACCAAATTTTTAGGGGTTGATCGAGTTTTTTGACTAATTCCTGAGATTGAGGGGAAAGAGTATAAAGTTGATTCTCACTAAGATCAATCGGTTGCGTATAACGAACAACTAAAAAGTTAATTAATCCTAAAATAATTATCAAGGAAAGTGTTGAGATTAAAGCATTTGTTCCTGCTTGAGTAGATCGCCTGTGCCAAAATTTCCGATGGGTGACGAACAAATAGATCAACCAAAGAATAAATAAGGTTTCTCCTATAAAAATTAGAGACAAATAAAGAACTGTCCATTGTTTGGTTAAAAATCCGGCAACTCCTCCCGCAACTAATAAAACAATAGCAGGAATAAATAAGTATTTAAAATAGGGTTTAAGGTTTAAATTGAGTTTCATAGATTAAGAACGTTGATATCTGAGAGATTCAATAGATTGTGCGGTTAAAAAGATACCGAGAATAGTGTAACTTAAAAACAAGATGATACTACTGGGATGGACAATTCCTCGAACAAGATCATTATAATGATTAAGTAAAGATAAATGGGCAATGATATTCTTAGAGACTCCACTAAGATTTTGTGCAATGCCGTCGATAATCCACAGAAATAAGATCATAACGAAAGTAACAATATAAGCTAAAACTACACTATCCGTTAAAGAAGAAACAAACATTCCTAAAGATAGGATAGCCGTCACTAATAAAAATAAAGCGGCATGGGAGACGAGAATTAACGGAAGTGAAAGGGGAGGAGAGGCCGCACTAAAGGCAATCGTTTCATAAATGATTAGCGGTAACATTAATGCCGTAAAAAAAGTAATAACCCCTAGCAATTTACCCACTGCTACTACCCAGTTTGTGATCGGAGAAGTTGCTAATAATTCTAATGTTCCTCGTTTACGTTCTTCCGCATATAATCCCATAGATAAAGCTGGCAAAAGAACTAACAATAAAGAAACTAATAAGCCTAAAAATCCTTCTAAAAACTCTGTTCCGATGTCTCTTGATACGACTCCCCCTCCTATTTGTTCTTGCAACGCAACATCTTGAATAAGTCCATCAAGTAACACGCTGAAAAAGATACCAGCAATCAGCCAAAAAACGGCTGCAATAATGTAGGAAATAGGAGCAGAAAAGTAACTTTGTACTTCTTTGCGAAAAATAGCCAAAAGATTATTAATTAATATCATAAGTAGATAACAGTCACTTGGTCAAACTTTAGCATAATAGCTAAGGGGTAATGAGTAAAGGCTCATCCGTAATTAAGTCTAAAAAGACATCCTCCAGCGTTGGGCGGGTGCGCTTCATTTCTAATAATTCTAGTCCCTGATTTAGAATAACTTTAGCAATTTCTGAGCCTATTTGATCTCTCTGTAAGTTCAAACGAATTCGATAAATCTTATCGGTAGCAATTAAAGCATTAATGTTAACTTGAGAAATCCCTTGAATGGCTTCTAATTGAGTTTGAAGACCCTCAATCTCCCCTTGAACCTCGATATCGTACCCCAATTCTCCTTGAAGTTGAGACATTAAAGAATTTGGGGTATCTATTGCTATTACTTTCCCTTTGTTAATAATTGTCACCCGATCGCAGGTCATGCTGACTTCAGGTAAAATATGAGTTGAGAGAATAATCGTATGCTGTCCTGCTAAATTGCGAATTAAATTTCGGACTTCTATAATTTGCTTAGGATCTAGTCCTACCGTCGGTTCATCTAATATAATAGCAGGGGGATCGTGGACGATCGCTTGGGCAATACCCACCCGTTGTTTATACCCTTTAGAAAGTTTACGAATAATCACCTTTTGCTTATCTTGCAATTGGCAACTTTTGAGGGCATAATTAATCCGAGTTGCTCTATCCCCTGCAGAAACGCCCTTAATTTGAGCGACAAAGTTTAAAAATCCCTCCACCGTCATCTCAGGATATAAAGGAGGGGTTTCCGGTAGATAACCAATGCGTCGTCGGACTTCCATTGAGTTTTCATGGACATCATAGCCAGCAATCGTAGCCGTTCCCGTGGTGGCAGGTAAATATCCTGCTAAAATACGCATCGTGGTGGTTTTTCCTGCACCGTTTGGTCCCAAAAACCCTAAAATCTCTCCTGTTTTTACTGAAAAATCAACATCTTGAATAGCAGTCGTTGATCCGTACGTTTTGCTAAGGTGTTTGACCTCTATCATCTGTTCACCCTAAAAATGAGTCGGCCATTTATTACTGTATCACCTTTAGAATAAAGATGGGATTATTCATAACCTCATAAAAACATTAAATTAATCAATAAAAAGGTGGGTCTAACCCACCGACAAGATTTATGAATTCCGCTTTACTTAACGGGTTGCTTCACTAGGAACTTGTTTTTGGAGAAACTGAAGAACTGAGGCTTTTTCCAGTAAACCTAAGACCATGCCATTCTCTCCTAAAACCGTTAGCTGAGGCACTTTTTCAGATTCTAGTAATTGAATAACTTCTAATAAAGGTTGAGTCGCTGGCACCGTTTTTAAGCCCTTTTCAGCCTGAATTAAATCTTTCACTAACACCTCATTCCATTGAGACGTAGAAATGGATTTTAAATCATTAACGGTTAACGTCCCTAAAAGTTTATCTTCTTCATCCGTGACTAAGAATTTTTGCCATTCCCGTTGACCAATTACATGGTTATTGACGAATTCTCTGAGCGTTAAATCTCCTGAAACAACAGGACTATCGGGAATAATTGCATCTTGAGCCGTATAGTCTTTAAGGGTTTCTTGAAACTTCGCAGATTGGGCGGACATTCCCGCATTTTGTAATAAGAAGACGCCAATCAATAGAGTCCAAAAATTACCAATTTGACTAATGCCGAGGATAGATAATCCCCCCACTGTAATCGCAATCCAACCAAAAATTTGACCAACACGACTCGCAAAAATGACGCCTTGATTAGGATTGCCCGTTACTTGCCAGACAATAGATTTTAGGATATTTCCGCCATCTAAAGGCAGTCCCGGAATGAGATTAAATAAACCTAGAATTAAGTTTATCGAAGCCAGTAAAGATAAAATTGCTGTTAAAGGTGCTGAAAAAGATACATTTATCCCAATTAACCAGAAAATGAGGAAGAGGATAAAGCTGACTGCTGGCCCTGCGATCGCAATCAAAAAAGACTGTAACGGGGTTTCTGCTTCTTTTTCTAAGTTCGCTAATCCCCCAAAGAGAAAAAGGGTAATCGAGCGGACACCTACCCCTTGAGAAATCGCGACAAAACTATGTCCTAATTCATGAGCAACAACCGAAGAAAACAACAGCAATGAGGCGACAAATCCGAGAAACCATGGCATCAATCCATTCAACTGAGGAAAGGTTGCCAGTTGTCCTCCATAGGTTAAAGTCACTAATGCAAAAATGAGAAACCAAGAAGGATTAATATAAAAAGGAATCCCGAATAAATTGCCCACTCTGATGTTATTATTCATGAGGTTAACCTCCAATTTGTGAGCGGTGAACGATTAGCTTTCACCTTAGCTTTGTTTATATTGTAACGAAATGTAAATCTCCTTTCACACCCCAATTGATCGTAAAATCCGTCCTTAGCGGTTCGGTTTTTAAGGCTTAAAGTTTAATCCCTTTACCTTGTATTTTACCCCTCAACGATTGGGTTTTCCGTAAGCTCACGGAAATAACTCTGTCCGTTACAATGAGGGCAAGTGTCCTCAGGGACTTTACTGAAATATGCTTTAAGATAAAGGTTTGAAAGAACCTAATACCGAGACATTTACCCGAGCGTTTGCCTTATTTTACCCCATTGAGCCATGTCTCTCTACCAAAGTCGCCTACTCCGCTTTCTCAACCGCCATTCTCTCCGTTTTCGAGATCGGATAGGACAAACAGCGCGACAGATTAAGGTGGCAGCAGAATGGGGAGTACAAATGTTGATTTATCCCGTATACTTGCTGGTGCAAACAGGACGCTTAGCCGGTCAAACACTGGGTAAAAACGTTGATTCTCAGGCACTACCGCCATCTTCTGACCCCAATTCTCATTCTATCCCTGTTGATCAACCCATTGAACGAATTTTGTCCCTTGTTAATCCTTGGTTAACCCTAAATTTAACCTCTGTCTCTGCCACCCCTACCCTAGAGCAACGCTCTGATCAAATTCAAGAACGGGTACAAATGGCTTTACCCGATCGTAAACTTTCTTTAGATTCTCCTTTGCCGTGGGTGGATCAAGTGGCATCTAAACTCAAACAGGTCATTGGCGGCAATTCTAGCCCCAAATTAGCGATTCAAGGGGTCGCCAGTACCCTAGACGATCATCAACTGGTGCTAGTCACGACTCAAAATGAACCCCTTAACCTGCTCAGCGAAGAACAGCAAAAAAATCTAGAAAAACGTATTAAAGCAGAACTCGCCAATTTTTACTACGAAAAACGGCTATATAATCTTATTGGTCGTCATTTTCCTAGTTTAATTCCCCAATTTACTGAAAAAAATCAACAAGTGTCTCCTCCTATTCGTTGGTTTTGGCAAACGATGCGGTGGGTACAAACCAGTGATGTCGCGATCGCACTTAACCTTTTTGGCGAATCTTCCCTCGTCCGCCTTTCGACGGCTAAACCTACCCTCAAACCAAATCCTGATTTCCCACAGGGAGAATGGGGAGAAAAGGAAGTAATAAACTCAAAAACAGTTAATAAACTCAATTTATCTCAACTTAACGCCCTCATTCAGTCAGCGATTGATTATTTTTATGGGGGATTGCGCCAATCCTCCTTAGCCAATTCTCCCATCGTACAGAGTTTACCCGAAGCGTCTTTACTAATTCAGCAGAAATTGCAGAAAACCGCCGAATATTCCCAAGAAAAGTGGCTAAAACCTGCTAATTTTAAATTAAAAAAGCTGAGTAAACACATTTATCAAAAAACGGAAGAACCTGATCCTTTTCGTTTGCAAGCGATTGTCGAAGCAGCGATCGCTCATTTTTTTACTCGTACTTCACCCTCAAACGTTAAAGGAAATCACCCCTATCCCAATCAACTATCCTCTTCAGAATTAGAAGATCCGTGGTTAACGCCAGAAGACCTTTTTCCGGTGATTCTAGAGGCCAAAACAGTCGAAGAATCGCCAACATTAAGCTTACCTCAATCCGCGCCGTTACCCAATTTCCCCCAATCCTTAAAACCCATTTCTTCCCCTCAAGCCATCCAAAGCGTTACTCCTCAACCGAAAGCGATGCTTAAAAATCAATCTCAATCTACGGTTCTTTTAGAATCCTCTACAATTGAGAAAAATCAAGTATCCTCCTCTTGGCTAAAGCCAGAAAATTCGACTTCTCAAAATATTGAATTTTCAGCAGATTGGATGGAAACTGAGGTGAAAGCGATCGGTTATGTTAAACATCCCTTAGAACAATTATTAAATGGCTTAGATAAAGTGATTCTTTGGCTAGAAGAAATAATTGTCAAACTGTGGCGGCAGGTACAAAAATTGCTCTCATAAATTCAGATCAATCATTATCTATTACGATTTTATTACAATCGCTAGTCGGTTGGGTTGACACGATCAAGCCTCCTGCCTTTTCAGAACCGAATCATTTCTTAACCCGAACTCAGGTTAAAATAATAACACCCTTCCATCAAAGAGTAATCATTGCCTCCTGATGGGGTAATATCAAGCCTTATCGTTAGCAAGCAACTTCTATGTTTAAAGCATTATTAGGCGATCCCAACGCGCGAAAAATCAAGAAACTTCAACCTCTCGTCACAGACATTAACCTTTTGGAAGAAGATATTAAGAAATTATCCGATGATGAACTCAAACAAAAGACGATCGCCTTTAAGGATGCGTTAGATCAAGCCAATAACGACGAAGAACTGGCCGACATTCTCGATGAAATCCTGCCAGAAGCTTTTGCCGTGGTGCGGGAAGCCTCGATCCGAGTATTAGGAATGCGTCATTTTGACGTGCAGTTGTTGGGGGGAATGGTACTTCATCAAGGACAAATTTCTGAAATGAAGACAGGGGAAGGAAAAACCCTCGTATCAACCCTTCCTGCCTATTTAAACGGTTTAACGGGCAAAGGAGTCCATATCGTTACGGTAAACGACTATTTGGCTCGACGGGATGCGGAATGGATGGGACAAGTTCATCGTTTCTTAGGGTTAACCGTAGGCTTAATTCAATCGGGCATGAACCCAGAGGAACGTAAAAAGAACTATGCTTGTGATATTACTTATACAACGAACAGTGAACTGGGATTTGACTATTTACGGGATAATATGGCTTCTTCGATGCAGGAAGTGGTACAACGTCCTTTCCATTTTTGTATTATTGACGAAGTAGATTCAGTCTTGATTGATGAAGCCCGTACCCCTTTGATTATTTCCGGTCAAATCGAACGTCCGACCGAAAAATACATGAAAGCGGCGGCGATTGTCGAACAACTACAGCCAGAAATTCATTATGAAGTGGACGAAAAAGCGCGAAACGTCATCTTGACAGACTATGGTGAAGATAATGGCTATGATAAGGCAGAACAGTTGCTGAAAGTGCAAGATTTATATGATCCAGAGAATCCTTGGGCGCATTATATTATCAATGCGATTAAAGCCAAAGAACTTTTTAAAAAAGATGTGAATTATATTGTCCGTAATGATGAAGTGGTGATTGTAGATGAATTCACAGGACGAGTCTTACCCGGCAGACGATGGAGTGATGGCATTCACCAAGCAATTGAAGCCAAAGAAGGGGTGACGATTCAGAAAGAAACCCAAACCTTAGCGTCGATTACCTATCAAAACTTCTTTCTACTGTACCCTAAACTGTCTGGGATGACCGGAACAGCAAAAACCGAAGAAACCGAACTTGAAAAAGTCTATAACATCCAAGTCACTATTATTCCCACCAATCGCCCTTCCCGACGACAGGACTTGTCCGATGTTGTGTACAAAAACGAACCCGCCAAATGGAATGCCGTAGCCGCCGAATGTGCCGAACTTCATCAATTGGGAAGACCGATGTTGATTGGGACAACCAGTGTCGAAAAATCAGAGGTTTTGGCGCAATTACTGCGAGAAATGGAGATTCCTCATAACATTCTCAATGCTCGTCCCGAAAACGTGGAAAGGGAGTCGGAAATCGTGGCTCAAGCGGGGCGTAAAGGGGCAGTCACGATCGCGACTAACATGGCAGGACGAGGAACAGATATTATTTTAGGAGGAAATGCTGATTATATGGCACGGTTGAAGATTCGGGAGTATTTAATGCCGAAAGTCGTGCAACCCGAAGAAGACGAACTAGTAGCCAGTCTTCCCAGTATAGGGGGACGCAATCGCCCGCAAGGGTTCGGCAATAGTAAAAAACTTAAGTCATGGAAAGCATCTCCTGATATTTTTCCAACGGAACTTTCAAAAGACACTGAAACCCTCTTAAAAGAGGTGGTTCACTTTGCAGTGGATACCTACGGAGAACAAACGTTATCAGAGTTAGAAGCCGATGAAAAGGTCGCGATCGCCTCAGAAAACGCCCCCACCGATGACCCTGTGATTCAAAAACTACGGGACGTTTATCAAGCCATTCGGGGGGAATATGAAGCCTTAACCAGTCAAGAACATAATGAGGTGGTTCAACTCGGCGGTTTACACGTTATTGGAACAGAACGGCATGAATCTCGACGAATTGACAACCAATTACGAGGACGGGCAGGAAGACAGGGTGACCCCGGCTCAACTCGCTTCTTCTTAAGCTTAGAAGATAATTTATTACGGATTTTCGGCGGCGACAGAGTAGCAGGGTTGATGAATGCCTTCCGCGTTGAGGAAGATATGCCGATTGAATCGGGAATGTTAACCCGTTCTCTCGAAGGAGCGCAAAAAAAGGTAGAAACTTTCTATTACGACACCCGTAAGCAGGTTTTTGAATACGACGAGGTTATGAACAATCAGCGTCGTGCCATCTACGCCGAACGTCGTCGGGTATTAGAGGGGTTAGACCTCAAAGAGCAGGTGTTACAATATGCTGAAAAGACGATGGATGAAATTGTCGATGCCTATGTGAATCCTGAATTACCGCCCGAAGAATGGAATTTGGAGGGATTATTGGGTAAAGCGAAGGAATTTGTTTATTTACTAGAAGACCTTAACATAGAAGACATTCAAGACATGACGGTCAATGAATTGAAAATCTTTCTGCATGAGGAAGTCCGCAAAGCTTATGATATCAAAGAGGCACAAGTAGATAAAGTTCGTCCCGGTTTGATGCGAGAAGCAGAACGGTACTTTATTTTGACGCAAATTGACACCCTCTGGCGAGAACATTTACAGACGATGGACGCCTTAAGAGATGCGATCGGTTTACGGGGCTACGGACAAAAAGATCCTCTAATTGAGTATAAACAGGAGGGTTATGAAATGTTCTTAGAAATGATGATCGATATTCGTCGCAATGTCGTTTATAACCTCTTCCAATTCCAACCGCAACCGCAACCACAAACGGTTTAATTGAAGAAAGATAGAAACTGGATTAGGATCAATCGCCGTCAACTCTTGCAAAATAAAAGGTAATTTAAGGATCTGCTTATTATTAAGTTCATATCTCTAAAATCATGATAACCATACTAAGGCAATCCTCCTGATGAAACCAAAGCAACCCTCCCAGAAAAATCCTCAACTCAACACGGCGAATGAAGAGCCTGATAGAGAGCAAGAGGACTCTGGCAATGGACTATTCCCTGTCGTCGGAATTGGAGCCTCGGCGGGAGGATTAGACGCATTCAGGCAGTTACTGAGCGATCTGCCAAACGATACGGGTATGGCATTTGTGCTGATTCAGCACTTAGATCCCAACCAAAAGAGCCTGTTGACAGAGATTCTCTCTAGGGAAACCGCAATGCCTGTGGTTGAGGTGCGCAATGGCATGGCAGTAGAGCCGAACTGTGTTTATGTGATTCCGCCCAATACGAAGATGGTCATTGCTCAGGGCGTACTCAAACTAACCCCGCGTGAGAAACCTCTTGGAATCGTCATGCCCATCGATAGCTTCTTTTTTTCATTGGCAGAAGACCGGGACAACAAGGCGATCGCTGTCGTGCTGTCAGGAGGCAATGGCGATGGCGCACGGGGACTCGAAGCCGTCAAAGAAGCTGGGGGTATCACGTTTGCTCAGTGTGAGGACTCAGCCGAAGTCAGCAGTATGCCCAACACGGCGGTTGCCACAGGACAGGTAGATTTCGTCCTGCCGCCACAGGAAATCGCCGAGGAACTGGCAAAAATCAGCCGTCATCCCTATGTCGCTCACCCAAAGGCTGCTAGAGCCGTTGAAGCACTCTCGGCAGGTGAGACTGCCCTGCAAACTATCTTTGCGCTACTGCGGGCGGCGACAGGGGTTGATTTTACCTTTTATAAAGACACCACCTTAAAGCGGCGAATTCTGCGGCGGATGGTATTGTATCGGCTGGAAAGTCTAGAGGAATATGCCTCCTACTTGTGGAAACACCCGATGGAAGTGCGGGCATTGTACAAAGATATGTTGATCAATGTTACTCGTTTCTTTCGCGATTCGGACGTCTTTGAGAGCTTAAAAAGCAAGGTATTTCCGATTATTACCAGAGATAAAACGCCTGGAATGCCGATCCGCATCTGGGTAGCAGGATGTTCAACTGGGGAAGAAGCGTACTCGATTGCCATTTGCTTATTGGAGTTCTTGGAAAACCAGCCCATCAAGCCACCGATCCAGATTTATGCCACCGATATTAGTGAGATGGTGATCGAAAAAGCGAGGGCAGGTTTTTATCAGCAAAGCTTGGTCGCGGATGTCTCCCCAGGACGTCTCCAGCGTTTCTTTGTGCCGATCGAGGGAGGGTACCAGATCAGCCCGTCTGTGCGTGAACTGTGTGTCTTCGCCAAACAAAACCTAGCTAGCGATCCACCCTTTTCTCGGCTCGACCTGATTAGCTGTCGCAACGTGCTAATTTATTTGGGCGCGGCGTTGCAGAAAAAGATTCTGCCCATCTTCCACTATGGACTCAAACCAACGGGCTTTCTGATGTTAGGGACTTCGGAAACGATTGGGGAAGCATCAGACTTATTTACGGTCGTCGACAAAAAGCACAAGCTTTATGCCCGCAAGTTAGTCCCTGCGCGGCTGACCTTGGAGCTAATCGCCAACAACTATCCCCCTACGACTGACCTTGACGCTAATAACGCGACTACAAGTAACTTCGACTTGCAAAAAGAGGCAGACCAGATTGTTTTAGAGCAGTATGCTCCAGCCGGTGTCATTATTAACGATGATTTAGAGATTCTGCATTTTCGCGGACAGACTCGTTTCTATCTAGAACCTGCTCCGGGTAGAGCCAGCCTCAATCTGCTCAAAATGATAAAAGACAGCTTGAAATTAGAGTCTCGTGCCGCCATCCATCAAGCAAAAAAGCAGGGAGTGCCAGTGAGAAAGGACGGCTTGCAGAGCCAAGAAGGGGAGCAGGTCAGACAAGTCAGCATCAGTGTCATTCCGTTCAAAGCGCGTAACTTCCAAGAACGCTACTTTTTAGTGCTTTTTGAAGAAAGCTTACCCCCAGCCGCAATCCCTCAATCAACGGAGGCTAGCGAAACCGAACCTCAGCAGAGCAACCAAACGAGTGACAAGCAAGAAAATGCCCGACTCAAGCAGGAGCTAGCCAGCAACAAAGAGTATCTGCGCTCAATTATTGAGGAGCAAGAAGCCACCAATCAAGACTTAAGAGCGGCAAATGAAGAGATCCTGTCTAGCAATGAGGAGTTGCAGAGCAGTAACGAGGAACTGGGAACCGCCAAAGAGGAAATTCAGGCTACCAATGAAGAACTCAACACCATTAATGATGAATTACAGCGGCGGAATCAGGAGTCAACAAAAGTTAGCAGCGATTTGCAGAATTTCATCAGCAGTACGAATATTCCGATCCTGATGCTGGGCAACGATCTTCAGATCCGACGCTTCACCCCGCTCGCTCAAAGCATTCTACACCTGATTCCTAGCGATGTTGGCAGACCGCTGGGAGACATCAATCACAGTTTGAATGTGCCGGACTTGGCGTCACAGATTTTAGACGTGATTAATACTCTCACCCCTAGAGAACAGGAGGTTCAAGACCAAGGGGGGCATTGGTATGACCTGCGAATCCGCCCCTATCGCTCGATTGATAACAAGATTGAGGGGGCAGTGGTGATATTGGTTGATATTGATATCCTTAAACGGAGCCTAGAACAGATTGAATTCTCCCGCAATTATGCGGAAGCGATCGTCGAGACCGTCCGAGAACCCCTGATTGTGCTAGACAGCAACTTGCGAGTGCGGACGGCAAATCAGTCGTTCTACCAGACATTCCAAGTTACAATCGCCGAGACAGAGCAGCAATCGCTCTTTGAGCTAGGCAGTAGTCAGTGGAATATTCCTCGATTGAGAGAGAGACTGGCGGCAATTCTACTCAATGACATCCCTCTGCAAGATTTTGAGGTCGAGCATGACTTCGCTCGCATCGGACACAAAATCATGCTACTCAATGCCCGGACGATGACTCAAGTTGAAGAGGGCAAGTGCATTTTACTGGCCATTGAGGACGTCACAGCGCGCAAACGGCTGGAGGTAAAACTCAACCAAACGCTGATTCAAGAACAGTCAGCCCGCAATGAAGCGCAAAGAGCAAATTGCGCCAAGGATGAGTTTTTATCGATGGTCTCTCACGAACTCCGCAATCCCCTTAATGCCATGCTGGGTTGGGCGCGGTTGCTTCGTACTCGGGAGCTTGGCGAAGCCAAAACCACTCAGGCCCTTGAGATCATCGAGCGGAGTGCCATGGCACAAAACCGACTGATCGGAGATCTATTAGACATCGCCCGTATTACTTCAGGAAAGTTGCGTTTGAACGCCCGTCCGCTTGATCTCACTTTGGTCATTGAAGCAGCACTCGACGTTGTACGGATCTCAGCAGAGGCTAAGCAGATTCAGATCGAATCTAGGCTTGAGCCTGCGACTAAACTATTCGTAGGGGATAGCGAGCGTTTACAGCAAGTGTTCTGGAACTTGTTGACAAATGCCATCAAATTTACGCCCACCGAAGGACAAGTTCAAGTTGACCTCGCCTACCTTGATGCTCAAGTCCAAATCACGGTTAGCGATACAGGGTGTGGCATCAGTGCTGACTTTTTGCCTTATGTATTCGAGCGATTCCGTCAAGCAGATGGCGTCCCCACGCAGTCCAATCAGGGTCTGGGCTTGGGATTGTCGATTGTGCGCCGTATAGTAGAGCTTCACGGCGGTACGATAGAGGTTGAAAGTCCGGGTAGAGAACAAGGCGCAACGTTTACTGTCAGGCTACCGCTACGAGCGAGTCCGGAAAAGACGAGGTCACTGGATGTTTCGGCAACGGCTACCCCAACCGACGAAATCGAAGAATCTGCCGAAGACGTTCCTTTGCTAGTCGATGTGCGGGTTTTGATGGTAGATGATGAGGCGGATACCCTTCAATTATTTACAACAGTGCTGGAACAGTTTGGTGCTACGGTGACGGCAGTGGCATCTGCGAGAGAGGCGATCACCTCTCTTACGGCAAATCCTAAGAACTATGACGTGCTTTTATCCGACATCAGTATGCCGGAGGAGGATGGCTATACGCTCATTCGTCAAGTCAGGGCACTCAGTGCTGAATCAGGGGGACAGATCCCTGCCGCTGCCCTAACTGCCTTAGCTAGCAACGCTGATCGACAAGCCGCGATCGCCGCAGGCTTTCAACTTCACCTCGCTAAACCGATTAAACCGAGTCAATTAGCATTTTTCGTGGCAAAGTTAGCGGGACGCACCAGAAATCGCAGTATAAATACTCATTTTTGAACGTTTTGCCAGCAAAGCATTTTGGGCTACGTTATCTGGCTTTTTGTAGGGTGAACGTCTTTGCACTCATTCGCTTTAAGATAAAGACAAGGGAGGAGACGCACCAATGATTGATCTCTACTATACTATTGGACAACGCCTTTTCTGTAAGAAACTGACCTCCCTTACCTCAGTTTTAGGGCAATTCGGTTAAGTAGGTGTGCGGAGGAAACGACCTGCCAACTGAAAAACATCTCCTAAATCCACATCACCGTCTTTGTCGCCATCGAGAAAGGAATTCAATAGTGGATTTCCTCCCGGTACGCCGGGTTTCGTTTTACCCATATTGAGTAAGCTTAATACTGCTGGAACGAGAACTGGAATTATTCCCCGTAACATTTCCTCATTCAAGCCGGTTTTTCGGCTTAATTTCTCTACAAATTGTGAAGTTAAAGAAGAAGTGAGTAGGGAATTGACTCCCCCTCCACCCGCCAATGACCCTAACGTACTAGATAATGCACTCGAATTTGCCCCTAGTCCTTCATTTTTGAGAGTAGGGCGTAATAATTCCCCTAATTTTGACACTAGGGTTTGCATGGTTGAGTCGTCGATTCCATTTTGACGAGCAAGACCTTGAATGGTACTCATGACATTACTGAGTTGGTCGACACTGGCTTCTTGTTCGGGGTTATTAATGGCACTTAAAACATCAAAAAACAGTCCCATAGTTTCTCCAGATATTGAGCAGAACAGAACAAAATTAATGCTATTAACGAGAATAGTATTAATAATGGAGACTTAATTGTAAAGGATGTCGTGCCACCTATGGGTTAAAAAATGTAATAGTTGATTAATCTCTCTATTCAGATGAACCCAAAATGAGCTTTTTTGAAAAGATGACTCAAGCGATCGCTGCCCACGATAGTCTCTTGATTGTGGGGTTAGATCCTAATCCTGAGATGTTGCCATCCTTTATCGCGCAAAAAAGCCAAAATTTGTCAGAGCAACTTGAAAAATGGCTCATTTGGGTGATTAAAGAAACCGTCGATCAGGTTTGTGCGTATAAACCTACCTTAGGATTTTACGAAGCGTTAGGCAAAGATGGATGGGATCTCTTTTCAAAAATTTGTCAAAGGATTCCAGCGACAATTCCGATTATTTTAGATAGCAAATATGGCGATCTCAATACTAGCACGCTCCTTGCTAAAACCTTTTTTGAAAAATGGCAAGTTGATGGCATTACCCTAACGCCTTTTGCGGGACAAGATCAAGCCGCCCCCTTTTTAGTTTATCCGGATAAAGGGGTATTTATTCTCTGTCATACCTCTAATCCCAGTGCTGAGAAATTACAAGATTATCCCACGCCTGAAAATCCTTTTTATCTCCATCTCATCGAAGAAGTTAAAACATGGGGAACGCCTGAACAACTTTGTTTGGAAATAGGAACAAGTAACCCAGAAGTCGTTCAAAAAATCCGTCAAATCAGTCCAGAACGCTTAATTTTGTTAAGAAGTTTGTGGCAAGAAAATATTAATTTAAAACAAATTTTAACAGCAGGATTAGATGCCAATGGGGCAGGATTATTGATTCCCATTCCTCAAGATTTTCTCAGTCGCATAGATTTGGCGGACCAAGTCAAAAAACTGAGAGACGAGATTAATCAAGTCCGCCAACAATCGCAATCGTCAACTCTAATTTGTGAACTTTGGACCTCGAATATTCCCCCGTCTTCCCATCATCCTCATCAGGATTTGATTTTACAACTTTATGATTTAGGGTGTCTGTTATTTGGGGATTATGTGCAATCCTCTGGGGCAACTTTTTCCTATTATGTAGATCTCCGACAAATCATTTCTAATCCTCAATTGTTTCATCGGGTTCTAAAAGCTTACGCCGATATTTTAAAGACCTTAACCTTTGATCGCATTGCCGGAATTCCCTACGGTTCTTTACCCACAGCAACGGGGTTATCTTTAATGTTACACCATCCCATGATTTATCCCCGCAAAGAAGTCAAAGCCCACGGTACTCGTCGTTTAATTGAAGGAGATTTTCAGTCAGGAGAAACGGTCGTTGTGGTTGATGATATTTTAATTACGGGAAAAAGCATCATTGAAGGCGCAAAAAAAATTCAATCGGCAGGATTAACCGTTAAAGACATGGTGGTTTTTATTGATCACGAAGCCGGCGTAAAAAGCAAAATTCAAGATCAAGGTTATAATTCCCATGCGGTGTTAACGCTGTCTGAAATTACCGAAACGCTTTATGAGGCGAAACGCATTACCTTGGAACAATATCAGCATCTAAAATAAAAATTGAAGCAGAAAACCCGTTATTTTTGTTATCTCGCCGATTTTCTCCCGATAAGACTTCAATAAACGTTTCCCATTCCCCTTGTTGAATCCACAAATTCGGTTTATCATGGGAAGTCCGTGCGTATTCATCATGACGTTAGGGAATTGTCGAATTCAGAGAGTAGGATATGAACCTTGAACCGTCTCTTAAACAAGCTTCAGATGCCCTTTTGATGGGTGATTGGGCGAGATATCAGCGAATTTTGCGCAGTATCCCTTCCACTCAGGAAACAGAATTTTTGAAAAAACTTGATGGCATTTTACGAAAGATTAAACAACGTCGCCAATCTCAAGCCAAATGAAAAGTCTTGAATTTTTGCTTTTAAATGTTCTCTTTTTCGATGCAATCTCGAATTATTAGGGGTTAAATTGCTTTCAGTTAAAATTAACAGGGGTCATGGTTGCAAAAAGAGCTTCAAAGACAAGGGCTTGTATGGCAATCTCCCCTCTAAAATCTTTGGTTACAAACGGCTTTTCGTTCAAAACGATAACCTCCTTTTCTAAGTTTAGGATTTTCTTAATGCCGTTGAACGAGGTTATTTTGTTTATTTCTTGGTACAATGATCAATCAAAGCTAGGGGTGTCTAAATGACACTAGACTGAGAAAGACCCTTAGAACCTGAGACTGGGTAATACCAGCGTAGGGAAGCTGTTTATTGAGGACAATTCACCATGAGAGCAGATTGGGTTGCCAAACGGCACGGACACGGTAACGTTTCCCAGATGCACTATGCACGTCAAGGAATTATCACCGAAGAAATGGATTATGTGGCAAAACGGGAAAACCTACCTGTTGCCTTGATTCGGGAAGAAGTAGCCAGAGGACGTCTGATTATTCCCGCCAATATCAATCACCTTAACCTAGAACCGATGGCCATTGGTATCGCGTCTAAGTGTAAAGTGAATGCCAATATTGGCGCATCTCCCAATTCTTCTGATATCAATGAGGAATTAGATAAACTACATTTAGCGGTTAAATACGGCGCAGATACCGTGATGGATTTATCCACAGGAGGGGGTAACTTAGACACGATCCGTACAGCGATTATCAACGCTTCTCCTGTTCCGATTGGCACCGTTCCCATCTATCAAGCTTTAGAAAGTGTCCACGGCAATATTGAAAATTTAACCCCCGATGACTTTCTGCATATCATCGAAAAACACGCCCAACAAGGGGTGGATTATATGACGATTCATGCCGGAATTCTCATTGAATATTTGCCCTTAGTTCGTAATCGTATTACTGGCATCGTCTCACGGGGTGGGGGTATTATTGCCCGATGGATGTTGCATCACCATAAGCAGAACCCTCTTTATACCCATTTTGATGAAATCATTGAGATTTTTAAGAAATATGATGTTTCTTTTAGCTTAGGGGATTCTCTACGTCCCGGTTGTACCCATGATGCCTCCGATGAAGCGCAACTGGCGGAATTGAAAACCTTGGGGCAACTCACCCGTCGTGCGTGGGAACATGACATACAGGTGATGGTGGAAGGACCCGGCCACGTCCCGATGGATCAAATTGAATTTAATGTTAAAAAACAGATGGAGGAGTGTTCAGAAGCACCCTTCTATGTTTTAGGTCCTCTGGTAACGGATATCGCCCCCGGATATGACCATATTACCTCAGCGATTGGGGCGGCTATGGCCGGATGGTACGGTACTGCTATGCTGTGTTATGTTACGCCTAAGGAACATTTAGGGCTTCCTAATGCTGAAGATGTCAGAAATGGTTTAATCGCCTATAAAATTGCCGCTCATGCGGCGGATATTGCCCGCCATCGTCCCGGCGCACGGGATCGAGATGACGAACTATCAACGGCGCGTTACAATTTTGACTGGAATCGTCAATTTGAATTATCCTTAGATCCTGAAAGAGCAAAGGAATATCACGACGAAACCTTACCGGCTGATATTTACAAAACCGCCGAATTCTGTTCGATGTGCGGACCGAAATTCTGTCCCATGCAGACCAAAGTGGATGCGGATGCGCTAACTGAATTAGAAAAGTTTTTAGCGAGTAAAGCCCTCGAAAAAGAGGTGGTTACTCAAGCTTAACGCTCTATTTCTTCTACAATTGATCAAGGGGTGGGCAACGAGTCCACCTTTTTTAATTTAAAAAGAAGGATATAATAGACGATTAGCTTAACATCGTGCATCTCAATATCAAAAAACTATGATCTGGCCGTTTAGAAAAAGAACGCGGAAACAAATTGCTCGTATTGAAATTAATGGGGCAATTGGCTCTGAAACTCGTAAAAATGTCTTAAAAGCCTTAAAAACAATCAAAGAAAAAAAATATCCTGCCCTTCTTTTGCGCATCGACTCACCGGGGGGAACAGTGGGGGATTCTCAAGAAATCTATGAAGCTTTGAAGCATTTGCGCGAAAAGATTAAAGTTTTAGCGAGCTTTGGTAACATTTCTGCATCAGGCGGCGTTTATATCGGCATGGGGGCAGAGTATATCATGGCTAACCCCGGCACAATTACGGGAAGTATCGGTGTAATTTTACGGGGCAATAATCTCGAAAAACTGTTAGAAAAGGTGGGAGTTTCTTTTAAAGTCATTAAATCAGGTCCTTATAAGGATATTCTGGCTTTTGATCGAGAATTAACCATAGAAGAACAAAATATCTTACAAGAGATGATAGATACCAGTTATGAGCAGTTTGTGACAACCGTTGCCGAAGCGCGTGAACTGCCGCTAGAAGCCGTTAAATCTTTCGCTGATGGTCGAGTTTTCACGGGACAGCAAGCACTATCTTTAGGATTAGTTGATCGTTTAGGCACAGAAGAAGATGCCCGTCGTTGGTTAGCAGAGTTAGTGGGACTTGATCCCGAAAAAACCGAATGTAAAACCATTGAATCTCCTAAATCGCTCGTTAATCGTCTTTTATCCCAAAACGAAACTTCTATCGGATTAAGTTCGGCCATCCATTGGTTAGACTATGAATTAAAAACCAACGGCCAACCTTTATGGTTATATCGTCCTTAATCCTTTTTTTGCGGAAGTTGGGCAATAAAATAGAAAATTAATTGTTTAACTAAAGATCGGTTAATGTTTCGCCAATCGTCGTAGATAGGGTACGATTAATTATTAGTTGCAAAAAGAAATGCGATGTTAATCTCTCTACACCTACCCAAAACAGCCGGCTCAAGCTTTTCGGCTTCGATTGCAAGGTATTATCAAGACAGTTTGATGTATGATTATGGCGATTTGCCCATTAATACTCCTGTCTTTAAAAGGAATGTAACGGCTTTAAAAAATTGTATTCCCAATGCCATTAAAACCTATAAAAACATCGAATGTATTCATGGGCATTTTCTTCCATTAAAGTATTTGTTTTGCAGGAATACCAAATTTGTAACATGGATGCGTGATCCCAAAGATTAGGCTCTCATTATTTTTATTGGCTAAGAAATTATAATCCTCAAAAAGCTCCTCCTTTACAGAGAAAAGTGGTCGAGGAAAAATGGTCTTTAGAACGCTTTTGTTTGAGTCCAGAATTTAAAAACTTCTATAGCCAATTTTTATGGAGTTTTCCGATTGAGCGATTTGATTTCATTGGCATAACAGAATATTATGAAACTGAAATGGCCTATTTCTCCGATCAAATCCTTGGCGCAAAACTTCAGATCGTTGAAAAAAACAAAAATCCCAGTAAAGATAGCACGAATTCCTCTTATTTCGAGGACAGTGGACTAAGAGAAAGGATAGAACAATATCATAGTAAGGATATTTTTTTATATAAACAAGCAATAAATATGCGACTCAAAAGGTGCTAATTTTGACCTTTACTGAATGAGTTTTGCTTGTCAGAATGAGCTATATCCATTATTCAACAAGAGCTTGGGCGCATTTAGTCTCTAATGCTCATACCCTAAGTTCGATAAAAGCCTTATTGAACGACTGACTCATGACTGGTCACAGGTGACTGGCACTGATAAACTGTATGCTTAGATATGGCTATCAACGTTCGTTTTGGGAGGAATGGGGTTGTGATGTGGAAAGTTAGGGCGATTCGAGGCGCAATCACAGTTTCAGAAAATACAATACCTGCGATTCGAGAAGCAGTGATTGAGTTATTGGATGGGATTGAGAAAGCGAATCAATTGGTAGCAGAAGATATTGTTAATGTGATATTCACGGCGACAACTGATCTTGACGCCATTTTTCCAGCCGCCATCGCTCGTCAGTACAAAGATTGGCAATATGTTCCTCTATTAGATGTTCAACAAATGGCAGTTGAATCGGGATTAGAACGTTGTATTCGGGTGTTAATCCAAGTCAATACCCTTAAAACGCAAAAGGAGATGCACCATTGCTATCTCAGGGAAGCAGAACGCTTGCGTCTTGACCTTTTATCAGTTAACAGTAACGCTTAAACAAAGGGTTAATCTTTCGTTCTTAACAACAATGATATGCAATGATAATGACTAAAAAGGTCAATCTTGTTTAATCGAAAATCGTGCTTCACCATTTGACGGATTCAGCCAAAGAGGGAAGTCTGGGGTTATACTTAATGGCTAAAGTGTATAGAACTGTAGCGATCATTATTATTCGTTAACCTAGCTCAATCTCTAATTTTAACGACGTAAACCTAAGGGAGGTCACATCAAATCGTGAATATTGCAGAAATTATGAACAAGGGGGGCGTAGCCATGTGGCCACTGCTATTCCTGTCAATTTTAGCCCTTAGCACTATTTTAGAACGTCTTTACTTTTGGATTCGTTTTCTTTTACAGGAAGGACAAGTTGCTAACCGAGTATTAGATGCGGCGACTCGCAATTGGCAAATTGCCAAGAAAGTAGCGATGGAATATCGCAAAAACCCGATGGGACGCTATCTTTACGCTCCTTTACAACTGTCTTCGCCAGATCCTGAGGTTTTTCACTTTGCCTTAGAATCAGAGGCGGATAATCAACTGGCTTTAATGCGTCGAGGAGAAAAAGTTTTAGAATCGGTCATTGCTCTTTCGCCTTTGTTAGGATTGTTAGGAACGGTCTTAGGGTTAATTAAGTCCCTTAGTTCTATTCAAATTAGTGACTTAGGAACAGCTTCGACCACGGGTGTAACACTGGGCATCGGAGAATCACTGATTTCAACGGCAACAGGCTTAATTATTGCCATTATCAGTTTAGCTTTTTATCGTCTTTTTCAAGGTTTCTGGTTTAACCAAGTCCGCATTTTTCGTAAGGCGGGCAGTCAATTGGAAGTCCTTTATCGTCAATATTGGTTAGGCAACGAAAATCCAAGTTACGCCCTGAGTAATCCCTTAGAAACCTCTGATATGCTTGATAATTAATCCAATATAGGGACTTATGACTGAAGTATCATCAACTCGCAACCCCGTACCGAAAAAAACACCTTCGACCATTGTTGCCCGTCCCTTTAAGCTCTGGCAAGAACAGTCGCCCAGTCAAGAGGTTCAAATCAATCTTATTCCACTTATTGATGTCATTTTCTGCATTTTAACCTTTTTTATCTTAGGCGCAGTTGGTTTATCTCGCCAGCAAGCCATCCAACTTGACTTACCAAAAGCCAGTACAGGAAGTCCCCAAATGCGGGAAATGCTAGTCGTCAGTTTAGATGATTTTGGTCAGGTTTATGTGGAAAAACAACCTGTCACCCGTAATCAACTCCAAGAAGCCCTAAAAAATTATAACCAGTACAATCCGAATGGCTTGATGGTCCTTCATGCCTCCCGTAATGTCACTTACAATGAAGTTGCCCAAGTATTAGACGTATTACGCCAAGTAGGAGGAAATCGAGTGGCCTTAGCGACGCTACCCGGCGAAGCAAAATCCACCGATACGCCTTCTTATACCAATCCCAACTTACTGCCCCTTGCTCCACCAGCAACCGATCTACCCCAAGGTTATCAAAGTCCTTTTCCTTCTAATCAGTCTCCTCCCCCTCGTCTCAATTTACCGCCTAATACACCATAAAATCACCTCAAACCGAGCTTTAGCTTTGCATCCGACAGGCTAATAACTGTTCTTCTAAGGTGGCAATTCGGTTATAGGCGGCTGTTAATTGTGCCATGAGACGGCGAATTTGAATCTCGGAAGAAACAGCGAATTCATGAACAGTTGACGGAATCGGTTGGGGAGGTTCATCTTCTAAAAGAACATCTTTATGCTCTAAAGTGGCACGATATCGTCCTTGATACTGATCATAGGTGCGATACTGAGGGAGATTGTCATTCCCGTGCATCGGTTCTTCGTTATTTCCCACTAATTCCACGTTCTCTGAGACAGGCATCATCGTCATGACGGGCGGCAAGTCAGGGCGGTGAGAAAGACGGGGTAACGGTTGTAGGGAATCCTCGCCAGAAAAGCCAGAAGACGAAGGGGAGGGGTGGGGAGGGGTTAGAACGGTTAATTGTCCGCTAAGGCGTTCAACAATATAGTTTAATTGTTCTACTTTCTGATTGAGTGAGTTGATTTGCTGTTGCAACACATCCATAAAAATTACCCCAAAATAAATTCTTCCTAATTACTATGCTAGAGTCGCTCAGACTGAAGTGAGTCAGATTCCTGATTCATTTAACGATTGCTTTATACCTCTTCATTAACATTATCTGTCAGTTAATTTTTTTAAATTGAAGAGCAACTTAAGAGAGTTGGGGATTAAAGACGATAAATGATAAGATCAAGTTAATTATCCAGACAAGAACGATCATTTATCTACAATGTTGACTCACACTGCCCAAGAAAGCTTAAAAATTCATTTTCTTCCCTATTCTTTCTACCGAATGGGTGATGACGTACGACAAGGTTTAAGCACTTTTCCTAAGTCTTTACCACCTCAATATTTTTATGATGAAAAGGGGTCTCAATTATTTGAAAAAATTTGTGATTTAGCTGAATATTATCCAACTCGCACAGAAACGGCGATTTTATCCGACTATATTGCAGAAATTGCCACAATCACTGGCGTTTGTGAATTGGTTGAATTAGGCAGTGGGAGTTCTCGGAAAACACGGTTAATCTTGGATGCCTATCAGGAGATGAGTGAACAAGGGCAGTATGTTCCCATTGATGTAAGCGGGGAGATGTTAAAATCCAGTGCCTTGCAATTGCAAAAAGAATATCCGACCTTATCCCTTAATGCTTTTGTGGGAACTTATGAGCAAGGGATAAATGCCTTGCAACCGACTGATTATCCGACTCGAATGATCTTTTTTTTGGGGAGTTCAATTGGTAATTTTAATCCTCGAGAATGTGATCAATTTTTAAGTGAAATTGCGACCGTTTTAGCTAAGGGTGAGTATTTTTTATTGGGCATAGATTTGCAAAAAAGAATTGATATTTTAGAAGCGGCTTACAATGACAGTTTAGGTGTCACGGCAGCTTTTAACTTAAATATGTTAGCTCACTTAAACGATCGTTTTCAAGGGAATTTTAACCTCGATTTGTATCGCCATCAAGCCCTTTATAATACTGTCGATCATCAAATTGAAATGTATTTAATTTCTCAAGCAGATCAAACTGTTCACTTAGCGGAACTTGACTTAACGGTATCGTTAGCAAAAAGCGAAAAGATTTTAACGGAAATTTCTCGAAAGTTTAATAGAGAAGCCATGCAAAGCTTACTAGCATCAAAAGGCTTAAAAACAATTAAAACATTCACTGGTAAACAGCAATGGTTTGGTTTAATTCTTTGTCAAAAAATAGCATAAATTTGTCATCTTTTCTAAACAAGAACTCCAAAATAACTTGAAGAATTAATCCAGAAGAATCGTATGAATTCCTTAACCTCACTTCCCTCTCCTAGACTGGATGATCTGACCCCTCAATTGCTAGCGAGCTATTTTGAAAATGCTTGGCAACTCGAAGATACCTTATTGCAAAGTATTCCGTCTGCAGAAACCTTTTATTTAAATCCCGACAAGCTAAGAAATCCTCTTATTTTTTACCTCGGCCATTCTGTCGTTTTTTATATTAATAAACTCATCCAAGTGGGTCTGTTAACCTCAAGAATTAATCCAGAATATGAAATCCTATTCGAGATAGGCGTTGACCCTGAAACTCCTGAAGAATTAGACTCGGCAATTCAACATATTAACTGGCCATCTATTGAACAAGTGTGGCAATATCGAGAGAAAATTTTTCCCCTTCTTAAAACCGTTATTGCTACAATCTCTATGGACTATCCCATTACTCAAGATCATCCTATTTGGGCGATATTAATGGGAATTGAACACCAAAGAATTCATATTGAAACCTCTTCAATGTTGATTCGTCAGTTACCCGTTGATCAGGTAAAGCGTCCAGACTGTTGGCAAGATTCACCCCGTTATTCCCAACCTTTTAAATCACAAATGGTTGAAATCCAAGGCGGAAAGGTTAGTCTAGGTAAACCTCAAGATTTTCCTTTATATGGATGGGATAGTGAATATGGACAGATTGAAAGAGACGTTCCTTCATTTCGGGCGAGTAACTTTTTAATTACCCATCAAGATTATCTCGAATTTGTCACCGATGGAGGCTATAAAAACCCTGATTATTGGACGGCTTTATCATGGCAATGGAAACAGCAAAATAATTCTCATCATCCAAAATTTTGGTTGCTTCAAGATAACAACTATTTCTATCGGTCATTATTTGAGTGGATTCCTTTACCCCTTGATTGGCCCGTTGAAGTGAATTATTATGAAGCGATGGCTTATTGTCGTTGGCAAGGGTCAACATTTCGCCTGATGACAGAAGCAGAATGGCTACTCGCTACTTATAATAGCCAAGATAATTTCGATTGTTTAAATCCTCAAGATACGACCCCTTATAATCTTAATTTAAGATGGGGATCTCCGAGTCCTGTTGGCATGGCTGAAAATGCTCAGAATCCTCTTCAATTGTACGATCTCAGAGGTAATGTTTGGCAATGGTTAGAAACAACTTTTGAACCGTTTCCTCAATTTCAACCCCATCCTCTTTATTCCGACTTTTCGCAACCTTTTTTTGATAATCAGCATAAAATGATGGTAGGAGGCTCATGGATAACACAGGGAACACAAGCATTAAGATTTTACCGTAATTGGTTTCGTCCCTATTTTTATCAACACGCCGGTTTTAGACTGGCTCAAAGTATTCATTAATCTACTCGTATTATTTAGTTTAAACGAATGGTATTTCTTTTGTTTTTTCTTATTTTTTAATCTTAATAAACAGCCTATAATATGTTAAATCGTCGTGCTTTTTTATATGCTAGCGGTAGTCTTGGACTCTCCTATCTTCTTTCAGGGTGCAGTCCACAAAATACAGATTTAGATGTGACCTTATTACAAAGTTCAATTCCTTTACAATTGCTTTCAAAATTCCGTCAATCCATCGCTAAAAATAAAACGACTACATTTCATCCGGAAAGCCAGTTAAGTGCTTTTTATAAATACTTAAACATCTGGCAACAAGAACCCCCAAAATCTTCTGCTGTACCTCGTTGGTTACCTTTTGCATCTCAAACCCCTCAAAAGTTGCCTCACTTGATTACACTAGGGAATTTTTGGTTAAATAGTGCTATTGATAATCGACTGATTGATCCTTTACCCCTGAATCAGTTATCAGAGTGGCAGCACTTACCACCAATTTGGCAACAATTAGTGACTTATAATGATAAGCTATGGGCGGCTCCCTATCGTTGGGGAACAACCGTCATTGCCTATCGTCGGGACAAATTCAAAGCCTTAGATTGGACTCCTCAAGACTGGTCAGATTTGTGGAGACCAGAGATTAAAGGATTAATTTCTGTCATTGATCAACCGCGTGAGATTATTGGTTTGACCCTCAAAAAATTAGGTTATTCTTATAATACCAAAAACCCCGATCAAATTCCTCAGCTTAAGACAGAACTTCAGGACTTAAACCAACAAATTAAGTATTATAGTTCTCAATACTATTTACATCCCTTTAGTTTAGGCGATGCTTGGGTAACAGTGGGATGGTCGAATGAAATTTTACCTTTAGCAAAAAGCAATGAAAATATTGCAGTGGTCATCCCTTCTTCGGGTACGGCGATCTGGGCTGATTTATGGGTGCAACCTGCTCGTAAAGACAATGATGAACCTCACCCCCTAAGTTTAGAGTGGATTAACTTTTGTTGGCAACCGTTAGGGGCAAATTTGATTTCTTTATTCACCAATGGTATTTCACCCATAAAGGTAACGCTGAAACCTAAAGAGAATCAAAAAGATTCCCTTCATAATCTCTACGCGAATCTTCCATCCGATGTCCTCAAAAAATCTGAATTTATTGACCCCCTTTCCCCTAAAATTCAACAGACTTATCGAAGTTTATGGGAAGAAATGCGAAAAAGTTGAGGACGAATTTAATGACGGTCAAACGGCGTTGATGAGTGAGTAGTGGATCTGTTAGAAAGGAAGAGTCAACGAAAAATACTCAACAACATAAAATGCCCTCAGTGCCACTCTTCCCATTATCGCAAAGATGGCTATCAAAAGGGAAAACAAAGATTGGAATGTAAGGATTGTAGTCGCCTCTTCCGTTCAGCTTATACCTCCCCGTATCGAAGTTATCCCGATTTTTCATAGGGATAAATTTGAGAAATCTACGTTAAAAAAGCTACTAAAGTTTGATCAAAAGCATCAAATCTTAGGTCTAAGATAGAGTAACGGCTTCGTACTGGTCGATCTAAAATTAAATGGACATCGGAGCGATCGCTAAATTGTTGAATTGAGATCAAATATTAATAGGTTGACTTTATTTGATGTTCGTCTAACCAAGTATCTCGATGCAAAATTAATAAGGCAAAGTTACCACTTATACGAATAAATTATGTTTATTGGCATAACGGTTAAGAAAATAGAGAGTAAAAAATATTATGTGGCTTAAATAAGTAAAGTAAATTGTAATTCTCTGTTTAAAATCTTAAATTCTTGTATTGTATCCAACTAAAAATTACAGTAAATTTAGGCAAGCATTCGTAATAACTCTACTTCACTCAATTGCTGAATCTCTAACGTTTTCGCTTTTTCTAACTTTGATCCTGCCTCTTCTCCTACGACTATATAATCGGTTTTCTGACTAATTGAACTCGTCACTTTTCCCCCTGCCTGTTCTATTAATTGTTTGGCTTCAGTACGTTTTAAAGTGGATAAGGTTCCGGTTAAGACAAAAATTTTTCCTTGAATGTTTGAATTCTTCGTCTGAGATAATTTTGTCTCAGTATCTTGTTGGGAAAATTGCAAGCCCACTGCTTTGAGTTGTTCGACTAATTGTAAATTCTCTGAATTTTTAAACCAAGTATAGACAGATTGGGCAATTTCTTTGCCAATACCATAAACTCCTTCTAATTCGGCAAGAGACGCTTGGGATAAAGCCTCAACAGAGGAGAAATTTTTGGCTAAGACTTGCGCATTAATATTGCCGACAAAGCGAATTCCTAATCCATATAATACCCGTGACCAAGGTTGCTTTTTACTATTATTAATGGCAGTCATTAAATTCTCGGCAGACTTGTTACCCATTCGCTCTAATTGGGCAATTTGTTGAACTTGCAAATGATATAAATCAACAAGGGAATGAACACAGTTATTTTTCAAGAGTAACATCACAATTTTTTCCCCTAATCCTCGAATATCTAGAGCATCTCGGGAAGCCCAATGAATAATACTCCCTCTTACAATTGCAGGGCAAGAGGCATTCACGCAACGGGTAACCGCTTCTTCTTCAGGAAGAACTAATTTTGAGCCGCATTCGGGACAATGCGAAGGCATTTGATAGACTTCTGTGTTTTCAGGGCGTAATTCTTTTAGAACTCGCACAACTTCAGGAATAATTTCCCCTGCCTTGCGAATAATCACCGTATCCCCCACCCGAATATCCAATTCAGCGAGGCGATCTCGATTATGTAGCGTTGCCCTCTGTACGATTGTTCCCGCTAGAGGGACGGGATTCATCACTGCCATGGGGGTAACTGCTCCGGTTCGTCCCACATTGACAATGATATCCTTTACTTGAGTGGGGGCTTCTGCGGCGGGATATTTTAAGGCGATCGCCCATCGAGGGAATTTCTGCGTGAATCCCAATTTTTGCTGTAATTCGTAGGAATTTAACTTAACAACGATACCATCTGTTAGATAGGGAAGTTCTTGGCGGGCAGTCTGCCAATAATTATAGTATTCTTGCACTTGTTCGAGAGATTTTGCGAATTTGCGGTTTGGATTGACTAAGAAGCCGATTTTTCGTAGATATTCTAGAGATTGCCATTGTGTTGGTGGATTTTCGGGATGAGCAGTCGGTAAATGTAGGGTATAGGCAAAAAACTGTAAGCGTCGTTGATTGACGATTTGGGGGTTTAACTGACGTAATGTTCCTGCAGTGGCGTTTCGTGGATTTGCAAATAAAGATTCTCTGTTTTTCTCCCGCTCTCGATTGATTCTTTCAAATTCCTTTAAAGGTAAAAACGCCTCCCCTCGCACTTCTAGCCAAGGCGGTGGGTTATCTAATGTTAATTTAAGAGGAATTGAACGAATTGTACGAATATTTGGCGTAATTTCTTCTCCTGTCGTGCCATCTCCTCTGGTTGCGCCCCGAATTAAGCTCCCCTTTTCGTAGGTTAAGGCGATCGCTGAGCCATCAATTTTTAATTCACAGACGTATTGAGATTTATCAAAATTTTCTGCTAGCTTTTGCCAGCGTTCTTGCCACTTTTCGAGTTCTTTGAGGTTGAAAGCGTTTTCAAGGCTATAAAGAGCGATTTTATGGCGTACAGAGGTAAATTGAGCGGCGGGCGTATCTCCCACTCTTTGGGTTGGACTATCAGAGGTAATGGTTTCGGGATATTGTGTTTCGAGGGTTTCTAACTCCCGATACAGTTGATCATAGACCGCATCTTCCATGATGGGAACATCAAGGACATAGTAAGCATAACTGGCTTTTTGGAGTTGTTGGCGCAGTTGCTGAATGCGTTGCTGAAGATCGGCAGAAACAGTCAATTTGATTCTAAATTATGGCTAGAGGATTTAATGCGTTTATTTTATCATTTTCGTTTTTGATGATCATCTTGCTTTTTGTCTCGTTTTTGTTTTAACTTGAGGAATCACTCCTGACGAAAAGGTTATTTAATGATGGCTAAATCTTTACAAGTGGGCGATCCTGCTCCTGCCTTTACTGTACCCAATCAAGAAGGTAATCCCTTTAATATGGCTGATTTATTGGGTAAAAAACCAATTATTCTCTATTTTTACCCTAAAGATGGCACCCCCGGTTGTACGGCTGAATCTTGCGCCTTTCGAGATAATTATACTCTTTTTCAAGAAGAAGGGGCTGAAGTGATTGGCATCAGCGGGGATACGCCGGATTCTCATCAACAATTTGTCCGTAAGTATCAACTCCCTTTCACCCTTTTAAGCGATACCAACAATAAAGTGAGAAAGCTTTATGGCGTCCCTGCGACCTTATTTATGCTACCGGGACGAGTAACCTATGTTATTGATAAAGAGGGAATTATACGACATATTTTTAACTCTCAACTTAATTTTAAGGGTCATGTGCAGACTTCTCTGACGGCATTAGCGGGCAAGTAATGTTGCATTCATGGGAGTTGAGGGGTTTCTCTTCGTGCTATATAGTTAAGCCATTAAATTGTTAAGGGAATCTCTTTGAGGAGAAAAATAATGTTATTACCCAACTTCGTCATTATGGGCGTTCAAAAAGCAGGAACAACATCTATTTATAACTATCTAAAACAACATCCTCAGATATATATGAGTCCTGTCAAGGAACCTCATTTTTTACAAGATGACTGGCAAACAGAGAATGCTGACGAAGTATCTAATCTTAAAAAGAAGAAAAAGGTAAAGGTTACCACTTTAGAAGATTATGCCCAATTATTTGCTAACGTTACCGATGAAATTGCTATTGGTGAAGCGTCTCCAAACTGTCTTTTGCACCATCGAACCTCTATTCCTCAAATCTTAAAGTATATTCCGACAGCCAAACTCATTGCGATTCTGCGTAATCCGGTAGATCGAGCTTATTCTGATTATTTAATGAATGCTCGTGAAGGCAAAAAAACAACCCAACTGATGGTGCAAGCAAAGGAGCGTTCTCAAGAATCCCATGTTATTCGCAAAGGATTTTACTACGAAGCTTTACAAGATTTCTATGCTCATTTTGATCTGCAACAAATTAAAGTTTTTTTATATGATGACTTACAAAAAGATTCCGTTCATTTTATGCAAGAAATGTATCATTTTTTAGAGGTTGACGCAACTTATAGTCCCGATATTCATCGTGTTTCTCAAAAAGGACAAGTTCCCAAAAATAAAGCGGTTAATCGATTTTTTAAACAACCCAATACTTTACGGTTATCTACCGCTAATACCCTTAAACAAATCTTGCCAAATCGGCCATTACGGAACTTTAAGAAATTTTTAATCAATTTGAATATGGAGAGTAAAGATCAGCATCCTTTATCTCAGGCAGAACGGCAAGTATTATTAGATCTTTATCGTCCTGATATTATTAAATTGCAAGATTTAATTCAACGGGATTTATCGGCATGGCTAGATGCGTCGAATTAAGTTTCTCTCAGCGATCGCTTTCGGTAGGTTGGAATACTTCATAACCAAACAAATTAGGGTTAATTTCCGTCATTTTTAGGTCTGTTAGCCCGTATTCTGCCCAACGTCGGGATACCTGTGCGGCTACATCCGAGTCGGATTCTAATACTTCTCCCCATTCATGGTTCGTTTCAGGGTACAGTTTCGTGGTGGCATCAATCCCCATTCTTCCGCCTAAACCGACCTTTTCGCTGGCAAAATCAAGGGTATCGAAGGGAGTTTCGGGTAATATAAAGACATCTCTGACGGGATCAACCTTAGAACTAATCGCCCATACCACTTGACGGGGATCTCGGATATTAATCGCTTGATCCACGACAATGACAAATTTGGTATAAGTAAACTGGGGTAAGGCACTCCAAAAGGCTAACGCCGCCCGTCTAGCTTGACCAGGATAAGCTTTATCAATGGATATAATCGCCGCCTTGTAGCTTAAGGCTTCCATCGGTAAGAAAAAGTCGGTAATTTCGCTCACTTGTTGCCGTAAAATGGGGGTATAAATTCGATTAAGGGCGATCGCCATCATCGCTTCTTCTTTGGGAGGACGACCGCTAAATGTGGTTAAATAAAGGGGATTTTGACGATGGGTGAGACAATGGAAGCGAATCAAAGGAGAATCTTCTACGCCTCCGTAATATCCCATGTGATCGCCGAAAGGCCCATCAGGTAACATTTCACCGGGGGTAATTGTTCCTTCTAAGACAAATTCGGCATCGGCAGGAACTTCGAGATCAAGGGTTTTGCATTTCGCTAATGATATCCCTGAGCCTCCATACAATCCCGCAAATAGCCACTCAGATAAGTCCACAGGAATAGGAGTCGCCGCAGCCATAATAATCAGTGGATCAACCCCTAAAGCAATAGCAATTTCTAGTTTTTTGCCATTTTCAGCCGCTTTTCGTAAATGTCTCGCTCCCCCTCGGACAGATAACCAATGTACTGTCATGGTATTGTTGGACTGAAGTTGCAGACGATATACCCCCACATTTGGCGTTCCTGTCTCGTAATCTTTCGTAATTACTAAACCAAGAGTGATAATGCGACCAGCATCCCCCGGATAGGGGCGAATCAACGGCAAGGTGTTTAAATCGAGGTTATTCTCTTCGATTACTATTTGTTGACAAGAGGGAAAGAAATTGCGCCCGGGTTTTGCCTTAAGGACATCAAACAGAACTTTACCAAAATCTATGGCTTGAGAAAGCTTCTTCGGGGGTTTAGGTTGCTGTAATAAGGCTAATTTTCGCCCCAAGTCTTCTAATTGTTGCGGTTTTTCCATATTCATCGCCCAACAAACCCGTTCAACGGTTCCCATCAAGTTCACAGCGACAGGAAAGGATGCGCCTTTAATATTTTCAAATAGCAAGGCAGGGCCGCCTGCTTGTAACATTCGATTGGCAATTTCTGCTACTTCTAAATCCCTATCAACTAAGGCTTTTATTCGGCGTAATTGTCCTCGTTCTTCTAAAAGTTGCATAAATCCGCGTAAGTCTCTGGCCATGATTAATTGATTAGAAAAAGTGCAGTAATGATTATGATTATACCGCTTTTTGTTTTTTTAGTTTCTTGGTTTTGTAATGTTAGAATTAAAAGAATATCACGATATGAACTTGAAGTTGCTTAAGAAATGTTGATTGACTGCGATGTCTTCTTCTTTGGTTAAAGGCTGAAACTCTTCAATTTTAAATACATTATTAATGAATTATTTTATTAATAAACCCAATTAGAAAGAGTGATGGAAGAAGTGATATTGCTCGTCTTTCCCCATCCTGAAACAACATCAGTGAATGTTAATAATAAATACTGTGCAAAAAATCTAAAGTTAGAGGGGGCGAATTTACTGCGAAGTCAAAGAAATTTCAGCGAACGCGATCGCACTATCCTGTATGTCTTTTGAACAGGAAATCTAAGTACAAAAAAAATAGCAATGGCAATAGACAAGATTACGCTAATTTGTTCTAATGGGACTTAAACGATAACAAGAGTAAAATTAGGGTATAATCGTTATCAGATCATAATTTCACGTCGAGACAACCCCCGCAGTCATGCCACCCTGCTTTGAAAAATGGTGTCAGTGTTTCGATGATTGCTTCTCAACTAAAGCTCAGAAAACTGGGTTTAGAAATTACCTAGTCGGATTATTAGGAGAAAGTGAGCGGAAAAACCTGACTCAAATGGCTGATAACGCAGTTGGAGTAGTTTATAACCGATTACATCACTTCTTGACCGAAGCTCCTTGGGAAGCCACGAACATCAATGAACGTCGCTTACCGGTAATGAACAAATGTTCTCAAACCCGAATCAGTAGAGGTTTTTCCTTGATTGTCGATGATTCAGGACATCGGAAAAGTGGTGCGACCCCGCGCCGTCGTACGGAC
>JBGTGT010000050.1:0-18781 GCA_041746575.1 Microcystaceae cyanobacterium
TCTTATTGCTTTTCTCTAAGATGCGATCGCATAGAAATGATCATTTCCCTGTTTTGTCTCTTTTGTCAATTTTTTCCTTTGGCGATCGCTTCTCAAGATTACGTCCATCTTTCGTTTCTTTTGTCAATGCGAAACTCCTAAAAAACTATTTATTAAAAAATACAGCTATGTCATTTATTTAACCCGAATTTATCTTTATTAAGGGTCATTTTCTGTAAAATATACGGACGTATTTAATTCTTGAAAATACAAAACTTTCTGTGTCTTTTCATTTTTCATTTTCATCAAAAATTACTTAAGTATTTACTCTAGGAAGAAAGCTTTTCAATTAAAATTCATTTATTATTCATACTGAATTGGGAAATAATTCTAATAGAAACTATTTATCAAGATATAGCCATAAAACTATACTAATTTTGAGCAAAAGTCAGTGACTTTGATCACCGATTTACCCCCCCCACAGGATTACAACCCGTTATTGATTCCTTGCCCTCTTCTGAAAAAGATACAATAGAAAAGTCTCGTCTCTTTGTCTCTGCATTCCCTAATCATGACTGACTCTTTTCTGCATCAAAAACGAATCTTTTTTGATAGATGGGCAAATTTCTACGATTTTCTCTTAACCACAGTAATTTACCAAGCTATCCATCGACGATTACTGTCTTATGTGACTTTGCCGCCTCAGGCACAGGTTCTCGATTTAGGCTGCGGCACAGGTCGCCTTTTGAATCGTTTAGGGGAGCAATATCCGGATTTTTTAGGCATAGGACTTGATTTATCGGCTGAGATGATCAAACAAGCGAGGAGATCCAATACCCATCACCCTCAACTAATTTTCTTGAGAGGAGAAGCAACTGCCCTTCCTTTTGGTAATGGACAATTCGATGCGGTGTTTAATACCATTAGCTTTTTGCATTATCCAAATCCTCAAAGGGTGTTAACAGAAATTCGACGGGTTTTGCAACCAGAGGGCTATTTTTATCTAGTAGATTACACTGTGGCACAATCGGGGCAGTTTTCTATTTCTCCCGGCGGTTTAAGGCTCTATAGCCCTCAGAAAAGAGAAGAAATGGGGCAAGGAGTGGGTTTATCCTGCCAAGGGCATCATTATTTATTCGGACGGGTTTTGTTAACGCTCTTTAAAGCGATTTAATCATTTGTTTACGATGGCATCATCACGGTCTATTTTTAGGAGCGAAGTGATAGCTCTCACTAGCAAACCGTGATGTTGGTCAAATCTTTCCTTCTTCTTCTCGTATTTTTGGGGACGCTAATGAATGTCTGCATCGCAATCTTTATCTGAAAACCCTCAAAATGGTTTGGTGATTTTTAGTCGTTATCCTGAACCTGGCCGCACGAAAACCCGCATGATTCCAGTGTTAGGTGCAATCGGAGCGGCCGATTTACAACATCAAATGACGGAACATACTTTAAATATTGTTAACCAATGGACGGCGCAATCTTCTGTCAACGTTTTCCTATTTTATACAGGGGGCAATTTGGCTTTAATGAAAAATTGGTTAAGGGATCAGTATGGTTATGTTAAGCAGGGAGGCGGCGATTTAGGGGAACGGATGAAAGAGGCATTTGCTTGGTCTTTTCAGGCTAATCTGAAGAAGGTTATGATTATCGGTATTGATTGCCCCGATTTAACGCCTGCCATCTTACAACAGGGATTAGAGCAGTTAGAGACGCACGATTTAGTCCTAGGCCCTGCTTTGGATGGGGGATATTATTTAATTGGAGCAAAACAACTGATTCCGGAATTATTTAAAGATATTCCTTGGGGAACAAGTGAAGTTCTGGCGAAGACAAAAGCGATCGCCGCTCAATGCCATTTAACAACGGCTTTCCTTGCTCCGTTAGCCGACGTGGATCGTCCTGAAGATTTACCTTTATTTCAAAAATATTCGACAATTTCTTTCAATTCTCTAGGTTGTCCTCATTAAAATCTCTAAGTTTTCCGATTAGTTGACTCAGTAACCAATTAGCGGCTGTTGCGCGACGGGTCATACGGGGGTTAAATTCGCCGATTTTATAGCCTTTAAAGCCTAATTTTTCTTTGAGTAATTGTTTATTTTCAGGGGGAATAGATCGGGTTAGTTTAACGGTGGGAGGACGATTTTCAATAAAGTCGGGAGGATTAGGGTATTCTTTACGCCAATCCGCCAAAACGTTGCTATTATCCCACGTTTTTTCCCTTTCATCATAACGGTAACCTAAATAATACCACAGTAATTGATTGACCGTTGCATCGTCGATTTCATCATTGAGAATTGCCCAAAGGGTATTCGTATTTAGAGGGGGTAAATTCATAAATCACCTGAATATAAAGTAGCAATTGAGCTGCCAATCTTATTCTATAAAGTGACGGGGAGATTAAAATAATTAGCGATTTTCTTGAGCATTGCTAATTCTTCTAGCATAATCACCCCATCTAATTTAGCGACTTGTTCACATTGAGCCATTAAAGCGATCGCAAAGTCTTGATTGAGTTGTAGCAGTAAATCGTCTAAAGAAGGCGGATTATCTAAATTTTGAGAAATCGTTTCTAAGGAGGCAGGACTCAAATTTAACGTTTGTAATTCTGGGAGAATCGTTTCTCGTGTTTGACTGGAATTTCCCGCTAAAATCAGATGAACTAATATCTGATCCATGATCACTTCTTGAGCAATCGCTGTTTGTAAATAGTTTGCCCCTTCTAATTGGGCTTGTTCAAGGGTGGCTTCCATCGTTAGGGAATTCACTTTAGCCGCATAAAATCGACAAGCACCCCGTCCTAAGGCGTAGATAATTAAAGCATTGGTACTTGCGCCAATCACAGCACCGGCGGCTGGAATATTGCGGAAAAAGCCTAATCCAGCTTTGACAGCATATTGTCCTCCTAGGTTAGCCGCTTGACTTCCGCCTAAAGCTAAACCAAAAATCGCTAAAACTTCCCCTTTTCTGGCACTATCTTGCAAATCTAAACCGTAAGCACAAGCGATCTGATAAACCATTTCTGCTTGTAATAGGGTAGTCGCCACTAAATCAACGGCAAAGGTAGCGGCTGCAACACCGGGTAATAGACTACTTGCTAGTCCTGTCCCTCCTGCATACATGGCTTTATTGATAATGATATAGTGAGCAATTTCAGGCGGCTTTTCGTGAGGATATTTTTGCTGTAATTTCTTAACTTCTGTTTCTGCTTTCACCACATCCACTGTGTCAATAATCTGAATCAACCAATCCAGTTGAAAGGCTTGGGTTATTTGCTTGAGTTGAGGGTTATTATTCACTAAATCGCATAAATATCCTACCCCATCTGGCGCAGATAAAGCCGCTTGAGCAATAGCTGATCCTGTGCTAACCGTTGCACCAGCGATCGCTCCACCAATATTTTTAGCAGTATCCGTAACCATTCCACCCGCTTGTACGACTGCACCACCAACCGCTTCATTTGTCCAAGTCACCGTTTGAGTAAGGGAATTCCACCAAGATGATTTAGGCGTAATTGGCTGTATTGCTAAGGATTCTAACGGAAATTCTTCCTCCCATTGAGGAAAAGTTTCTTCGTGCTTTTTGCCATAAACTTTGATTTTTTTGAGTGATCCCAGATCAAATTGATTGATTCTTCCTTTAATCAAGTTAATGACTTTTTCTTGTTCATCAATTTCATTCCCCTCTATCATAATCATTAGACAAGTTTCTTTGAGAGAAACGCTAGAGACGGTCAAGGCAAACGTTGCTAGATACTCGTCAAGAGAAAAAGTAATAACGGAAATATCAAACTGAGCGGCAATATTCATAGAGACAACAGGATTTATTCAACAATCAAGTAACGGGACAAAAATATTGACAGTCATTGCGCTTCGCGACCTTTGCCATGACATTGTGTCATTAATTTTATCCGACCACTTACCTGTAGTATTCCCAACTCAGTAAGGAAAATGATACTATAAACTTGATTCTGAAATAGGAAAGATTACCCTAATCCCTAGTCCATTTCAAGAATCTCCTTATCCTGAACTTAGGTTAATTGGCAATTTTTGACTTTATTTCTGGCTTATTGCTTTTATTTTCACAACTTAATTTAATCGCTTCTGCGGCTGAATATTGAATCGGTATAAAGAGATAGCCATAGGGAGAGCAAGAAGAGGGTAAAATCTTTACCAATTGTACGCTGTCTAAGCGATGGGTTGTTTTGCGATCGCCGCTTAATTCAAATTGAATGTCTCCTGTTGCTCCCTCTGTCTTAAAATCAGGTTTTCTTAGACTATTTAAAATATTTTTGCGAATGATGCTCGGATTGAAGAAGTTTTGTCCTTTTTGCAGCCAGTTTAAAGGGGTTTGTTGATTAATGCCTAACCACAACACCTTTGTCGCATCATAGGCCATGGCTGTCCGCCAACTGACTTCCTTTCCCCATAAGTTCTGCGCTTGCTCGCTGTAAGTGGGGTTGGTATTGCCCAAAAAGTGCCAAGGAATAGCGACAATAAGACGATCTACCCCATTGCGTTCCTGTAAAATATCACTGGTATAAAGACTATCCCCCCCGACCATCCAATAACGCTTGGTATTGGCTCGAATCAGCTTAAGAGCATTAGAAAACGCATAAGGATTGACTCTAGCATCAGGAAAAATGACAAATCCTGTTGCTCCTCTGGCAAGGGATTGATCAATCCCTTGTTCTGCTTCAAAAATGGCTTGAGAGAGATCAAATTGCTTCACCACCTGTCCCCCTTGAGCATCAAAACTGAGCCTAAATTGTTCTTGCAGCGAACGACTATAGGCACTATTAGGGTTATAAAAAAGGGCAACTTTTTGCTGTTTGAGTTGATGAAAAAGATATTGCGCTAAGGCTGACGCATTTACCTCATCTCTGGGAACAGTCCGAAAAAAAATAGAACTGTCTTCGGCAAGGGTTTGGGCAGTACTGGTAGGAGAAATAAGAACTAAATGAGCGTCTTGATAGGTCGGTAAGGCATTACGGGTGCTATCACTGCTATAGTGACCTACTATTCCTAAAATATCGGGTTGTTTGACGATTCTTTTGGCAATTTGTTGCGCTTGTTGTCCATCGTTGGCATCATCGCCGATTAAGACGCGTAATCCGCGGCCGGAAACGGAGACTTGATCGTTAATCTCTGTCTGAAAGTGGGCAATTCCCCGTAAAATTTCCTTGCCGGCATCCCCGCCATCTCTAGGGTTATTCAAGGGGACAGCAGCGGCAATGGTATCAAAGGGTCGCTTTTGCACTTCTAATTGAGCATTATTTAGATAAATAAGATTTTCTGGGTCATAACGATCAATTTGTCGATGTTTCTCGAACCAAGCGATCGCTTCTTGATACTTTCCCTGCTCATAGGCGATCACGCCGGCCTGTTTTTCGGGAGAAGTATCGGTTTTAAGCAATATTTCTTCGCCACAACTGAGTTTGTCGTCCAATACAACGGGACAGGTGGAGGGACGAGATAATAATACCCCAAGGAAACTCCCCCCTAACAATAAAGCACCCAGTCCGATTTTTAAGAAGAGCGGATGAATTTTCCGAGTGGGTATGCTTTCAGAGACGATCAGATGTCTTTTGACGGCAGGATGGACGGTTAAGGGACTATTCTCTACTTCTGCTAAGGCTTCTATGGCTGATCCATAACGGTTGCTATAGTGATAACGCACCATTTTATAAAGAATTCGCTCTAATTCAGAGCTAATCGTAATCATTCCTTTATTAGGTGTCGTATATCGCCAAATTATTTCTCCAGAGTTGGGATCTGAGGGTAAATTGCGGGGATGAACTCCCGTTAATGCCTGAATACTAATCATTCCCAAACTATACAGGTCGCTGTTTAATTGGGGATGACCCTGTTGCTGTTCGGCAGGAATATAACCGGGCGTACCGATCGCTTGTGTGGTATTAGAAAAATCAGTTGCGCTACCAATTTCTTTAACCGCCCCAAAATCCAACAGAACGATTTTACCGTCGCTATCCCGTCGTCTCAGATTTGAGGGTTTAAGATCGCGGTGAATAATCTGATGTTGATGTACAAAGGCTAACACCCCTAAAACATCTTTAAGTAAGTCAATAACGGACATTTCTGACCAAGGAGGGAGATTGCTCCCCATTTCTTCGGTGAGATCATGGCCTTTGACAAATTCTAAAATTAAATAAAATTGCTCGTTTTCAACAAAAAAATCAATTAATTCAGGAATCTGACAATGTTCACCTAATTTTCCTAAAGTTTTTGCTTCCCTTTCAAACCGCTCTTTAATTTCTCCCCACAATTTCTGATTGGGTGACGAGGGAGGGACAATTTCTTTAACGACACATAGACGATGGCGGGAGCGTCCTAAATCCTTTGCTTTGTAGGTTTTGCCAAATCCTCCGCGTCCTAATAAGGACAAAATTTTGTAGCGTTTCTTGAGAATTTCCCCCGAAGTGAGAGCCATAGTGTCTGTGTCGCAAGCGAGTTGAAACAGGTTAGTTGTTCAAAACCAATTGCATCTATTTTAAGGCCATTTTCAAGTTTGCATTTTAATTTATAATTTTGAGGGAACACCGAATCACCAATCGTTTGACGGGGAAGATCCTCTCTAAAGAGGTCAAATACTCTACAAAATTAGGTTTATTAACTCAAAATAGGATTATGAAGGAAAAAGCTAAACTTTTAGAAGCGATCGCTGGTAAAAATCGCGGTTTATTAATCACGGAAGCCGATAGGGTAAAAATCTTAACGGCGGTTGAACACCTCGAAGATCACAATCCTAACCCCAACCCTTTACAATATCTTGATTTATTGAATGGGGATTGGCGTTTACTCTACACCACCAGTCGGAGTATTTTAGGGTTAGATCGTTTTCCTTTAGTCCAATTGGGGCAAATTTATCAATGTATTCGTACTGACCACGCTAAGCTTTATAATATCGCTGAAATCGTAGGTTTGCCTTTCTTAGAAGGGATTGTTAGTGTGGCGGCAACGTTTGAGGCGGCATCAGAACGTCGGGTAAATGTCAAGTTTGAACGCTCAATTTTGGGGTTACAGCGTTTAATGGGCTATCAGTCCCCTCGTCAAATGATTGAAGAATTAGAGAACGGAAAACAACATCCCCCTTTGGATTTTAAAATCGAAAATCGAGAGCAAAAAGGCTGGTTAGAAATCACTTATCTGGATGAGGATTTACGAATTGGCAGGGGCAATGAAGGAAACGTTTTTGTATTATCAAGAAATTGATTGAGGTGCCAGTACAAATGACGGTAACAGGGACAAACGAAGAATCTACCTAAAATGATCGCCTATCTGATTCTCCTACTTCAAATGGCTTTAATCAATAAAGGTAACTGAGATTTCGACTGGTTTATCGTCATTTAATCCTTCATAATGTGCCGTGATGGTTTGACCGGATTGAACCGTTAAAAAAGGGGTAATCGTTCCCAAAGAAATTAGGTCACCTTGTTTGAGGGTTTGACCTTGGAATTTTAAATGATCTTTTAACCAAAGAACTACTTTTAAAGGATCGCCTAACAAGGTTTGGCTTGTTCCTTTATGTAATTCGTGTCCATTTTGATCTTTAATAATTAATTGAATTCGACTCAGTTTATTTTTCCATACGGTTTTATCCAGCAAAAGAATGGGTTCACCGACCACTCCATATCTCGCGCCAACATTAACGATGACTAATTTCGTTCCCGTTAATTGACCAATTTGTTGATACATTAAATCGGGTAATTCAATAAAGGGAATTACGGCATCTAGGGATTCAATAACCTCATCTAGTGTTTTTGCTTGGTTAATTTTATCACTGCCAATTCTAACTATTAAATCTCCTTCCAAGCGAGGGACTGCTCCAAAATTAGCTTTCACTTTTGCGCCATTTTTCAATAACATTTTTTCTAATAAAACACCGCTTACTGGATGATTAATTTGTAGCTTTTTTTGGATATCAGGGTTAGTCAAGCCCACTTTATAACCTACCGATTTACCAAGATAAGGAGTGAGCAAAGTGACAAATTCTCGTTGAATTTTATATCCTTCTGAAAGCGTTAGGTTAGGTACAATGTTCGGAATAGGTTGTTGATTTAAATAATAGGAATAAAGGGTACGAACTAAGGATTGGGTAAAACGGATATTGGGTTGGTTTTGAGGCTGAGATTGAACAACAACTGTAGGAATTGAGATTCCTAAGCCAAAACTGAACACTAATGCTTGAATTTTTGAGGGTTTTATGCTTTTCAGTAAAGAAATTTTCATGATGATCATAAAATAAACTAAAAGGCTTTTAAAAGGGATATTCTTAATAAGGAAATAAAATAAACAAGTGTCTCCCTGTCAATCACAATAGGTCAACTAAGGGCATTTTTGTTCTAAGGTCTGATCCTATCACCCTATCCTCTTCTCTTAATCCTCTTCTCTTATTAAATAGATCATTTGAACTATTTATTGATATAAAATTTCGACTTGTCTGCAGGAAAAAAAATCGTTATCATTTTTAAAGGAACAGGCTGCTGTGTTGGTGACTGCCAATAACGTTTTTTGATCTATGCTTGTAATAAAAGGGAATTAACAAGATTCTGTGGCAGTAAACCGAGCTTGTACTCGGAAACAGAAACGGAATGCGTTGACGCCCACCTGGCTCGTCCAGGTCATAAACTGAGGTAAAACGGCACAGCAGTCTTTAAAATTAAATAAATCTAAAAAATTTGCGATTTTTCGTCATCTGTCTCGGTAAAGGTGTAAGGTAGAAACTAGAGACAGGGTGACTCAAGCGAATAACAGCGTATGAATTTAAGTAGCGATGTGGTCATTATAGGCGGTGGCATCATTGGATTAGCGATCGCCGTAGAACTGAGACAGCGAGGAGCATCGGTCACTGTGTTCAGTAGAAATCGGAAGCAAGCCGCTAGTTATGCGGCCGCAGGGATGTTAGCCCCCCATGCAGAAGGATTAACAGGGAAAATGCGGGAATTATGCTTAAAGTCTCGGTGGCTATATCCTGAATGGACAAACAAATTAACGCAATTGACGGGATTAGAGACAGGTTACTACCCCTGTGGTATTTTAGCTCCTGTTTATCAACTGCCAGACTCTCCTTCTCGGCAGATGTCTCAATCGCTCTGGTTAGATAAAACGGCAATTCAACTCTATCAACGGGGCTTAGGTTCAGATGTGGTGGGGGGTTGGTGGTATCCTGAAGACGGGCAAGTGGACAATCGTAAAGTGATGACAGCCCTAGGGCAAGCGGCGGAGATTTTAGGGGTATCCATTAAAGAAGGGATAGCGGTGACGGCTATTACCCAGAAAGAAAGCAAGATTCACAGCATTTCTACGTCTCAAGGGGAATTTACTGCATCTGTCTATGTTCTTGCAGGGGGATCGTGGGTGAGTCAACTTTTGCCGCTTCCTGTACGTCCTATTAAGGGGCAAATGTTAGCATTAAGGATGCCCAATGCTTTAGACCAACCTTTACCCCTACAAAGGGTTCTTTTTGCCCCTCGAACCTACCTTGTTCCCCGTCAAGACGGAAGATTGATTATTGGGGCAACGGTAGAAGATCAAGGATGGACACCTAACAATACACCTCAAGGCATTCAAACCTTATTGCAACGAGCAATGTGTCTCTATCCTGCCTTAGGAAATTGGCCAATTGAGGATTATTGGTGGGGATTTCGCCCGAGTACCCCTGATGAATTACCAATTTTAGGGCAAAGTGACTGTGAAAATCTGATTTTAGCGACAGGACATTATCGTAATGGTATTTTACTTGCTCCTGTAACGGCTCAGTTAATTTCTGATTTAATTAGCGATCGCAAGAATGTTGATCCCCTACTCGCTCATTTCCGAGCAGATCGATTTTATAAGGCTTCTACTCTAAAAAAAAGCGATATGACGACTTTTAATCCTTCTTCCTCTTTTTCTCTACCTTTAAGCTCAGAAATCTCTATTCATCCTGAATTGATCCCTGACGATCCCTTAATAATTGGCGGAAAGTCGTTTATTTCACGATTAATGACGGGGACAGGTAAATATCCTACGGTTGAAGCAATGCAAAGCAGTGTGGCATTAAGTGGCTGTCAAATTGTCACCGTTGCAGTCAGACGCGTCCAAACGAAAGCTCCCGGTCACGAAGGACTAGCAGAAGCGTTAGACTGGTCAAAAATCTGGATGTTACCCAATACGGCTGGTTGTCAAACAGCAGAAGAAGCAATCAGAGTTGCCCGTTTGGGTCGGGAAATGGCAAAATTATTAGGGCAAGAAGACAATAACTTCGTTAAGCTTGAAGTGATACCTGATGCCAAGTATTTATTACCTGATCCTATTGGAACATTACAGGCCGCCGAACAGTTGGTTAAAGAAGGATTTGCGGTGTTACCCTATATTAATGCTGATCCCCTTTTGGCGAAGCGTTTAGAAGAGATTGGCTGTGCGACAGTGATGCCACTAGGATCACCGATCGGATCAGGGCAAGGTATCCGTAATAGCGCAAATATTGCCATTATCATTGAAGAAACAAAGATTCCTGTGGTAGTAGACGCGGGCATTGGCGCACCCAGCGAAGCCGCTACCGCCATGGAAATGGGGGCTGATGCCGTATTAATTAACAGTGCGATCGCTTTAGCTAAAAATCCGCCGATGATGGCGCAAGCAATGGGATTAGCGACCAGAGCAGGGCGAATTGCTTATTTAGCGGGTAGAATGCCCTTAAAATCCTATGCCAGTGCCAGTTCTCCGTTAACAGGTACGGTGAAAAGTTGATAAAATGATGACTCCCAAACGATTAACCCTAATGAGTTAACCTTAAAAAGAAGGAATTGAGGCGATGAATTTATCAATTCTCATTGGCAATTATTCCCAATTGTGATCATTTTAACAGAGGGTCGTTCTATAACGATTAGGATGTCGATGATGCAGTTCAATAAAATCAGATTGCCCCTAAAAGGAGAACGACAAAATGGACAACAGAAGAGCGTTTACGCGCCTCAATTGGGATATCGAAGCAGAAATTTTGCAAAATGACTATCTTGATAGAGCAGAAGTTTTAGATATTTCCTTGAAAGGGGTTCTCCTCAACAGTCCTTCGTTTTCTGGACAAATGGGAGAATTTTATATAATCACGATGGCGTTATCTTCGGAGGTTGTAATAGGGTTTAATGCCCAACTCATTCATCAAGAAAATACCAATTTTGGCTTTAAGTTTGTTTCTCAATCGTTAGATTCTCTCAGTCATTTACGTTCTTTATTAGAATTTAATCGAGATGATCCTGATACTATTCAAAATGAACTCTTTTTCTTAAGACAATAAATTATTCTACTGTTTTATTGATAATGACAAATGCTCAATGGATCCTAAAGCCCGATCATCCGTTACCTCAATGGTTTTTGGAAGCTGTCAGTCGCTATACGCCTCAATCCGATGGAAAATATCTCGCTCAAATTCTCTGGCAAAGAGGGATTCAAGATCCTTTAATATTACCTCAATTTCTCGATCCAGATGTCTATCAACCCACCCCCGCGTCTGCTTTTGGACAAGAAATGAAGCGTGCCATCCAACGCTTACATCAAGCTTATTCTTTTAAAGAAAAAGTAACCATTTGGGGTGATTTTGATGCTGATGGTGTTACTTCAACCAGTGTTTTATGGGAAGGACTTGGACAATTTTTTCCGCAATATTTGCAACTTGATTATTATATTCCTAATCGTTTTACTGAATCTCATGGGTTGAATAAAATCGGAATTGATCAGTTAGCAGTATCAGGAACACAGCTAATTGTTACTTGTGATACGGGAAGCACAAATCGAGAAGAAATCGAATATGCCACTGCCTTAGGTATTGATATTATTATCACCGACCATCATACTTTACCTGAAGAGCGTCCGTCTGTTAGGGCAATTATTAATTCTCGTTATTTCGCCGATCATCATCCTTTATACCATCTATCAGGCGTTGCAGTTGCCTATAAATTAATTGAGGCAATGTACGACGCTTTGCCGGATATTCCACGTCAACCCTTAGAGAGTTTATTAGATTTGGTTGCAATTGGATTAATTGCAGATTTAGTCGAATTAAAAGGGGACTGTCGTTACTTAGCACAGCAAGGGATTAAACAATTGCAAAAACAAGCTGAAAATCCGACTCGTTTTGGGGTACATTATTTATTAGATTTATGTAAGAAAAGTGGCGATCGCGCAACGGATATTTCTTTTGGAATTGGCCCTCGAATCAATGCAGTAAGTCGAATTCATGGTAATGCTTATTTTGCGGTTGAACTATTAACTAGCCAAGATGAAAAGCATTGCAAAAAATTAGCGTTTGAAACAGAATTGGCCAATGCTCGGCGTAAATCGTTACAGAAAAGTGTCACAGAAGATGTTAGAAAAAAGTTAGCGGATCTTGATTTATCAACCACCTTTGTGATCATTTTAGAGAATGAACAATGGCAAAGTGGTGTATTAGGATTAGTTGCAGGACAAATTGCGCAAGAATATGGTCGCCCTACCATTTTATTAACGACTTCAGATGCGGAAAATCTAACACAAAATACGATAAAGCTAGCAAGAGGTTCGGCTCGTTCAATTTATCAGATTGATCTTTATCAATTGGTACAATCTCAAAGGCATTTATTACACCGTTTTGGGGGACATCCCTATGCGGCAGGTTTAAGCCTTCCTGTTGAAAATTTACCCCTATTTAAGGAAGGAATTAATCAACAACTCCGCAAGCAAATTGGTGAGCTAAATTTATTATGTCCCCAAGTTGAAGCAGATATTAAGGTTACAGTAGCAGAATTAGGTTATTATCTGTTTCGGGAATTAAAGTTATTAGAGCCTTGTGGTATGGGGAATCCTGTGCCAAAACTTTTAATTGAAAATTGCTGGTTTACTGATGTTTGGAATCGCAATATTGAGGATTTTAAAAGCAAGAAAGTCCAATATCTAAAGACTACGTTTAAACTTTGGGATAGAACAGTTACAGAGGGATTTTCTGGGGTATGGTGGGGACATTCTAGGGATGAGTTACCTGAAAAACAAACTTGTGACATCATTGTTGAGTTAGATTTTAATACTTATAACCAAAAATATGAAGTGCGTTTAGTAGAGATTCGCTTAGCTCAAACCGAGGGAGTCACCGTTGGGGCTTCTGCTGTCAATGTGATCGATTGGCGAGCTCAAGAACTTTCAGAAATTGAAGATCAATCCTTACATTTTCTTAATATTTGTCCCATCAGTTGGAATGATTTACAAAAAGCTTACTATCAAGCCATTAATCAGAATGAGTCGTTAGCGTTAGCCTATTCGCCTGCTTCTCTTTCACCAGAAGAAACATGGAAAAAATTAGTAGGCATGGCTAAATACTTAAGTCGAACCAGACAACCCATCTTATCTGATAAACTTAAAAATGAATTAGAAATGAGCGATTATACCTTTAAAATTGCTTTAGACTTTTTGTCGGGTTTGGGGTTTGAATTTCACTTAAATAACCATCTTCTTTCAGTTCAATTTCATCAATCTTCGCAAGGGAATATCGCATTATTAATGTCTCGTTTTTTGGAAGCTTTAGCAGAGGAAAGATTTCAACAAAATTATTTTTATCAACTTTCCCTTTCAGAGATAAAAACCATACTGGATTCTCGTTATTCTCTCGTATCTAGCGATTCCACTTAAGACAAATTTCCCCGTAATGCTTTAATTTTAGATGAAAAAATACTTTACCATACTAAGAACTCTTTAATTTGTGAGCGTCGCTTATTTTGAGCATATGGCAAATTGCAAGTTAATATCATGCACCTCTGGGCGCCAACTTCGCCCTCTTACCATCAATAGGGTACTTCATGGTTGATATTAATCAATAATCCCAGCCCCTGAAGACGAGCTTTGCCTCTGTTTCTTTCTATCCTTAATTCTCTGAATCCAAATTTTCCGGACTTATTGTCTGACTTCTGCCAAAAATCTATTGAGTTTACCGCTTTGATACCCTTCTAAATCGAGGGTGATGTAAAGAAAGCCAAGGGTTTTGAAGTAATTGACAACTTGTTCTAAGTCCACATTCTGGATAAATAGCTTGATTGTTGAGGAAGGCAACTCGATTCTAGCAGTATCTCCTTGAGAACGCACTCTCAGATTATCATAGCCTAGTTTTCTTAGGTATATCTCTGCCCGACCTACCCTTTGTAGTTTTTCGAGGGTAATTTCTTCACCGTAAGGAAAACGGGAACTTAAGCAGGGTTGAGCGGGTTTATTCCACCATGATAAGCCTAATTCTTGAGATAATTGCCGAACTTGGGCTTTACTAAGTCCAACCTCAGCTAGAGGAGACCTCACGCCTCTTTCTTTCGCCGCTTGAATACCTGGTCGATAATCTTGTAGGTCATCCCCATTCACACCATCTACGATATAAGGATAGCCCCATTGTTGGGCTAATGGTTTGAGGGTATCGTGGAGTTCACTTTTACAAAAATAACAGCGATCTACAGGATTTGACGTATAATTGGGGTTATTCATTTCCTGTGTTTCAATAATTTGATGAGGAATGCCAATGACGCTCGCTTGTTCTTCTGCTTCTGCTAATTCTTCGGGTAACAGGGAGGGAGAAACGGCTGTAACGGCTAAACAGCGATCGCCTAAACTATCATAAGCGATTTTCGCCACGAGAGTACTATCTACGCCACCAGAATAAGCAATTAGGGCTTTTTCCATACTGACAAAAATAGCTTTTAATTGTTCAAGGTGAGACGGTAATATTGTTTGAGACATTATAATTATCTAGACAAAAATAAAGTTAACGGTTGAAAGGATTAAGTGGAATTTTATCATTCGTAACTGGAAAACAAAATTGGACATCTAAGGATTGATAGTCAATTCTAGTTTAGCGCAACTGATAAACGATTTAGCTGATCGACTAAAGGCTTTTGGGGGAGAATTGACAATAAAATAAACTCAGATTAAGGTCTAAGTTGTCACAATGTGTTGATGGGACTTCCCTAAACAAAATCAATATAAGTGTATTGTTAATTAAAATGACTGAAAAGTCTGCCAATCTATTTAAGTTTTTTAAATATTTTTTTCTTTTTTACTTCATTTCATCATGATACAGAAACCTCTTTAACAGAGAAAACGAAAGACGACCTTAAAATGATCTTACCTAAAGGCAAGAATAATCAGTAAAAAAGGAGATTTCTGGCAGAGGAAACCGATATTATTACCTATTTTGCTGATTTTATGTCACTTGGCAAATCAATATCATCTTTCTCTCAAAAAACATTACCCCCTAATTCTGTTTATGATTTTAGCATTAAGGGTGAAACGCAACCCTTAGGAGAACGAAAAGGGCATGGGTTTCCTCCAGAAGCAGGGTTAAATCCCATGAAAAGATGACGTGAATCCTTTCATTTTTACGAAATAACACCTAATGTTCTTCTTCCGTGGAAATTTTAGTCAAGGCTTCTCCTAATCCCTAGATTGATGTTTTAAAAATTCTTTATGTGAGAAATTTAGCGACAATGTTATTCGTCTCCTTAATTGGGTGACGATTAGTGTTCCCTTTAATGACGTTGGCGAAAGTAATGACTGATTTGTCACAGAAATTGCCCTAAAAGTGGCTGAATGTCTGAGACAAAGAATTGCTCAATTATCCTTCCCATCTCAAGACAAATTCTCTCAAATTACGATTAGTCTAGAGGTGGATTATTGTCAAAAACAAGATGAGGACTTTTTTCAAATTCTCAAACGAGCCAATCAAGCTTTGTCAATCGCAAAAAGGAACGGCTACAATCAAGTTTGCTGTTTAAGCTTTAACGAATGAGTAGCGTCAGTCGACACAACGCGTAAATCGGTGAAGATTTGATAAAATTATCAACGACGAATCAAAAATAACTGAGGCGTTATGCGCAAATTTTTAACCTTTCTTCTCATCTTTTTATCTCTACCTATCCCTTCAAGTCAAGCGGCTGAATTATCCGAAATTCTGAAAAGAGATCGCTTAATCGTTGCTATCAAAGACAATTTACCCCCATTAGGTTACTATAACGCTCAAGGGCAATTAGTCGGTTTTGAAATTGATATTGCTCAACGCCTCGCAGCAGAAATCCTCGGTGACGCCACTAAAATTCAGCTTCAATCCGTCAAAAATCAAGATAGATTACAAGTCGTAATGAATGAGCAAGTAGATATAGCGATCGCTCACATTTCTTTTAGTGAATCTCGCAATCGTCTGGTCGACTTTAGTCCCTATTATTATCTCAATAGTACGGGAATTATTAGCAAAAATCCAACCCTCAATTTAAGACAATTAACCTCAGCTAAAATTGCCGTTTTATACCACTCCAGTACTATTGCTGTCATTAGAGAAGCCTTACCGCAAGCCACCTTAATTGGCGTAAATTCTTATCAAGAAGCCTTAAGTTTATTAGAACAAGACAAAGCGATCGCTTTCGCTGGCGATAACACTGTTTTAACGGGATGGGTGCAAGAATATCCCCGCTATACCCAATTACCGCTTCAACTCGCAGGAGAAGCCCTTTGTATTGTGATGCCAAAAGGGTTACAATATCGCCATCTTCGCACTAAAATCAATGAAATTATTCTTCGTTGGCAACAGTCAGGATGGCTTGAAGAAAGGGCAACCTATTGGGGACTCCCTTAAACTTATAAATAATAAACTTTAATGATTAACAATAAACGATTCTACCTAACGTTTTTATGTCTCGTTCTTGTTACCATGCTGGGATTATATTCTAAACTTTATACCGGTTGGAATCATCCATCGGTCAATAATAACGATTTTATCTTAGGGAAATTTGGGTTGCCACAAATTCTCTTTTTTTCAGCAAAATGAGATCGAATTTTAGAAAAGACTGCTATAGTGAGCAATAATAGGATAATTCAAGATTGACGCAATAATGAGTGATCATCCCCTCGGTTCAGTGATTCAAGGTTCTCTCAGTGAAGGGTTAGACGTTCGATTATATCCTGATATCTCAGTAGAAGAAATGCGTGTCGGTAAATTTTTAGTGGTACAAGGCGTACGTTCGCGTTTTTTCTGCCTTTTAACTGATGTAACCCTTGGGACAGCTAATCCTCGTATTTTAGCGAATCCTCCCAGTTTTGAGGATACTTTTATGCGGGATGTTTTAGCAGGGAGCGGCACTTATGGCATGATCGAATTAGCCCCCATGTTAATGTTTACACCCCTCGAACAAGACCAATCGCTCAGTTTAAAAAAGGAAAATAATAGCAACGGTAAGGGAAATTTAGCCTCTTTTGAAGCGCAAACCAGTGATAATATAGAATTATTACCCGTTAAAACTATACCTGCCCATTTCAGCCAAGTATTTGAAGCCAGTGAAGCCGATTTTCGTTCCGTTTTTGGCTGGGAAGATGATCCTTATCGCCGCAATTTTGCGATCGGTAAACCGCTAGATATGGATGTCCCTATTTGTATCGATTTAGATCGCTTTGTTGAGCGTAGTAATGGGGTTTTTGGCAAATCAGGAACTGGCAAATCTTTCTTAACTCGGTTGTTAATTTCCGGCATTATTCGCAAACAGGCGGGGGTGAATCTGATGTTTGATATGCACTCTGAATATGGCTGGGAAGCGATGCAAGAAGGTAAGCGCGTTTCGACTGTTAAAGGGCTACGTCAATTATTTCCCGGACAAGTAGAAATTTATACCTTAGATACTGAATCAACCCGACGTAGAGGCGTGAGAGATGCCCAAGAATTATACTTGAGTTACGATCAAATAGAAATTGAAGATATTCGCTTAATCGGCTTTGAACTCGGATTATCTGAAGCCAGTTTAGATAACGCCAATATTCTTTATGCGGAATATGGAAAGTCATGGATTATGCAGTTATTAAATATGACAAATGAAGATATTAAGTTATTTTGTACTGAAAAGCAAGGTCATGCTGGATCAATTATGTCTTTACAGCGAAAATTAATGCGATTGGATACCTTGAAATATTTGAAATCCGTTTGTCCTCATAATTATATTGATCAAATTTTACAGTCTTTAGACGCAGGGAAGCACGTTGTTATTGAATTTGGTTCTCAATCCAATATGTTATCGTATATGTTGGCAACCAATATGATAACCCGTCGCATTCATAGCAGTTATGTCAAAAAGGCTGAGAAATTTCTACAAACCAAAAATCCCAGCGATCGCCCCCGTCAATTAGTTATTACCATCGAAGAAGCACACCGTTTCCTAGATTCTAAAATTGTCCATCAAACAATTTTCGGTACTATTGCACGGGAGATGCGCAAATATTTTGTAACCCTGTTAATTGTCGATCAAAGACCGTCAGGTATTGACAACGAAGTCATGTCTCAAGTGGGAACAAGAATCACTTGTTTACTCAACGATGACAAAGATATCGATGCCATTTTTACAGGAGTTTCAGGAGGGCAAAATTTACGATCTGTCTTATCAAAATTAGACTCAAAACAACAGGCTTTAGTCTTAGGTCATGCTGTTCCTATGCCAGTTGTAATTAGAACGCGCGCTTATGATCAACAATTCTATGCTGAAATGGGAGCAATCAATTGGCAAGAAATATCTGATGAAGACTTGTTAGTCTTAGCCGAAAAAGCTAAAGCCGATTTAGGATTTTAAGAGATGATTCTTGTCGTTTAAGAATTTCATCAGAAATAAATAACCCCCGACCATTCGTGACAACTTAAGAGAATAAAGTAGATGTCAAGAACAGTTTTCCAGTGATTGGAGGCGGATGGGAAAGAAAGGACTCGCTTTATCCTAAAATAAATCAGAATAAACTATGATTAACTTTCAATGAGTCGAAAAACC
>JBGTGT010000051.1:0-9161 GCA_041746575.1 Microcystaceae cyanobacterium
ACCAACGAACGTTGAGTAAAATGATCTCTCCTTGGTAATGCCGCCATTTGAAAGGGTTGTTTTGATTCATTAATCCACTATCTGAGTGTTTGTACTTATTCAGTCTAACGGTGATCGCTAGTTTTTGCAACAGAACCCAAATTTCACTGTTTTATAAGTGTCATTGCGAGGGAGGTTAGAAGATGTTAAATCTTGAGATATATCAGATAAATCCCCCGAAGCAATCCCTTCCTCAGCTATAGCTTGAGATTGCTTCATTCCACTGCGTTCCGTTCGCAATGACGGGCTAGGATTTTGTGACCTTCGCAATGACGATTGTTGAGTCGGTATGTCATATTCAACAGGAATCACCTTTAATGCGACATACTTCTTACTTTTCTTACATAACCATGTTTGTCGTACTAAAGGCACATCAGCCCCACAAGAGGGATTCGGACATTTAACCGTTCTTGTCCATAAATAAGCCACTGGCGTTAGTTTGGGGGACGATTGATTAGATTTTAGGTTTTGTGGATTATTTTCTAATAAATTTAGTTGAATGCTGTCATTGCGAGGGGGTGTTGAAGACGTTAAATCTTGAGAAATATTAGACAATTCCCCCGAAGTAATCCCTTCCTCAGCCATAGCTTGAGATTGCTTCACTCCACTGCGTTCTGTTCGCAATGACGGGTTAGAATTTTTTTCTGTTGACAATGACGGATTATAAAGCTCAATTTCAGGATATAAGTCGCCAATTTCCCCTTTAACCTTCTCAATCACCCAATTTCCCCATTTTTCCACCGCTTCCGCCAACGGCTTCCCATACTTTTGCGGATACACCAACGTACATAACTCAATAATATGTGCCACTGGATTCAATTCAATGGCGTAGGTTTCACATCCTAACCGTAACCCTTCCAAGGGTATCGCACCTCCACCTGCAAATAAATCCGCCATTTTCGGCGCAGGAACATCCGTTAAAGGCGTATTTGATGGTAAACCTAACCGAGTCCGTTGTGCTTCTAAAATTGCCTTTCTTGCCTTTTTAATCGTATCTTCCGACGCTTCCCACTTACATAAATCAATCATCATTTTACTTAAAGCCGTCCGCTTTTGATGACTTTCTGGCGCAGGAATTAAAGAAGCAAAAACAGCAGCTCTCGCCGCTACTAAAGGTCGTCTAGCCCACCATAAATGTAACGTAGAAATGTGTCCTTTACGGATGGATTTTTCCCTTGCAGATTCTTTAGAAATCTCTTTAATGGGAATAAAATCCTCAATTAAGCGACGGTCATTATTCATGGTATTTTTAGGGGGTTAGGTTTAAGGTTTAGTCATTACAAAAAACGAAGCAATCTGTTAGTTAGGTCATTGGTAGAAATTAAGTAATCTTTTAGATAGACTATTGTTAATTTAATTAATCAAAATAACACTATTTTAGCACATCTATTCACTATTAAAATATTGATTTATATCAGGAACTTGACCTAAATTTAGCCAATTTATCATTAAAAAGGGATGAACAATATGAAGAGAATGAACAGGAGAATGGTAGATATAATGACGTTCTGAAATAATAGTTTCCAATTCTTTTGTTAAAAAATCTCGAAAATTAGCGGTGATTAATACTGTCGCTTGTCCAGCGATCGCTGTTTCTAAAACGTGCCTATCTTCCTCATCATCAAGGGGAATAACTCCCGTCCCTCCTAATGTTAATTGAGGACCTAGTTTAGCGTAAGTTGTAATAATTTTGATTAAAGTCTCTGTATCCTTTTTTAAAACAGAAAAATTAGGTTGAGTTTGTAAAACTACTTGTAAACGATTTAACATTCCCCAAGATATGACTAACGCAACCTTACCCGCTTTACAATGTCCTCTTTTGACAATTTCTACTAAACTTTGACAAGCTGTATTTTGTCTGCCTTTAGCATCAGCTAATAAGGAAGCACACCAAATATTGAGATCAAGACAGAGACGTAAAGTTTTAGTCATTTTGGGTTAATTCAACTGCTGCATTTAATAAATCTTCTTCAGTTTCTAACGTCTCTAACCATTCAGAATCAAACTGCTGAGTGATCCTTTTAGTCACAACTTTATATTGATAATCTAAAAGACTTCGAGCAAATAAATCCCCAATTTCTTGCCAGTCTTCTTGAGAACCCATCTGATTTAGTTTTTTGAGTTGTTCTAATGCTTCATCAGGCATTGTTGAACCTAATTTAAGAGAAATTTGAGCGAGATCATCACTAATGTTTTTAAAGTCTTCAGACCATGCTTTTTGCTTTAAAAGCTCCCTTTCGTCAGAAGTTAAAGATTGAATGATTTTGGATAAAGAATCAACTAATTGAGTATTCATTGTTTTATTTTCTCCTTGTTTTATTAGATTAAATCACTAAAAATTGCTTCATCAGATAGCATAGGACTATTTTTATGACGATGACTTTCAGCCCATTCTCGAAACGCTTTTATCCATTCTTCTGTGGTTGCTGTTTCATAAAAAGGACGTTCTTCTATTTCATCAAGAGACATTACTTTTTGATTAAATAATTCCCTTTCTTCGAGGGTTAAAGATTGAACAACTTGTGCTAAAGATTCGACTAATTTTGTATTCATCATTAATTTGCCTCAATTAATTTTACCCATGATAAAGACTGAGAAACCGCATTAAATAAGCGTTTATCTGCTGTCCATAACTCTACTTCTAACCGTTGCGCTAAAGCTAAATAATGAGCATCATAAGTTGCCGAAAGATTATATAAACTAGCTATTTTTAAGGCTTCTTGATGTAAATTAGCATCACCATAAAAACGAATCCCTAAAATTAACGCACTGTTTAGTAAACTTTCAGCTTCATCTGGCGTAATTTGACCTGCTTTTTGATAACGATAAATTCCATTACTCACTTCATACATCATCAACGTTGGTGCAACAATAACCGTATTAGATGATTGCCATTCTTGCCATTTGATATTGTATGAGTTATTATTGTCACTACTGGTTGTTAAACGAATAATAAAACTAGCATCTACGCTTACCATAACCTATTAATTACTCCTTAATATTAGATTTTGATTCAGATAAATGCGGAAAACAAGCATCCATGAGTTCTTGACTCCGTTCTTCTCGCATTTGATAAATCATTTCACTAACATCCATATCTAAGGGCTTACCTTCTCGTCTTTCTAAAATCTTTTCTCGAACTTCTACCATCTTTTGATAAGCTTCTTGATTTTTATTAGAGGTTGTTTTTTCTTCTAAAAGTACCTTTTCCTCTGGAGTCAAAGCATTAATGATTTGGGCTAAAGTGTCAACTAATTGAGTATTCATTGTTGAATTTTTCCTTGTTTAATTAGACTATTGGGAATAGAAATCAGCAAATTTGAGAAAATAAGGAATTATTAGAAATTTACTAACCCCTAGATTGCTTCGTGCCTCGCGGCGGATTCCCTAGCCTCTATCTTAGCTAAAGCTTCAGCCCCAACGATATACCTCGTCACTTGTTTAATTTCCTTCACCTCACCTGCTAATACTAAAGCTGGATTTTGAATCGTTAATAACTGGGGTTGTTCACCCTGACAATTCCACACCACATATAACCAATAGGTATCCCCTAATTGTTGCGCCCTACGCCACTCATTAGACGTTAACGACACATCCTGATTCATGCCAGCCCGTCCTTTAACCTCAATGCGCCGAATTGGTAAATTTCCCGTCATTTCGTCGGCTTGTCCCTCACTGCGAATATCAAACCCACTACCATCATTACGCTGACTGACATCTTCGGGTGTCCATCCCCGTTCTCTCTCATAGTTCATCACAAATTCCATAGCGATCGCTTCCACTTCAGGATCATTTCGCATTCCCGATGAGATGGGTTCAGTAGGAGGAATGACTAAGGCTGTCCCTAAATACACTAACCGCCCCGGACGTACCAATTGCAGGTAATTTAGTTCCTGAAGCTTATTTTGATAGCGTTCGGTTAAGGTTCTTACCTTATTTTGAGCATTATCCCTTGCCACTCGGTAAGTGTCATCTCCTTTGGCGACTTTACTCGATAAGGTAATATAAGCCTGTTTAGCCTCAGAAATAGCTGCCTCCATCGCTTTTGTCAGATAATCTTGCCGAATGTGTAACTCTCGTTCTCGTTTTTCCCGTTCCTCCTGCATTAATTTCATTTGAGTTTTCACTTTTAACCATTTCTCTAATGCTTGCTGTTCCTCTGGGGTAGGAGGTTTTAAGGAATGAGCCTCAATATTGGGGTCTAATGGCGTAAAATCATGCAAACAGTCCGTTGAAATAAACTCATACTTTCTGGCTTCTTTTTCCCGAATTGCCACCATTTTTGCCCGTAAAATCGTCGGATTGCCCTTAATATTCTGCCCTGCTACCTGTACCTCAAAAAAGTGAATCCGATAAGGCGAAAACGCATCCGCATCTAAGAATAATGCTGATTGATACCCCACCGTTTGGACTAATTGGCGGTCTAATCGTTCTGCAACCGCCCCAAATAAAGGATGCCCCGGCGAGACAAATTCCGCATCCCCATGACTGGCTTCTTCGAGTTTTTCTTTATAAAAGGTAAATTTATGATATTTACTCTCTGGTAATCCTAGTTTTCTGACCGATTCTAAATGAGGCGAACGAAATTCTTCTTTTAAATAATTAATGCGCCATAACCCATCTGCCCTGACATCCAAATTGATATTTAAGTAATCACAAGCACGACGGAAGAATTCTTCCACATAACGGGGCATTAAACGGCGTTCTTCTGATAAGTAATCCCGTGCTTGAGTCCGTCTGACTTGGCTAAAATCTACACTGGAGGTCGCAAGGGCAATTCCTGTCGCTTGTTCTAATTCTTCAAGGATTTTAGGATCAAGACGATTAATCTTTTCAACCGCCTCATCTTCTTCTGCTTTACCATAAGACGCTTCTTTTACTAAATCCTCAAAATGAATATCGTTTAATTGAAGTAATTGACCAATCACATCAAAAACCTTATCGCCTAACGCTCCTCGAATTTCATCCAATTTTGTTAATAACTTATTTAAAACGTTCCCTTCCACCGTATTGGTCGCCACAAAGTTAAATATATAGACATCTTGAGGTTGTCCGATACGGTGTATCCTTCCCATGCGTTGTTCTAAGCGATGAGGCGACCAAGGAATGTCATAATTAATCATTAAGTGACAAAACTGTAAATTAATCCCTTCTCCTGCTGCTTCTGTAGCTAAACAGATTTGTTTATTCACTCTAAATTCATTTTGGGCTTCTTTTCGAGCAACCGCACTCATTCCCCCATGTATCTCGCAAGTGCTGTAACCCCATTGAGTCAAATTCTCCTTGAGATAATCTAAAGTGTCTCGGTGTTCAGTAAAAATGAGTAATTTACCTCGTCCATCTTTTAAATCCTGTAATTCACTACTTTCTAAACAATCTTTGAGCGCATTAAGCTTGGTTTCTTCTCCTATCTCTATGGTTTGTTGTGCTAATCGGACTAATTGCCGTAATGCCATCAATTCCTCCTGAAGTTGGTCAATTTGCTCCGCTACTGTTGAATCAATGGCAATTTCATCTAATTCTTCCCCCTCATAATCATCATCTTCCATTTCTGGGTCAGTTATCCGTCCTAAGTTCATTAACCGTTGATGTTGTTCAGAAGGGGAAAGATCCGCTAATTCCTCTAATAAATCGGCAAAACGCTTCTCCCGTTTCTTTAAAGACGAGTAAATAGCATTTAAACTACTGGCTAACCGACGCTGTAACACTGTTCTCGCTAACGCAACAGATCCCTTCTTCTTCCCTTGGGTTCTCCCCAAATAACGGTTAATGTAAGTGGTTACTTCATCATAAAGTCGTTTTTCTGAGTAAGATAATTCAAAAGGAATGGTAATCGGATATCTTTCTTTAAATAGCTTATTACCGTTAAAATCCTTTAATTCTTCCTTAATTCGTCGTAAAAACCAAGGACTTTCTTCCAGTTGGAGAATTTGCGGATTAATTTTACTGGAAATAAACTGTTCTGGGTCAAGTAAGCGCAAAAAGTTGTGAAATTGGTCTTTATTGCCTTGATGGGGCGTAGCCGTTAATAATAATATCCGCTCACTTATTCCTGATAAGGCTTCCGCTAATTTATACCGTCCCGTTTTTCGTAATTCATCCCCTTGGGTTCTTGCAGAACATTTGTGTGCTTCATCAATAATTACTAAATCCCACTCAACTTGTAGGATAGAAGGTAAAACATCATCCCGTTTAGCAAAATCAACCGATGCGATACACTGTCGGAAGCGTTCCCAAGGATTTCCGGCTAATTGGTTCTTAACTAAATTAGAATTAATAACTTCAAACGTTTCAGAAAACTTAGACCGTAATTCATCTTGCCATTGAATGGTTAACGGTGCAGGAGTCAAAATCAAAATTCGGTCAACTGCATGGCGTAATTTAAGCTCTTTGAGTAATAATCCCCCCATAATTGTCTTTCCAGCCCCCGGATCATCGGCAAGAAGAAATCTCAACCTTGCTTGGGGCAAAATACGCTGATAAACCGCTTCTAACTGGTGAGGAAGGGGACGAACCCCACTTAAACTCACCGCAAAATGGGGGTCAAAATCATAGGCGGTTTTAATACGCGCCGATTCAATGAAGAGAAAAAAGCGATTCGCATCGACAATCGGTTGATAATCCTGTTGTTCAGTTTCTTCTAAAGCTTGAGCTTGTTCTAAGGTTAGTAGGGCTTCTTCTCGCTCCCCTGACTCAGTTTTTACCATCAAAATGACAGTATCTTCCAGAATTTCTACTGATTCAACTAAAACCGTTCCTGTGAATTGTTGAGGTAGGGAAATTCGTTTACCTACAATGTCATCTAACATCGAATCATTACAGAATATTGAGCTATCTTCAGTATTCCCACTTTTTTACAGAATGTCACATTGTTAGGTCACTCATTTGTTGTGAGAGTGATCACAAAATAAATATTGCCTTCTGTTCAGGGATATAGTAGTACTATGTTACCCTTTTTGAGATAACAGACAACATTGAATCTCACCGATCCTCATCAAAGTAAATCCCTTCGATATGACTTAGAATACTCTCCTCAATGTCACTAAGCCATGTTTTCTTACTAAGACTAGCTAAGACTGCTTTCACCGTACTATCAAGTCCGTCAATCTCCATGAGCTTATGCGATCGCTCACAGATTCCTCTAACAGCGTCTTTTTGCTCAGGGGGTAAAACTAACTCCTTCAAATTCTCCGTTCTGACTTGAATAGTGCCATCCCACGTCTTTACTAAGCAGGAATACTCCAAGACCTCATCAATGATCGCCCACTGACCACCCCGCCCTCGTAAATCGGGGTTTCCTTTAACGATGATTTCCACTATGTCATTTACCTTGAAAGGATTCGGTGCGTATCTAGGGATTTGACGCTGTTTAACGACGTTTTGAACAATGCGACTACTCGGAACTTTACCCCCTGCCTCTTGCACTGCTTCTGTCCATGCAGATATCTGTTCCGTGGGACTAAGACGAGTCAAGGGACGACATTGTGCTTCATTCGTGGGGAGTACATTAATATTGAGACCAATTTGGTCGCATTTTGTGATCAGATTTGAGACCACATCAGATGCTTCGATCAAACGATCAGGATGACGGCGATTTAGATAACCAAAAACGTCTTTACAATATTCCTCAAAGGTTTTGTGAGTGCTACGATACAACCTTTTATCTCTTAGTTCTTTCAATGCCTGTCCAGCCTCGGCAAAACTTTCCCTGACGATTTTCTCTAATTTTAACCGTTCAGTTTCTTCATCAGGGCTTAATTCATTATCAACGACCATCTTAGCCTCATCAGGGGTTAATTCATCGTCATCAACCACTTCAGCGTCAACCAAAGGCGTATCATTGTCACTATTCATCGAATTTCCCCCGATTTCAACCACCGTTTCATTCCCTGTTCTAACTTTGCCATTGCCTAGAAATTCCTTGATTTCCATCTTAGAACCGTCAACATTGATAGCATCACCAATTCTCAGGGATTCATCTAAGATAGACTCAGATAACAACCGTAGAGGCTGTTCAGGGATTTGCACTGAGCCGTACCACGACACCCATGCTTCGGCTAAACCTCCCTGAGTGATCGCTAAATCTTTTATCTTTCCCAGTTGCTTCCCATCAGTGACCCTATCCTCAACCTTCAGAGACAGAAAAGCCTTGAAATTGTCAATCTGCTTCTGTGTATGCTCAATTTCTTTTCGTCGCTTAACTCTGTCGCTTCTAAGAAGGTTGTCATCGGTATTAGTCAACTCAGTTAACTGTGATTGAAGCTGTTGGATTCTTTCATTGACTTGTTCATGGGGAGTCATAGTGAGAACGGTGGTCTTCATAGCATTGACCGAACGATAGGTACAAAGAAGATTAATCAATGTGCATACTTCGTCTTCTTCTACGTCGGACTACTGGATATTCATCCTTGTCAAGTTCTTTAGCTTTATCGATGACCATATCGTAGGCTTTACGGGGTAAATCATCGTCATCTTCCCTTGAGACATTATCAACAAGGTACAATGGTGAATTATCCCCGACTTTCCAACTTAATCTAATGATTTTGACCTTGCGCTGTTCATCGGGCATAAATTCAAAGGTATGATCAGAGAAGGTGACAGTGAATACTCTAGCCACAATGCGCTGAGTCTTATCAGGGGTATCTTTAGTCAAAATTTTAGATACCTGATAGATAAATTGGACTTTTATGTTGCTATCAGAGAAATTATCGGAGTTAGGTTCATAGAAATTAGTCATGGTGTTAATCGGTGCAAAGGTCAAAGAATAAGATTTAGTAGCGGTTCATCGGATTAATTCGGCGCAATTTCAGGGAATACTATCTCTGGTGAGTCTTGGTTATAGCGATCCACTTTTGGGTTGGCTCATAGTGTTAATCCTCGAAAAAACAAAAGAACCCCTTAGAGTTAACCAAGGGGCAATAAACTAAGAAATAAGGCGTTGACGGAACATTGAACGTAAATCATGGCACGCTTTTCGGAAACTGCCACAATGAGATAAATCAATGACATGACATTAATGGGAAACATAACGGAAATTAGTTTTAGAAGGGGTCTGTGAGGTATTTTTGCGAATAAAACCCCTTAATTCCCCAATAAGGCGACTTCGATGATAGACTTTGCGA
>JBGTGT010000052.1:0-35914 GCA_041746575.1 Microcystaceae cyanobacterium
CGAAATTTTGTGGAAATTTATCAAATATGAATGGGTTCAAATCAACACTTATGAGAGTTGGACTAGCTTACTTAACTATCTGAAAAAAGTGCTTGACAACTTTGGCACAGAATATGCAATTAATTTTGTCTAGGTACTTAACATAGAAGAATGTCTGGGAAGTTTTAGATCCTTTAAGACCCCTCCCCTCCCCTCCCTCTTATAACTCTCTTTCTTCTCTCCAAACAGAATGTAATGCAGATAGCCCTATGTCTGATGAAGAGTTAAAAAATCTCATAGAGAAGCCATTCAAGCCTTAGCCGATTCTGTAGCACAAGATAAAAAAGAATGAAGACGCGATCGCCGTCAGATGTTTGAATGGATTTCTCGACTAGCCGCCGCTCAAGCTGATTTTTATGAGTCACGAGCGGATATTGATGAAAGATTAGCGGAAATCTTAGACCGATTAACCCCAAAGTCCAACCCTGATCAATAGCTTACGGACTAGCTGAACAGTACAGGCTTGATAGGTTAATTTAGTGTCTGTACTATCTTGACTAACTGTGTGGAAACAAAAGCGACAATCAAAATAGATAAGATGTTATGGAAATCCTTCCAACATCTCGCAAGAGTTAACGGTTCTAATGCTTCTCAGGAAATTAGGGCATTTATTACTTCTTATGTTTCTAATCAAGGTGATATAGAAATTCCTAATTCTGTACAGACCCAAGTACAGCCGTCCCTACAGACTGATTTAAGTGAGTTACAAGAACGCTTAACCTCCGTAGAAAACTTGCTGGTTAGTTTTGTAAATACTCAAAAAGACGGCTGAGAACATCAAAAGCGAATTAATCATACGTCTCTCTTGTTAACCATATCAGTCCCTATTAGGGACGATTAATCAATATTTAGACTGACTCGTACTCAAAACCCTTGAATGTAGAATAATATCAACTATTGTATATGAATAGTCAAACTCAGTAAAAAGGGTAAGATTTTGGGAAATACTCTTACACTTTAGAGTGCTATAAAACCGTTGAAAGTATTGATATAAGGGAGTTTTGGAAATGCCGGGAGGCGGAATTGAACCGCCGACACGAGGATTTTCAGTCCTCTGCTCTACCGACTGAGCTATCCTGGCAAGTCGTTTTCTAACGCTTAACCAGCATAACAAACCTCAAATCATTTTGACAAGACTTCAGCGTAAAAATTTTTGATTCCTCTACGATAAGAGACTTGTTTAAAGTTTCCTATCAAAATCCATCAATCTATTGAACTCAAAGTTACGCTAATAAAAAGACGCTTTTACCTTAATTCTCCCCAATGTTCCTAGACCTTCAGCAACGTTTAGGGGATGCCCCCTCTTTCAAAACCGAAGAATCGCTTATTTTTCGCATCTTAGTCCAGCTTTTGGTCATTATTGGCATTATTGCTACGGATTTGGCCGCAGGGACTTATATGAGTATCTGGGCAATCCCTCTAAGTATGATTGGCGCCGGATGGAGTTGGCGACATCGTAAGCATAAGAATGTGGCAGTCAAATTTATGTTAGTCATTGCCATGGTAGGAATATTGGTCTTTTTTCTAAATAAACTGGTAGTGAGTCTGGGAGATAGTCGTCTGGCGTTAGCAGAATTATTGGTACAACTTCAGGTTTTGCATAGCTTTGACTTACCGCGTCGCAAGGATTTAGGCTATTCCATGATGATTGGATTAGTGCTTTTAGGAGTGGCAGGAACGATTTCGCAAACCTTAATTTTTGCAGTGGCTTTATTGGTCTTCCTTTGTGTAGCCTTACCCACTCTAATTTTAGATTATCGTTCCCGTTTGGGGATAGAACCGATTGATCGACGACTACAAGACACTGTTTCGCCTTCTTTTCCCTTAAAAAAGACAAAAACCTTCTATTGGTCTTTGATTTCTCCCCTCCCTCCTCGCCAATTGGGGCTTTTTTTCCTATTAACGTTGGGGTTAGGCTTACTCATCTTTGTCGCCATGCCTCGCTTTCCGGGCTATCAATTACAAACATTTCCTGTCAGCAGTCCTGTTAATTCAGAAAATCAACAATTTGATGCAGAAAATCGCAAGATTCAGAATCCGGGCTATCTCAAAGAAGGCAAGGCAGGGAAAGACGGTTTAAATGGTAATAGCCCTATTACCGGACAAGGAGAAATAGATAAAACCTTTTATTATGGCTTCAATAGCCAAATGAATCAGAATTTACGGGGACAAATGCAACCGCAGGTGGTTTTACGGGTTCGTTCTCAAGCCCCCGGTTTTTGGAAGGTGATGTCCTTTGATCATTATACGGGACAAGGTTGGGAAATCAGCGATAAAGATGAAATCGCTAAACTCGATACTTACTACGCTTATCGGTTTTATTTACCCGGATTAACTACTATCGTCAACACCAAGCGAGTGGTTCAAACCTATACTGCTGTTTCTTATTTACCTAACGTCATTCCTGCTTTATATTCCCCTAAAGTCGTCTTTTTTCCCGCTCAAGAAATCGCCTTGGATAACGAGGGAAGTCTGCGAGCGCCGCTAGGGTTATTGGAGGGTTTGACCTATACTATTATTTCTGATGTTCCCTATCGGGATCGTACTGCCTTGGGACAGGCAAAAGGAATTTATCCTAAGGCAATTATTGAACGTTATCTAGAAATTTCACCAGAAATTGCCCCAACAATCCGACAAAAAGCTGATGAATTACTGGAAAAATCCCCCAAACCGATTACCAATCCCTATGAAGCGACACTCTTTTTAGCCCAACAGTTGAAAAGTCAATATGAAATTCGACCTGATTTACCTTTTTTAGGCGAAAATGAAGACTTAGTTGAGGCTTTTCTCTTTAAATATGGAGGAGGCTACCCTGATCATTTTTCAACCGTGTTAACGATGATGTTGCGATCGCTGGGCATTCCGGCACGATTAACAACGGGATTTACCTCTGGGCAGTTTAATCCGTTCACAGGCTTTTATATTGTCAAGAATACGGATGCTTATGCCTTAACAGAAGTCTATTTTCCAAATTATGGCTGGTATGGTTTTGATCCTATTCCTGGCCACGAATTGATGCCCCCTTCCTTTGAAGAACACGAAGCATTTAGCGTAATTCGTCAATTATGGCACTGGATCGCCGGTTTTGTGCCGCCTCCGATTCTGGACTTTGTTAATTTTCTTTGGCGTAGAGTTCTTGAGGCGTTAGCAACGGTTATCGGCTGGCTTTGGTCACTGATTTCTGGTAGCATTCTCGGCGTGCTATTTGGGCTTCTAGGGGCAATTGGACTCAGTTTTTTGGGATGGTTAGGGTTTTTACGTCTGAAAGCAAGGAATTTATCCCGTCGTTTAGCTAAGTTACCACCTATTGCTCAAATTTACAATCAAATGCTACAATTTTTGCAAAAAAAAGGATATCCAAAACATCCTGCTCAAACGCCTTTAGAGTATGTAGAAATCTCTCGTCAACAACATCCGCCCCCTATTGCTGAGATCATTGAAAAGATTTCCCAAGCTTACGTTGACTGGCGTTATGGTCAAATTGAACAAAACAATGCAGATTTACGTCAACAGTTAAACCAGTTAAAGCGAGAATTCACTCGAAGATAATCATCATTTTTTGAAAAATAGTTGTAGAAGTCCCCACCCAAAGTTACTTTAGCTAAAAATTATAGATAACTTGAATAGGGATGAATCCAAGCAACCCAGCTCGGATCGGTGAAGCAGCGACACTGCCTGCGGTTAGTTGGGGAGGATGTCACCGAAGTAAATCTAAATCTATCACAAAATTCTTGCCATCATCATAGATTCGTTGTCTTGTATTGCCCAATTGTTTTAAGTTATCCTGAAAATCAAAGGTGAGTCTTGCTTGAGCTTTACGCCAAGAGTCTTTTTTGGTGTTCACTCTTCCTTTCAGCAAATTAAAGGGAAAGTTTGCTTCCTCAGCATAAGCGTAGGCGACATACCGAATAGATTGGGATTTTAGATAAGTTGCTAAGGCTTCACTTCCTTCAAAAAAAGGCATCCCGGGTGGTGGACTAAATTGCCCTGGATAATCTGCGAGAAAGATTTGATTTCTCTTAAAATCTAGCAAAAAAGGCTTACTCAATCGGGTTAAAATAGGAGCTTTTGGGGGAATGGCTTCTAACATTTGGGTGTATTGATTCGCCTCTTGCGCGGAAAAAAGATTGACTCCATTTAAGCCCGCCATACTACTCTTAAAATTACCAATAATGTATTTTTGGGGAGAGCCAAGATTCACCAGAAGCCAACTGCCGATCAAGAAAGCGATAATCGCCGACTGATAGCGAAACGGATTTTGGGATTTGATCTTTGCCAATACTAAAGTTATTAATATTATCAAAGTCGGCACAACAAAAGGAACTGAGTACCGGTAACTAATATCTCCTCCCGTCGCAATAGAGAGTAAAATTTTCCCCAATAAGGTACTAATAATAAGAGGGAGAATAGAACCTCGGCTGATAAGCTTTTGTCTTCTTTGCCCGATAACTAGAAGGCTGAGTAAGAAAATTCCTAAGAAATCAGGCTCAAAGAAAGTTGTTTTAGTGATTTTATAAAGGGTGGCTATTGTTAATTTGCCATAAGGAGCGATCGGCGTTCCATAGACAGAACCATGGTATCCTTTTCCCAGTAAAGGATATAAAAAAGTTCCTGCTGACGAGTGCATTAGAAGCATCCAAGACCCCAGAAAAATGATAAATAAGCCGATAAAACTCAAAATTTCATAAAGGGCTTTTTTCTCAAATCGAGTATCAATGAGGTGAAAAAAGTAGCTTAGGCTAAGTAAAATTAGGGTAGAAATAATGAGGTTCGTTTTTAGGGCGCAAAGGGCGGCGGCAATTAAAGCAATTATACAAGCATTAACAAGAAAATGAGGAGAGTTTCTAAGTTGCTTAGAGTTGAGAAATCTAAACAGACTGAAAACCAAAATAATAGCCGTTGTAACAGCCGCTATATTAACATTTTTTATATTAATAAGCAAAAATAAAAAAAGAATAGAAATAATGGCTTTTGCAGGCGTTTTCTTTTCTATACAGAAGCTTAAAATAAGGATAATAACCCCTAACAAACCAACGCCAGAATCAATGATTTTCAAATTAACTTCAGACAGCACACTCAGGACGAAAGTATCTAAAAAGGACTGTCCTCCTAGGGAATAGTTTCTTCTCGCACCAAACGGATCTGAACTGATAGAACCCGTTTGCAACATTTGCTGAGGGAAAACGAAATACGCATGATAATCATCGTGGGGATTAAAAGTGTTATTAGAAATACTTCCAGCATATCGTAATAAGATGAGCAAGCTAACTATAATGGTAGCGATTAAAAGTACCCTATCTTTTCGGCAATGGTTAATATATTGAGAAAGAGACGTTATCCTTAAATCTCTCGCTTTATAAATGTCAATCAATCCGTAAGCAAAACCTATCCCCAAATAGATTAAAATGACTTCTTTGGAGACGGTTGCTGTCCCATTTAACACACCTCCTACAAAAACGCTAAATGCGATCCCCCAAGCCATTTTTTGTCCCCAGTCAACAGGCTGTTTCGGTAAGAGAAAGCGATTGAGAATTCCCCCCCAACCGATTAAAGATAAGAGAATAGCGATTCCCCATATAAAGGCAAAAAAGTAGGAAGTAATAGATAGGATTTCGTTGGGCATATATTATGCTCTTTAGTTGTTTAAATTTAATTTTGTAAAAATCTTTTTTCTAAACAAAGGAATGGCATTAATTTAGCACAATCTCTTGGACTTGTCTAGTCTAACGAATACGAGTTTGAGTTCTTTTATTTTTCTAAATTGTCAAAGGAGGTTTTTAAAATGCAATTGGACTCAATCACAAAAGAAACATCATTTTCAAAAACAGTACATTTTTCTTGAGCAGTTAACAAAACAGGATTCATTCCTTTTTCTAATTTTTTTTCAATAGATTGTAATTGTGCCTTAAATGGTGTAAGCCAATCCCCAGCATATTTCTTTTTTCTAAAAGATTGGGTAAAATAGTCAGACTGAAAAGCAGATTTTTCTAATAAGAAATAATCAACCCCATATTTTTTAATGAAATCTTTAACTTCAACCGAATTAGAACTGTATTGTGCCTTAATTAAATCCAGTGTACGCTGGCGAAAAACATTATAGTACCCCAGTTCGTAGGGATGCGCAAATTCACGAGCCACTAAGACTGAGCGTCTGGTAAAACTCGGTATTGCTGAGGCTTCTATTGCTAAGGAAGCAATCATTATGTCTTTAGGTTGTTGCTCAAAAAATTGGTAGAGTCGCAGGTTGTTACCTTTGACGTAGTTATGCGTTAATTTTAAAAAATGACTCGGAGAAATTATAATAATGAATGCTAACGTAACCCCAAAAAATAAAAGAAATAATCTCTGCCAAAAACGAGAAGTATAATTCTTTAGTCTTTGGTTAGACAAAGAGGATAACTGTCTTAAAAGGGCATCTAATAAAATAACTAAAACAAGGGCTGTGGCAAACCGACTTGCGTATTGCAATCCCGATCCATAACGATTAGGCAAATAAAGCTTAAATAGAGTCAGGTGAGCTAAGACAAAAAGCCCCAATGATACGATGATTAATTGCAAAATAATCGTTGTTTTGCGATGAAGGAATTTAATTAAAGGAAAATAAGAAGAATAGCAAATGAGTATCGGCAGTAAAAGTCCTAGATATAATATTTGGGGCTCAAAAACTCTTTGCAGTTGGAGTCCACTCCGAGGAGATTCAAGGAAATAGAAGGAGAGATTTTTAAAGAAAAATTCTACTCTTCCTCCTTTCTGAAACTCTCTCATTGCTAATGCTTGAACTTTAGTAACAATGGGATCGTATTGAGATGGAATGAGGGCATAGTATAAAACAATTATAATAATTAATGCTAAACCTGATAGACATAGCAAAAGTTTGCTTTTATCTAAAGTAAAACGACGAGGAATTCCCTTTTTCCACAAAAATAATTGTAAGAAGAGAATTCCCGCTAAAGGTAATAATAAGATTTGATAGAATCCTCCTAGTAAGGCAATCATTCCTAAAAAGAGCCAGCGAGAATTTCGGAGAAAATAGTATAAGGTTGCCAAAAAAAATAAAGGACCAAATGCTCTCGGGGTAGCAGTAATTAAGGTATCATAGTTCCACAGTAACTGGTTCAAAAAAACCGATGAGAAAAACCCAACTAAGGGGACAGGGAGCATCTCGAAAGCCAGTAAAAAGCCATAAGCAGTTGTGAGTAACCCTAAAATGGGAGGAATGATTTTACCAACGGTAATTGCATCAATTCCTAATAAAGCAAATAAACGATACAAAGTCAGATAACCATAGGGTTCGTTACTGATATAATAATTTGCCAGAAAATCGTTAGGAAATAGGTCTGGGTCTATAAATTTGAGCAACCAAGTGATATGAATACGAGCATCATCTTGTATAGAATAATCATATCTATAAGCCACTATTAAAGCCATGATACCGAAGAGGGCCGCATAAATTAAACTAAGACTTAACCAGAATAATGTTCTCGGCCGAGTGATTTTGTCAGTAGGGGCAGTTAACCAAGATGAAAAATTAGACGAAAAAAAAGTTAGCATAATATTTGTTTAAAACCCGATGAATAATCTCTATAAAAAAAACAATTTCAGTGTAAATAATTATTTCTAATTTATTAGAACCCAGTAGCTTTTGACTAATTTTCCGCGCTCAAGAAGAGCAGTACTAAGGAAATAAACCCAGAATTTAAAAGGAAATTGTTGATTGATCATATAGAAATACCTAGGTTTAATGAATAAAAACAACCTAGCATAATACTCAAAAATTGTCTAGATCAATTAATACCCATTATTACTCAGTTAACTTAACTTAACCCATGCGTTTATCAATCATATCGGCTAATAGCGCAAACATGGCAATCTGCGTAGCCGCAATTAACAAAATAAGCGTGCTTTCAGTTAAATCACCTCGTAATAAGTCCTGAGTCAGTGTGAGCAAAAACCCAGCAAAAAATAGTCCTGAAATTGGTAAGAAAAGTTTAAGCGGCGCAAAATAAAGACCGGTGCGCAAAATTAATTTGACAAACCGTAAGGTATCTCGAATCGGTTTAATCTTACTTTTTCCTTGTCGCGCATGATAGTCAATGGGTTCATAATGAACTAAATAATGATTGGTGAGCATTGCGACCGTAATCGTTGTGGTAAAACTAAAAGTATTCGGTAAAATATTCATAAACTGTTCAGCCACGCGCTTAGGAAAAACCCTTAAGCCACTGTTCATATCAGGGATGCGACTGTTGGTAATCCATTCAGCAAAACGGACCAAAAACCACTTAGGAATCTTACGAATCGTGGGATAAGTAACATTTTGTCCAATTCTTGCCCCCACTACCATGTCTGCTCCATTCATCAAAGAAACTAAACGGGGAATATCTTGATTAGGATAAGTTCCATCACCGTCAGTAATCACGATCAGAGGATATTTCGCATGACGAATTCCCGTTTTTAAAGCGGCACCGTATCCCTGATTTCTGCGATGTTCAATGAGATGAATATCCTTAAAAGAATGAAGAGTTTCGCCTGTTTTATCCCTAGAACCATCGTTTACCACGACAATTTCATAAGGATAAGGGCAAGCCGAAGATTTAAGCGTTTCTTGTAAATGGGTAAGGGTGGGTGCAATTCCGTCTTCTTCATTGTAAACTGGGATGACAATTGAGAAAGCCAAAGCGGTTGTCTCTTTATCTTGTAAAGCATTCGGTGAAATCATAATGTCGCAAACCAAAGGAATTGATTACTTCGGGAAAAAACTTCCCTTTTCCGGATTACACAGTCAAACTACTGTTAAGTTTAGACGGAAAATTTATGATTTTCTCAAGCAAGCGATTGGAGGTGTCGAGGGCAAAACTTTTCTTGACCACGGATCAACCCCAGAAACGACCAGAGAAGCTAGTAATTGCTTTATTCGCTGGCTTTTGGCAGATAATGCACGAGTTTATGCCACTTCTCCCGAAGAAATTAGCCATCTTGAACAAATATTCTCCGAATTAAGGGTTTTGCCTTGGCCTCCCAGTCTTGATAAATTACCTCGAATTGACTATATCATTTCATCAGCTGTCATCGAACATGTAGGTTCTGAATCATCCCAAATTGACTTTATCAGAAGTTTATTAACGCTTCATCCCCATATCCTTTTAACGACACCCAATCGTTATCATTGGTTAGAATTTCACACAAAACTTCCTCTGCTGCATTGGTTACCCAGAAAAAGTCATCGTGCCATGCTACGTTTGCTGGGATTGAAATTTTGGGCGATGGAAAAAAATCTGCGATTATTATCCGAAAAAGATTTAACCGACATTGTCAAAAAAGCCGCTCAAATCAGTGATAGGGAGGTCAATTTAACATGGTATAAACCAAAATTACTCGGTCAAGTTTCTAATTTATGTATTCTGATTCAAGCCGCTCCTATCCAGTCCACTTAAGCTTAGACTAATCAAAAATCTAAAAATCTGTGAAACCCATTTTAGCGTTAATTAAGCCCTATCTTCGCTGGATTATTGTTGGAGGAACGCTCTTTTTCTTATTGAAATCTTTTAAAGATCATTGGCAAGAAATAGCAGAAATCCAAATTACCGCCAGAGGATGGCTTTATTTAGTTCTTGCTTTATTAATTACTACTGTTGCCCATTTATTTTCGGGTTCAGTTTGGATTCTTACCTTAAAAGCCTTGAAACAACCTATCGAATGGTTATGGGGGTTACAAGTTTATTTAAAAACCAATATTGCTAAATATTTACCGGGGAATGTTTGGCATTTTTACGGTCGTATTGTTGCCCTAAAAAATAGGGGAATGCCCTTAAGTGTTGCCAGTTTCAGTGTTTTATTAGAACCTCTTTTGATTGCGGCGGCGGCTTTTATGGTGGCTTTAGTGGGATTAGCATTAGGAACGTGGTCTTTTCAGGCACTTCCTATTAATCAGGGGTTACGAAGCTTATTATTTATCATTTTGGCAGCGGTATTGATCGGTATTCATCCGATTATTTTAAATCCTATTTTGCAAATTATTAAAAAATTAAAGGTTAAAGATAATCCTAACCTAACGATACGAATTGAGTGTTATCCTTGGCTTCCTTTAATCAGTTCTCTTGGATTTCTGATTCTACGAGGCGTAGGTTTTGTTTTAACGTTAGGGGCTTTTATGTCTCTTAATTTAACGCAAATTCCTTTACTATTTAGTGTTTTCAGTTTAGCGTGGTTATTAGGTCTAATTATTCCGGGCGCACCGGGGGGTATTGGCGTATTTGAAACCACGGCTTTAATTTTTTTGGAGCAGGCCTTTTTTCCGGGATTACTGCTGAGTGCGCTGGCGGTTTTTCGAGTCATTAGTATCACCGCAGAGGTGATTGGGGCGGGTTTAGCCCTGCTCAGTGAAAAAATCGGAAAGACGAACTAAACTAGGGAAGGGTCTTTTTACCTTTTGTAATGTTTATGGTCACTCAACCCCTTTCTCAATCCGCTCTGGAAATATTAACTTGGAATTGGCAAAATTACGCCATAAAATACACAGTGATGGGGGAAGGACAGCCTCTGTTGCTCATTCATGGCTTTGGGGCTTGTCTGAGTCATTGGCGTAAGAATATTCCCGTTTTAGCTCAACAAGGTTATCAAGTATTCGCCCTTGATTTATTGGGGTTTGGCGGTTCAGATAAACCCAACTTGGACTACCACCTCGATCTTTGGCAACGGCAAATTAAAGCTTTTTGGCAAGAACATATCCAAAAACCAACGATATTTATTGGTAATTCTATTGGGGGACTGCTGAGTTTAATGATAATGGCTCATAATCCTGAAATGACGGCCGGTGGTGTTTTAATTAATTGTGCAGGAGGCTTAAACCATCGTCCAGACGAATTAAACCTGCCTCTACGCTTAATAATGGGACTATTTAGCCACGTTATCCGTTCTCCTTTGACAGGAAAATATGTCTTCAATGCTATTCGTCAGAAATCTCGCATTCGTCGGACATTGTATCAAGTTTATCAGGATAGACAGGCAGTTACCGATGAGTTAGTGGAAATGCTCTATCTTCCTTCCTGTGATATCGGCGCACAACAAGTCTTTGCCTCCGTTATCACCGCACCACCGGGAGCTAAACCGTCAGAACTCTTGCCTCAGATTCAATCTCCCCTCTTAGTATTGTGGGGAGAAGCCGACCCTTGGACACCGATTACAGGGGCAAAAATCTACCAAGAACGGGCAGAATTAGACCCCTATACAGAATTTTATGCGATCGCACAAGCTGGCCATTGTCCTCACGATGAGAAACCCGAACAAGTCAATCAATTTATTTTGGATTGGTTAAAACAGACCCAACCCCAACCCACCTGAGCTTAAAATCCTAAAGGGGGGTTTCAGAATCGGCATAAAAGATGAATTTGAGATAGCCCTCATCGAGATTTTTGCTATTACGCTCTGCGGCAAACGTCCCACACGTGCCAATGATTCCCTCGTGATGGATAGGGTTTTGTCGAACAACCCAAAGCAGTTCACCATCCTCTAGGTTAATTTTAGAAGTGAGGGTGATAGGGGCGGAGAGGTCTGATAAAGTTTCGAGCAAAGGGGTTGCACCATTTTGTCTGCCATATCTTTGTTCATAACGATTAAGCATCCCTTTAAAATCACTGAGGCGTACCTTCGGCACATTGGTTTGAGCGATCGCTTTATCGGGGACAATTTTCAGGGAAGAACCAGCAGTATTACGAAAATAAACGGCTTCAGTTCCCGCTGGACAAGTGATTTTAGCAAAATTGGGCGGATAGCTTAAGGCTTTAGTGATAATTGTGCCACCAATGGTTAAAAAGACCAGCGCGCCACCGACGAACCAAAGGAGTATCGGGGATTCCTTCACCACTGGCAGTTGTTGCAATTTTCGCCATTCCATCTTACGCACCAGTGCAGTAAACCCTAACGCCGGAAGAACCGCAATAAAGGGAACGGTTGCCATATAAGGACGCATTCCCGCATCCCAAGGAGGAACAAATGGCACAGATAGCAAAATCCCCAAAGTTGCCGCTAATAGCATTGAGCCAATCGGGGTTAGACGTTGACGATAAAGACTAAAAAGACCCATCAAACTTAAGATTTGGAGTCCGATGTTAAGCTTAGCACTGTTGTCTTCAGCCGTTGCCACAAAAGCAAAGACAAAATCATCCCAGACAAACATCTTCCACGCTCGCCAGCATCCCTGTACCAAACTGAAGGGATTTTTGCGTAGAATCTCAAAGATAATTTGATAGATGCGTTGCGCCTTGTCTTGATCACTTAGCTCAAAGACTTCTGGGTGTTGCTTATAAATCGTTAGCCAATTGCCATTGACTAAGAGTCCATAGAGAGAGTAAGAGAAGTTAGAAAATGAAGTGACATCTGGAGGAGAAGTGAGCTTAAAAATTAATGAATTCAACGCAAATCCTAGAAAAACTAAGCTAAATCCCCCTAAAATAAAGCGAACAGAAAACCGAGCCGTTCCCCGAAACTGCCAAGCTCCCCAAATAATGAGGGCAGGCAAGATAAAAAATGTCCCCGCACGGGTATTGAGGGCAAGCGTCAATAAGAAAATACCGAACAAACAGGAATTAATTTGATATTTAGCCGCACCTCGCCAGATAAAGGCTAATCCTAATGCCCCTAGCGCAATGCCTAAACTTTCCGTTGAAGCAGTACCAAGATAAACCCGATAATACATAAAAGAGATCAGCAAAACGATCACGGCGGCGGCAGTGCCATGACTGCGTTGAACTTCACGAGCGAGCAAGAAACAAGCGATCGCGGTGATCAATACCAATAAAGCTAGGGTTAACTGCCAATTTTGCTGGGTAAGTTTGAGTAAAGTGGCTAAAACTCCATGCGCTAACGGTCGCCAAGCGGCAATATCCCAAAACTGTCCGCCTTCCAAGAAATTCAGCGCACTGCTGTAATAACCGGCGGTATCTGTGAGGGTTAGCAGTCCAGATAGGACAAAAGCACTTAGATTCAATCCACTGCGCCAAATCCCCGATAATTGCACCGCAAAAAGAGCCAGTGTTGCCGCAAAACTGGTGAGGATTCCCCGCCATCCTGACGGCAGATAGGCAAAGTAGAGAAAAATAAAACTGCCTAAGAAAAAAAGAATCGCATCCTCTGACAAGACAATTTGGCTAATTTTGCCGGGGACACCAATAATCAAAATGGCGGCATAAAGCAGTAGACCAACCGCTATAATTCCGAGCGAATACAACCACTGACGAGCGGAAAAAGGGAGAACGGGTTCTTTCATTTCCATAACAAATGTGTAGATAATGGGGTTGACTGAAGGTTCAGAACAAAGGCATCAGCGAAACTTAATTTTTTTCGCCGCATAGAGACACATTTTTAATAAAACTAGGCCTTCTTTAAAATGTTGAATATTAGAAGTGCCATAACTTCTTGGATCGTATCTGACGGGAATGTCTTGAATTTTTAACCCCAGTTTTGCCGCTCCGAAAATGAGATCAAAATCTCCAAAGGGATCAAATTCTCCGAAGTAGGAACGGTTAGCGGCAATCTTTGAGTAGTTTTCTTGTGAAAGCACCTTTGTGCCGCACAACGAATCTTTAATTTTTGTGTTCGTTAGATAAGATAATAACCAAGCAAAGAAACGATTTGCCATTCGATTTAACCAAGGCATAGCTTTAGGATGAATGGGATAGATCAGACGGCAACCATTGGCATATTCACATTGACCTGAAGCGATCGCTTGAAAAAAATAAACTAAATCTTCAGGTCTGACGGTTAAATCCGAATCCAGAATCATCAGCACATCTCCTGTCGCCATGCCAAATCCTTGACGCACCGCATCCCCTTTTCCTTTTCCCTTTTGTTGGGCAATTTTGATATCCCATTGCTCGCCGTATTTTGCTTGAACCCTTTGGATTTCTTGCCAAGTATTATCTTTTGAATGACCTTCAATAAAAATAATTTCAGTGTGTCTACCTAAGCGAGGCATTCGGGTTACGCAACTTTCAATATTTCCCGCTTCATTGCGAGCTGGAATAACAACAGAGCAGGACATTTCTAGTTGTTCTGGCGTTATTTGAGGTCTGGGGCGAGCAATGACATACTCGGTTAAACATAAGTCATTAATGAGGGGTAAAGGGGCTAAAAATTTATTGAAAAGTGTAAATAATAAAGGAAATCGTCGGGGAAATAACATCCGTTTCTCATGATTAATCACCTCAAAGTTTTCAAGATCAAGCAGATTTTCGATGTCGTGATAGCTAATCCAGTTTAAATGACTAATCGGCATTCTTTGTTTGAGAACAGTAGCGAGTTTGAGAATCATTTCCCAACCCGGATTATGAAAAGTCAAAATAATTTTGCTATTTGGTTTACAAACTTTATGAATATTATTGAATGCTTTTTGAATATTTTCGAGATAGCTAACCGTGTGAGGTAATAAGATAAAATCAAAGGTTTGATCAAGCTCAAAAGATTCTGGTTCACCGATTTGAAAAGAACAGTTTGGCAGTTTTTGTTGTGCTAGTTCAATGGCCTCTGGATTAATATCAATCCCCACGCCTAGACGGGGATTTAGTGCGCCTAATAAATCCCCTGTTCTCGTTCCAACCGTTAACACTTCTGAATGAGGGGGAATAAAAAATTGATGGGTTTTCTCAATATCTTTATAGTAAGCAAGATTCTTATGTCTCCAGCGTTCTAAGGAAATCATGGAACGGGTAACTCCTAATTCTAAGATTTATTTTAAGGTATTGACAATTAAAGCTAGAGTAGCATAGCACAGTCAAGTCTGCTGATCAATGAATGGGCAATAAGACAATGTGTAAAAAAGCCATAATGGGGGTATTTTGCCCAAAAGTTAGATATGATCGTGCGATTGAAGTTCTCTTTTTTGGGAGAACTATCATCCCAAATTCTGTTCATCGCTCCTTCTTAAAGGCAAGCTCGATAGGGTCAAAATTCATATCTATTCTCATAATATTGACAAGAAATGTTAGTAAGAAGATTAATCGGTTTAGAGACGTTATCAAAGTCAAGTCTTACCGTTTTTGCCAAGAAGAACCCCCGTAATAAACACCGATAGCAAGTAATCCTAAAAATAATAATCCCATCATTCCGGCTAAAGGATTATGATCAATTCCAGTAATCCACGGATGAACGATATTAGGATAACTCACTAATTTGCCCACGTTAATAATATAGTATCCCCAGACTAAGCCCGCATGAAGTCCAATATTCATTCCTAATTGATTCCCCCATTGTCGCTTAGATATTACTAAAATAATTCCTAATAAGACTAAAGCCGGAAATTGAGGAAATGTTCGCTTGATTTCGTCTATAGGTTTTAAAAAATGAAGGGTTGCAAAAATAATTGCATTTAACCAAAGGCTCGTTTTCAAGGAATAATCTTTTTCTAGTTCGATTAATAGCCAACCGCGAAAAAATAGCTCTTCTGCTAAAGCAATTAATGAGGCACTTAACCACCCTTCAATAATAATTTTTAATAGAAAAAAAGAAGAAGATTTTAAATAAATCCAGCCTAAACTTCCTTCAACAATAAATAAAATTAAACTAAAAAGATAACCAATGCTAAGTCCTGTTAAATAATTAATACCTGTTTTTCTTGTCCAAGTCAAACCATAATACCCTAACCATTGAGGAACTTGATACACCCATTTATTCCATCCTTTTAACAGGAAGATAAATGCAAGGTATAATAATCCCATTGTTAAAATAGTCACTAAATTTGGATTATCGGAAATGCTTAAATAAAGGGGAATGGCAAACGGTAGCCAAATCACCATCAAACAAAGTAAAAAAAGAGGAATTCTAATAAAAACGGGATAAGTAGCAATGAGCGGTAAGTTTTTTAACATTTTTAATTTAAGACTTTATTGATGTTATATAATAAAAAATAATTTAAAAAATGAAATTAGTAACATTTTATGTTCTTGTTTGACGACTATCAAGGAGAAAAAGTTATAAAATATGCTGACTTGTTTTGTGGTATCGGGGGATTTCGTATTGCCGCTAATCAAGTCTTCCAAGAAAATTTAATTCAGCATAAATGTGTTTTTTCATCGGATATAGATCCTTACGCTCAAAAAACATATCAAGCAAATTTTCAAGAAACACCTCAAGGTGACATCACACAGATTATAGCAGACGAGATTCCTGATCATAATCTCTTATTTGCGGGTTTCCCATGCCAACCTTTTAGTATCTGTGGTGATTTAAAGGGATTTGAAGATACTCGTGGTACATTATTTTTTGAAATTGCTCGAATTTTGTCTAAGAAGCATCCTTATGCTTTTATTTTAGAAAATGTTAAACAATTGGTGGGACATCAAGAAGGAAAAACGCTCAAGATAATTATTAGCACTCTAGAAGATTTGGGTTACTCTGTTTACTATAAAGTATTAAATGCTTTAGATTTTGGTTTACCACAGAAAAGAGAAAGAATCTTTATTATCGGATGTTTAGATCCGCTTTCTTTTAAATGGGAACAATATTATGCTCCTTTGAAACCTCTGGGTCAAATATTAGAAAAAAATGTTTCACTTTCTTATTACGCTTCAGATAAAATCCAAAAAAATCGGCTCGAAAAATACGCAGGAAAGCCTTATAATGAACCGACAATTTGGCATGAAAATAAAGCAGGACATATCAGTGCCTATCCCTATTCTTGTGCGATGAGAGCAGGTGCATCTTATAATTATTTATTAGTTAATGGACAAAGAAGATTAACCGAACGAGAAATGTTACGTCTTCAAGGATTTCCCGATTCTTTTAAGTTTGTTGGTTCTTATACTACTACTCGAAAATTAGTGGGTAATAGTGTCGCTATTCCTTGCGTGTTATATGTTTTGCGCTGTTTACTAAAATCCGCCTGTAATTTTAAGAATCATTTTTCACTAACACCTAATTCTAGTAAGATAGATCGTAATTATGTACAACTGTCACTTTTTAATAAAACTAATATGGATCTCCAAGAAGCTAAAACAAGACTCGACTTAATTATGAAAAAATCTCGGACTCGTTTTTATAAACCTATTCAAATTGCTGAGACTCTCTACCATTCGAGAGTTGAAGGAAGTATTAATATTTTAGATATAAAAACTTATAGAACATCTTCAATACAATGGAGAGATCAGATTACTACTAATTTTTATGGGCATCATTCTACATCTTCTAGTAGATATCAAGATGACATTTGGAATAATCATGCTATGCCACCGCATATCCTTAATATTTTAGACCAAGAAAATAAACAAAACTTAGGTCTAGTAGAAACCTATATTTATAGTAAATTTATTGAAAGGCAAGGTGTGATTGCTGCCGTAATTGAAAAAATTAAAGAATCTCGTAATTTACCTAAAGATTTTTATCTTAAAGATTTATTATCTTTATTCAGAAAGCAATCTGAAATTAAAAGAAATATTGATAAGTGCTATGAAATTATCACTTATAGCTTATTTGAAACAATTATTCGCAGTCTTAAAGTTCAAATAACAGTCAAAGTGCCTCAAGACAATTATAAGTTATTAGAAGAATTTCAGGATTTAACTAAAGTCTTATTAAACGTTGGTACAACTCAATTAGAGTGGACTGAGCTAGCACATATTTATAGAGTTGGTGTTACAAATACAGCTGATAGAGGTTTAGATATGTGGTCAAATTTTGGCCCCGCTATTCAAGTTAAGCATCTCACTCTTAAGATCAATGATGCAGAACATATTGTCGACCAAGTTGAAAGTGATCATATTGTAATTGTCTGTCGAGATGCAGATGCTAAAATTATCGAGGCCATTATGAAACAGATTGGATGGGGACAAAGAGTAAGAGGAATTGTTACCGAAACACAACTAGAAAAATGGTACAATAATTGTCTAAGAGGTCAATTTACTGAAACCCTATCACCCCTTTTATTCGACCTATTGATTCAAAGTTTTGAAAATGAATTCCCCGAAGCAACTGATCAAGCAACGCTTATAGAAAAATTTTGTCAAAGTCGAGGTTATTCTACTATAAATCTTCCTGAGTTTTGGAAATCATAAGATTTATTTTTATAGATTATTAGCCTAAAAATATATCGCATTCTATGCCAAATAATCCATTACTGCTGCTGCAATCTCTTGATTGCCGTTTTTAGATAAAGCAGTATTTAAACGAGGAGGATTTAAGGGTTGTCTTAGAAAATCCCAATTTCCCTTAAAAAAGACCTCTGGGGTAATAATTTGGTGATGACTATGGTCTTGTAATCCCTTCAATAATAAAGGCGTTTCTGGAAAATCATCCCGCGTCAACGAAATGAGGGGGATATCTAAACGCATTGCTTCCGCGAAGGTACTAAATCCTGGTTTTGAGATAATTCTTCCTACTAAAGGCATAAAATCAACGGGACGATAACAAGAACGAGAAATTTTGCGAAGATTGGGTAAATTAGGAGTATCTTGGTCAAATGTAATAAACTGCCAATCGGGAAACTGTTCTAAATGATGATACGGAATTGCGTGTAAACCCAATCCTCCAAAGGTTAATAAGACGGTTTTTTGAACATCTGCCGTTAAATTAAATTCTTCTTGGAGACCAGAAACACTGTAGCAAGGATTTCCTCCCGTTAACCCTGCATTGCTAATATTCGAAAAGGCAGACATTTTTTCCGACATCGGCAGACGAAATAAGCGATCGCATTGGTGATAACCTTCTTGTATCCATTGCACAATCTCTTGAAAATCTTCTCCCCAAGCTTGATAAATAAAATCCCAGCCAAAATTACCGATCATCCAACAAGGAATCTTTGCTTTTCGAGCAATAACGGCTACTAAAGCGGGAATATCCCCCAAAACCAAATTGACTTCATTGGTGCGGATAAAATCCACCTCTGCATTCACAATTCCCTCTTGTTGAGCATAAATATGCCGCATTTTCGCGCTTGTTGTTGCCTTATCCATGGTAATGCTATCGGATTGAATGACGCCCACATCAAACGCACGAGGACGATGAATAAAATCCCCTATAATGTAGGATTCTAATAACCAACGAGGAGCAGTGGTCACCAGAATCAGTAAAATATCTGGACAATGTTGCTGAATCACCGAGGCAACGGAAGCTAAACGGACAGCATGACCAAAACCATGGCCGGTAATGGCAAGATAAAGGGTAGGTCGAGACATTAGCATTATTAAGCAAACTTCCCATCCATTTAAGCACAGGGAACACACCTACGTTAAAATCTGATCTAAGTATTCATACCCCTATTAAAACGTCTTCATGACCCAGCTTAAAGAAAAAACAATGATATCTTCTTTTTGGCAAACCTTTGAAAAAAATCCAAAATTCACTTGGGGATTTTCGCTCATTTTACTGATTATTATTAATTTTGTGGCTTTCATTTGGAATTTAGGCGCAACAGGGTTAATCGATGAAACTGAACCCTTGTTTGCAGAGGCGGCGCGTCAGATGACAGTCACAGGAGACTGGATTACCCCTTATTTTAATGGCGAAACCCGCTTTGATAAACCCCCCCTTGTTTATTGGCTAATGGCCATTTTTTATCAATTGATTGGGGTGAATGAATGGTCTGTCAGATTACCCTCTGCTTTAGCGGCCATTGCTCTCACCATTTTATCCTTTTTTGTCTTAAAAAACTTTGGCTTTGCGACCCCTTCAGCATCCCATCCCGACCAAATTTCTGCCCCTAAAGTTCAGCGTCAATTATGGATTTCTGCTTGGATTGGTTCGTCTTTGGTGGCGTTAAATTTGCAGACCCTTTTATGGTCTCATCAAGGGGTTTCTGATATGCTTTTGAGTGGTTGTATGGGAACTGCGTTGTTATGCTTTTTCTGGGGATACACTCAAAGTCAAAATTTAACCTCAAATCAATCTCAATTTAACTTATTCACACCCATTACTAATCGTTGGTATTTGGCTTTTTATATCTTAACGTCATTAGCCGTTTTGACCAAAGGGCCGGTGGGAATTGTTATTCCCAGTTTAATCATTTTAGCCTTTTTATTTTATGCGGGAAACTGGCAAACGGTTTTATTTAAAGAAATGGGAATTGTTTGGGGAACACTTCTCTTTTTGATTATGACAGTTCCTTGGTATATTCTGGTTATTCAACAGAATGGTCAAGCTTATATTAATTCTTTCTTTGGTTATCATAATTTTGAACGGTTTACAGGGGTTGTTAATGGACATTCTGCGCCATGGTATTTCTATTTTCTCATTGTTTTAGGGATGTTTGCTCCTTGGTCAATGTATTTACCCCTTAGTTTCATTCGCTTACGCTTTTGGCGACGAAAGTTTTGGCAACAACAACCGAGAAACGGTCAATTTGGTTTATTTGCTTTCTTTTGGTTGAGTATTATTTTCGTTTTCTTTACCATTGCTGTGACTAAACTTCCTAGTTATACCTTACCTTTGATTCCGGCGGCGGCCTATTTAGTTACCTTAACATGGACTCAAGAATTCAGTCGTGAATTACCGAAAAGTCAAACCCAAAAATATAAAGGATTATCCATTAGTATTGGGTTTAATTTACTCTTTCTAATAGCCTTAAGTGTTGGCTCTTTTCTATTACCTGGCTTAATTGGAACTGATTCAGCGATGCGAACGCTATCTACGCTTTTGCAAGAATCTTCCCTTACTTTAGTCAGTGCTGGAATTTGGCTCATCACTGCAATTCTAACCCTTGTTTTTTGGTTAAAACGGCGACAATGGCGATGGATTATTGTCACTAATATTATTGGTTTCTTGGCGTTTATTGCCTTTTTCGTGCAACCCATAAATTTAATTGTTGATCAAGTTCGGCAATTACCCTTAAGACAAATCGCAGACGTTATCACAGAAGTTCAAAAACCCAACGAAAAAATCATGATGGTTGGTTTCAAAAAACCGACAATTACGTTTTATTCTCATCAGAATACGGGTTATTTTTGGTCAGTTTATCCCGATCAAAATGATCCTGCAAAAGCATTCCTTAACGCCATTCCAAATACCTCAGATTATCCCTCTACTCTCCTTTTAATTGGAGAACCTAGTCAAATTGAAGAATTAAAATTAACCCCTAACGACTATCAAATTGTTGCCGAAAAACCTCCCTATCGCCTTGTTAGAGTGGAAAGAAAATTACTCGAAAGAATTTAAGATAATTACGCTTTGTTTATGGGGCTTATCCTTCCTTATTTCCTGTTCCTAAAGGGTAACGTTGAATCTTAATTTGGGAAAGACGCGGCCCCTCTGCTTCTATTACGGAAAAAGTACAATTGTTGGCAGTTAAACTTTCGTTCAGTTGGGGAATTTTTTGCCACTGATATAATAAAAATCCGCTTAAGGTTTGATATTCATCGGTAAGGGGAATATCGAGATCCAATAACTCATTTAATACTTCTACATCAATCTGCGCTTCCACTAAAAAGGTTTGATCGTCAATAATTTGTAGAGGAAAAGACTCCGTTTTCTTATTATTTACCTGTTCCCCTAAAATTTCATCTATAATATCCTGTAAGGTAATCAAACCCGACGTTCCGCCAAATTCGTCCACCACCATTGCCATTTTAAGATGCGATCGCTGCATAACCGATAATAACTCATTCAAGGGCATGGATTCGGTCACAAATTTAACGGGTTTAACCCAACGACGAATTGGACTCTCTGGCGTTAATTCCCCCGCTAACATGGGGATAGATAGGTCTTTAAAGTCAATCATACCCCGAATATCGTCTAAAGACTCTCCTTTGATAGGATAACGGGAATGTCCCATTGTGGTTACTTCTTGCAATAACTCTGCAAAGGTAGCTGTTTCGGGGATGGCAACCAATTGCGTGCGGGGAATCATCGCTTCTTCGGTGATCACTTCACTAAATTCAAAAATATTGCTTAATAATTCTCGTTCTTCTGCTTCTAATCCTGTGGATTCTCGTTCTGTCGCAATGATTAACTGTAGCTCTTCAGGCGTCACCTGATTTGACCAACCCTTTAAGGGATCTTTTAAGCCTATCGTGCGCAATAATAAACGGGTAGATTGATTTAAAATCCAGATAAATGGGTTAAAAATACGAGAAATTACGCCAATGGGAGGGCCGAGAAAGCGGGCAACCTGTTCAGAATAGACAAGCGCAACGGATTTCGGGCAAAGTTCCCCTAAAACAATTTGCAAATAAGCAATGAAAAAGAAAGCGATGGGCAGAGCTAAGGTGTGAGAAAGAGATGCTGGTAGCGGAAATGGGAAAGGAAACCCGATTAATAGCTGTTTAATCAAAACTGCCGTTGTATTTTCCCCAATCCAACCGAGGGCTAAACTGGCAAGGGTAATCCCTAATTGAGTGGTAGAAAGCAGACGATCAATACTGCGTTGTAACGATTGTACCGTTTGCGCCTGTATATCCCCAGCCTCCACCAGTTGACTAATGCGCGATCGCCTGACGGAAACCAAAGAAAATTCGGCGGTGACAAAAAAAGCATTCAAGGCGATTAAGAGAATAACCGCCCATAACCGCAACATGATATCTTGGCCGGTCATAAATTAGGTTAGGGGGTTAAAGGAATATCTTTGATCGTTAATTGTCGTTTTTGTTGAGGATAATCAGTCAGTTTCAAGGTAATCGTCTTTTTTTCTGCAACCAAGTTCATGGGGATTCGGATTACCCCTTCAAAAGCTCTACGGTTAGCAGGGAGCATTTCAGGCAAACCCTCAACGATCACCCCTATGTCTTGCCCTTCATCATCTTTCACTTCTAAAAAACTATACAAAAATCTGACGGCTTCTGTCCCATCGTTGGTCAAATTAACCAATAATACCTGTTCATCGTCCGCTTGCTTAATCTCTAGTAATTTGAGGGTAACGTCTTGATCTGTCGTTGCTAAGGGAAGCGTCTGTTTAACAGGAGTTTTTTCGTCTTTTTTCTCGCTATTTTCAGCTTTTTGAGCGACTTTATCCTTTTTTTCTGTTTTATTATAGTGATAAATCTGATTGTAAACTTGGGTTAAAATGGTTTGTTCTTTTATCGGTTTGAATGTTTGCGGTTTTTTATAAGTTTTCTGCTTATTGGTCAGTTTACGAGTAGGGTTATCTTCAGGCTGGCTTACCCCTTTTAAGGCGGCTTCTCCCATGCGATAGCTAATATAACCACTGGCAGCCCCAGCCCCTAATATAAAAAAGAGTAAGATGCTAGAGACGGTCAATAGAGACTTGAGTTTCATTGGGTTAAATTTAAACACAATTTTGCGATTATTATACCCTAGTTTTTGTATCTCAATAACCCGTAACCCGTCAGCCGTAAAAAACCTGCGTTATAAACAATAAATTTAGTAAAAAAATAATCTTTGCATTTGAACATGATAATGATTATCATTTATAGATAAACTCGAGAGATTCCTATGCTAGAAACCTTCAATCTTTTACCAGTCACTGTTCTCACGGGCTATCTAGGGGCGGGAAAAACCACCCTTCTCAACCGCATTCTTACTTATGAACATGACAAAAAAGTCGCTGTCATTGTCAATGAATTTGGCGAAGTGGGTATTGATAACCAATTAGTCATTGAGGCAGATGAAGAAATTTTCGAGATGAATAATGGCTGTATTTGCTGTACCGTGCGAGGAGATTTAATGCGAATTATCGGAAATTTAATGAAACGACGTCATAAGTTTGATCATTTAGTCATTGAAACAACTGGACTTGCGGATCCTGCTCCTGTCATCCAAACTTTCTTTTTTGATGAGGATATGCGCGATCAATTGCTATTAGATGCTGTCGTCACTGTAATTGATGCGAAACATATTCAGCAGCATTGGGAGGCAGATGAAGCCCAAGAACAAATTGCCTTTGCTGATATTATTCTCTTGAATAAAACCGATTTAGTGACCCCTGAAGACGTAGAAGCTTTAGAAAAGCGTATTCAGGGGATAAATGCAATGGCGAAAATTTATTGTACCCAAAACGCAGAGATAGAAATGGAACAGATTTTAGGGGTAAAAGCCTTTGATCTCAACCATGCCCTAGAAATTGACCCCGATTTCCTCACCGAAAATGCTCACGAACATGACGACACAGTGTATTCTATCGCTTTAGTGGAATCAGGCGCGTTAGACATAGAAAAATTAAACAATTGGCTGGAAAATTTACTGAGAACCCAAGGAAAAGACATTTTTCGCATGAAAGGCATCCTCAATATAGCGGGGGCTAATGAACGCTTCGTTTTTCAAGGAGTGCATATGTTGTTAGATGGCAAACGTGACCGTTTGTGGAAGCCAGAGGAAAACCGTAAGAATGAATTGGTCTTTATTGGTCGTAATTTAAATGAAACCCAACTAAAAAAGGATTTTCGGGCGTGTTTAGTTTAAAAAATACTGTCTCATACGAACCCTATTGGTCAGAACAACTATCTGAATACATCACAGCTTTAAAATGGTCAAAAGAGGGCAGTTTAGCTGCTAGTTCAGCTATTGGAGAAGTTATCCTCTCTCAACATAATTCAGAGCAGTTCGAGCTTATTCTTTCTCCTTCTGATACCCAAGGGCAATCGATTGATTGTTTAGCATTTTCCACCGATGGACGGTTTTTAGCGATCGGGGGACAGGATGGCAAGGTGAGAATTTGCCAAATTCAGCCAAAATTCAGCCCGATTAAGGTTTCAGAAAGAGAAAAGCATTGGATTGAGCATTTAGCATGGCATCCCACCCAACATCAATTAGCCGTGAGTCTGGGGCGTTATGTGCAAGTTTGGGATGGGGTTTTAGGGAAAATTATTATTACCCTCCCCTTTGAATTTTCTTCCGTGTTAGATTTAGCTTGGCATCCGTTAGGAGACTATTTAGCCGTTACGGGAAATGGAGGAATTAAGGTTTGGAATCTTAAAAATGAGCCAAATGATCCCATTCTCTTACAAATTCCTGCTGCTGCGACCCAAATCGCTTGGTCACCTGACGGAGAATATCTGGCGACCGCTTGTCTTGATCATACCCTCTTGGTGTGGCGGTGGGGCAACCCTGATCCTTGGAGAATAAGCGGATTTGGCAGTAAAGTGCGTAATTTAGCTTGGTCAACCCTGAAATCAGGCATTGCACCTTTATTAGCGGTTTCAAGTTATGAGGATATTTTTGTCTGGAAAAAAGAGCCAACAGACGATAACGGCTGGATTTCACGGAGCTTAAGCTTACATAACGGGATTATCGTGGATTTAAGCTTTCATCCTGACTCCCTTCTTCTCGCTTCCGTAGGGGAGGAAGGAATATTATTATTGTGGAGCAAAGCGAAAAAATTAGCCCAACGCTTAACTTCCGTCTCAGAGGGTTTTTCCTGCTTAGATTGGCATCCTTCTGGCGACAAATTGGCAGCAGGGGGACAAGATGGGAAAGTAATGATTTGGTTGAAATCTAACCGGGGTAAGGGGTTTGGTTAACTAATGAGAGCGTATAAGTGTCTAAACAGAATTATTTAGACAGTCTGATAACAATTTATTTTAATAGAGTTTATGGATTTATTTACGGAGTTTACTCAATACTTTCAAAAATATTTTACCTCTATGAATGACGTGAGGACGAGTTAAAATGCCCTGAGAAGGACTCAATAATAAAGCCAATAAAAAAAAACCTGTCACCACTAAAACAATAGCTGCCCCTGATGGCACATTTAAGTAATAGCTTAAGTAAATCCCAATAACACCGCTAATACTGCCAATAATTGCCCCTAGTCCCATCATTTGATGCAACTCTTTGACCAATAAATAAGCAGTGATACTCGGACCTACTAATAAAGAAACCATTAAAACCACGCCAACCGCTTGCATACTTGCAATAATGGTTAAAGTAATCGCAGAAATTAAGCCTAAACGAATCCAATTGACTGGTAAGCCAATGGCTTGCGCTCCTAGTGGATTAAATGTGTAAAAGAGTAATTCTTTATAGAATAATCTAATAAAAAATAAGACAACAATAGTGATCGTTAAAGTACGTATACCATCTGCTTGAGTAATTCCTAAAATATCACCAAAAAGAAAGCTGTGAAGATCGATTCGACTGTTTAATAGGGTAATTAAGAGGATTCCCAAAGCCAAAAATCCTGAAAAAACTAACGCCATTGCTGTATCAATTTTAACCTTTGACTGGGATTGAATCCACGAAATTACTAAAGCACTCAATGTTCCTGAAATAAACGCACCTAAAAAAATATCAATTCCTAAATAAAAAGCGATCGCTAATCCGGGTAACACTCCATGGGCAATCACATCCCCCAATAACCCCATCCGCTGCACAATCAAATAACTCCCCGTCACAGCACACAAACTTCCCAATAAAAAAATATTAATTAGGGCATTTCGCATAAATTCAAAGGTTAAGGGTTCAAATAGTAAATCAATCATAATTATTGTTAGCAGAATAACGATTAAGTAAAATGATATTATCTCCATAGGCAAGTTGCAGATTTTCAGGGGTAATTACCTCAGACCGAGAACCATTAGCAATGAGTTTTTTATTAATGAGCAAAAACCGATCATATTCTCTTGAAGCTTCTCGTAATTCATGACCCACCACTAATAAAATTTTGCCCTTCGTTTTTAATTCTTCAAATACGTCAAATAGCATCGCTTCTGTTTTCTTATCTACCCCAATAAACGGTTCATCAAATAAAAATAATTCTGCTTCCTGTGCTAATGCTTGCGCTAAAAAAACTCTCTGTTGCTGTCCTCCTGACAACTCTCCGATGGGACGATGTCTTAACTCCCACATTCCTACTCGTTCTAAGGATGTTTGAACAATGGCTTTAGATTGACGAGAAAGAGAGCAAAATAATTCTTTATAGCGAATGCGTGCCATAATTACCACATTTTTTACCGTAATTGGATAATCCCAGTCAATTTGCGCTCTTTGGGGAATATAAGCCACTTGCCCCAACTGTCGAGATAAAGCACGAGAATGAAAAGTAATGCCTCCTTGTGCTATGGGAATTAAACCTAAGATTGCTTTGATTAATGAGCTTTTTCCTGCTCCATTTGGTCCAATAACCCCGATAATCTGCCCAGATTCTAGGCAAAAGCTGACATCTTCAACGGCGATAACCCCTCGATAGTTGACAGCGAGATGCTGAACTTCTAACATGGCTTTTTGTATTAAAATGATTATCATTATCATATAAGATCATATAGGATTGAGGCAACGATGTTAAAATTAAATCAGTTCGTCGGATACGCTTTATTGATCGGGCTAGTCAGCTGCACTTCTTCCCCCAAATCCACAGTAGATAACCGCAATAAACCTCTTGTGGTGGCGACAACCAGCGTTTTATGTGATTTAACAAAGCAAATTGCTCAAGAGTCCATTGATTTGCAATGTCTAGTCGATGCAGGGGTTGATCCTCATGTTTATCAACCTACACCTGAAGATCGAAAAGCGATTGATGAGGCGCAACTAATTCTTTATGGGGGTTATAATTTTGATGCCAATTTAGTCAAATTAATCGAAGCGACGGGAAATTCTGTCCTAAAAGTGGCTGTTCACGAAATAGCTGTGCCTGATCCTCTAAAAGGGGGTTCAGACGAGATCATAGTCATGAAGAGGAAGCAACCACCTCTGAAACGGCACCTGATCCCCATGTGTGGCATAATCCGAATCATGGTATCGCTATGGTCAATGTGATTTCCCAAGAACTGACTCAATTACAACCAGAAAAGGCGCAACAATACCAAGAACGGGCTAATTCAATTAATACCGAATTAACCCAAATTGATCAGTGGATTACAACGCAAATTGTCACGATTCCCCCAGAAAAGCGCAAATTAGTCACCACCCATGATGCTCTCGGTTACTATGTCAACGCCTACGATCTTGAGTTTGAAGGAGCTTTAGGGGGATTTAGCACAGAAGAGTCACCTACTGCTGCACGGGTCAGTGAATTAGTCAAAGAAATCAGAAAAACCGAAGTTCCCACCATTTTTGCGGAAACATCCGTAAATCCCAAGCTTATCGAGATAGTCGCCAAAGAAGCCCAAGTCACTGTTTCCGAGCGGGAATTATATGCAGATGGGTTAGGAAAAAAGGGAACAGACGGAGATTCTTACCAAAAAATGTTAATTGCCAACACCCAGACGATTGTTACAGAATTAGGGGGACATTACACCTTTTTTTCGGCAAAATAGGGATAATGAGAATAGTTATTATGCTAAAAAGAAACATTCTCAGTTATAACCCGAATAATTATCACATCACATTTCAAATCGTTCAATCGTTCAGTATCAATGCAGGAGATGTTCAATCATGACAGCTACCCCTTTATCGCCCCCTCATTTTCAAGGAATCGTCCATCAATTTGTCTGGAATTACCAAAACGGCTCATTTCAGATGACTTATGAAACCTTTGGGCAAGGTGAGCCTATTTTGCTCCTTCCGGCCTTTAGTACCGTTTCCAGCCGAACAGAAATGGCAAAAATTGCCCAAGACTTAGCCTCAGATTATCAAGTCACTCTCTTAGACTGGTTGGGCTTTGGAGACTCAGAACGACCTAATTTAGACTATCAGCCCTCTCTTTATCAGCAATTATTAACAGATTTTGTGACAAGTTGCTTCGATCAATCCATTATCGTCATTGCATCAGGTCACGCATCGGGTTACGCTCTGAGATTGGCTCAAACCCACCCTCATCTTATCCAACAAATCGCCCTCATTGCCCCCACTTGGCGCGGCCCTTTACGAGTGATGGGAGTAAACCAAAAGTTGCGAAAGAGTCTTAAAAATCTTGTTAGAATGCCACTTATTGGACAATTCCTCTATTATCTAAACACCACTCCGTCTTTCTTACGTTTTATGTATCGTCGTCATGTCTATGTTGATCAGACGAAACTAACGCCAGACTTTATCACCCACAAACGCCAAATTACTCAACATCAAGGAGCAAGATTTGCACCTGTTGCCTTTGTCACCGGAGAAATTGACCCTTTTAATAATCGCTCTGAAACTTTGTCCCTAGTTGCTTCGCTTTCTCAACCGATTTTAATAATTATCGCCGAACAAGCCCCCCCTTCTTCTAAAGCAGAAATGGAAGCGATCGCCTATGGCTCGCCTTCAGCGAACGCCCAACTTCCTAACGTAACCGCCATTCGAGTATCCGGAACATTAGGAGTTTATGAAGAATTTGCCGAAGAAGTATCCCACGCGATACGGAATTTTAGGCAAAATAGTTAATAAAACAGCTTTTGACTCTTTATGGCAGAGTCATTAAAATAACAAGGGCTTCAAATATTCTCCTGTATAAGAAGACGGATGATTCGCAACCTCTTCGGGAGTACCTGTTACGATAATTTCTCCTCCTTTGTCCCCTCCTTCTGGCCCCAAATCAATAATCCAATCACAACAACGAATCACATCTAAATTGTGTTCAATAACGACAATTGAATTGCCTTTATCAACCAACCGTTGTAGAACATTTAGTAGATGATGCACATCATAAAAAGATAATCCGGTTGTGGGTTCATCAATTAAATATAAGGTTTTTCCGGTAGCGCGGCGCGATAATTCGGAGGCGAGTTTGACCCGTTGCGCTTCTCCCCCTGATAATGTAGGAGCAGGTTGACCTAGTTTAACATAGCCTAAACCCACATCGACCAAGGTTTGTAAACGATTCACTGCACGAGGAATATTTTCAAAGACCTTTAACGCTTCTTCAGCAGTCATATTTAACACATCCGCAATGGAATATCCCTTATATTTAACCTGTAATGTTTCTCGATTGTATCTTGCCCCTTTACAAACCTCACACTGTACATAAACATCAGGTAAAAAATTCATTTCAATTACGTTTACCCCTTGCCCTGAACACGCTTCACACCGTCCACCTTTGACATTAAAAGAAAATTGTCCTGCTTTGTAACCTCTGGCTTTCGCTTCGATTGTTTCAGTAAAAATTGCTCGAATGACATCAAAAACTCCCGTATAAGTGGCAGGATTAGAACGAGGCGTTCGTCCGATCGGGGATTGGTCAATTACAATCACTTTATCAACAAAATTTAAGCCTTTAATTTCTTTTAATTGTTTTGGAAAAGGCACATTTCGACTTAAATGGTGTTGTAAAGCAGGATATAACAATTCATTAATTAAAGTAGATTTTCCTGAGCCAGAAACTCCTGTAATACAGACTAATTTTCCGAGGGGAATTTCGACATCAATATGCTGTAAATTGTTTTGGAAACAATCTTTTAAAACCAACTTTTTATGATTGCCTATCCGTCTTTTTGAAGGGGCTTCAATCTTTAATTTTCCAGATAAATAAGCTCCTGTTAAAGAATTTTTTGCCTTAAGTAAGGTGTTAAAATTTCCTTCACTGATAATTTCTCCGCCATGAATACCTGCTTTTGGTCCAATATCAACCAAATAATCTGCATTGCGAATGGTGTCTTCATCATGTTCTACAACAATTAAAGTGTTGCCTAAGTCTCTTAACTTTTTTAAAGTGGTTAATAGACGATGATTGTCCCGTTGATGGAGTCCAATACTCGGTTCGTCCAAAACATACAAAACCCCCGTTAAACCTGAGCCAATTTGTGTTGCTAAACGAATGCGTTGTGCTTCACCGCCTGATAAGGTCATTGCCGGCCTATCTAAGGTTAAATAATCTAACCCCACATCTAACAGAAATTGTAAACGCTCCTTAATTTCTTTGAGGGCTAATTCACCAATTAAAGCCTGTCTTTGGGTTAATTGTAAACGATTGATTCTTGCTAAAGATTCTTGAACAGAAACACAGGTTAAATCCGTAATATTATGTTGTCCTAGCTTCACGGCTAAAGTTTCCGGTTTTAAGCGTTTTCCCTCGCAGGTTTCACAAATTTGATTGACAATATATTTTTCCAATTTCTGTTTAATTAGATCCGAACTGGTTTCTTGATAATTGCGATCTAATAATTGAAGAATTCCCACAAATTTTCGATAGTAACCCTTCTCTCTGTTGTAGCGGGAATCATTGGTCATCCAGATTTGTTCATCTGTGCCGTATAATAAAAGCTTTTGCTGTTCTTCAGTTAATTTAGACCAAGGGGTTGACAGTTCAAAACCAAACGCTTCTCCTAAACTATCTAATAAAGAAAGATAATAAGAATTGTCTTTATCTGACCAAGGAGCGATCGCTGCATATAACGGTTTATTAGGGTCTGGAATCACTAAATCGGGCGAAAAAGTGCGTAAACTGCCTAAACCATGACAACTAGGACAAGCCCCATAAGGAGAATTAAAAGAAAATAAACGAGGGGATAATTCCTCCATAACTGCCCCATGTTCAGGACAAGCGAAGTTCTCAGAAAAAACAATTTCTGGGGGTAATTTTCCAGCCAGATTTTCTTCTTTATCCGAATCATTACTTTCAGGATTAATGCCGACTAAATCAACAATAGCAATTCCTTCTGCTTGCTTCAAACAAGTGCTGAGAGAATCTACTAATCTTTCTTGAATTCCCTCCTTTTTGATCAAACGATCTATGACAATTTCAATATTATGTTTATGATTTTTTTCCAACTCAATGTTATCCGATAATTCTCGGACTTCTCCATTAATTCTGACTCTGATAAAACCCTGAGACGCTAAACTCGATAATAACTGTTTGTGTGTTCCTTTTTTGCCTCGGATCACTGGTGCAAGTAATTGAAAACGAGTCCCCTCAGGTAAGACCATAATGCGATCGCACATTTGGTCAATGGTTTGGGGTGCGATGTTACGCTGGCAATGGGGACAATGGGGTTCGCCCGCTCGACCAAAGAGTAGTCTAAGATAATCATAGATTTCTGTGACTGTACCGACCGTGGAACGCGGATTGTGAGAAGTTGACTTTTGATCGATGGAAATAGACGGACTTAACCCTTCAATCGCATCAACATCGGGTTTATCTAATTGTCCCAAAAATTGCCGCGCATACGCACTCAAAGATTCTACATATCGCCGTTGTCCTTCAGCGAAAATCGTATCAAACGCCAGAGAGGATTTACCTGATCCAGAAACACCCGTGAAAACAATAAGTTGATCACGAGGAAGGTCAAGATTGACGTTTTTTAAGTTATGTTGCCGTGCGCCACGAATGCGAATGGTATTAGGGTTGGATGAGGTCATAGAGACACAACTTAACAGTCCTTAATAATGATAACGGTTATCTTGAGATTAAGGGTACGAAGTCAAGAATGGTAAGGATTCTTGAAAAAGCACAATGAATAAGGATAATGCTCGATATCTTGAGGAAGAACTACAATAATACCAACATTTTAATGTTTAAGTTGACAATATTTTTTTCGATAGATAGCATTCGAGCAAAAATTCAATCCCTCACATTTCCTAACGTATAATCTTGCCTTTACCCCTAAGCTAAATTAGTGTTATTGCTGATGCTAGGCACATTGTTAGGGTCATTTTGAGGGTGCGCGCAACTTTTCAATTTTAACTTTAGTAACCATAATCGTTTATGACTTGACTTTCCGCCTATCATATTTTGTTGAGAAAGCTTATTCTCTCTCTGAAAACCAATTTAATGTCAAAGAAATATTTATGATCAATCGTCAGGATCTCATCCAGTTACAGAGTCTAAGAAGCAGACCTGCTCTATCCCTTTTATTGCCGACACATCGCACTTCACCAGAGAATAAACAAGATCCGATTTTGGTCAAAAATTTAGTCAACGAGGCGAGAGCGCGGCTGTCTGAAGAATTTTCTAAGCGTGAGTTAGCTCCATTCGTCCAAAATCTAGAGAAACTGGTCAGCGAAATTGAATATCCTCACACCCTCGACGGTTTGGCTCTATATATAAGTCCTGTCTTTGCTAAACTCTATTATCTTCCTTTTGCAGTCCCCACACGGGTGATCATCGATCAAACCTTTGCCACACGAGATTTGGTTTATGGCATGCACCGCTCCCTGCGTTATTGGGTCTTATTGCTCAGTCAAGCATCCACTCGTTTATTAGCGGGGACAGGAGAAACCCTCGAAGAAGTGGTTGATCAAAACTTCCCGATGCAAATGACAGGGCCAGGAGCAACCACCGCACTTCCCTACGATTCGGATTCAAGCTACCTAGACGACAGACATCGTCGTTTTTTCCAACAGGTAGATAACGCTTTTTCATCCTATACTCAGAATGAAGTACTGCCCTTGGTTGCGGGCGGTGTTGATCGCCAAGTAGCCTTCTTTCAAGAGGTTTCCCAACATAATCAAGCAATAGCAGGAACGCTCAGTGGTAATTTTGACAAAGCGACTCCTCATGAACTCACCCCATCTGTCTGGTCAATCGTACAGTCCTTTCGGGAGACCCAACAAATGAACGCTTTACAGGAATTAGAAGATGCCGTCAGTGCGCAAAAGGTTGTTTCTACCATAGAAGAGGCGTGGCGACTGGCTAACGAAGGCCGAGGAAAATTGCTGTTGGTCGAAAAAAACTATCATTTACCTGCAATCATGACTGAAAATAACCAGCTTGAGTTGGTCGATGCAGCGGGTGGCACAGAGGTCATGGACGATGCCGTGGATGAAGTGATAGAAGTTGTCTTAGCGAAGGGAGGGAATGCGGTTTTGGTAGAAGATGGAGCATTATCAATTCATCGCAAAATCGCTCTAATTTTGCGCTACTGATGTTAATATCAGGAAAAAATAAGATAAACAAGGTCTTTTTCAAACGGTTCTATCTACGATTGCATCGTTGTTGGTGCTGGTCTGGCTGGACTAATCGCTGCTCGCCATCTTCATCGATCGAGTTATCGGGTTTTGGTCATTGAAGCCCAAGCGCGACTTGGCGGTCGAATGTAGGGTCGCTATTTACCCTCTAGGCAGTGGATTAACGTGAGTTCGACGAAAATTTATAGAGGAAAGGAAAGCACCAGCTTTATGCTAGAAGCAGCGTTCACTGAGGTCTGGTGCTATGGAGCTAAAATCTCGCCTCGATCTTACCGAGGTATTTTGTGATGTAGATGACTTCTATCAAGGATTTGAACAGCATTGTGGTTCCATCCCTCAATTGGCAGCATCAATTGGAGAAAAAAGGTGTCGTTCTCGTCTGAGTGTAAGTGAAGTCATGACCATTGTAATCGCTTTTCATGGGTCAGGTTATCGGACTTTCAAAGAATTTTACACTTTACAAGTTCTTCCCCATTGGGAAAAAGCGTTTCCTAACCTAGTTAGTTATAATCGATTCGTGGAACTCATGCCTTGGTCGCTGATGTTACTCTGTTGTTTTTGGCAGACTCGCCAAGGAGAAATCACTGGAATTAGCTTCATTGATTCGACTCCAATAGAAGTATGTCATCCAGCACGCAGCAGTTCACACAGAGTTTTTGAAGGCTTAGTTGGATGGGGTAAAAATTCTGTTGGATGGCATTATGGCTTTAAACTTCATTTAATTATAAATGAGCGAGGAGAATTATTAGCTTTTAAGCTCACTCCAGGCAATACAGATGACCGTAAACCTGTACCTAAGTTAACACAAGATTTGATTGGCAAATTATTGGGAGACCGAGGATATATTTCTCAAGAACTCTTTGAAAAGCTCTATGAACAAGGACTTCAATTAATTACTCGTCATAAAAAGAAGATAAAACAAAAGTTAGTGAAACTTATTGATAAAATTTTACTTCGTAAGCGTTCTTTAATTGAAACGGTTAACGACCAACTCAAAAATATCTCCCAAATCGAACATTCGAGACATCGTAGTATTTGGAACTTTTTTGTTAATCTCTTTGGGGGACTGATTGCTTATACTTATTTAACCTGAGTTCGGGATAAGAAAAAGGACAGGTAATAAACTGAAAATAACAACTTTCTTCAGCTAACCTGTCCTATGTTGAGTTTAGACGCTTTGTTTTGTCATGTAGATGATTTCTGCTCCTGTTTTGAAGCTCAATGGAGAAAAAAATTGTTGAATCATGGAGCAATCAAACGTTTTAGAGCTAAAAATCTCTGTTTAAGCGAAATCATGACAATTCTAATCGCTTTTCATCAGAATCACTCCCGTAATTTCCAGCATTTCTATCTCAATCATGTAAAACAACAATGGCACTTGGCTTTTCCTGGACTTCCAAGTTATCAGCGATTTGTTGAATGGATACCCTCGACCCTGATTCCTTTGTGTGTCTATCTCAAACACTGTTTTGGGCATTGTACAGGTATTGGTTTTGTCGATTCAACTAGCCTAAAAGTCTGTCATAATCGTCGGATTGGTCGTCATAAGGTCTTTGATGGTTTAGCACAGAGGGGGAAAACTTCTGTAGATTGGTTTTTTGGCTTTAAACTTCATTTGGTGGTCAATGAGTTGGGTCAAATCTTAAATGTTACTCTTACTCCTGGCAATATCGATGACCGTCGCCCTGTTCCCAAGCTCCTTCAAGGTCTTTTTGGCAAAATTTTTGCTGACCGGGGTTATGTCTGCCAAAAACTGGCCAATCAACTTCTTGAAGAATTGAAGATTCAATTCTTTGCCAAACCACGCCGTAATATGAAGAATAAGTTAATGCGTCTTCATGACAAGCTTTTATCCCGTCAACGCTCTATTATCGAGACCCTTAATGACCAACTCAAGAACATTTCCCAGATTGAACATTCGAGACATCGATCGCCTGTTAATTTTTGCGTTAATGTTCTATGCGGATTGATTGCTTATTGTCATCAGGCAAAGAAGCCTAGCCTTCATCTCGACTGGCTTTTACCTCAATCTGCTTAACCCGAACTCAGGTTATATGAAATCGCTGAATATTTGCTACAGATAGAGCGTCTAAAATAAAATTCCATCCGGTGATTGAAGCAATTGTTGTTGAGGTTAATTCTAACAAAACTTGAGATAATTTACTTCTTAATTCCTCTGAATTATTAAACAATTCCCACTTGAGATGCTTCTTGATTTCTTTCCACAATCGTTCAATGGGATTGACTTGCG
>JBGTGT010000053.1:0-2624 GCA_041746575.1 Microcystaceae cyanobacterium
ACATCTGTTCTTAATCAAGGAGTGCAAGGTTTTATTCCTAATTTTAGCGGGTTTCCGTCCAATTCGACGGCTTTTTTTCGGCACCTAATTTCTCTGTAACCTTAACTGTATCTGGGGTTTTTCCTTCATCAGCAAACCCTAACTAAGTATCCCCGTTTAGCTGAAAACGTTGCTGATGAACTAGCGAAACGGCAAGATGTTCTTCAAGACTATCAAGATAAACTTAAAGCAATGGGATTATTAGATAATGAAAACTTAAAGAGTCCAGTCGAATGGATACGGAAACGATTAAGCCAAATCTTTAATTTGACTGAGCTAAAATAAGGAATTTTTATTGTATGATTTAATAATCATAAAATCAACATAGTTTTTGCATCGAAAAAAACATGAAAAAAGACTTAGGATTAAATGACTCTTTTTATCAATACTTTCAGTCCATCTCTCTAAGAGAGCCTGATATTCTTAGATCCCTGCGCCAAGAAACAGAAACTCTCCCCTTAGGGAGAATGCAAATTTCTCCTGAACAAGGTCAATTTATGGCTTTTTTAGTAAAATTAACGAACGCTAAAAAAACGTTAGAAATAGGTGTTTTTACGGGCTATAGTAGCTTGGTTGTTGCTTTAGCATTACCCCCAGAGGGTAAGATAATTGCTTGTGATATTAGTGAGGAATACACAGCGATCGCTCGACGGTATTGGCAACAAGCAAAAGTGGATCAGAAAATCGACTTAAAAATTGCACCTGCCCTTGAAACGTTGGATAAATTAATTCAAAATGGGCAAGATAATACCTTTGATTTTATTTTTATTGATGCTGACAAAAGTAACTATAATCACTATTATGAAAAAGCCTTAATTTTATTGCGTTCGGGTGGATTAATTGCAATTGACAATGTATTTTGGGGAGGTAAAGTCGCTGATGCTCAAATTCAAGATAATCAAACACAAAAGATTCGAGATTTAAACGAAAAACTGCACAAAGACGAGCGAATTATGCTATCCGTAATTCCAATAGCAGATGGCTTAACGTTAGCCCTTAAATGTTAATCGTAAAAATAGAGAAAGAGGGAAGATCTTATTAGATGACAAGACATATTATTTAAGATGAATCGTTTATAATTTATGATTAAAAGACCTACTGTCAAGGATAAACCGATGCCAATAATATCCTCTAGGAATTATCACCTTGTCTTAGTTGGTGGGGGACATAGTCATGCCATTATCTTAAAATTATGGGGTATGAATCCTCTTGCTAATGTTCGTCTAACGCTCATTACAGATGTTTTCTATACTCCCTATTCAGGAATGCTTCCCGGCCATATTGCAGGGTTTTATTCTTATGACGAAACCCACATTAATCTCCATCATTTAGCTCTATTTGCTAAAGCAGATTTTTACTTAGATAAAGTCATCGGTTTAGACTTAACAAAAAATCAAGTCATCTGTCAAAACTCCTCTCCTGTTGCTTTTGACTACTTATCCATTGATATTGGCAGTACGCCTCAAATGTTAACGGTAAAAGGCGCATCAGAATCCGTCATTCCGGCTAAACCTGTTCCTCAATTACTTGACGCTTGGTCTAACATTATTCAAAAAGCAGAAAATTGCCCGACTTCTCCCTTATCTTTAGCTATTGTCGGTGGTGGTGCAGGGGGGGTAGAATTAGCACTAAATATGCAATCCTGCTTATCTCGTATTCTTCATCCCCAAAAATTAACGATTTATCTCATTCATAAAGGCGAAAAAGTTTTGCAAAATCATAACAATTGGGTCAGTTATTTGTTACAAAATACTCTGATTAAAAAGAGAATAAAAACTTATTTACAAGAAACCGTAACAGAAATTAGAAACAACAATGAAATTTTTTGTCAATCGGGTTTAAAACTGCAAGCAGATCATATTTTCTGGGTCACTCAAGCATCAGCACCGTCTTGGGTAAAAGCATCAGGATTAACGACGGACAAAAAAGGGTTTATTTTAGTTAAAGACACCTTGCAATCCGTTTCCCATCCCCCTATTTTCGCCACAGGGGATATTGCGACAATGGAACATTATCAGCGACCTAAAGCAGGGGTTTTTGCCGTTAGACAGGGCAATCCTTTATTTAAAAATTTACAAAATATTCTCTTAGAAAAGCCTCTAAAAAATTACCATCCTCAAAAGTATTATTTAGCTTTGATTGGGACAGGAGATAAAAAAGCCGTTGCTTCTTGGGGGTGTTTCAGCGTAAAATCTTCTTTATTATGGCAATGGAAAGATAAAATTGATCGCCAATTTATGCAACAATTTAAGGACTTATCGGCAATCAAATAGGTTAAATCCCTTAAATTAGCAAAAGCCACAATATTCCCGATAACTACAGAGATTGCCCAAAAAAATTGTACTTCTTCCTTCGATCAAGTGATTACTCCTCAGTTCAACAGAACTCAGATTCAGATAATAGCGACTTAAACGCAATGAATGAATGAGATACCGTTATGATTTATAAGAAAAGCTGATGACAAGGATAAGTTAAGAAAAATGAAAAAGGTTTACAAAGCTTAAAGAAATAGGTAAGATAAGAGCAGTCAAACGACATCATCGTACCTTGACAAATACATAAAGGAATTATAAAACCATGACCAC
>JBGTGT010000054.1:0-72019 GCA_041746575.1 Microcystaceae cyanobacterium
TTTTTCGACTCATTGAAAGTTAATCATAGTTTATTCTGATTTATTTTAGGATAAAGCGAGTCCTTTCTTTCCCATCCGCCTCCAATCACTGGAAAACTGTTCTTGACATCTACTTTATTCTCTTAAGTTGTCACGAATGACTGTTCATTGGTTATTGCAACAAAACGAGTTTCTCATTGTTGTTCATCTTGTAATTCTGCGAGAAATCGAGCCGCAATTGCGTCTTGTTGCTCAGGAGAGCGGTTTTCAATTTCAGCGATTAATTCTGGTAGTAATTCGGTCATGTTTAATCAATAGAATTTTTAGTCTTTTTTGACAGCTTCAGCTTATACATACTCAACCCGTTCCGGTTCACCCCTACAGGCGTGGGGAATACGTACTTCTTGATTTCCTGCTAAAAAATAACTCTTGAGCAGGAAAACGTATCCTTTGTTAGTTATTTTGTATCTATTTTGGTTCATTTAAACTGTTTTAGACAAATAAGTCTGAATGTACATCTGCAATAATAAAAGCCTACCAAGGGACTTGAACCCTCGACCTACGCATTACGAGTGCGTTGCTCTACCAACTGAGCTAGGTAGGCACGTTTTTAATCATAGTCTTTATGATACCTTAAGATCAATCCCTCGTGAACGGCTCTTTTTTTATTAAGGCAAAAATTAACATTAATGACTAATAATCCTGAAAATCGTCCTTCTAATCATTCATCTCTCCCACCCGAGAAATATGCTCGCTTAAAAGCTGAAGCACAAGCCCCTTATAAAGGCTTACGCCTCTTTTTTTATATTGCTTTTGGGGCATCTGGCTTTATGGGTGCAGTGGTTTATTTAGCGAAGTTAGCCTCTGGACACATCGATAGGGCAACATTGCCAAATTTTGCCTTACAATTAGGAGTCGTTGCTCTGATGGTGTGGTTATTTCGCTTAGAACAAACTCAAAAGAATTAGAGAAAAAATAAACATTTTTTATTAGCATAATGAATCAAATTATTGAATTAGATATTATTGATTTGGGGTGGGCTTTAGGATTAATTGGGATGGCGATCGCTTTGTCAAAATGGCAAGGATTAGCTTTAGAAGGACAGTTGATTTTAGCCACTGGAAGAGCCATTCTACAATTATTAGTAATTGGTTATATTATCGCTATTATTTTTGAGATTGATAACTCGATTGCTGTCTTGTTAATACTGGGAATTATGGTGACGATTGCCGCAATTGTTGCCCGAAATCGTATTGATAAAAAGTCAAAAAAACTACTACCTATTGTTTGGGGTTCAATTTTTATAAGTTGTTTATTAACGCTTAGTTATGTTCTCACTTTCTTGATTCAACCTCGCCCGTGGTATTCTCCTCAATATTTAATTCCTTTAACAGGAATGTTATTTGGCAATGCCATGAATGGTGCGTCTTTAGCAGGAGAAAGGTTATCGAGTTTGATTCGTCAAAATTACCGAGAGATCGAAACTTACTTAAGTCTAGGAGCGACGCCCAAACAAGCAATTATTACTTATCAAAAAGAAGCGATTCGTATTAGTTTGATTCCGACTTTAAATCAAATGATGGTAGTAGGTATTGTCAGTTTACCCGGAATGTTTACGGGGCAAGTTTTGGCAGGAGCTGATCCTTTGAATGCGGCTTCTTATCAAATTCTAATTCTTTTTATGATTGTCGTCGTTAATTTGTTAACGGCTATTTTGGTCACCGAAGGCGTTTATCGACGTTTTTTCAATCAGTATTTTCAATTAATCTTATCGATTGAATCCTAAAAAGGCATTCATAAGGAGTAAAATTGAATAATTATTGCTCTATTTTACTAAGATATGAACCCAGAACAATTAATTGATTTGTCATTAAAATCGGGGGCATCCCATGCTGAAGTGTATCAATCTCGCGCCTTTTCCCGTCCTGTTTTTTTTGAAGCCAATCGCTTAAAACAACTGGAAAGTTCTCAAAGTGAAGGAGTCGCCTTAAGAATTTGGTATGATAATCGGCCAGGGTTAGCAGTTGCTTATGGAGAAGTGCCGCCAGAAACCTTAATTGAAAAAGCATTTGCCCTTTCTGCCCTAAACCCCCCAGAGATTCCCGAATTAAACTCATCTAGCCCCGTTATTTCATCGCAAAAGCAAGAAGGGGAAATCCTTCCGTTAGAAACGCTTATTGAGATGGGAAAAAGGGCGATTTGCCAACTGCGAGATGCCTATCCAGATATCCTCTGTAGTGGGGAATTTGAATGTGAAATTGATACCACTTTTCTTATGAATTCGTTGGGATTATATGGCGAATATGCAGACATTTCTACTCACTATTACCTAGGCGTTGAATGGATTCGGGGAGAGGATTTTTTGGGGGTTTATGATGGAGAATGTACCCAGCATCAACCTCAACCAGAGAAGATCGTTAAACAGCTATTAAAACGATTAGAATGGGCGCAAACAAATAGCGATTCTCCAACGGGCAAAATTCCAATTTTATTCACAACAAAAGCCGCAAAATTACTGTGGCGAACAGTTGCTGATGCACTTAATAGTAAGCGAGTAATTGAAAACGCTTCTCCTTGGAGTAATCGCCAAGGTGAACCCGTTATTTCTTCCCAGATTACCCTTTTTCAAGACCCCAATGTAGTTCCTTATAACTGTCCTTTTGATGACGAAGGAACGGCTAGTCAATCCCTTTCTCTAATTACCAATGGGGTTTTAAAACAATTTTATAGCGATCGCAAAACGGCTCGTCAATTAAATTTAGAAAGTAGCGGCAATGGTTTTCGGTCTGACCTTGGAACTTATCCAACCCCTAGTTTAATCAATTTGATGGTTAATCAAGGTCAAGGCGATTTAGAGGCTCTAATTTCGACGCTAGATGAAGGTTTAATTATAGATCAAATTTTGGGCGGAGGAGATGATATTTCGGGCGATTTTTCAGTTAATATTGATTTAGGATATCGAGTAGAAAAGGGACAAATCACCGGACGAGTTAAAGATACTATGGTAGCGGGTAACGTTTACGCTGCTCTCAAACAAGTTAGGCAATTAGGAGAAGATAACCGTTGGCAAGGTTCTTGTTACACCCCTTCTTTGATTGTAGAAGGATTGTCTGTAGTAGGTTAGTGGGTTAATCTAACGTGCCTTTAATCTTCATAATTAAGTTAGAAATAGGTTTCTCTTTCATCATGAGATACATCTTAAAATTATTCTTGATTCCCGAAAACAAAAGACGCTGTATTTCATTGACAAAAGGACTGCTTTATTGAAAGTAAAAATTAGAGGCGAGGACGCAATTCAATCACTTTTTCTTTGATGGTAACGTCATAATTTTGGTAGAAAGTTTGTCCCAGTAAGCCTAAACTCATCGGATGGGAAGGATTAATAGAAACGGGTAAGTTTCTGACTACAAATTTACCTGAAGCAGCACTATTAACCTGTCCAATACCAATAGGAACAACCCCTCCTGCCGTCTGAGAATAAGCCGTTTTTTGGGTTTTAACTCCAATCGATTCTGCCATATCAGTGGTAATCATAATCCCACTTGCTCCCGTATCAAATAGCATTTCAAAAGTTTGTTTGCCGTTGAAGGTAATATCTACCGTTGGAATCCCACTGACGCGCCGTTTAATAGGGATTTGAACGACGTTTTTGTTGGAACTGGCAGAAGTAGAGGGGGAGGAATTTCCGTGGCATAATCCTCCTAAATCGATGCTTTGGCCATTACTTCCCTGCATATAACAGTTTGACTGAGCATGAAGGGGAAAAAAGGGAGAAAAAAGTATCAATCCAGTCGTGCTTAAGAGTATGCAGAGAGGGAATTTCATGATCTGAAAAACTCCATTGAGAGTAATTATCATTCAGTATTCCCATCAGAAAAAAAGAATTGACATTAATGCCCAAAATTCCGTAATTCTACGCATCTAAAACGATTAAAGTAGATAAAATTACTGAGAATGGATTTGTGTTAACTTAGCCTTTACCCAGTTCTCATCAAAAATCGTTCGATAAATTTGATTATGAACAGTTAGATAATTATCTTGTTGACATATTAATCCTGATAGACATAGCTCTTGATCATCTAAATTATCAGAAAATTTCACCCTATCTTGACTTAATATTTTTTGATAACGTTGTAAAAGAGTAGCAGAATTTTGACTTTTAAGGATTCGATTTTGAATAGTGCGCAAATGCTCTGGCTGATCTTGTGCTTCCCAATTTAAAATAATATTTCGATAGATTAAATTTTTAATCCATGTTATTTCGTCATCTTCAGATTCTACGAAAGAAAGCTGACGAAGCAATTGAAAAACTTTTTGTGTTAAAAAAGGCTGTCCGTTGGTCCAAAGTAAAACTGTTTTTAAAACCATTTGAGGATGACGGACTTGTTCAGTTAAACCCTGTAATAAAGGCTGTGCCTCGTCTTCTTTGAATCCTTCTAATTGAATTTTTTGTCCAATATTAAAAGGTGTTGTCTTCAAATTTGATATTAAGTCCGAAGGTGTCGCTACCCCAAATAAAGCAAAGGTTAGACGCTTATAATTATGATTAATAAGACGCTGATTATAGCAGGAGCGAATTAAGGCAAAAAACTCATTAGTCGAAAATTTTAAACCTAAAACACTATCAATTTCATCTATTAAAATAATTAATTTAGGTTTTTTATCTCCTTCTTGATAGCCAATATTGCCTAAAAGAATATCTTCAATAAATTGGCTCAGTTTTTGTACAGGGGAAATATCTATTTTTTGATTCCACCACGTTTGAAAATCGACTTTTTTTCTGAGTCCAAAATTGCGTAATAAATCAATGGCTAGTCCTTTGTACCACTGTTCAATACTGGCATTCTCTCCCCCTATACGAGTTAAGTCAATGGCGGCACAACAATATCCTTCTTGCTGGAAGTAGTGCATCATGCGTCCCATTAAACTCGATTTTCCCATTTGACGAGGGTTCAAAATATAACAAAATTCTCCTTTTTTTAAAGCTTTATAAAGGTAACGATCGGCTGAACGAACGACATAAGTCGGTGCGTCAATGGGAAGGCTTCCCCCCACTTGATAATCGAAATAAGAGGGATATTCAGCACTTTTTAATAAACTATTTTCAAACTGGAGTTTTGCCTGAGTTGCTTTGAGAACTTCTAAGGTTTGAGATAGTTCATAGGTGCGTTCTTTTACTCTCTGTTCTAGGGTAAGATTAGCTTCAGCTAATTGATTTTTAGCGCGTTGTAAAGCAGTATTCTTGCGTGTTAATTCTTGGGTAAATCGTAATCGTTCAATTTCAATTGATTTTCGTTGAGTGATATCTTGAAAAGCGGCGATCGCATAAATAACATTGCCTCGCTCATCAAAAATAGGAGTTGCCCAAACTTCCAACGGAAGAATGCTATTATCTCGATGAATTTCTAAATCTTCTACCGTTATACTTTCCCCTTTTAATGCTCTTGCGATCGGTTGTTTTTCACTGGGATATAATTGATTTGTTCCCGAACAATAGGCTTGATAAACTTCAGGCAGTTGTTGAACCGAGATGCCTATTTTAATCTCTTGTCCAAGTAAATCTTGTGCCATTTGGTTAGCATAGTAAACTGTACTATTCGCATCTAAAACAAAAATACCGACGGGAACGGCTTCTAAAAGTTGCGCTAATTTTTGTTCACTTTCTCGCAAAGCCATCTCTGCTTGTTGGCGTTCTTGGATTTCTTGTGTTAATTGAAAATTAAGCTGTTTCATGTTACGATAAAGTTGAGCATTTTTGATTGAAATTGCGGCTTGTGCTGATAGGATTTTCAAAACCTCAATATGATTTGACGTAAACGCTCCTACGATCAAATTATTTTCTAAGTACAGAATTCCCTCAAGTTCTCTTTGATTATGAAGGGGTAAGCAAAGAATGGATTTAGCTTGAGTGTGTTGAATATACGGATCTTGAGTAAAATTTCCTTGATGGGTTGCATGGTCTAAAACAACCGTTTCTTGCTTGCGTATAACATAGTTAACAATTGATGTTGATACGATATCATTAAAATGTTGACAATTTTGATCATCCGTACAAGACAACACCGTAATTATATTATCTTGAATCGTCGCTTCTGCACCAATAATCCAGCGTTCGACTTGACTCGAATCAGGTAATAGTAGAAAGCCTCTTTGTGCGCCAGCATTTTCAATAACGGTGGTCATTAAGCGATTTAATAAGTTATCCAAAACGATTTCTTCCGCTAAAGTTTGAGAGGCTTTAATTACAGTGATTACATCAAAAATATTTGTTTGCTTAGTGGTTGTTGAATCAATATTATTACGCTGAATTTCGCTTCCTTGATGATTAAGGTATTCTAAAAAGAATGAAGAATATTGGTCTTGTAAATGTTCAACTTTACGCTTTGCACCCCACCGTTGATAATCATATAAAGCTTCTTTAAAATAGAGTTTTGCAATTTTTTTATTGCCTCTATTTAGCCAAAATTTTGCGGCTAGTTCGTTGGCTAATGCTTGATGATGAATAAATTCATTCTCTTGAGCTGCTTCAATTGCTTTATCGTAAAGATCAATGGCTTGAAGTTCTCTTTGATTAATACGAGCAATTTCTGCTGATATGAGTAAATATTGATGATAGTAGTTTTCAGAGCAGTTTTGTGACCAACGTTCAAATTTGTCTTGATAGGTCTGCAGAATTTTTTGATATTGCTTTTGTTTATTAATATCTGAATCTAAATATAAAGCTGTTAAAATAAGACTATGATAAAAGTAATATTCTGGATAAGTAATCGTTCCTTTCATAAATTCAATGGTTTTCTGATTTTCTTGTGCCATGGATAAAGCATCTTGATAATTATTGTAAATATAAAAAACTTGGGTTTTTAAGGTTTGATAAACACACACACCTGACAGAAACGAAGTATTTTGCCACATTGCCAAGGCGTCTAATTCATTAAACTTTTCATCACTTAAAGAAAATATTGTTTCTGTTTTGCCTTGTAAATTAAAAATAAAATATCGATAAAGTTCTTGTAATTTTGCGAAGACATGATTACGGGTTGTTTTTAAAAAGTCAGTGAATTGATTAGATTCCTGCAATATGCTCTCAAAATCATTTCCTGATGCCAATCGCTGTAAAATAATATTCGAAGAACTATAACTGGCAAATACATCACCAATTTCTGCTCCTACTTGATAACTTTTTTTAAGAATAGCAATATTGGATTTTAAAGATTGTTTCCATAATCCGACTAAATTCCCAAAAGTTGATAAAGTTTTACATACTAAATTTCGGTCGTTATATTTCTCTACTAATGCCAAAGAAAGCAAACCAAATTGATAACCAAATTCATAATCATCTAACCGCCAAAACGCAACAAAACTCCAAGCGGTATAACCATAAGAGGACATAGCAGAATTGCCATATTGAATAGATAAATTAACCATTTTTAGGGCAAATAATGCAAAAAAATCTTGATTTGTAAAATAAGCAGGACCAATCGCATTTAAAAGTAATTTCATACAAGCTACGATTGCGGGATTTTCTATTTCTGGTGCTCGAATCAATTCAGAGATATTAATTTCTTGAAGGCTAAGAGCGTATTTTTCTAATTCTTTGGTAAATTCATCTAAAATATCTTGCTGAGTATCTCTAGGAATATTAATATCAAATAATTTTAAACTTTCAATACACAAGTTAACGCATTTCTCAAATTTTCCTGTATTATCGTATAAAGCTAATCGTACACTTTGAATTTCCGCTTTTTCTAGATTTGACTTTGTCTTAGTTAGTAGAAAATCGAACATTTTTTCTGCTTCTTCAAAATCACCACAAAGGTAATAGCATTCTGAACATTCCTTATATAAATTAAAAGCAAGATGATAGTGAATTTGCCAACTTTTTTCTGAAAGAAACGCTGTTCCCTTTTTAAAATATTTTAAAGCTGTTAAGTAAGCGGTTGAACTTTTTGCTTTTTGGCCGGCTTGTAAGTTAAGTTTAGCTAATTCAAAACGCTCGTACTGTTCGACAATATGGGGAGAACCTTCATTTAAGTGATTAACAATATCAAAAATTCTGTCTGCTAACTCTTGAGTGTTCACTTCGTTTTTTAGCAATCTACCAATCTTAAGATGAATTTTTTGTTTTTGAGTATCAGAAATCAAGGTATATGCTGATTGTTGTACCTTATCGTGTAAGAATTTATAATCAAATTTAAACTGTTTTGCTAAATTATTGATATTATGAGAGCCGAGGGTTAAAGGAATTTTATAACTATCACTTAAAGGAATAATAAGTCCTTGCTGTAGACAAGGCCAAAGGTCAATTGCTGTTTGTGCTAAAGATTTATTATAAATAACCGATAAAGTGTGCAAATCAAATGGGTTACCAAGACAGGAAGCAAGTTGTAATAATTCTTGTGCTGTGGAATTAAATTTTTGAATTTTTTTGACCATCAAATCAATAACATTTTCAGTAATATCACACGTTTTAATGATTTGAACATCCCATTGCCAATCATTCACATTATCATCAAAATATATAAATTGGTCGTTATAAAGAGTCTGCAATAACTGGTTTAAAAAGAAAGGATTGCCATTGGTTTTTCTCCGGCACACTTCTGCTAACGGTTGAATATCTTCTTCTTGGCAATGAAGTGTATCTGTTAGTAAATGTCGCACATGAGAAATATCTAAAGAGTGAACGGAAATCGTCTCAATTATTGGGTTTCTCTGACGAATTGCGTCTAAGGTTAACATTAAAGGATGGGAAGAACTCACTTCGTTATCCCGATAAGCTCCAATTAATAATAAATACGATCTATTCTCTGCAGTCATTAATAGTTGAATTAAGTTTAAGGAAGCAGAATCGGCCCACTGTAAATCATCTAAAAATAAAACTAAAGGATGCTCAGGTTGAGTAAAGACTTTAATAAAATCTTGGAAGACTAAGTTAAAGCGATTTTGGGATTCACTAGCATTTAATTGCAGTACAGGGGGTTGCTCTCCAATAATTAATTTTAACTCTGGAATGACATCAATTATAATCTGAGCATTGACCTTTAATGCGGTTAATAATTTATCTCTCCATTTTCCAATATTTTCAGAATTTTCCGTTAATATTTGGCTCATCAAATTCCGGAATGCTTTAAGCGGTGCAGCATAAGGAATATCTCTTTGATATTGGTCAAATTTTCCGCTAATAAAAAATCCTCTGTTCTCAACAATGGGTTTGTGAATTTCATAGACAATTGATGATTTACCAATACCTGAATACCCTGTAACTAATACCATTCGAGTTGCTCCTTGACTGACTTGAGCAAAAATGGTGATAAGGGTTGTTACTTCCTTTTCTCGACCATAGAGCTTTTGGGGAATTTGTAATTGATGAGATAAGTCTTTTTGAGCAATGGGAAATAAAAGAATCTGACCCGTATTTGTTAGTTGGTTAAGACAAATTTCTATATCTTTTTGCAATCCTAATGCAGTTTGGTATCTTTCTTCTGCTGTTTTAGAAAGCAACTTGAGAATCATTTTAGCGATAACTTCAGGAATTTGCGCATTATAGGACTTTGGTGAAATAGGCATTTTAGCAATATGACAATGAATGAGTTCCATCGGATCAGTTGTCTGAAAAGGAATAACTCCTGTCAACATTTCATAAAACGTAATTCCCAAAGAATAAAGGTCTGTCCGATAATCAATTGAACGATTCATTCGCCCTGTTTGTTCAGGAGATATATAAGCCAATGTCCCTTCAAGTAAATTGATATGATGAGGATTTTGCCGTTCTTCTAATAAAGTGGAGACACCAAAGTCGGCAATTTTAACTATCTGATTGATAGGATTAATAATAATATTAGAAGGATTAATATCTTTATGAATAATTTTATGATGATGAATTTCTGCCAAAGCTTTTGTTAAGTCAATTGCAATTCTCAAAAAGGTTATTAAGTCTAATGTTTGATACGACAAAAAGTTCTTTAATGATTCTCCTCCAAAATCTTCAAGAATGAGTGCTAGTCCATTATTATACTTTTTTAACCCAAGGGCTTTAACGACGCCTGATAAGCGCAATTGCTTCATGATTTTATATTCGTGGCGAAATCGAACGATGTCTTTGATATCGGGGTAATCTGCCTTTAAAATTTTTAAGATGACTAATCGTTGATCTTTTTCTCTCATTCCCCGAAAGGTGACTGTTTTGAGATCTTCTGCGATGGTTTCTCTGACTTGATAACCTTTAAGCGGATGGCTCATAATATGTATCAATTAAGTATTAAAAAAATGTTAAAGATAAAAATCTCGTTCATGGGTAATTTTTTGCGTATATTCAACTCCAAATTCATGTTTTAAAATCGCGCGAGTTGCTTGCATTCCTGAAATAACCGTCGGTTCAACGGCACCCGCATTAAAACCATTATCAATCCAATCTCCTGCTAAATAAAGGCGATTAAATCCCGATTTATCCGTCTTGAGACGATACTTAATACTGCCGGGTAATGACATCACATAACGTTCAGTTGGAATAATATTAATACGCCAATATTGTTCATAAAAGCGATTAACGCCTTCACTGCCATTACAATCTACTAATAAGTTCCAATCTAACCCTTGAGGATTAGCTGGCGTGGTTGCTTGCGGCCACAGATAACCCATATTATTTGATAAAAAATGGAGGGTATCTTGATGAATTTTATCTTGTTGTTGTTGAGGAAATTGATCATTTTCGGGTGGCGCAATACCAGGGTCAGGAATTACCCCTGTAAAGTAAGCTAAGTTATAAGGAAAATCTTCACATTGCCAGTTTTCCCGCTCAATTAAATAAGTCATATCGGCATAGGTATCTAGGGGTTCAACATAAGAGCCTAAAACGGGACTTTGACGTTGCCAACCGAGTTGAGATAAGGTTTCTTTTAACCATAATTGTCCCCCTTGAGTAGTGACGGTTTTGACGTGTGTAATCATGTCTCGCCATGCTTGGCTTGCCGCCATTAATTCAGGACAAATATAAGGCAGTGCGGCAATTGAAATACCTAATACAACAATATCAAAATCCTGTTCTGCTTTAAGGGTAATTTGTTCAACAGGTTGCCATGTCGTCCAAAAAGATTCAAGAGGATTGTTAAAAGGATTTTCAGCAGTTATTGTCCTTAATGTTTCTCCTTGCTCTAATTGTTCATAAAGCGGTTCAGATGGCCAGCTAAGAAGTCGTTTTACTTCAATTAATGGTTGATATTCAGCTTGATTTTTAACCGTTGCTTGGATATTAATTTTAATGGTTTCAATCGACTTTCTATCTTCTGATAGTCCTAAATTAGCGACATTATGAAAGAACTTAAACTTAACACCTCGACGTTTTAAAACCTCATACAATGGCGTAAGTACAACATCTCCCATCCCTGCTTGCATTTTCCACATAATAGCACCTTCGTATTCAAAAAGCATTTTACTAATAGCACGAAGAGCAACTCCTGCGGCAAGACGGGGTTTTTTGATATCACCATTTTCATAACCGTAAACGAGATCATAAATCATTCTGACGGGAGGGGATTGAATCGTCATTTCTAACGCACCGTGCCGTCTTAACCAATCGGCATAATCATAGTTATTCAAACTATCAAAGCATCCTTTTAAAAGAATGCCATCTGCTAATAACCCTCGAATATTAGACATGCCAAAATTGAGTAAAATCAGCCGTCGGCGAAGATAATCATTCTCTAATAATCGTTCATTGGCATAAATCGGTTCCATTAAGGATCTCAAAGAAGATAAAATATTACCTAACAACTGGGAATACAACGTAATCACATCTTCTTGAACGTCTTCAATATCTCGAATTAAAAAAGAAATAATTCGCAAAGCGAGCGCAAACAAACCGCTTCCCGATGTCATGTTCGGCACTTCATTAACGGCAGTTTCTAAATCCTGTTGGCGACGTTCGTACCATTCCCCCTCAACTAAACGAAAAGGCTTTTCAATGACCGATTGTAATAAAAGATAAGGAACAAACGGTAAAGCCGGCAGAACAGCAGGAAATAATTGCCACGTTTTTAATCGGGTAATTTTTAATAAAAAGCTTGTAAAAACATCATTTGATTGTTGTGGATTTTGAGATAACCAATCACCCGATTTTAAGGTAGGAGATTCATTCCAAACTTGATACATATAGCGTAAGGCCGTTTCGATATGTTCTAGAATAGAATGACTGGCTCCCCCTTCCCAAGGCACTAAGTTATTGGTCGGAAAGTTAGTATCCCAAGGTACCCAACGATTTTGATAAAATTCTTGTAACGAGACAAAACTGTGGGGTTTAAAGGCATCAGAAACCGATTGAAACGGACCATTTCCGCCTAACTCTTCATAAGCTTGTTTTAGAATGCGAAAGGCATCTTCATAGAAGCCAAAAAAGATATGCAATCCGTGTTCTTCAATGCGATAATTGGGGATATCACGATTTTCTCCTTGAGAAGGTTTTACATTGCGGCCGCTTGCGCATTTTCCCCCTAAACGCCACCCCATTTGATAAACAGTAATCTCATAAAGAGCGTTCCAATTGGGTTGATTAGTGAGTTCCCAAACCGTTACTAAAGAACCTAATCCACCTCCTAAAACGGCAATTTTCTTTTTTTTGGGAAGCATATCTTTCATAAAAAACAACTCCTAAATTTGCGACCAAAACAAAGTCAAGAAACAGATACGTAGTCAATCTTATTAAGTTAAAGAGGGTAATTGCAAAACCCAAGAATTAATCATTTGAAACGCCCCTAATTCAACTTGATCAATTCCTTTAATTATATAATGGCTTCCTGCTTGTAAACCGGGAATAAATGGGTTAGCAATTTTTACTTCAGCCTGAATCGGACGAATCATTGCTTCCGCAAAATTCCAGATAAAATTCGCGTAAACATAAGGCCCCGCACCAAACAACGTTTTGAGAATTAAAGGTTGATTCATTAGGGATTTAATGGTTTCAAAATTATTAAAACTTGACGCAGATTGATACTGTCCTGTAACCTCAAAATCCAACTGCATTAAAGGATCTCGCCAAGGAAAAGAACTCACTTCATAGGTCGGAAAAAAAGGATTTCCTACATTAAAACAAGCCATTTCTTTCGTAAATCCCCAAAAAACATCACCTCCAAAAATAGCAAGAGGATTATCTAAATTTAATTGAGCAATATACAAAAAATCCTGTTCAACCAAGGCAGGTTTATTAATTTCAGCCAATTGAACAAAAGGGATAGAAACAGAACTTTCTAAGTAAGAAACATCATGAAAAAGCAATTGAAATTGACTGAGACTTGCATGCTGATGTTGACCAAAACCGAATAAAATCGGATGGGTATCAGAGGGGGTAATTTGTTGTTTTCCTAATTTTAATTCAGGGGGTAACATGGCTCGAACCCTGTCAATAGACATCGGCCAAACCACCCAATAAGCTGAATAAATTCCTTTCAAGACTAACTCTTGCAAAAAAGGAAAATGACTCATAATTTTCTCCCAAAAATCCTGATTATTCCTGCGTTTTCTGAGGCTGTCTAGTAAAATACTGCCGATAGAGTTCACAGTTAACCACAACCCCCCTTTCTGACGGTTTAATCATGCCCAAACTTCTCAGTTTATGAGTCATAATGGCTTCTAGCTGTACCGGTTCGTTTGCCTGAATCACCGTCAGTAACGACTGAAATAATTCGGGTTGCTGATTTAATACTATCCAATGTCGCTGTAAATGATTAAAATAAATTCCGCTAGGCGTCGAAGCTGTCTCTAGCAACTGCTCTAAGGACATTTCCCGACAACTTAGATGATACAAGGCAATGTGAATGAGGGCAGGATGTCCCCCCACCAAATTCATCAATTGTCTGGCTTCCCCTTCCTGATAGCCGCTAAGCCCGTAACGTTGAGCGAGTTGCTGAACTTGGATTAAGCTGAATTCATCTAGCTGAATCGGTAAGCCGACATTAAACGGGGATTGATTAATTTGTAGAGGAACGTAGATTTCCGTATTGTGGACGACAATTAGTCTCAATTTCTGCCATAAAGGTAATCTTTGTGCATCTTCATAGCAAGAACGTAACAAAGGCAAAAAATCTTGGGCAATCTCAGAATACTCAAAAATTTGATTCATTTCATCTAAGGCTAACACCAAAGGGGTCTCAATCTTCGAGAGTAAATACTCCTCAAAATACAACGTCCAATTCATTTTGCCATCGAGTTCTTCATCCCAATAATCAGCCAATTTAGGGTCAAGATCAAGTTTTCTGGCAATATACTTGCACAAACGCCGTAAGAATTGATTGAGATCATTAAAGGTCGCTTTATCGATTTTATCCAAACTGACTAAAACCGTTTGATAGTCATGGCGACGGCAATCTTCTAACAAACGTAAGAGAAGGGAGGTTTTCCCCATCTGTTGCGGCGCTTTAATTCGCACTAGAGAACCCGATTTACGCAATTCTTGCAAAATTCGAGCTTCAAGATCCGTTAATGTTACATAAAAAGGAGAATTTAACGGCATCGCCCCACTGGGATAAGCAGAAGTTGCCAGCGTCGCATTTTTTGAGATATAAGGCGAAGAAATAGGCAAAGATTCCGCTAGACTTGGTATGCCTGCACTTTGTTCATACCATTGAAGGGCAGTCCGACAATTTCTTTTGGTAACGTTGCGACCAATCAGCAAGGACAATTTGCGATACAACTCTGGAGCCACCACATTACTAATATATCCGACACTATATCCCCCTGCTTCAGCAATATTAACGTAGGTTTGCTGATGATAAATTCCTTTTAATACTAAAATTTCCGCCGTATTAACGGGATGCTCTCGAATTTTTAGTAAATTTAAGTTGATCGTTTCGATTAGCGCATCAAAATTCATAGACGAGTGAATTAGGAAGGAAATTTTAGCAAAATGACAAGGCAAGGTAACTTTCTTATTGTGACCGAAAAAGGGGAGATCGATATGAGATTGTTATGAGATATACATGAAGTTTTTTGAATCTTATGAGATAAAGCTGAGATTTACCGAAAAATAAGTCCGTTATTGCCCCATTGTTGCCTCAATATTCATGAGAAAAACCTTAATTATATAGATTGTTTCTGGCTTGTCGTACGATTATCCTAGAAAGTAACCATTACATCCTCTGGCTCAATTTTTTGAGGAAAAATTTACGCCCCTGCCTTCTCTTCCTAATCTTTCTAGACAAAAGGAATCTTGATATCTTCTCACTCGCCGCTTAAAGCAATAATGACTTTTAGACAAAAAGGAGCAAAAAAATGGAACTTCGCTATTGTATTCTGCAAAAAAGATATCTGAAAGCCACCCCTCAGCAAGGATATCAAAAATTAGTGAATCGCTTATCCCTCATGCTCTTAGAATATCCCCCCATTGGCCGAAAATTCAAGCGAACTGCAAGACATCGTCGCTACATTGTCTGCTTAACGCAACAAATTTTAGCAGATATTCTGCGCAATGACACTAAAATTCAAACTGAGATTCAATGGATCGAAAAATTTACTGATAATTCTTACTTAAGACAGGCTTTACTTTTTGCCGTATTAGAAGAATATTGTGGCCGAATGATTGAAGATCAACCTTTTTTATTACATCATTTGCGGACACTTTGCCCGTCTCTGCATTCGACGGCTAAATGGACTTACGATGGGGACTTATTTACCATTCCTTGTGCCGCCTGAAGGGCGATTAGAAAATTTTGCTCTATTTTCTTGATTTTTAATTTATTTTTGCCGACTGACAGACCCTTACTTTAAGCGTTTATCCCATCGACCCGCTTATAATAAAGAATAATTTAAAAAATTGCTGTTCTTTTGCTCCGTTCAATAATGCAAACTCACCCCTCACTCCCTGCCACCTTATCCCTACACCGTACCGCAACTATCAGCCGTACCACAAAAGAAACCGATGTAAACGTTAGTATAAGCTTAGACGGGCAAGGAAAGTGTCATTCTGATACAGGAATCCCTTTTCTTGACCACATGTTGCACCAAATCGCTTCCCATAGCTTAATTGATTTAGAAGTCACCGCAACAGGCGATATTGAAATCGACGACCACCATACCAACGAAGATGTCGGCATTACCCTCGGACAAGCCTTAAACAAAGCAGTCAGCGATCGCCGTGGCATCCACCGTTTTGGTCATTTTATCGCTCCCCTAGACGAAGCCTTAGTGCAAGTTGCCCTCGACTTTTCGGGTCGTCCTCACCTCAGTTATGGCTTAAATATTCCCACCGACCGAGTCGGAACCTATGACACTCAGTTAGTACGAGAATTTTTTGTCGCTTTAGTCAATCATAGTCAAATTACCCTTCATATCCGCCAATTAGACGGCATTAATTCCCATCATATCATCGAAGCCACTTTCAAAGCCGTTGCGCGGGCGATGCGGATGGCTCTAGAAATTGACCCCCGTCGCATGGATAGTATTCCCAGTTCTAAAGGGGTTTTATAAGAGGTCACCCGTTAAAATCATTGGCAAAGACAAAGCAAAGAGCAACCGTCTTAAATTTATTTAAACCCGTAAAATCGCATGTCCTTAGAAGAATTACGTCAAAGAGTGCAAAAACTCGCCCAAGCCTCCCAAGAAAAAGGAGATGCAACAAGTTGGTTTGAGACACTCTATCAATCGGCACAAGGCGATACCACCCAGATTCCTTGGGCAAAACTAATTCCTCATCCCTGCCTGAAAAATTGGTTAAATTCTCGCCGTATTCAGTCCAATCAGACTGCATTAGTGATTGGTTGTGGTTTAGGGGATGATGCCGAAGCCTTAAGTCAAAAGGGGTATGCCGTCACGGCGTTTGATATTTCTCCTACTGCCATCGCTTGGTGTCGTCAGCGTTTCCCTGACTCAACGGTTGACTATCAAGTGGCCGATTTATTAGATTCAGCGAAAAATTGGGCAAAAAAGTTTGATTTTGTATTTGAGTGTCGTACGATTCAAGCCCTACCCTTAACCTTGAGAGAAGATGTCATTAGAGCGATCGCCGCTTTAGTCTCTTCTCAAGGTATATTACTGCTAGTAACCCGTATTCGAGACACCGAAGATCCCCCATCTGGCCCTCCCTGGCCGTTATCAGAAAAGGAATTAAATCAATTTACAGCTTTAGGACTCGAAGAAAAAAGTCGTCAGCCCTACCTTGACCCCATTAACGGCATGATTCCTCAAGTTTGTCTTGAATATGAGACGTTAATTTCCTAATTTTTAGAGAAACCGAATATCTTTAGAGATAGGGAAGTTCGTGAGGCTTTTTATCAAGCAAGACGTTCCCTTGGTTTTGAACCATAATCTTGCCACCTGCGTTTTGAACCATAACCTTACCAAAACGGCAAACTTATCGTTCAAGTTATAACAACTTATGGTTGTCGTCTCAAAGTTAAATGGGGGCAGAGAGACTTGAACTCTCACGACCTTGCGGTCAACGGATTTTCATTCTCTGTGTAACTTTCGTTACGGCATTAGCTTTGAGAATTGGACTCTCCCTTTACCCTCAGCATCATCTGTTAGGGTAGCTCCCGTCGAGTCTCTGCACCTTCCTCAAAATTTTGAGGCTTGGCTCAGGATTGCCTTATCTAACAAGCTAGACTTAGGTTTCCCTGAATTTGAGAGCTTACACTTAACCCGTTTCCTGATTAAGGCTCAATTTCCTTAAGTCCGTAGCGTCTACCATTCCGCCACGCCCCCTTAAGTTGGTGTCAGCTTTTAACCGACAATTACTGATGATAGCATACCTTATGGATCATTTAGCAAATGATTTTATGAGAAAAATTTCCGGTTCACGGAGTAAGTAAGTTAAAATGACCCTAGTTATCCTTAACGCTCATCAGCTATCTTGACAAAAGTATTGTTTTATGGATGTAATTCTTTCTAAAGTGACCGAAGAAACCCTATTAGCGGCGTTCCTTTACCTAGGGTTAAGTGTTTTATATCTTCTCATTATTCCCCTTTTCCTCTACTTCTATTTACAACGTCGCTGGTACGTCGCTAGTTCTATCGAACGGACGTTTATGTATTTTTTGGTGTTTCTCTTTTTTCCCGGACTATTACTTCTCAGTCCAATTCTCAATTTTCGTCCTAAAAGACGCACTTTAAACGCTTAATCATCATTTAAAGAAATATGCGCAGAATTGATGTTATTTTCATCGGTATTATCGTCTTAATCGTGGGAGGAGGCATTTATTTTTTATTGCAATTTTTGGGGGTTGATCAACTGTCGGCAGGAATTTGGAGTCAAAGCATTCTCGTTTTAGGTTTAGTCGGATGGACATTAACCTATTTATTGCGAGTTTTTACCAAAAATATGACCTATCACCAACAAATCAAAGAATATGAGGAGGCAGTCATTCAAAAACGCCTAGAAGAAATGACACCAGAAGAGATTGCTCAATTACAAAAAGAAATTGAACAAGAAAAACAAAATTTTGAAGTTTAAAACAGATTTTCTACAATAATCCCTCTAATTGGCGACGAATGCGATCTAACTCATCGGAAGACATTTCTGAGCTTTTCTCTTCCCCATCGGAGGAAGACGCTTGATTCCAGTCTAATTCATCGGCATTTTGTTCCGGAGGAATGGTCAATTTTCCTTCTGAGATTATTTCCCAGTCATAATCTGCCTGACGACAAAACGCTTCAATTTCATCGGAGTCAATCCGCTCAACGTTAGGAGAGGGAAAATCTTGTGCTTCTAAGAGTAAGGCATAACGAGTGGCATCCTCTTCTGACTCAAACATTAAGATTTTATGGCGATCGCCAACTTGCAAGGTATGAATTCCCTCGTTATCAGTACCAGCGTTAAATAATAAGACGAATACACGCATTTCCTTAGTTTTCTTTACACTCTTTAACAAAAATCAATTGCCTGTTAACCATTTTTGACCGTTAAGGCGTTGGAGAACGTATAACACCATTAAGTCTAGAGTCACTCTCTTTTCATCGATCATGAAGGACTCTAAGGTACTGGGGGGTTGTCCTTTCACGGTATAGGAAAAGGCTTTTTGCCCTTTGATATCTTCATCTATGAAATAAAGATTGAATTGCCGTTGTCCATTGTTCCATTGACCAATTACTTGAGAGTAGGAAGGACTTTGACTCATTCCGGTTATTTGAAGGGGAGCTTGAGTAAAATTCAGGTCAATATCGGAGATTCCTGCTTTATTAAGGGCTGTTTTCAAAGTCGGGACAAAGTGCTGTTCGATGAATTCGGGGAAGGGTTTTTCTTCTAAAGCAGGGGGTTTTTCTTTTTTGGCTGGTTTAGCCTCAGTTTTTGGGGTTTTTGTTTCTTCAGTCATCTCGTTTTTTAGCAAGGGTAGTCGGACGATTTTCTTCTAAAATAGCATTATATCAACCAGCGTTAGACAGAACCAATATTTCACCCTATAATAAATCCCCTCAAAAAATGAAAGGCTAATTGAGAGGAGAAGAGGCAGGCAAAAATCCTGACTCAGCCGTTTAAAAGCACAAGATCGCCTCGCAAAACTGGATTTTTAAGCACTAAAATACTTAGCAACGGGATGATAAGCAATAATCGCCGTGGTGGATTGTTCAGGATACAATTGCTCACTTTCATCCATAACCATTTTAATGCGATCGCAGCCTAATAATTCTAATTGTTGATATTGGTCTTGGATATTGGGACAAGCAGGGTAGCCAAAGCTGTAACGAGAACCTTGATAGTGTTGTTGTAAGATTTCTCGAATATTATCGGGTTCTTTATCTCCAAAGCCTAATTCTCGACGAATTTTGGCGTGTGTCCATTCCGCTAAGGCTTCAGCCGTTTGGACAGCGATCCCATGATAGTAAAGATAATTCGTGTAATCGTTCGTAGAAAAGAGCTTTTGAGCGTATTCGGTTGCAATTTCTCCCACAGTTACCGCTTGCATCGGGAAAACATCTATCAATCCTGTTTCTTTCGGCGCAAAAAAGTCTGCAATACAAAGACGACGGCCAGATTTTTGACGAGGAAATTCGACTTGCCAAATCGGTTGTGCCTTGTCGAGTAATTGATGCGCTGAGGTTATATCTTTGGGATCATATACGAATAAAGTATTAGCCTCAGACTGACAAGGAAAATAACCATAAATGACGGTGGGATGTAATAGATTATTCGTGACAACTTTCGCTTTCCATTCTTCAAGAATAGGATAGACTTTGGCTTGTAAAAATTGATTGTATTCTTCTCGTGATTGTTCTTTAGGCTTACGAAATTGCCATTGTCCAGCGATTAACGCTTGTAAATCTAAGTACCAGAAAATTTCAGTTAAGTCAAATTCCTCTGGATTTAAGATCTTTGTTCCCCAGAAAGGAGGAGTAGGAGGTTGCAAGATTTCAATGGCTTCTGAACGTTTAGTATCAATCATTTGGGGTGCCTTGGAAATTCCTTTGCCGTTACCCTTAGCTTCTGCTTTTTCGGCCGCTTTGTCTGCTCTTTCTTCTTGAAATAAGTGATTATTTTCGTTAAAGTCTCCTAAAAAGCCTTGTGAATCATCCCAACTTTGAGACGATTTCGCGGGCATTAATTTATCCATAAAATGTAAATCAGAAAAAGCGTCCTTGCCATAAACAACTTTTCCTTTATAAGTATTTTGACAATCTTCATAAACAAATTTAGGGGTTAACGCCGCACCGCCTAAAATAACAGGTACAGTAATGCCTCGTTGATTAAATTCCTCTAAATTATCCTTCATAAAAGCGGTTGATTTAACCAATAAACCACTCATAGCGATACAATCTGCTTTGTGTTCTTCGTACGCTTGAATGATATTTTCTATGGGTTGTTTAATCCCTAAATTGATCACTTTATAGCCATTATTAGACAAAATAATATCCACTAAATTTTTACCAATATCGTGGACATCTCCCTTAACCGTCGCAATAATAAACTTTCCTTTACCGCTATCATTGTCTGTATCACTTTTTTCCATGAAAGGTTCTAAATAAGCAACGGCGGCTTTCATCGTTTGGGCAGATTGTAACACAAAAGGTAATTGCATTTGTCCTGAGCCAAATAGCTCCCCAACCACTTTCATGCCATCGAGTAGAAAAGTGTTAATAACTTCAAGGGGAGGATATTGTTTCAATGCCTCAGCTAGTGCATCTTCTAAGCCGATTCTTTCCCCATCAATGATATGCTGTTTTAATCGTTCTTCAATCGGTAAATTAGCCGTTTGAGAAATATCTTTTTTTGTGGTTTTTCCAGCAAATAATTCGGTTAATTGAGTTAAAGGATCATAGATACAAATATCACCCTCAAACTTCCGTAAATCGTAGATTAAATCTCGACAGATTTTTTGATGTTCTTTTTCAATTTTGGCAAGGGGTAAAATCTTACTGGCACTGACAATTGCACAATCTAAACCCCCTTGCATCGCTTCATGTAAAAAAACTGAATTTAAAACTTGCCGTGCGGCGGGATTTAAGCCAAAAGAAATATTAGAAACGCCTAATAAAATATGACAGTGAGGTAATTCTTGACGAATGCGATGAATCGCTTCAATAGTGGCTTTTCCGTTTTCTCTATCCTCTTCTATTCCGGTAGAAATGGGTAACGCTAAAGGATCAAAAAATATTTCATAAGGGGAAATACCATATTCCAATATGGCATTATAAGCCCGTTTAGCGATTTCAAATTTCTTGTCAGCAGTGCGTCCCATTCCTTCTTCGTCAATCGTCCCAACGACCACCCCTGCGCCATATTGCTTGGCAATTTCAAGGACTTTATTAAACCGTTCTTCGCCATCTTCATAGTTAGTTGAATTGAGAATACACTTTCCCCCTGCGACTTTTAAACCAGCTTCCATTTTTTGCCATTCGGTAGAATCTAGCATCAAAGGAAGGGTAATATTATTAACCAAACGGGAGGCTAATTCGTGCATATCTCGCACCCCATCTCGCCCTACATAATCGACGTTTACATCTAAAATATGCGCGCCTTCTTTCACTTGAGATTTGGCTAAAGAGACTAAATTATCCCAATTTTCTTCGTTTAATAATTCCCGACATTTCTTTGAACCACTGGCATTCAAACGTTCCCCTACAATGAGGAAAGAATTATCTTGGATATAGGGTTGAGTGCTATAAATTGATGCCGCAGATGGTTCATAATGATATTGTCTTTCTTTCGGCGTTAACCCTTGCGATAATTCTGCTAACGCTTTGATATGATCTGGACGAGTGCCACAACAACCGCCAATAATTTGCACCCCTAAATCTTCAATAAAGTGCATCAAAGCCATTTTTAATTCGACAGGTGTTAAGCGATAATAAGCTTGTCCTCCCACATTTTCGGGTAATCCTGCATTGGGAATACAAGAGACAATAAACGGAGAATTTTCGGATAAATATTTAATATGATCTTTCATCAAGTCAGGACCCGTTGCACAGTTCAGTCCTAAAATATCAATATTATAGGGTTCTAAAATCGCTAAAGCCGCGCTCATTTCTGTTCCAACTAACATCGTTCCCATTGCCTCCATGGTGACAGAAACCATAATAGGGAGGCGATTTTCTTTCTTTTTAAAAACTTCCTCAATGCCGTTTAATGCCGCTTTAATTTGTAAGACATCTTGACAGGTTTCGACAATGAATAAGTCCACGCCTCCATCATATAATCCTTCTGCTTGTTCAATGTAGGCGTTTTTGAGGGTATCAAAATCAATATGACCTAACGTGGGCAATTTGGTACCCGGACCCATTGAACCTGCCACAAATCGGGGCTTTTCTGAGGTAGAATAGTCTTGTACGACGCTTTTCGCTAATTCTGCGGCGTTTTTATTGAGATAATAAGCTTGATCAGCAAGATCGTATTCTGCTAAAACAAGGGAAGTTCCCCCAAAGGTATCGGTTTCAATGACATCTGCTCCTGCTTTTAAAAAGGCACGATGCACCTTTTTGACGGCTTCTGGCTTGGCGTGTACCAGATATTCGTTACATCCTTCATATTCTGCCCCTCCAAAGTCTTTTGCGGTCAAATTTTGGCTTTGTAGGGAGGTTCCCATTGCACCGTCAAAAACAAGGACAGGACGTTTGGGACTGTTCAGATAGTTGAGGAAGAAACTGTTCATGGATAGTGCGGATTAGTCGGTGAGATTGATATTTATTATAAAGAAAATCTTGAGGTTAGCAAAGGGAAAATTGTTTGAAGTCATCTTTTTCCCTTTGAGGTTATTCTAATGCTTTTGTATACCAATTCATCATTTCAAATCTTTAATCAGGCTTATTACTCTTCATTTTAACACAGGAGTATTTAATCAGAAAGCGACTTTTTGTATTATTAATTTTTGAAATAGCGTAAGCGATTAGCTCTCTTCATTAACTTGTTTAGCTATTCTTTGACATAACTGAAAAAACTCATAATCTCTGGCATACCATTCTTCAAGATTTTTGATAGCTTGATTATTTATATAGTTATCAAATTGCGCAGTATTCTTATGAGCAGTTTTATGATCTGTCGTCACTTTAGTTTCTGCGGGCAAGATTAGCTTTTTCTTCAAAAGAGCAAAATTATTATTTAATTTTTCCTGAAAACCTATTAATAAAATAGCTGGAAATCTAACAAAAAAGCAGTTATATTTACCATTTTAAAAGTCTTTTTAAGTGACAAAATAAAGATCTTTTTCTTAAATGTAAGATTAAAGCTGGGTTAAAATAACGCTAATAAATCCTTAAAATATTCGCGTCTTAAAAAAGTATTAGATTTAAAGATAAATACTTCTAAATTATTTATAATATCGAAGTCAATTTCTCTTCATTCAAAATCCTTATACTAAGGAAAAAATTTATGCAAACATTACCCGATCCCAATGTTGCCCCTTATTGTACCCCAAATATAGAAGACGATCGCACCGGTATTGAGGTACAAACCCTACGACGGGCAATTTTAGACAATCTTTTGTATATTCAGGGAAAATATCCCGAAATTGCAACCGAAAATGATTTTTATATGGCCTTAGCTTATACAGTACGCGATCGCTTATTGCAACGCTGGTTGAATTCGGTGCAAACCTACTATAAAGGGGAGGTAAAAAAGGTTTGTTATTTCTCAGCAGAGTTTTTAGTAGGTCCCCATTTAGGAAATAATTTGATTAATTTGGGTATTTTTGAGCAAGTTTACCAAGCGATCACTGATTCGGGCTTAAATCTTAAAACTTTGATTAATATAGAAGAAGAGCCCGGTTTAGGAAATGGTGGATTAGGAAGGTTAGCGGCGTGTTACTTAGATTCTCTATCCAGTTTAGAAATTCCTGCTATTGGTTACGGAATTCGCTATCAATTTGGTATTTTTGATCAAGAAATTAGAGACGGTTGGCAAGTCGAGATCACCGATAAATGGTTAAAATACGGCAATCCTTGGGAAATGGCTCGGACAGAATCCACCGCTTTTGTCAATTTTGAGGGTTATACTGAGACCTACACCGATGATCAAGGGAATTATCGTGTGCGTTGGGTTCCCGGTTATGTCGTCAAAGCCACTCCTTATGATACTCCCATTTTGGGCTATAAAGTCAATACCGCCAACACATTACGGTTATGGCATTCAGAAGCTTGTGAATCCTTCGATTTTCAACGCTTCAATGTAGGAGACTATTATGGTGCTGTTGAAAATAAAGTCCGTTCGGAAAACATTAGTAAAGTGCTTTATCCTAATGATGAACCGATAAAAGGCAAAAAATTGCGTCTAGAACAGCAATATTTCTTTGTTTCTGCGTCTTTACAGGACATGATTTCCATTCACTTACTTGATAATCCTAATCTGGATAATTTCGCAAGAAAATGGGCAGTACAGCTCAATGATACTCATCCTTCAGTTGGCGTCGCTGAATTAATGCGATTATTGGTAGATGTCCACCGTTATGACTGGGATCACGCGTGGGATATTACCCAAGCAACCTTTGCCTATACCAATCATACCTTATTGCCGGAAGCCCTAGAAAAATGGCCGCTCAGCATCTTTGGTGCAATATTACCTCGTTTATTAGAGATTATTTACGAAATTAATCGTCGATTTCTCAATCAAGTCCGTATGAAGTATCCGGGGGATGACAACAAACTATCCGTTCTCTCAATTATTGATGAAAGCGACAATAAATACGTTCGTATGGCAAATCTAGCGACAGTGGGAGCGCACACCGTTAACGGTGTGGCCGAATTACACTCAGAATTGCTCAAGGAAACTATCTTACGGGATTTTTACCAAATGTTCCCTGAAAAATTTACAAATGTCACCAATGGCGTTACCCCTCGTCGCTGGATGGTGTTGAGTAACCCCCCTTTAACCCAGTTAATCACCTCGAAAATTGGAGAAGATTGGATCAAAAACCTTGATGAATTACGAAAAATAGAAAGTTTTGCAGAAGATGAAGGCTTTCGCTACGCATGGCGTGAAACAAAGCAGGGAATCAAGCAAGATTTAGCCGAGTATATCCAAGAAAAAGTGGGGGTTACTGTCAACCCTAGTGCCTTATTTGACATTCAAGTTAAACGCATCCATGAGTATAAGCGACAGCATCTTAACGTTTTGCACATCATTACTTTATATAATCGCCTGAAAAATAATCCTAATCTAGATATTTCGCCCCGTGTCTGTATTTTTGGCGGAAAAGCAGCCCCCGGTTACTTTATGGCTAAGCGAATTATTAAATTCATTACGGCAGTAGGAGAAATGGTGAATAATGATCCCGACGTGGGCGATCGCTTGAAAGTGGTCTTTTTACCCGACTACAATGTTACCCTAGGGCAACGCGTGTATCCTGCCGCCGATTTATCCGAACAAATTTCCACAGCAGGCAAAGAAGCCTCTGGCACGGGTAATATGAAGTTTTCCTTAAATGGTGCCTTAACGATTGGTACACTCGATGGTGCCAATGTAGAGATTCTCGAATGTGTGGGGGATGAAAACTTCTTCCGCTTTGGGTTAACGACACCGGAGGTAATGGATTTAAAAGCATCAGGTTACAACCCTCGACATTATTATGACAGCAACCCCGAATTAAAAGCGGTTTTGGATTTAATTAGTAATGGTTTCTTTTCTCAGGGAGATACGGAATTATTTAAACCTGTTGTGGATAATTTGCTTTATGATGATCCCTATCTTCTTTTAGCTGATTACCAGTCTTATATTGACACTCAAGATCGGGTGTCTCAAGCGTATAAAAATCAAGAACATTGGAGTCGAATGTCAATTTTAAATGTGGCACGGATGGGTAAGTTTTCAAGCGATCGCTCTATTAGAGAATACTGCGATCGCATTTGGCAAGCAACGCCAGTTAAGGTTGAACATAAACTTTATCAGCCCGAAAATGCGCTGTTAACAGTGAAATAACAAAAAAGCAATTTTACACCGTTAATTAAGGAAGGTTGTCTTGAAGATAGCCTTCTTTTAAGATTTGGGTGTTAACGCTTGAGTCCAGATTGAGGAGTAGAAATAATGATTAAAAATCCAACCAATAGTAACCCCAAAATGGAACGAGATTCAGGGACAATCGTAACATTTACGCTTAAGCTGAAAGTGTCAATTCCATGACCAAATGCGCCCAAATCATTCCCATTCGGCAACGCAATAATAAATTGCCCCAATAATTCTGTGGGGGTACTATTATTTAAAATCGTCGGTAAATAACTGGCTTGAAATACTTGAGTGCCATCATCAAACCAAGTTCCCACGGCAGAATTATAAATAACGGGTTGTCGAAAAGCAATGCCCTGATCCTTATCTGAGAAAAGATTTCCTAAATCTACTGCCCATTTATTAATCGGTTGAACCCCTAAGGTAAAGTCAGCAGGAATAAAACCTAAAGTAGAATTAGTTGTAACCTGAAGATTAAGATTATAGTGGGAGGCATTGAGACGAGTTTGACTTGTTGTCGCCGTCAGTGAGGGTAAAAGGGGTGTTACCGGAGTAAGCGTAGCAGATGAGCCATTAAAAATGAGAGTTGAGGGGTTGTGACTTATAGCCGCTCCTACGGGAGAAGCCACGAGAAAAACCAGTGAAAAGTCGTCCCCTGACCCTAAATCTAAGCTAGTTTGCGCTTTAACAGGAGAAAGCGTTGAGAAAAACCAGCCTAAATTGAGGGCAATAGTTGCTGAAATCAAGGACAAAGGTGTCCTATGGCGTCGTTTTAGAATTTGCATGGATTCGTTCTGTCTTTGAATGGGAAAAAGCTTCAATGTTTTAATTTTATAATTACAATCAAAATCAAAATTTCAAAAAATGTTAATTTTTTTCAACGACTCAGAAGGTAAAATTAAAATCATACTCAATATATTAAATTGATTAGAGGAGATGTGCAACCTTGTACTCATCTATGGCAAATTTGCCTGCTTCATATAAAGGAATTGTTCTCTTTACCCCTGGTGGTGATTTGGTTTATTGTATAGATACGGATAAGAAAGCGCGATGGCATTCCCATTTATGTAATGTTTTTCAGCAAGTTTTAGGGTTACCCGAAACGCCTCATTTTTTAGTTCCGAGTTATACCGCCACGATTGATCGTTGGCTTGAGTCAACATCAGGAGAAATTAAAACCGTTGCTGAATGTTATCCTTTTGTTAAACGCTTTGAACCGCTATTAAATACTATCTTCAAAACAGAAAATTTAAGTTGGAAAACCCATCCTTGGCAAGAAGAATTTTGCAATCCGATTGTTTTGGAAACCTATCGGCCAATTTTTCCTCAATTATGGGAAAGTCATGAATTAATTATTCCTGTCGAATCTAGCCATTTTTTAACCACTTCTAGAACCAATACTTCTATGGCAGAATTGACAACTTCAAGTATCTGTCAAAGCTATATTTTACGATTATTTGTAACCGGCAAAAGTCCAGCAACGAAGCGAATGTTAAAGCTAATTCATCAATTATTAGAAGAAGAGTTAGGTTCTCCTTATACCCTGAAAGTCATTGATATTGCTAAACATCCCGATTTAGCAGAGAGTCATCATATTTCAGCAACACCAACTTTAGTGAGGGTTTGGCCTCAACCCATGCGACGGATTGTAGGAGAACTAGAAAGTACCGATCATTTATTGTCTATTATTGTTTAAATTTGAAAAAAACGTATAAAACTCGAATAATTCGATGGCGATCGCAAGTCTTTATTTGGCTCAGTATTGTTTTGATACACATTATATTTTACCCAATTCACAGAAATATGTTTCTGTTTCTTATTGACAACATCTTCCCTTAGATAAACGACACACCCTTCAGCTAATTTATGCTCATAAAGTTATCATTAATGGTGAGATCAAAAGTACAGGAACAAAGTGGAAGAGTTCGTTGACAACTAAACGGGGGCAACAATTAACAGATGCCAGTATTACTGATCCTGAATTTGTCAAAAAATTAGATAATAACTATCTTCCTAGCAATCCTTGTCTTGTTCCCGTTAGTTTTAGTATGCCCCATCGTCCCCTAAATTGGGAAGGTGATGATCTCTATCGGAAATTGATTGCAAGCGTGATAGAGTTATCAAATACTGACTTAATTTTGGTGGCAATGAAGCGAATTAGTTGGACAATTGAGCAGGGGCAAAATTATTGACAACAAAAATATTTTAAGCAATCAGGCAAACAGTTAACTGATTATGAAATTCAAGAATTTTTATATTATTTAAAGTCTCAATAGATGAAGATCGCTATCTATTTTCATCTCCTAATTAATCTTAATCACCTCTTTAAATTCTAAATGCTGTTCAATCTCTTGAGGCGATAACCACACCGATCGCATTTTTCCCTGAGAATAAAGGGATAATTGATCGCCTTTATGAATCGAATTCGGTTGACTGGCATTGCCATAAATCGTTAATGCTTTCGCTTCAATAGTATCGGCAAATTCCACTGCCATCATAAAGCTATCTCCCCCTACCCCTTTAAACTGTTCATCTTTCGTTCGTCCGATTTCTATCACCTGAAAACTGCCTAATCGTCCTGAAGCACCGTTAGCGGCGACATCTTGCTTTCCTTCTCGCAAATGAACAACATCACCCCAAGAAACATCTAATTTGCCGTATAATAGCTTAATTTGGGCGGCAACTCCTTCTAAAACAGCTAAGGCTGTGTTAATATCCCTTAAACCGGTAGGGGTGTTCAGAGGATCATCGGGATTCCATGGTTTTGAGAAAATTCCAGAGGATTCAAGTGTTAATGCCCATAGGGTGAATAATAAAGTTCCTTTACTATCAGGATTAGCACTTCTATCCCATTTTTGCAATACTTCCGCCGCTTCAACCCCAATGGGATTCGCTAACGCCTTGGCAGTCGGCACTAAGATAGCCAAAATCCGGTCTGCCATTTCCAGATAAGAGGTGAATTTTTGTTCAACAATTGCATCTAAGCTAAATTTTGGGCTATTTAACAGCATTTTCAATGATCGCTGAGTTCGTAAAATACTAGAAACAGATCCTAAGTTTGAGGGGGCAAAATAAGCAGGGTAATCTTTTGGGTTCAAAATGGGCGGAAAAGTACTAGTCCAAGGAGGATCATTCGTATTTTGTAACCATCCTGTTTGAGGGTTCACCAGACGGGGTAAATCTTTATAAGGGTGATAATCTTGCCAAAGAGTTTTAGGTGTATTCCCTGACAAGATGTCTGATGTCGTCGCCTCATTTTCGGGTCTTTGTGGGATTAATCCATGGTAAATATAGGCAATATTGCCCGTTTTATCAGCATAAAGAATATTAAATAAAGGTATCTGTAATTTACTCAAGGCCGTTTCAAATTTTTCTAAATTACTGGCGTTTGCCATCTCCCATAATTGTTTAATGCCTCCTGAGCGATCCAAACCCGTTACCCTCAAAGCATAGGCTTTATCCCCTTTCTCCTGAATAATAACCCCCTGAATTGAAGATTTTATGGGCAAATCGACGGTAAAATACTGATTATTTCCCTGATTGACTTTTATTTTTGCAATTTTTTCATTAAATGCTTTAGTTTTCCCTTCCCATTGATAGCCTTTTTCCTGTAAGGTTAACTCGTAAATATCTACCCCATCGATAGGATTAACCGTAATTGTCCATCCCAAGTGATCATTAAAAGCGATCGCTAACACGGGGAAACCCACTAAGGTTGCGCCATATAACTGCAAATCAGGCGTTTTGAGGTGAACTTCAACCCAGCGGTATAAATCTAACCAAGGGACATGGGGATTTGCTAATAATAATGTATTGTTTGTGGTCGATTTTGAAGGAGCGATCGCCCAAGCATTTGAGCCTTTGTCTGAAAGCGAGGTTTGCAGCGTATTCACCTGTTGCGGGTTTGTAACGAAGTGAAAATGAATCACATTCTGCCAATGGGCTAAAATATCAACCCCAGTAATCGGTAAAACCGCTTTTAAGGAGGGATCAACGGCTTGAGGGTGTTTTTTGAGGTAATCGTTAATTCCTTGAGCAAATAAAGCTAAATTTTGGCGCATTTCTGGATTTTGTTCAGTATACCATTGTTTAGCTCGGTCTGGAATGCCCATCGTTCTGACATACTGATCAGAGGATAGATAGGAGACACCCCAGTATTCCGCCGCCCGTCCTCTCGATTGTCCGTATAATTTAAGCAGTAAATTGCCATGATTGTACGCTTGCGCCCATCCTAGGCTATAAAATAGCTGTTTTGGGTTTTTTGCGGTGATATGGGGAACTCCCCATTGATCCCACCTTATTTCTGTAGTATCGAGACTCTGAATCGGAAGAACAAAGGTGATTAAGAGAAAGACAATGGACAAAAAAAGGGTTAAGAATCGAGTTTTCACAAAAATTGAGCGACTTAAAGCTAATAAAAGAACTTTCTAAGGTTATAACATAATATTTTAAATATCAGTTAGTTTAAATTGAATTTTGTGGCATTACTGATTAAAGTTAGAACGTTTAACTGTTTGCTTCAATTTCTGAAGTCTTCAGCAATTGAATTAATTTTTGATTTAACAATTCGTAGCCTTTTTGATTAAGATGAAGTAAGTCTCTAGCGTATTCTTTTTTTACTTTCCCACTCTCTTGTAGCAAGGTATAAGCATCTAAAACACTGACATTTTTTAGGGATGTTAAAGTATAAATAAACTGGTTGACAGACTGAATTCCTGCTTCAATTTCGGGTAAGCTGGCCCAAGTGACTAGCCATTGCTGAGGGAGCGGTTGATCAGCCAGAGGAAAGAGAGTCGTTACAATAACTTTTGCTGAAATTTTTTCTGCTTTTTGAATGATCTTCAAAACATTATTTTGACAATTTATCACAATATCTTGATAAGGAATAGCGGGCAATGGCTTCATTCGTAAATCGTTAACCCCGAATTGGACAACGATAATATTCGGTTTCAAATAACTAATATGATCTTGAAATCTTAAATAACTTTGCCCTGTCGTTTCTCCACCGATTCCCCGATTGATGAATTCAAATCCCCTTAAGGTTGGACTGAGCCATTGTTCACTACGAGAATCCCCAAAAAAGACGACTCTTATTTTATCTTTAGTCGTTTCTGCTGTTTTATCTAAGTCTGAAGTGGGATAATACTTTAAATTAACTGGATTCACGTTCAGATCATTAATTTTCAAATAAGCAAAATTTAATTTTTTAAACAACCAAAAGTTAAAAACAAGAGAAATAATCAATAAAGCCAAAATTAGATATCGCCACAAAAATTTTAACATATTGTTCTTTTTAAACTATTTAATCTTTAATTATAAATTTAGTTTTAAATAATAGAAAACTAACACAAACCCAGTAAAAATAAAACAACTATATTACGTTTTGCCAATAATTGATTGAAAAAAAATCAGGAACAGAGATGAGTGATTGCTCATTGATTGAGATAAATATATCATAACAATAGGCATTAAAGTTGCGATAAATTCAACTCAAAACGAGAATTTCTATGCTTTATTTTGTTATATTAACGGTTAGCGATTGATCGATTCACTGTTATGATATCCCCATCTTCCTCTCAATCTAAATCTACCCTATGGACAGTTATTCGCCTATTGCGCTGGGATAAGCCTGCTGGAAGGTTGATTTTGATGATTCCTGCCCTGTGGGGTGTTTTTTTAGCGGCAAAGGCTACGCCTCCCCTTCCCCTCGTGGGAGTTATTATTTTAGGCACATTGGCCACCAGTGCGGCAGGATGTGTTATTAATGACCTATGGGATCGTGACATTGACCCGCAAGTAGAAAGAACGCGTCAGCGTCCCCTTGCTTCTCGCACTTTATCGGTGAAAGTCGGCATTATTATTGCCTTAATAGCCTTCGTTTGTGCGTTAACCTTAGCCTTTTACCTTAATCCTTTCAGTAATCCCTTATGTTTTGCATTATGTGTGACTGCTGTTCCATTGATTATCGGTTATCCGCTAGCCAAGCGTTTTTTTGCCATTCCTCAGCTTTTTCTCTCCGTTGCTTGGGGATTTGCCGTTTTAATTAGTTGGACGGCTGTAACAGGGCAATTAACTGAAGCGGCTTGGGTATTATGGGGGGCAACCCTCTGCTGGACACTGGGATTTGATACGATTTATGCCATGTCAGATCGGGAAGATGATGCTAAATTAGGGATTAATTCAAGTGCGTTATTTTTTGGTCAATATGCCCCTGAAGCAGTCGGGGTTTGTTTTGCCAGCACTATCGCTTTATTTGCGTATTTAGGTACGATTACCCCTTTTAATGGTTTATTTTGGGTGGCTTGGGCATTATCGGTTGTGCTTTGGGTATCTCAGTATATCAAACTGATGCAACCCAATTTATCCAGAGAAGTGTACGGTCAACTTTTTGGTCAAAATGTGATCATTGGGTTTATTTTATTAGCAGGAATAATTATCGGTTTGCAGTGAAGTACCCCACCGTGTAGATGGGGCGCACTTTCGCTCAAGGCGTTATTGTCTTGATACACTGTGTTTCAACTGTTTCTTTAGGCGTAGATTTGGACAATTCTTGATAAAACACTAATCAGGTTGACGGTCTACTAGAAATTACCGCTAAGACAGCCAAAAACCCATTAATCAGGTAAAATGTGCCAACAATTTGGGTTTCCGTCCACCCACTCAATTCTAAATGATGGTGTAGCGGTGCCATTTTGAATAACCGTTTCCCTTTGCCTTCCGCGTCTTTCGTCGCTTTGTAATAGCTGACTTGGGCAATCACCGAGAGAGATTCAAGGAAAAATAAGCCGCTCACTAAAAATAAGCCCCATAATTGCCCACTGAGGACACCAACTGCCCCCAATGCTCCCCCCAGTGCTAAAGACCCTGTATCCCCCATAAAAACCCTTGCAGGGTTGCGATTATGCCCAATAAAACCAAAACAGCCCCCCGTCATACAAAGACAGAATAGGGCTAAATTCGGTGAGTTTGGAAAGACCAATGCGGCCATTCCTAAGAAAGCAAGGGCGCAAGTGCCACCGGCTAAGCCATCTACACCATCCGTTAGGTTAGTGGCGTTACTCTCAGCAACAAGGATAAATCCGGCTAAAACCCAGTAAAATAAGCCCAATGGTATAATAATTTTCAAGGGGAAAGCAAGGGTGGTCAAATTAGGCGATTGATGCCAAAAGACCCAAATACAGAAGGCAACACCGATAAGAATCTGTAAAATTAACTTCATACGGGGTGAAATGCCCTTATTGGACTGTTGACGCAGAATCTGCCAGTCATCGTACCAACCAATCCCCATATAAGCAAGCGTGACTAAGCAAATCGCCACCACATCAAGATTGCCCTTGGTAACCAGTAAAGCAGTGGCAACGGCCACAGGAATAAAGAAAATTCCCCCCATGGTCGGTGTTCCGGCTTTTTTAAGGTGGGTTTGGGGGCCATCTTCTTGGATAACTTGACCCGCTTTAACCCGTTGTAACCAAGGAACTATCATAACGCCTAAAAGGCCACTCACCCCACTGGTAACCGCCATCACAAGCAACCATTGAGTGAGGGAAGTTTCGGGGGTAATTTGGCTAAAAAAGAGCGTCAATAAGCCAATGAGTCCCCCTAACAGCCCAAATAACTGCTTTCCGGTCGGGGATTTTAGAGCATTTGGGGCAAATTTAGCGTCCACGAGTTCCTCACACAATTGTTTTGCAGATAAGACGTAGCAAGGCAACCTTTAGTTACCGATTAACCCTCTTCTTCTAGGGTGAGATCATCATCATCATCATCACCATCACTATATATCGTATCGTCATTGTCAATAAAATCGGATAAATCCACATCTTCAGCGTTGGTCTCCTCCTTTTCAACTTTATCGCGGGGGATTAAGCGGTTGGTCTCAATTAACCAATCAATTAGGGATGTACCTGTTTTGACGGGAATGACCGAGGCAGGTTCATAGCGCGCTTCTTGGGTAACGGAAGGATTGTACATAACTTGAGGTTAAGGTTTGACGGATTAACTCGGATATTTTGAGTTTAGCATTCTCTCTTGTCATTGCCGAGTGCCTAATTTGAAACAATTTCGCTATTGAATTCATTCACGATTCGTCGTCTTAGTTTAGTAGATTCGGAACGAGGCAATAAATCAAAGACTTCTCGCAAAACATCATCTGTATTTTCGTATTTTGATTGTCCTTGTTCATTGAAGACCACTTTTCCCTTTTGATTGAGAATGACAGTTTGAGGAATGCCTTTTTGAGCATAATAGTATCCCACTTCATCTTTTTGATAGGAGGATTTGACAGGGATAGAATCTATAGTTACAGGAATGATACTGGCAGCTTTGCCATAAAATTCTTGTAAACGAGAGACAACGGGCGCATATTGCTTACAATCGCTACAATCATCTACATAATAAACAATTATAGCAGGTCTTTCTCGTTTTAAGGATTCCGCTAAATCAAGACGGGGTGGCACGAGAGACCCATTGCCTGCATAAACGACAAAAATATTACCATCGAGTCTGTCGTCGTCAATAGCAGCAAAAGCAGGAAAATGAAAGCCAAATAAGCTATATAATAGGATAATCGTCACCAAGAATCCGTTTAAAATCCACTTTATTCGATTTCCGCATGAATTTAATTGAGTGTTCATAAATTATTAACCTAAGGTCAGATAACTCCGTTAAAATAAAGGGTCAGTGTGCATCGTGTCGGCCTTGCTGAATCATGGATAATCAAACCCAGACTCAATCAACCACCAGACCATTGCCTGCCGAAATTCGGATCGCCAATAGTTATTATGCTATCTTAGGGGTCTATCCGTCCGCATCACCCATTCAAATTCGTCAAGCTTACCGTCAGTTAAGCAAAAAGTACCATCCTGATACCACTTGTCTTTCTTCGGAAGTAGCAACCGTCAAATTTCAGAAACTGAATGAAGCGTATGGCGTTTTAAGCAATCCTGAGCGGCGATCGCTGTATGATCTTAAAATCGGTTATTCTCGCTACAATGTCATTCAACCTCGTTTAGAAGATTCAGCCTATACCCATGATAGTGCGTATCTTGACCCCACCGATCGCCCTCTATCGGGTGGTGAAATATTTGCGTTAATGTTATTGGGCGCAACGTTTGTGGGATGCTTATTATTAGCGATGATTTTAGCTTTTAGGTAGGAGAATCAAGAGAGTTCGCGAGTCATTAATAAAGCATAATTAATCATCGTCTCAGGTTAGAAAAAGAAGCTTCCGATAAATAGTGAGAAATTATTTGGTAAAATGAGATTATTATTCATTTATTTTATTAAATCCGATGTTAACGGCAATGAAGTTTCCTTCTCCTGATACTCCCCTTTACAACCATTCCCTTCCGGCAATTGAAAAATGGTTATCTCAACTGGGGTGTCAACAAAACGCAGAAAATTTGAGCTGTTGGACCGTTCAACGAATCAATTGGCAAGCAGAAATTATTTTAGAAACTGAAGAAATCGTGGTATCTTATCTAAAAGCTGGGGCAGATGGTAGTGATATTTATCGGGCATTTAAATATTCTTTAAGTCGCAAAGATGTAGAGGATGCTATTTTTGCAGGCCCTTGATTTTTGGAAGGTTTCCACTGATGACTTACTGGTATGACGGTCAACTCATTGAAGAGGATAAAATTGTCTTAGAAATAACTCATCTAGGCTTAATTTATGGGGCAAATACTTTTACAACCTTGCGAATTTATAACCAGCAATTAAACCATCCTTTAACCCATTGGTCAGCTCATCTCAATCGTTTAAAAAACAGTTTAAAAACCTTTGGCTGGTCTTTTAATCATTGGTCAAGATTACAAACAGAAGTCGAAATTTTAGGACAAACTTATCCAATACTTAGAATCGTCATTTTTCCAGATGAAAAAGAATGGATAACGGGACGATATTTAACCAATAATTTAAGTCAATTGCAACAACAAGGGGTTAGAGGATGGGTTGCCCAAGATAGACTGTTTGCGCGTTCATTAGAAAGTCACAAAACGGGCAATTATCTAGGGGCATGGTTAGCTTTGCAGAAAGCACAGGAGTATGACGCAAGAGAAGGAATTTTAGTAGATTCTCATCAAAATTGGTTAGAAAGCTGCACTGGTAATTTATGGGGATGGAAAGCAGGAAAATGGTACACTCCTAACGTCAATTCGATTTTACCCGGCATTGTGCGATCGCATTTAATAACATGGTTAAATCAGAACAAGATTCCTGTCGTCGAAAATCAATGGACACCCAAATTTATCCAAGATTTAGACTCGATTGCTTATAGTAATTGTGGGGTTGAAGTCATCCCTTTTAGTCAAATTATTAATGGAGATAAAGTTCACTTATTTGATCCTTCTCACCCTCGTTTGCAAGATTTATTTTCTTATTTTCAAGTTTATCACTCAGAACAATTTTTATAATCATTCAAACAAACTAGCAATATTCTTAACCTTTATACCACGCAGAGGCGGTTTCTGTTCCTTTATTGGTGGGTTGATGAAAAGTATAGCTTAGCCAAGTGATAGGACTTAAAGCAAGACACAAAGCCTCTCGTTTGAAGGGGGATAAATGGGAAAAAGCGACATCATGGCAAAGAACAGTTATCGGATTAATAAAAGTTGCAATTTTTTGGCAAGGCAAATCTATCAGCATTTTGAGTTCATCTAAAGTATAGCCCCGTCTAACATGACCCCATTCTTGCATCATATCGGTATCTTCAGGACACCAATTTTTCATAAACTTATAGTAGGGAAAACGCCAGTTTTCATTAGGAGTACTCACTAAAATAAATCCGTTGGGTTTCAATACCCTTTTTGCTTCAAAAATTGCTTTTTCATGGTCGGAAATATGTTCAAGAACATCAAACATGGTGATAGCATCAAAAGACTCATTTTCAAAAGGTAATTGAGTAGCATCTCCACAGACAAATTTAATATTTTCCTGTTGATTGCACGGTGCATTTCCATAGTCTGGATTAAAGTCCAAATTAGTAATTTTTGCTTGAGGATAAAGCAGAGAAGTTAATCCACTTTTCCCACCTCCCACTTCTAAAATATTTTGAAAGGACTGAGCCGGAGAAATACGATAAATGGCTCGCATTTTTTCTCGGTAAAAAAAGCCTTGTGTTAAAGGATGTGGGAAAGGATTATGGCTCAAAAATTGAGAAAGAGACGTTTTATAGATTGTCATATTATTTTGAGGCTTTAAATTTATCATATTATTTTGTCTGACGATGACGTAAGTAAAAAAAGATTCCTGCTAAACATCCCATAACTTCAGAAACTAAGGTTTTTTGTTTTAGTCCAAATCCGTAAAACAATCCTGCCATTAAAACGTTGAAATAATGTTTCGGTAAATCATAAAAGAGTCGATAAAGATTGCCCCAATGGTGATAGCGATCATACTGAATTAACAAAGCAGTTACATGTCCCCTCATATAATGATACATCTGATGGTTCAAATCAGTCATGTCTCGACGATGATAGTGAAAAACGACTGCTGTAGGTTCATAAAGGCAAATTCCCCCTTCTGCAAGGATACGATACCACATTTCAGAATCTTCACTACAGCCTGATGCCCCTGCCCCCAATCTTTCGTCAAAATTGCCCACTTTCTCTAATATTTGCCGACGAAACGCCATATTTGCTCCTGCACCCATGCGCCAAACAGGAACGCCAAAAGACTGATCACGAGCAAAGAAAGCGTCATCAAAAAGTTTAGCTTGGTATTCTCCATGAATACTACTGTGATTCATTTCAAAAATGACTTGAGAATCCGTTTCGAGTTCACCTGGCAAGATTAATCCCGTTACCGCCATAATATGAGGATTTCTAAAAGCAGATTGAAGGCTGATCATCCAGTTAGGATGAATCCTAACATCATCATCCGTAAAAGCAATCAGATCGCCCGTTGTGTGCTGAATCCCCGTATTTCTGGCCATACTTAAGCCAGGATGTGGCTCACAGATATAACGAATTTCTGGCATTTGAGCAACTAATTGGGCAGTTAATTGATTTTTAGGGGCATTATCTACGACCAGAACTTCATGAGGTGCAACAGCTAAGTTTTGCAAGGATTTAAGACAGTCTTCTAGCTGCTTAGGGCGATCGCGCGTACAAATAACGAGCGAAACAGTGGGTAAGGTTTTCTCAACATCATTTGAGGCTAAAGAGGGGTTTTGAAGGGTTTCTAAGGGGTTTTTAAGATCAATAAGAGACTGCCAAGTTGGTTCGGCGAATAACCGCGATTGAACGGTTGGTATGATGGATTGTGCCACCTGATAGGTTAATTGACTTGAGGATAGCGGTAATTGATCCTTAGAAATCATAATATGACCTAAAGGAAGATCGTGCCACCAAAATACTAAATAAATACCTTGATAGGCACAATCAGCAGAGAGGTTAGGGATGCCTTGACTCAGATCAAGGTGGAGAACTTGCCAAGGAGCAGTGATCATGGGCAAAATTTTTGATGTTGGTTAATTTTTTTGTAGATTAGAGAAAGGAACAATGCGATGTTCATAGAGCATTTGTATATGATTTGCGAGCTTTTCATCGTCCCACCAATGAACCAGAAAATCACGATGACGTTGAGCAATCTCTAACCCAGTTCTTCCCTCTACAATATCTTGTTCTATGGCATTCATTCCCCGATCATACCAATTACCAAACATCGTAAATCCCGTTATCATATTGAATGGTAGTAGAAGTAACATTAAAATTAATAACCCTTGTTGAAATAACGCTTTTATGTGAGGATTTCCATAGAGTTCCCAAGCGAAAAAACAAGTACAAAATAAGGGAACAGAAAATAAAGCATATCGTATCGGAAACCCTTCTGTTGGAACTGAACCCGCCCTACCATAACCAATCGCTAAGGCAAATACAAAAAGCATTCCCACCAGCCATAATACTACTAAGGCACGCTGTTTTTCATTGTCTTTGTTAATTAAAATTCCTTTGACAAGAATTACAAAACTCGGTAAGAGATAGGCAAAAGCTGCAAAGACAAAGATAGACCAAAAGTTGGCCGCACTAGGGCCAAATCCATAAGCAAAAAACTTCGCAGTTGTCGCTAAAGTTGAGATGATACCGGGGTTCGGTGGATTCCAAGACGGACTTTCATAGCCGATAAAATAGACACCGACTAAAAGAAAAGAAACTAGGGCTGAAGCAATTAGAAAATAAGCTATCCACGGGGACATGATGGCTAAGATTTCCTTCGTTTTCATCTGACGAATTCCACAGTAAATTAACCAAATAGCAAGAAAAGGTGTGTAAAGCAAGCCATTCGCCCCACATAAAGGCAGCAAAATTAAACCGATTCCTGCCATTAAAGCCGTTATTGGCGTTTTTAGTAAAGGTTGATCAAGTAAAATGGGCAAAAAAAGACAGACAATAACGGTCGGTAAAATTTGAGTCAATTGCCAATTCCAATATAAATTTGGCCAATGTCCTAAATGAAGAAAGGCAAGGGGAAAAAAAGCATCTACATATTTAGTTTGTCCTTCTCGAAGAGAGCGAGCAACCCAGATTAAGATAAAAGATAAACCGCCGAGTATGAGAATATTAAATAACATTCCAACTCGAAAATTTCCTTTTGTTAGTGTCAATAATCCCAATAAAATTAAGCGAGGTAAAGGGATGCGATGTTCGTTATTTTGTGACCATAACCAGCCCCATAAATCTGGCTCATTTCCGGTTAAGGGAGCAACTAATACCCAATCTTCTGCTAAGGGAATATTTCGTCCATAAGCGACTAAACAAGTTAAAGCAATGAGCATCATGATCAACCAGACACCCCCAACAAATAAACTTGCCTTACTACCCCGAAAAGAAAAAGATTGATCAGGATTCTTTGTACCCGAAATTATTGATTTCATAAAAGGTTTTTCAACATTTCTGAGAGTTTTATATTTTGATGATTATTTATAACTTATGTTCTTGAGAATGAGCCGGAGAAACCCCCCATTGATGTTGCAACCACAATCGCCACAAGACTTGCCAATATCCGCCCCCTACTTTAACTAATCGGAAGGAAGATACACCCATATCGGGTGTTCGATTAATCCAAGAAATGGGGACTTCTTGTACAGAGTAACCCATTAATAAAGGTTGTAATCCTGTCTCTGCATTAATCGCAAAACCGGGTTGGGTTAAGGTCAGATTTTCGACAACTTCCCGCTTCATCAATTTTAAATTATTGGTTAAATCCCGAAACCCTCGCCAAAATAAAATTTGAGCTAGAGTGTGAAACCCTCGATTAACAATAATTTTTGGTAGGGGATAATTCAGCAATACACTATGACGAGAGAAGCGACTGCCAACAGCGACATCATAACCTTCAGCGATGGCATCAAATAAATCTCGAATTTCGGGTAAAAGATGCTGAAAATCGCAATCCATTGAAAGAATATAGTCGCCTGTAACCACCCGATAACCGTCTTGAATGGCTCTGCCAACTCCATTGGGGGGAGTCCGAAAAACGGGTTTAATGCGAGAATCCTCAGAAGCAAGCGTTTCAATGATTTGTCTTGTTCCATCTTTACTATTATCATCCACTAAAATAATTTCATGGATATAGTCATCAAAGAAATCCCGCAATTTATTAACTAAGGGAGCAATATTCATCTCTTCATTGTGACAGGGAACAACAACAGAGATTTTGCCTTTTAACTGTTCGTGTTCGCACAAAGAAACAGCAGGTTTTTCTACGATTCTAGGCACTTTTTGACCATGAATTAAAATTGATCCTGCTAAGGTTTGAAGGGTTGTTGTATTTTCCAATATAATCGACAAATTTCTTAACAGCCAAATCATTTGGCGATTCAGAGGCGCGTAAACAAAATCATTAAAAACAGCAAAAACCCGAATAAATCCAATTTCGGAAATTAGCTCATAAAGTTCGGGTCGATTTAGTAAATATCGAGGATCTTTTCGACCAAAAAGATGATCAATAAATTGACGTAGTTTTAAAACTAAGTTCCAAGGATTGGTTTCATAAAAAATAACTTGTCCTCCCGGTTTTAGTAAGTCATGAATATGTTGCAGTAGCCAAGCAGAATTACGCTTATCTAACAAATCCATGGCGACAATAAAGTCAAACTGTCTGCCTGCTAAGTTACCGAGAATTGTATCAGAATAGAGAAACTCTACAGATTCAGGTAAACCGTCAGGTCGAAAATTATTATGGTCAAAAGTGACGGCAGTAATAGGATTTTCGCCACGGGATGCACAATATAATTGATGCGTTAATAATCCTTGACCACAGCCTAACTCTAGGATACTTTGTCCGGGAACTAAATGAACTAAATGGCGAAACGTTTGCGCTCTCCATAAAAGGCGATCGTGACAAATGGGATCATTTTTTTGCCAGTAATTATCACGGTATCTTTCTCGAATTCCTAGAGTTTTAATCGCTTCTGCTTGAGCATTCATAGATAATCTCCTTGGGTAAAAATAAGAATAAAAATGATTAGGTTTTTTTCCAAATTTATTTTTTTTCTATTAATAAAATGGCTTCTCCCCAAATATCTCCTAAATGAGTAACTTGATAATTAGGATTATTGAGCAGTCTTTTTTCGACCCATTGAGGACAGTGCATATCCTCCCAGTTTCGGGCTTTCTCTAAACCATATACGGGTAAAGGACAAGATTTTTCGTAGTCAGCATAATCGAGGATGAGAAAACGATCAAATTTTTCTAAGAATTCATCACTGGTTAAAATTTGCTGAGAGAATAACTCAGGGTAAACCCGTCTATAAGCATCCATATGTTTATATTCCTGAGAACCAAATTGCCCACTCGCAGGATCGAGAGATGCTTCTTCATCTAATATAAAATAATAACGCCTTCGGTTAGGAGAATAGTGTAGTCTTTCAAAAAATGGGTGCGAAGTTTGCATTACCATTGGTAGATTTTCATATCCATAAGTGTTGTCGTGAGTTCCCGGTAAGGCTTTACCTTGATAAAATTTGCCATAGACAATAGGGTTCAATAAAAAAAGAAAGCTTAATAAAATTAGAGGAAAAATGCTCAGTAGATAGCTCGGTCTTTTACTTTTAATTAAACTTGAATTAATTAAAATTGATGAAATATGAGCGATTAAGATTGCCCAACTAAGAGTACTAGGAATCATATATCGATCCCAAAAAATAGGCTTAATCGTTCGAGAAATAACCCAAATAATAATAGGAATAGCCAAAAAAGTATAAGCAAATATTAGTAAAGAAACCGTTTGACGCTTAGAAGATTGATCCTCTCTTTGATTTGCCTGTAAACTTTGCGAGTTTAGTAAACTTCGACAGAGTATCTGCCAACTAGCAATTAAAATAATAGCAATCAGGACAGAAACCTTAAAAAAATCTCCTGAAGAAAAACTAATGAAATCTAATAAATTTCTAACGGTTGGTACAGGTAACCAAGCACGAGGATTTCCGGCATCTGATTGGTTAAGAAAGGCAGGAATATAAAAGATAATAGATAACCAACTAATTAGAATGGATAGATACACTTGAGTCCGAAAAATCTTGAAATATCTATCCCTCAACCAAAAAGAAAAGAGAATTCCTGCGCTATAAAATACCCCAAACAAATGAGTGTGAATGATCGTAATATGGGTGAATGTATTTAAAATAGACTGAGTGCGAGAAATTTTACCCTCTTCATTTATTTGATTAAAAAGATAAAATCCAACCGCACAAACCGCCATAAATAAACCGTACATTCTCGCTTCGGCATTTTGAGATAAGATTAAGTTTGAGGTACAAAATACGGCTAAAGTTCCTAGTGATGTTGCCCAAAAATTATAACTTTGACGTAACGTTTGCCAAACTAGAATACAAGCAATTCCCATTCCTAAGGAAGAAAACATTCGGAGAGATAATTCACTTGAACCAAATATTTTATCCCAGACCCAACCTAAGCCAAAATAGAGAAAAGGAGTATTGTTAATTTTGTCACCAAATGCTTGTAAGAGATGGCTAAAAGAGGGATCAGACAGAAAATAATAAGAATATAATTCATCATTCCAAAAGTATTTCTTGCTAGAAACTATTGCACAAGATATGACAAGGGAGATGATAATTAATACAGGAAGTAAATATTCCCCTTTATAAATTTTTTCAATTGACTCATCTGAGGATTTCTTCATTAGTCTATCCTTATAACCACCGTTTTACATTTTTACTAAAGATTTCTTGTAAAATATCTTTTATTGTATAAGTAAGTTGCCATTGTGGATAATGAGACTGAAATTTTTTCACATCACTAATCCACCAAATATGATCGCCAATTCGATTGTCTTCTACATAAGTCCAATCTAGCTTTTTATGGGCAATTTCTTCACAGTATTGAATAGCTTCGAGCATAGAACAGTTACTAAGCCGACTGCCACCAATATTGTAAACTTCAGCAATTCTGGGAGCTTGATAGAAATGGTAGAAAGCATTCACTAAATCATAGCTATGAATATTATCTCGAACTTGTTTTCCTTTATAACCATAAACAGAATAGGGTTGGTTCAGCATAGTGCATTTCATTAAATAAGATAAAAAACCATGAAGTTTTGCACCAGAATGACTCGGCCCAGTCAAACAGCCTCCTCTAAAAGAAGCCGTTTTCAGATTAAAATAACGTCCATATTCTTGCACTAAAATGTCCGCCGCAACTTTAGAAGCCCCAAACAAAGAGTGTTTGCTATTATCAATACTCATGGTTTCATCAATTCCCTGAGAATAGGGATGACTAGGATCAATTTCCCAGCGCAAGTCTTTTTCAATTAAGGGAAGAAAATTCGGCGTATCTCCGTACACTTTATTCGTAGAACAAAAGATAAAAACCGCATTTGGACAGTGTTGACGAGTATTTTCTAACAACACTAAAGTCCCATTGGCGTTAACCGTAAAATCCATATAGGGATCTTTGGCCGCCCAGTCGTGAGAGGGCTGTGCCGCCGTGTGTATAATAAGGCTAATATCCCCCCCATAGGTCTGAAAAATTGTCTGAATCGCTTCTTGATCCCGAATATCTATACTATGATGTAGGTAGTGATCGCCATAGGTTTCCACCAGCAATTGCCGATTCCATTCCGTTGAACCCTCGACACCAAAAAACACTTGACGAAGATTATTATCAATACCAACTACGGTAAAACCGCGATCGCAGAAAAAGCGAACGGATTCAGAGCCAATTAATCCAGCAGAGCCTGTGACAAGAACAATAGACATAATAAATTTACCTAATAAAATGAGCGAACTTGAGCGCATCCTAGCAAAGCTTGACGTTCTTGGGGATTTAATCTAAAAAGTCGCCAAATCCCTAGCCACCATCCTTTGAGAAAACTGCCGTAAAGACGTACCTCCGTTAAAGGTTTCCGACGCTTCAAAGTGTAGAATGCCCAAATCAGTAGCTTAAAGCCATCACGTACCCCATATCTGATCGAAGTGATTAACCAAAGAGGATAAGATGCCGCCCATTGTAGAGAATCGCCCAAAAGTTTACTACTGCCTAAACCGACGTTCATTTTATGCAAATATGCCAAAGAAATGCGATGTTCGGGAATAATATGCTGTAAACGACAAGCAGGATTGTAATAAAGATCGAATTTGGAAGCCAATCTTAGCCCAATTTCGACATCTCCCCCAGAAACAAGCTTTTTACCGACTCTATCCGCTAAAAACTGTTTATCTATCCATCCAACTTCCGCTAACGCCGACCTTCTTAAAACCATTCCTGCCCCCACAATACAGGGCAACTTTTGTACCTCATCACCGTGATTTTGTTCAGCATAGCAATACCCGAACTTGACAATCTCATCAAAGGGGGGAATCTGCCAATCTAAAATGACTTTTCCGCCAAATCCGCCACAGTTTGGATGGGATTGTGCAAAAATAGCCGCTTGTTCTACCCAATCTGGCGCAAGCAGACAGTCATCATCGACAAACGCAATCCAATCTCCCGACGTATTTTTGACGCCACATAACCGCGCCGGCGTGAGTCCTTGAATCGGTTCTATGACCATTTTTAAGGGAAATTTTGCTAATTTAAGATAAGATTCGACAATTTCTACTGTTTCGTCTGTGCAGTTATTATTAACCACCAAAACCCCCCATTTAACCTGAGGAGAAACTACCTGTTCGGCGATCGCACCTAAAATCCGATCCAGTAAAAGGGCATTATTGTAAGTACAAATGACTAAATCTATGGATATTTTGTTCATCATCTTTGATTATGGCCGACTGCTCAATAAAGGTTTCGTTTCGCTCGCTACAGATTGAGCCTGTTGACGAATTTTAGCTGTTCTTTGCTTTGAGCGTTCATATTCCCCCAATAAACCTTGAATACCTCCCCATATTTCCGCCAAAATCATCTGAGGGGGCAAGATTTCCTTACCTGAGAGACTTTTTCCCAACTCAACCAACTGTTCTTTAAACCACCATTGTATTAAAGCGATCAGTTTACGACGTTGAGGGAGATCATTTTGATAGGATTTCACTACGAATGCCATAAAGCCTAAGCCCCAACTCCAATATTGACGGCGTAATTTTGCCATTTCTCGACGATGTTGGTGATAAATAAGATAACGAGGTTCATAAACGAGAGGATACCCTGCCCGAATCACCCGATAGAAGATGTCTAAATCCCCTCCTCCCGGTAAAGGCGCACCCGTATCCAACGCCTCATCAAAGCCGCCTAATTCCAGCAATAACGCCCGTTTGAATGCCATATTACACCCTGCCCCAAATATACCTGCACCGCAGGGATAAAGCGGATTTTTGTCTAATAATTGTCCATAGCGGATTTTGTTAAATCCTCGTCCAAAACCACCTCGACGTTCAAATAATATCTGTGCTTCGGTTTCTAATTCGTAGGGTAGCACCATGCCTGTAAACGCTCCAGCATCAGGGTTTTCTGCCCACGCTTCAACGAGTCCTAGTAACCATTGCCTATCTACCACGATATCGTCATCCAAAAAAGCAAGTATTTCTCCCTTTGCTTCATTCATTGCACGATTACGAGCAAAATCTAATCCTACTTTTAATTCTCGTACATAGCGCACGTTTGGGAAAGTCGCCACTAGGTTTTGTGTTTGATCATCACTAGGGGCATTATCTACGATTAAAATCTCAAAATCTCCTAAATTATCAGGCTTTTGTAAAGTTTGTAAAGATTTCAAACAACGTAGCACATTCTCAGGACGATCTTTGGTACACATCGCCACGGTTAAATTAGGAAATTGCGTCGTTTCAGACTGAGATATTAATTCTTCTTGGATTTTGGCATTTAATATTCCCTGCGCCATTTCCTGACTTAACAAACGCTGTAAGTCTTCGGAATCTACCCGTGAATTTGGAGACAATTCCGACATGATAAACCCAATCGGGCGATCATAATAGCGAATCACTAATGCAATTCCTGTTTCTTCTGCTGAGGTTTGGATACTCGGTAAAGGTTCAGTGATTTCGAGTTGAATGATGGGGTAGGACATGGTTAAATCGTCAATCAGAGGGAATTTTTTTGATATTGCAGACGGTAAAGTTGGGTAAATAAACCAGCATTTTCTAACAATTGGCTTAAATTTCCTGTTTCAACCACTTTTCCTTGATCTAAGACAATAATTTGCTCCGCTTGTTCGATAGTAGAAAGACGATGAGCAATGATAATCACCGTGCGATCGCGTCCAAGGGTATCAAGGGCTTCTTGGATTAATTGCTCAGAAATCGTGTCTAGGGCGTTGGTCGCCTCATCTAAGATTAAAATATCGGGATCTCTGACAATTGCTCTAGCAAGGGCAATCCGTTGTCTTTGTCCCCCCGATAGTCTAACACCGCGATCGCCCACCGTGGTATCATATCCATGAGGTAATTGGCAAATAAACTCGTGAGCATGAGCTTGCTTAGCGGCGGCAATGACTTCTGCTTCTGTTGCGTCTAAACGACCATAGGCGATATTTTCTCGAATGGTAGTGCTGAAAATATGAATTTCTTGGGTAACAACGGCAATGCGATCGCGCCAAGACGTTAAGTCCAATTGTTCAATGGAATGGTAATCGATGTCGATTTCTCCGTGAGTCGCCTCATAAAAGCGACAAATTAGCTGAATTAAGGTAGATTTTCCAGCCCCAGAAGTCCCTACTAAGGCGGTGGTTTTCCCTTTAGGAATATGGAGGGAAATATCTTGTAAAGCAGGTTTATCGTGAGGATGATAGCGAAAAATTACGGATTTAAAGGTAATTCCCTGTTCTAACCCCTTAAACAAAACAGAACCAGAAGCAATATAAGGTTTATCTGTTCGCGCCAAAAAAGCCATCACATCATCTACCGAACTACTTAAGGTGAGAAGGGTAACGCGACTACTATCAAGTTGTTGAATTTGCGGTTGCAATCGGTAGAGAATGAATAAAAAGGTTAATAAAGTCGGTAAGGCGGTGCGATCTTGAATCAGAGCAATCATTAAAATTCCTAAGACAAGAATAGCCGACAATACCTCATAGATGGGATTAATAATACTGGCAATCAAATCAAGAGAGAAAAAGCGATCGCGAACCTTTTTTGAAGCCTCATTAAAGCGTTTTTGTTCATAGCTTTCCCTCGCAAAAGTACGAATCGTTTTCATGCCCGTAAACCCTTCATACATCCGCGTTCCCAATGAAGAATTGGCGATAACAGCTTGATAGCTGAGGCTACTCGTTTTTCGGGTTAGAAAACGAATGAGCAGGGAAATTAAGCCCAAAATTAGGGTTACGAGTAAGGTTAATTGCCAAGAGATGAGAAAAAGTAAAATAATGTAGACAACAACAATACAAAGATTAACACTTAACTTCACTAAAATGGCTAAAGCATCATTGGTTCGCCACGTTTCTGTCGCTAAAGTATTAAGGAGTTTGCCGGATTCTTGCCTATCCAAAAAGCTATAGCTAACATTTAGCAATTGGCTAAATATATCACACCGTAAGCGGTGGGTAATTCGAGAATTAAGCCAAGCAGAAAAAGCTAAATTACCATAAAATAAACAATTTTTTAAAATAATAAAACCTAGAATGACTAGCGGAATGTAGATAATTCTTTGCTTAACAGAAAGAGAACTAAATAGTTGATTAAGCCATTGAATTAAAGGAGTCTGATGGGTCGCTTGATTGCCTTGCGCTTCAAAACTTTGTAAAAAGGGAATCAGCAAACTAATGCCAATGCCTTCAGACAAAGAAGATAAAATGCCTAGGGTAAAAATGAGGGTAATTGACCGAGGATAATATTTGAGTAGAGGAAGTAACTTTTTAATGGATACCAGTTCTTGCATTGTTTATATTCCTATCTTTGTTTACCTCATCTCTCCTGAAGTCCTAATTCTTACCTCTCTCCTCAATCAGTGACTTAAAAGAACGACGATTTAACCATTCTAAACGAGCTTGTTCATAGCGTCTAGACGGTAGCCATTGTTGAAGTTTGATCAGCATCTCAATATCTTTTAAGGTGATTTTTTCTGGGGGAGAAGACGGGTTCAAATGGGAGGGTTTAAACGGGGATAATTTTTTCATAGGCATCCTCAAAGATTGAACAAAATAGAACAGGATTAATACATATAAATCATGACGAATTAGCACCATGATTGGATCTAATCGTAAAGCTTGAGCTAACCATTTTAACGCTTCTTGGTATTGATCATTTTCATTACTTTTGTGAGCTAAATAAATATAAAAGTTACTAAGAGACCATTGATAAATAAAAGGAGGAATGTTGGGATGTCTTTTCTGTACCTTTTCGAGAACTAATTGCAGAGATTTAGCCATTGCGGAATAGTCTTTGGACATACTATTGGATAATTGACGATAACCTACTAAAAATTCAGGAATGACTCGAAATTGATAAACCTCCGCCAAGCGAAGATACAAGTCCCAATCTTCACATCCTTGAGCCTTTTGACTCCTCAACTTTTCACTATAGTAACCCATTTTTTCAAAGCACTGACGGCGAATCACCGTTGCACTCGCATTGCCAATAAAATTGCGGTAGAGTAACTTCAAATAAATATCACCTTCATAATAATCGACATGAAATCCACGCATTAACTGGTCTTCTTCATCAATATCAATCGACCAAGCATAAACAATCCCCACTGAAAGGTCTGATTCACCAAAAATCGCCACGACTTTTTCGAGATATTGAGGATACCAAATATCATCTGCATCCACGGGAGCAATCAAGTCTCCTTTGGCTTGTTTAATTCCTAAATTCCGCGCGGCGGCAACCCCTGAATTTTTCTGTTGAAAAAACCTGATTCTAGAATCGTTTTCCATCCACTCTTGTACCAATGTTTCTGTCCTATCCTGTGAACCATCATCAATGATTAAAACCTCTAAATTACGATAGGTTTGATTGAGAACAGAGTTTAGAGTCCGTTCGATGAATTTTTCCGCATTATAGGCAGGAATAATCACAGAGACTAAAGGGGTTTCACTCTGATTTATCATCGTTTTTTGATCCTTCTAAAAATGTTCTCAATTGTTGCCCGACGGCTTCTAAGGAAAAAGCTGTTTCTACCCGACGGCGAGCATTATAACCCCACTGACGGCGTATCAGTGGATTTTCAAGTAAATAAACAATTGCTTGAGCCAAAGCGGCTGAATTTTCCTTAGGAACAATGATTCCCCCAGAGATTTCTCCTCCCTCTAAAATATCCGCCATACCCGGAACATCGGTGGCGACAATGGGTAATCCACTAGCCATGGCTTCTAGAGGAGCAACGGGAAACCCTTCATGACGGGAAGGCAAACAGTAAATATCTGCCGCCGAGAGATAATTAGCCATTTGGGTACGATTTAGGATAAATTGGTCAATCCAGATAATATTTGTTAATTGCCTGTCTGCGATCGCTAAGCGTAACCATTCTGCATCGTTCCCAGTTCCGATCAATAATAATTGACAATTGAAGCGAATTTGACTGATTTCTTGCCAAGCGTCCAACAAAATATCCAATCCCTTGCGCTCACGCTCTATGCGTCCATGATACACCACAACCTCTGCATCGGGGACAATCCCTAAGTCTAAGCGTGTCTGATGGCGATTCCCGTCTTTCCAGTCATTAAGCTCTAAAGGGTTAAATATTTGGGCAATTTTGCTATCAGGAATCTTGTAACGGGTTCTGACGCGCTCAATCTCTATTTGAGATGCAATGATTAATCCATCGCAATGACGCAACGTTAGAGGACGAATCCAGCGTTCAATTTCCCAAATCTGAAAATCTCCTCCTTGAAAGCTCGCGAAAACAGGAATTTTGAGTAATTTTCCCAATAAAATACAGGTATCAAAGCGAGGATATTCGTATTCTTGACAGATAATCCCTTGACAGCCTTCTTGCTTGAGTTTTTGATCCAGTAAATTTAAAGGAGTGGCTAAATAAGGTGATAATTGCCTTAAAATTGCAAAAAAAGAATAATTCAGCCTAAATACTTTTTTAAATGTCTCTTTTACTGAAGAACCGTAAGGGTTAACCATACAAACTTGAAGATATCTATAGTATTGACTGACAGGTAAGAGCCAAATAATTGCCCCTGTCGGTGGATGAATGCGGCGCATGGGTTCGGTAATCTGAGCAGAGATACCGATTAAAACCGTCTGGATGCCAACTTTTTTTAGGGCTTCAACATAGCCAAATAACCATCCTCCTGTCATTTCTGTGCAAAAGGTTTCAAGGGAAATATTAATACTGTCTAAATAATCTTCAATGACGTTTCCCCAAGGTAAAAGAGCAATCGTTTGATAAGAACTTTTTTTCATAAAATGGGTTATGATTTCACTTTTTTAAAAATATAAGCGTGCATAGGACTATTAGAAGGAAAAGGCCGATAATGAAATAATAAATTCTCTTGTTGTTGCCACTCTGACAATAAAGTTTGTTGAATTTCCTCCTCTGGCAAGATAATAATTAAATCTTCAAGGTTAGGGGATTTGATTTGAAAACAGTTATGGTTAGAATTCCACGAGACACACTTATTATTTTCAGCAAATTCAAGAGGACTGGTTAAGCGATAACTAAGTGAGTCGTTGATTTGACGATTTTTATATTTAAGAAAGCAAGAGAAATAATAAAGAACATACTGTTTGTTCGTATAGGGAAAATAAAGATTGACTTCATCGCTATCTCGTTGCTGAGAGTAATTCTGTAGAAACTGAACAATTTGTACCCTAGCGTTGATAAAATTGAATCTCTCAGTAATAATCTTAGGAGTCTCATAAATATTTTGAATAACTAGAATTGTACCCAGCGCAAAGAGCAATAGTTTTCCCCAAGATTTTTGCAATATAGGAGAGAAAACATGAATAATGTACAGAATAGCAATCAAATCAATAGGTGCTAAAAAATAATTGTTGATTAAGCCGATTTTTACATAGAAAAGAAAATATCCAATCGAACCAATCGCTAAAGAATCCCAAAAAATATCTCCCTTTTTTCTCCAGTAAAATAAATAAATAAATCGGCTGATCGTTAAAATCAAAAATAAACTTAATAAGGGATTTGATTCCACAAAGTATAAAAAGGCTGTTTGATAGTCTATTGAACGACTGGTGGCATAACTTATACTTCGATGAGGAAGATTAATTAAGATATAGAATAAGACGAAAATAAAGCAAAGAATTAAAATAAAAAATTCAATTTTATGCACCTTAATAAAGTCTGATAAATTTTGTTTAATTAAATCCCGTTCTCGCCTAGCAAAGAATAACAATCTAATCAGAGCAAAAATGCTTAATAAAATAAAAACAGGTTCTTTATAATAGAGGGCAAAATGAGTCGCAATTAAAACTATGCCGAAAGCAAAAGTATAGCCTGACTGCGGAGGTGCAGTCATCGCAGGCACCGCCTTTTCAAGGCGGTGTACCGATGACTTTAAATAGCTTTTAAAGGCTAAAATGAAAATAATGAGCCAAACAATCAAGTTACGTTCCGGAATTGTCAGACTGAAGAACGAATAAGCAGTACTAGGCGTTGTCAAAATGAGAAAAATAACGCTTAACTGTAACCAAATTGAGAACTCTTTTAAAAGAAAAAATAATAGGATAACAACAATTAAACACTGCAATATTGGTAAAGCAAAATATAACGGTGGCGATTGACTAATGATTGTTAATAAGTTCCATTCTTGATGCCCCAATGGGAAAAAACGACCTTGATCTGGCCAAATGGGTGGACCATAAAATTTTCCATTTAAGATATAATCAGTAAATATATCATTATCATAATTAGCAAAATCTTGTTTATAAAAAATCAAGAAACAATAAACAACAAGAAAAATAAAAAAAGCAATACTTCCTAAAAACTGAGAAAAAGACCAAGAAGATAAAGCAGAAAAATGAAGCGTTCTATGAATGCTCTTATCAGAAATTTTAGAGGATTTCAATTCAGGTAAACTCGCCTTAAAAAAAATCAAGGTAATGCTCATTAAAATCAGGAGCCATATCGCTGGGAAATAGGCTCGTAAAAGGGATGAAAGCGTGTCTAGCATCTTTATATTTATATTAATTTCAAATTTTATATCATTACTCAAAAATCATGAGAGACTTAGATAATCATCTTTATCAATCATAAAGAACATTGGTCTTCACTTTACCATGACGCTTTAAGTGCCATTGCCACGCATGGGTCATAATGGTTTTTAAATCAGGATATTGGGGTTGCCATCCTAATAGTTGACGAGCCTTTTCACTACTACTAACTAAAATAGCGGGATCTCCTACCCTGCGATCGCAGATTTCGACGTTGATTTCTTTTCCTGTAATTTCTCTAGCGATATCAATGACTTGCTGTACAGAAAAGCCTTGACCATTACCCAGATTCAAAATTTGACTATCACCCCCATTGAGTAAGTATTTTAATCCTAATAAATGGGCGTGTGCTAAATCTACCACATGAATATAGTCTCTCACACACGTTCCATCTGGGGTTGGATAGTCACTGCCAAAAATCGAAATAGATGATTGTTTGCCTAAGGCAGTATAAAGGACTGAGGGAATTAAATGGGGTTCAGGATCATGATCTTCCCCTAATTCTCCGTCAGGATCAGCCCCCGCCGCATTAAAAAAGCGAAAACAAACATATTTCAAGCCATAAGCTCGACTGAAATCCGCTAAGAGTTGTTCCACCATCTTTTTGCTGGCACCATAGGGATTAATCGGAACTTGTGGATGAGCTTCGTCAATGGATAGGGTATGCGGAATCCCATAAGTCGCGCAAGTAGAAGAAAAGACCAAATGATCAATACCCATCTGCATCATTGCCTCTAGAAGGGTTAATGTTCCGGCTACATTGTTACGGTAGTATTTAGCTGGGTTGTTGATGGATTCTCCTACATAGGCATCGGCGGCAAAGTGAATTACGGCATCGATAGCATAATCGCTTAAAATCTGTTTTACCAAAGCGCAATCGCTGATATCCCCTTGAATAAAGGGAACGTTCAATACATTTTTTACGATATCTTCATGACCGTTACTCAGGTTATCTAGAATGACCACGTTATAGCCAAAGCTAGCAAGTTCTTTAACTGTATGAGAGCCAATATAACCGGCTCCCCCCGTCACTAAAATTTTCGGTGAGATTAACATTAAATTGCGATTATATTTAAGATAAACATTGAAAATAAGGTCAGGAAAGGGAGAATTTTTTCTAATGATTACTTGTGCGATATTTTTCTACAAAAAAGCCAGAAGCATTGGCGATTTGAGATAATAAAAAGAGAAAAGCTACAGAAATTTGAGAAGTGTCATTCACTTTTATGAAAGGATATTGTAATAATTTAAAATAAAAACTTAACGGCTCAATTTTAACCTCTTGCTGATTTCTTTGCGCACGATTTTGATGAAAATAAAAAGCTCCTCGTCCATAATTAAAATGCTGTCGGTAAAACGTTTTAAGAGTTAAATGATGAGAATGATACACAATCGCATCTTTTTGATATCGTAGGGGATATCCAAAATGTTTCCAGCGATCACAAAATTCCCGATCTTCTCCTGCTGCGAGGGTAAAGGTGGTCGCAAATTGCCCAACTTTTTGAAATAAGTCTTTGGCAACGGCAAAATTGTTGGAGGTAAAAAACTGAGCCGAATCAGCGTTGTAATAATCGTAGAGATAATCAATCAGTAACTGACTAGCGGCGGAATAAGGATTATCCGATAGGGCGTTGATGGTTCTTCCGCCTAAAAGCGCATTGGGCGTCTGAGAAAACCCTTTTTCAAGGGCTGAGAGCCAATTTTGAGCAACCCGACAATCATCATCGGTAAAGGCTAAATATTGCCCTCTCGCTGAATTTGCGCCTGTATTACGGGCGGTGGCAGGGCCAGCATTGACTTGCCGAATTAAGGTCAGATTAAGAGAGTGACGATAATCATTAACGAGAGAATCTAGGGGATCTTTACTGCCATCATCTACAACAATAATTTCAAAGTTATGCCCTTGATAATTAAGATTTTTGAGAGAATCTAAGCAGTTTGTCAAACGTTCAGGGCGATTATAAGTGGGAATAATGATCGAAAAAAATACGGTCATGATTAGGAAGTAGGAATTAACTTTTTCGTCTTCTCACTGGTTAAACTTTAGCTCACCTTTAATCTAAATTGACAGGAACCTAATTTTTAGGCTTTTTCGGGAGAGGATTTGGCTAAAGTAAGACGAAGGAATTCTTGTAATTGTTGGAAAAGTTCGGGAGCAAATAGACGAATGGAGAGTCCATAAACCCCAATCCCTCCTAAACTACAAATTAAAATTGTAAGATAGGGCTGGATACTTTGGGGCAACCAGCCTTTGAGAATAGCCATAGAAAGCATCATTAGGATGGCACTGCCTAAAGGGGCAAGAAATTGCCGTAAATAGGTCAAAATAGGGGTATGAATGAGCAGACTGACCATCCATTGTCCGACAGGAAACATTAGATAGCCTCGAATCACATAAGCAAAAGCAACGGCGATAATACCCCAACGAACCGCGATCGCAAAGGCAATTATGTTTAAAATCGCGTTAATTAAGCTAAAATTTAACCGCCAATGGGGTTTATCCATCGCCAAAAGAACAGAGCTTTTGAAGAAAGAAACAGAACGTCTTATGCCCTCAAACGCTAATATCTGCAAAACTGGCACAGAAGGAAGCCATTTTTCGCCAAAAATAACAGAAATCGCTTCGGGTGCAAGGATGACGACACCTAAAAACGTGGGAAAAGCAATCAAACTGGTGAACTGCGTTGCTCGATAAAAAACGCGCCTAAACTGTGCTAAATCATCTTGCAAGCGGGAAAAAATGGGCAAAGCAACTTGATTACTGGTACTGACTAATAGTTGCGTCATAATGGTCAAAATTTTGTACGCAAGACTATAGTAACCAAGGGCGGTTGCGTCTATATAGTAACCGATGAGTAGGTCGTCGCCCCGCGTGCTACAGAAGCTGAGAAAATTAAACCCTAATGTGGTAATACCAAAATGCCATAAATCCTTAAAATGGGTCAAAGACACTTGAAAACTCGGTCTCCAGTCGCTTAATCTCCATAAGACAATTACGGCAACCAGTTCGTAGGTAATTTGCTGACTGACTAAACTCCAAACCCCAAATCCTGCCAACGCCATGCCAATCCCGACAATACCACTGATCATAACGCCAATTAAAGAACGGAGGGCGATCGCTTTAAAGGCAAATTGTCGTTCTAAAACGGCTTGCTGTACGGTGCTAAAAGAAGCGATAATAAACAGAACCGAAAAACCTCGTAATATCGGTGCAAGATTGGGTTCTTTAAAGAAATTTCCGATCCAATTGGCTGAAAACAAAGTAATACTGCAAAGAATTAAGCCAAAGCCTAAATTGAGCCAAAATGTCGTGTCCAAATGGGCTTTATCTAGCTGTTTTCGTTGAATTAATGCTTTAGCAAAGCCTTCGCTGAGGAAAATTTGCATAAAAGCCAAAAAAACATTGGCTAATGCCACTAAGCCAAAATCTTTAGGACTCAATAGGCGCGCTAAGACGAAAAAGACAAGTAAAGATCCTGCCTGACTCCCCCAATTTTGAATGGCTGACCATACTATCGCTTTTAAAGCTTTTTGCTTAATATTCATAAAAAATACGAAATAATCAACCTGCTATCTTAGCGTTTATCGATTCAGTTTCTGGGCTAAAGAAATGAACCATTTTTGACGATAAGATTGAGGAGCGAGAACAAATGAATATTCTTGATGACTAGGATTACGCAATTCTAAGGAAATATCAGCGGCAGAAATCATCTTGAAACTTTTTTCGAGTTGCTCAGCTAGGCTAGGATAACCCAATTTTTGAGCCATCTTAATGATTGTATCTTGATTGCGAAGATCGTAGTCCTGTTGTTTAGACTGATTGCAATAAACGATTCCTTGATCTAAATATTCCTCTAATTCATTCGCTAAACGAATAAGTAATACATTTTTGCCTATATTATTCATTGTATCAATCTGCTCATAAATATGATTAAGCTGAGCTTTTTTCCAAGAAAGTTGAGCATACTTAGCAATATATTCTTCCGTTTTTTCTCCGACTATTCGTCTGACTTGTTTGCGCTTTGAATCAGAAATTCCGTATTTTTTAAATGAGCCAAAATCGCCTTGTTGATAGGTAGCATGAAGAAGTCCCGCCGTAATGATTTCAGATGATACTTGGAGCCATGTCAAAATGCTGGCTGTTCCAATTAAATGGGCGATAAATGTTTTACCAGAACCTCGAAAGCGACCTGTAAATAAGGAAATTGCTAATGTATAGCCTTGAGATACCCGTTGCATCTCATCTTGACGGTAACCTTTTTGTTGTAATTGATTAAACAGTTGAATATTAGTTTGTGAAAATAAGTGCATGACTATTGACCTTGTTTAAGTTCTTCGTGTTTTTCTCGCCACGCTTCCCTGATTAGAAAAATCAACATAAATAACCAAGCGAGGGATTGAAATGTCACAAATAGCGATGACCAAGGAGGAGACGCTTCAAGTATATTGCTAGGAACGAATGCTAAGATAAATAACAGAACTAATAGCCAATTTCCCCCTTTAATCCCTTGTCGTTGGTGATTTTTAATAATTTGATAAATTGCAATTGTGGGCAATAGCATGATAATATCGTCATATTGGCGATGATATGTCCAAACCCGAGCAATAATGCCAGTGACTCCTAACAAAAGCCATAAATTGACCCGACGATGGTAATAAATCCAAACTCCCAACCCGATTAAAAATAGCAGGGTTATCGGTGTAGTTAGAGAAAAAGATAACTTGATAGAATTACCAGAAGCCGTTGTCAACTGATTAATCTGATTAATCATGGTTTGTTGATTGGCATATCCGCCCTCACTTGCCCCCCATTCCGCCCCGCTTCTTGCTCTTTCAAACCAAGTTAATAATAAGCTAAGAGGATGAGTCGGTTGAAATGAACTGGCAACGAGGGTTAGCATTCCATACAATAAACTCACTAAAATGAAGGGGCGAAATCTTTGATTGGGATAGGCAAATAAAAGAATCCAAGCAAACGGAATCGAGAGATTGGGTTTAATCATGCCCCAAGTTACCATTCCTGTTGCCAATAAATCTTTCCCCCATCCCCGTTGTTTTTGGCGAAAGATTAACAAGCCTCCCACAAGTAAAGGAATCAGGGCAATACCTAATTGAGCATTACCAATCGTGGCTCTTGTGGCATAAAATAAGGGCAATAAGGCGACTAATGCCTTCTCTGACTGGGTTTCGGCTTTACTCTCTCTAACGGTCAAATAAATAAGTCCAACTAAGGCAACAACCGTAAAAATCGTCCAAAGCACTCTAGCAGAGGGAAAATCTAACCAACCCGTGAAGGGATATAACATTAAGTAACTGGCAGGAGGATACACTGCACTTTCAATCGTGTGGTAAACATCAACCCCAGAAAACCAAGGTTTGACGGCTTTCGCAAAAACCCCCAAATCAACCGCACCCGATTCACCTTGAACCCAGAGAAGGCGATAGAATTCTTTGCTTAAACGATTAATAACAGAAATAGCCAAAAAGCCCCAAACAACCCAAAGAAAGTGTTTTTGGTGACGCTGCCATTGATTTTCAGGGTCTTGCTTTGTTAACATAACGTAAAATAGGTGATATTATCTCGGATTGATATTCTCAAATACTTTAACCATACTTGTCCAAGCGAGTTTAGGATTCAAATCTTGATCTAAGGGTAAAGGTCGCACCGCTAAACCATCCCGACGGGGACGATGTTTTGATAACCAAGTATAGCGATCGCTCAATCCCCACGTCAAAACGGCAATTACCTCGGATTCATCTAAGACGGTACTGAGATACATTTCATAGATATCAGCCACCCGACGATCTCTTTTTGAATAATCAGCCGGTAATCCCTGATCAGATACATCGAGTTCTGTTATCAGGATTTTTAAGCCCAAGCTAGCAACATCTGACAAAAATTGACGTAATTTTACAGAATTAAAGCGAGTTTCAGCCCCCACTAAATGGGCTTGAAGTCCTAAACCATGAATGGGTGTTCCTTTGGCTTTGAGGCGTTCTAGTAGCTTCAAAACAGCATTTCGTCTAGCTTCTTGGTTGGGAGTCTCATAAGCTAAGTCATAGTCGTTATAAATTAGCAAGGCATTGGGATCTGCTTCTGAGGCTACTTGAAAGGCAAATTCGATATAATCTTCCCCCAACCATTCTAGCCAAGGACTTTTGCGCAATCCCCAAGGATGACCATCAGCGATATCAATGGCTTCATTGACCACGTCCCAAGAGTGAATTAACCCTTTATAATGTCCGACAACGGTAGCAATGTGATTTCTTAAGACTGACTCAGCATTTTGACTATTAACGGTTTCTTTAACCCAATCCGGTAAAAACTTATACCAGACAAGTGTATGACCACGCATTTTTAACTGATGACGGGTTGCCCATTCTGCCAACCCATCCCCTTTCCTAAAATCGTATTGATGAGGTTGAGGATGAATTTTGTACCATTTTAGATTATTTTCTGGTGTTAAAATGGCGCATTCTTCAATAAAGCGTCGTTGATATTCTCTATCTTGAGAAAGCTTGTTATAAGCTCCCGCAGAACCATAAATCAACCCTTTTGCCGAAGCAGAGGCTTGTAAGGTATAGGGCTGAGACACTGCTTGTCCCATTGCTGTGGTGGCTAGGGTGACTCCTCCTAGATAAATTGCTTTTCTTCGGGTTATTTGGCGAATTTTTGCCATAAAAAAGTTAATTTTGAGGACTTGTCTGAGGTTGAGTCGCTTTTATCTGTTGTTGCTGTTGAAGATGACGATTCGTGAGATAACGATTAAAAATATGCTCCATTTTAGCGATCGCTCTTGCCAATAGACCACTGCCGAATCCGAATGTTAAGCGATGAGCGAGGGGGTAAATAATCGTGCCGTAGCGTCTCCAGCCCATTTTTTTGTATTTATTCTGAAAATATCCATCTTCTGCCAAATTCCACTTGTCCTGAATCCGCTTTAAACTCGCCAATTGCCACGCATTGCTCCAGCGCAACATATAAAAGTGTAAATCGGTCCATTCTAAAGGGGGTCCCGGCACATAAGTTACAATCGAGGCAGGTTCAAAATAGACTTTTTCGCCAGCATTTCGGACGATCATGCAAAAGTCTAAGTGTTCTTTGGTGTTCATAATGGCTTCATCTAAATATCCCACTTTCTCAAAGATGGAACGACGCACTAAAACACAATGAAATTCAGCTAGTTCGGTTTCTGCGCGACTGATTTCACGATAAATTTCTTGGACTTTTTTGCCTTGTTTATACATTTTTTCTTTGAGTCTTCGACGGCCTAATTGATCTACCCAAATATGGGATTCTCCGCCAGCAAAATGCACAATTTCATGCAAAGGTTTTTCTTGACACATTAAGGGGCCGACAACCGCCGCTTCGCTTTCTTCTGCACAAGCCACAAGAGATTTTAACCAACCTTTAGTGACAATAACGTCGTTATCCATAAACACTAAATAGGGGGTTTTGACGTGGCTTAGACCCAAATTCCGCGCTTGATTCGGGGTTAAATAATAGTCAGTTCGTAAAAGTTGAAAGTTTTTTGCCTGCGCTTGCTGTTGTAAATACTGGTGAACTTTATTAGGGGAATTCCCATCCACATAAATTAAATTGAAAGGGATGGTTGTATGTTCATAAATACTTTCTAGAGATTCTTGAGTACAGCTAAAGCGTTCACGGGGAACAACAACTAGAGTAACTCGGGGTTCTGATTGTAGATTTTTCATTGTCTTCTAAGATGATAAAGTAACAGAATTAAAACTTAAGTTAGGGGAACTTTTTTCCCAATTTAATGACTTGTTCATAAAGAATCACTAATTTATCATTAAGTTTGTCTAAATCATAATTTTTTTCTACGTAATCACGACCTGCTTTGCCCATTTTACTCCATTTTTCAGGATGCTGAATTAAGCAGTCCAATTTATTGGCTAAAGCTTCTATATCTCGCTCGGGAACAAGATAGCCGGATACACCATCTTGCACTAATTCGGGGATACCACCGTGGTAGGTACTGATCACTGGTAATCCCATCGCCATAGCCTCTTTTAAGACATTAATGGGTGCGTCTTGATTGCCATCTTTTGCGGTGACGCTCGGTGCAATGAAAAGATGAGATTGCTCTAAAATTTCTTTAATTTCTGTCTCGTTTTTCCAGCCGACTAATTTAATAATATTTTGCATTCCTAAGGCTTGAATCAGTCGCTCAAAATCGTATCTGAGTTCCCCATCTCCAATAATGCGATATTCTAAATGAGGGGTGATTTGGGCTTGTTTTGCCACCGCGCGAATACTATATTCAATCCCTTTTTTTTCTACTAAGCGTCCTGTTGTAACAATCCGAATCGTTTCGTCTTGTTTAAGAAAACGAGGTTGAAAAGTAAATTGTTGACAATCTATCCCAGAAAAATGGACTTTAATTAATTCTGCTGGACATCCCAGCGCAATAGCTTTCTGCCGAAAAAATTCGCAATTAGCTAAGAAAAAGTCCCCTGTTTTAAACAATTTACCATAAATATCTCTCCCTTTTTTGGCAACAAATGTGCTGATATCATAGCCTCTAAAAATCGTGATCAATTTAGCTTGAGGAGCGTTCATCACTTGAAAAGCCATCGCTCGAAAACTAAGATGACCAAATTGACAATGAATAATATCATAGTTTTTATTAAAATTGGGAATTAAACTATACAGCAACCAAAGAAAGAAAGACTGTTTACCGTATTGAAAGATATTTAAGGATTTTGCCGTTTTAAGCGGATCTTGAAGACCAAATTTTAAAATTAGATAAATTCCTTTAAAGATTCTCAGGAATAATGCGTCTGGAATAGCAGGAAGATAATAAGTTCTATCTAGTAACTGGTAAGTGTTGACGGCAGAATGAACATGAGTGGTATTGCCTTTTTTTTCGGCATAAATATCAACTTCATGACCCCGTTCAATGAGTCCCGTAATTTGATTTAGAATAAAAGTTTCTGATAAAATAGGGAATTCCCCAACAATAAAGGCAATTTTCATGAGCGGTTACGATGGGTAATAGAGTGATTAAGAAGCGACGTCCTTCGTTGGTAAACCCTTACCTTAATATCCTACTTAAATTAAGCATAAAAGCGTTAAGCCGGTTACAGACAGGATGGCTATTTTACGACTATTCCCTTAAGGCAGTACCTCCCAATTGTAAACGGAGTTTTTCCCAAGCTGAGAGATGACGCACTCCCCAGAAAATCAAAAAAACCATCATTTTTTCATAAATTCCTGACAATCGTTGATCTGAAAAAGTTCGCCGCGCAAAATTCAAAGGAGGCGTTAAATCTTGAGCCAAACTGGAGAGAAGCTTTATCAAAAATTGTTCTTGAGATTGGGCATTCTTTTTCATTAAATCATAATGTCCTCCTGCATAGCGTCTCGTTTTTCGATAAAGGTCTAGAAAAGAAGAGCGAGCCGGGTGATAAATTTTAACGTCCTCTGCGTAAATCAGTTGATACCCTTTGGCATAAACGCGGTTTCCCCAATCGACATCCCCCCCAGATTTAAGGGCGATATTAAACAAACCTACCTTTTCAAAAATATGTTTCCATGTAAAAACATTAGCGGTTGCGCCATAGTGATTTTCTTCGACAAATTGTTGCTGAGGAAGTGCCATTATTTTTTCATAAATTTCGACAGGGTTTAGGGGGCTAGCATGACGAAAGAAAATTTCAATTTTGCCTGCTACTAAGCCACCACTTGGATGACTAAGTAACGCTTGAACCCCATTTTCTAACCAGTTAGCTGTCGGGAGACAATCCGCATCCGTAAAAGCGATTATTTCACCTTTAGCGATGGATAACCCTTGATTTCGCGCGGCATAAGATCCTTGCTTGGCTTCATAGGTATAGTAAGCATGGAAAAATTGAGACACCACGCTTTCGATAGCTTGCCCTTCATCCGACCCATTATCAACTACAATTACCTCATAATTGCCCGTTGCATAGGATTGTGCTTCTAAGGCTTCTAGACATTTTTCGAGTCTTTTGGCGTCGTTATAAACGGGAATAATCACCGAAACGAAAGGACAAACACTCATCGCAATTAATTTAAGATTTGAGGATGGGGTGAATTGCCCTAATCCAGCGTTTCCCGTGGACTGGACAAGAGGGAAAGGGCAATGTCAGGCAATATTCGATTAGGCCGCAATTTTGGGGTTAACAGGCTCAACCCCAGAAGAAGTCGCGGCTTTCGCTTGTTCTTTTGTCACAAAGTCCTCATGATAAGAGCGTTCGGTGTTCACTTTCCACAGATTATGGTTTGCTCCCATAATATTTTCAGCGGCTAATAAAGCCGATAACATGGAATGATCTTGGTTGTTATAGCGGTGCATCCCGTTGCGTCCGACGGTTTGCAAATTATCAAAGGTATCGACATAGTCTTGTAAAACCTTTAAATGCCGCTTATATTCGCCGTCATACACGGGATAGGCTTTTTTCTGCCGAATGACTGTTCCATCTTCCACTTTGCGGATATCATCTACTAAGCCTAAGTTGACAATTTCCTCACTCGCCAGCCGAATTAAGTCAGCATTGTCCATTTCCCATAAGTCATCCCCTTGGCTACAGAAATACTCCATACCTAAGCAACTTTTACGAGTATCAGGTACCATTTTCGGACTCCAGTTTTTGAAGTTCTGAATCCGTCCGACTTTGAATTCGGGGCTGTGAATGTAAATCCAGTTGTCGGGGAAAAGGTGTTCTTGATTAACCACGATTGGCACAATTAGGAAATCTCGGAATTTCAAGCTACGAGCCGCTTTCAAGACATGATCTGGAGGTAGCGGGTCTAAACGGTGCATTAACGCCGGAATCGGCATGGTATTAATAAATTGATCTCCCGTCACCTCAAAGGTTTCATCACCTTTTTTGGCAATAATGCGGGTAATTCGTTGGCCTTCCCGCTCTACCTTAATCACTTCCGTATCTAGCAACACAGGAGAGCCTTGAGCATCGAGTTTCTCTTGACACCGTTCCCACATCATCCCCGGCCCTAGAATAGGATAATCAAATTCTTTAATCAGGGTTTTGGTGTTATTACTGCCAAATAAAGCATTAATGACCGCCTGTTTGAGAGATAACCCTTTAATCCGTTGTGCCGCCCAATCTGCTCGAATTTGCGTACAAGGAATGCCCCAGACTTTCTCGGTATAACTCTTAAAGAAAGTTTGATACAGTCGTTCTCCAAAGCGATTCGTAACCCATTGCTCAAAATTCTCTTCTTTGGGTAAGGGGCGTACTTTGACTTTGAAATAGCTATAAAGAATCAATAAACTGTGCAAAATCCCTAAATTGCTCACCGCATTTAAGGGTTCTAAGGGATAATTGAAAAATTTACTGTTATAAAAAATCCGAGACATACGCGGCACTTTAATAAAGTCATCCCCTAAGATTTCATACCATAGATGCTGAACTTCGGGAACTTTCGTAAAAAAGCGATGTCCACCAATATCGAAGCGATAGCCTTTGTAAGTTTCGGTACGAGAGATACCCCCTACGCGATCGCCTTTTTCGAGGACAACAGAATGCAAGCCATGTTTGGCTAACTGATAAGCGGCCGTTAAACCGGCTGGACCTCCCCCAATGACAACGGTTGAAGGAAACTGCTGATTATTCATGAAACTAACTCCAAATCATTAAATATTAAAAACCAAAGAAAATAACGCTTAATTTTCTAATGAATCAGCGATCGCTGACGTAACCAATGGCGAGTCGTCCCGATGGCAAAGGCCAAGCCACTATAGAAGTAATAAAGCCAGTGCCAAGGTAGGACTTGTAGGGTAAACAAAACTCCTTTTTTTCGTCTGAAAAATTGATAAACAGGAGCATTCAGCGTAATCAAGCCGATAATTAACAGGGAAACCAAAAGCAACAGAGAGGGAAACCAAAAACTGCCTAGTATCGCTACCATCAAGGCGTAGGTAAAAATTACACTGAGACGGCTTGACCATTGCAGATTCAAATCGTTGACGAAGTGCTTATCCCGATGAATTAATTCCGTCCAAGGTAAGGCGCGATAGAAAAAATCTGCCCTTAAAAGGGAGTAAGGCGTCCAGAGCTTGAGGTGTTTAACGTGAATATCTTTACAGAGTCGAATGCGATAACCCGCCTTTTTCAGACGATACCCTAATTCAATGTCTTCGATGCAAGGACGACGATAACTTTGGTCAAATCCGCCCATTTCCCAGAAAATGTCTCGACGAATGGCCCCACAAGCCCCCCAAAAGGTGGACGCTTCTTCTGAGGCGGTTTGATGAGTGTAATGATGAAACAGATTTTTGTACTGAGACAGAAAATTGGGCGCACCGGGTTGGTCATCGTAAGAACCGATTAAAGCGGCAACCTCAGGATGATAATGAAAGACCTTAGCAATTTTTTCAAGAGTATCCGGATGAATTGTCACATCTGCGTCCATAAAAAAGAGAATTTCGCCTTTTGCGATTTCTGCGCCTCGATTTCTAGCCGTTGCCGGACCTTGACTCACCGCTTGGCGAATGAGCGTCACACCAAAGGTTTCAGCCATTTTTCCTGACCCATCTGTCTCTCCATCGGCTACCACAATCACTTCCAAGGGGGAAAGATGGGTATCTTGCAAACTTGCTAAACATTGCCGAAAGGGAGTACCCCCGTTGTAAACCGGGATAATTACAGAAATCAAAGGAAGTGAGGATGGAAGGTTCATAGGGTTACATCTGTGAAAAAAATTACTCTAATGTCGGCTAAATTTCATTGTTAGCTTAACCTGTAAAAGTCAAATTCTGTGAAAGGTTTTTCTTGAGAAAACGGCATAATTTCGGGTAACTTAACACTTTTTTATAGTTCTGTGTTATTCCTCTAGTTAGAATAGAATTAATCTTTCGTCAAGGACTCATGGTTCTTTTCCTCAAAATTATTCAGACCCATTATTAAATCAAAAAAATGCTATATTTTATCGCTGTTTGGCTCCTATTATTGCCCCTTTGTTTGTCTATTGGGTTATGGATTCTAAATATTCTGAAGATTACCGCTTTTTTCCGTTGGGGCGATCGCTTTATCCTAGCCACTTGGTTAGGTATTTTAGCTTTGTGTATCTCCTATATGACTGTTTCTTTAAGGGTTGCCCTCTCTCCTTGGGTAGGTATTTTGACAGGGACAGTTTGGTTGATTTTTAGCTTATTAAATCGTGAGACTCGGAAAGATATTAAACAATTTTATGACCTTTTATCGCCTAAAAGTGTTGTGATTGGCTTTGGATTAGCTATAAGTATTGCTATATTAACGACGCAACAAATGATTTGGTTTGATAGTGGTTTATATCACTTAGGTTCTATTCGTTGGTTTGCCCAATTTGGAGCAGTGCCGGGTATCGCTTTAATTGAGAGTAAGTTAGGTTTCACCTCTTCTTGGTTTGCTTTTTCTGCTCCCTTTGTTTTTACAGAATTGGGCAGTAAAATTGGAGGTATTACAAATGGATTTGCTTTGTTTTTAATAACTTGTCATTCTTTAATTGGTTGGCATCAATTTTTTCAGCCAAAAAGACAGGTCTCTGATGGCTTTATTGCTTTATTTTTTTTATTATTAACCTTCATTTATGTGGGGGAAAATTTAACAGGTTCTCCTGCCATTATTTCTTTTTCTCCCGATGTCCCTGTGGCAATGCTAATTGGCGTAACCGCTTGGGCAATCTTAAGTGAAGCGTCTGTTCAAAAACCTTTAGTTGTGCTTCTGTTGGCGATTGGCACATTCACCTTGAAAATGTCAGCTTTACCCCTATTGGGTGTGGGAATTCTTTACTATGTGATTCAACGACGTTGTCAACTTAAACCTGTCTTTTTAAGTGCAGTTTTAGTGATTGTTCTGCTCATTCCAAATTTCTCCGTTGCCTCTTTAACATCGGGCTGCCCCTTGTTTCCTTCTCAGTTGGTTTGCTGGAATTTACCTTGGACAGTTGCCCAAAAAACAAACCAAAAAGAAATCAAAGCGATTATTGGCGCACAGAATATTTCTGCAAAAAAATCAGATCGAAAAAAGCAAAGTATAATTTTGGAACTAGCGAAAAAACGCTATCAATGGTTTAAATTAAACCGTAAACTTCAGTTTACCGTTCTCTTATTTGTAATTAACTTAATATTAGGGATCGTCCTGTTCTTCAATAAAAATCAACCGCAGATAGCGTCAATTCGATGGTTGATTGTTTTAGGACTGGTGAGTACCAGCTTTATTCTCGTCGCCATTCCCCTCTTGAGATTTGGCATCGGTTATTTTCTAATTATTCCCGTCTTATGGGTAATCGTTATTGCCCAACAACAGATAGAATTCTACAGGGCATTTTTTCCGCCTTCCTTAACAAAATGGCTTTATTTTAGTCTCGTGATTGGACTGATTTTTGGCTTAGTCATCGGCAATCATCGGAATTTGAAAAATCGCCTATTGTTACCCGAAAATATTCCCAGTTTGCCCCTGAAAACAGCAACTATCAACAACGTCACTTATCGTTATCCTAAAAACTTTCAATTACAGTGTTGGGCTGCCGATTTACCTTGCTCCTCTCTACCTATAGAGCAGGAAATTGAACTTCGCAACCCTAAAAAAGGTTTGAAAGCTGGATTTAGACTTAAATCTCAAAAATAGACACAATTTTTCCCTTACCCAAGACTTGGAAGTTCACTCAAAGGTGTTTTCTCCTGTTGCCTAAGCAGAACTATTGCCCTGCTGATATCTTTTTATTTACTTAAGGGATATTCCCTATGGGGGAAATTATTGAACCACCGACAAAGCATAGCATACAATCTGTTATTCTACAATTGTGAATTTCAAGCAAAAAAATGCAAAAATCCGAAAATTCTTTAGTTTATCATTCTTTTTCCGATGAACCGACTTCTACTAGCAATCTAGTGAGATAGTTTAGCCATTTGGCTGCCAAAGGGATTTCCGTAAAAGGAATATCAACCCTCGGTTTTCCCCCAGAAAAGTGAAAACAAAGGTAGGGTTTTCCCTGAGAGGGAAGGGTGTTAAGGTCAACTATCTGCTCATTTACTCGTAATTCAATATCATCTACGTCCTCTAAAGAAAAGGTTTGTAAATTCTTGGGTTTTTCTCGAAAGGGCTTTCCCCAAGTCAAAGAACTTCCTTTTTTGCCCAAAATTGCATAAATATCGTATTTTGCCTGCTCAAAATCCTGCGCCCATTGCTGATAAGCTTCCACCTTTTGATATTCTTGCCAACCGATCCAAGCTAAGCCGATGAAAAATAGTAACAAAGGTAACCACAATAATCCTTTTTCCATGATCTAATTACTTCATAATTCAAATTCGCCTTTAAGAATTTATTATCTCTGATCGCTGAATCGAATTATTAACCCTTAAGGATTAATCCTAAATTCTGTTTTAGGATACCGATGCGAAATAAAAAAGTTTAGACAGGAGTGTTTGACGCAGAAGAAGGCAACCGTTATGATACCGCTTTCTCAGACCCATTTGCCTGCATTTCCCCGATCCTCATTTGCCTTAGGTCACTTCACCTCGTTAGAATTCAACTTTGATGAAGTCAGTAGGGAAATCCTGCGCTGTCATTGACTACGATTCCGCGATAGAATCTCATTAAACTCTACTTTAGACTGATCGTTTACTATGACATCCTATTATGCAACTTCATCAGCCAGAGCGGAAATGAGCGAACTCCGACGGTTAAAATCCTTACTGCCCCCCGAATTACAAAGTTGGGTCATGGTAGAAGGGACGACAGAAATTAACCCTCCCCTGATTCGTAGCGAAGAACTGGGCAGAGATGAAATCGAAATTCAGATTGACTTAGCAAAATGGGAAAATCTTGCCACTGATCAGCGAAATTTGCTGTTTTGGCACGAAGTCGCCCGTATTCAAAATGACACCATCCCCAGAGAAGGATGGGAAATGGCCGCCCTTGCTATTGGTTTAGGGGGTGCAGTGGGAGAATTATGGGTACAAGATGGCTTATTATTGTTGCTGGCGTTATCCCTGTGCGGAATTTCAGGATATCGCCTGTGGCAAAAGAACAATGGCGATCGCAAAACCAAAGAAGCGATCGAAGCCGATGAAAAAGCCATTGCCTTAGCGACTCGTTTTGGCTATACTCTGCCTAATGCTTATAAAAGCTTAGGAAGTGCTTTTAAAACCCTAATTGAGCAAACCCCTAACCGTCGTCAAAAGAAATTCTATGAAACTCGCTTACAATCCCTCAGAAGCAGTGCAAAGAAAGCCAAAACGCGGATGGAGCAAGGACAAGAAACGTCCCTTAATCGTTAATGTGTAACTCTACTGGAGATGTCCATGATGACGACACATCCCCCTAACCTCCAATTCCCGACGATGTCAGAGAAGGGCTGTCTTACTATTCAAATGCCCGAACGACTGACGGTTTTAGAGTCTATCCAATTTAAGGAAACGTGTCATCACATCCTCAATCAATCCCCGTTACCCCCCCAAATTCGGCTTAATTTTTCTCAAACTCAATTTATGGACAGTAGCGGGGTGGGGGTCATCGTTCATCACTATAAAGCATCTCAAGAAAAGAACATTCCTTTGATCATTGATGAGGTTCGTCCGCCCGTAATGGCCATTTTGGAAATGACAGGATTAGCGGATATTCTGACGATTTCTCCCCCAAATTTTGCTGATTCATTCCAAGTCACTGATTATCCCACTTGCCATCTCCCGGAAACCCATCCTTCTGTAAAATCTAAGCTGAAGCGGTGGTTTGATATCCTTGGCAGTTTGGTCGGATTGGGTATTACCGCCATCCTTCTGGTTCCCATTGCCCTTGCTATTAAGCTAGAGAGTCCAGGCCCTCTTTTCTTTAGTCAAGTTCGCTGTGGCTGGTTAGGAAAACGCTTTAGGATTATTAAGTTTCGTTCCATGTGTATCAATGCAGAAGCCCTTAAACATACGGTCGCTAATGAAGCCGAAGGTGCATTCTTTAAAAATCAGCAAGATCCCCGTATTACCAAAGTCGGACGCTTCCTGCGCCGCACCAGCCTTGATGAGCTTCCTCAGTTTTTGAACGTATTACGAGGGGAGATGAGCTTAGTCGGGACTCGTCCTCCCACCCCCGATGAAGTGGAAAGGTATGATGTTCCCCAGTGGCAACGTCTAAATGTCAAACCCGGTATGACAGGAGAATGGCAAGTTTATGGTCGTTCTCAAGTCAGGAATTTTGAGGAAGTTATCCAATTAGACTTACGTTATCAAGAAAATTGGAGTCTAATGTATGATTTGAGACTGATTCTTAAAACGATTTTGATTATTTTTAATAAAAATAGTGGCGCAGTCTAAAGGTTGGGGGGAAAGGGCTTTGTGCAAACCATTCCGCCTACAAGTTCCCACCGATATCGAAGCGTTAAACGACGTTTTACATTGGTTTGAAGCAGAGATTACGCCTTTTTTACCGAGGAGGTGCGGATGGGAATCCAAGCTTGCCCTTGCTGAAGGGTTTACCAACACCGTTTGTTATGCCCATCGAGATTTACCGTCAATAACACCCATTGATATAGAAATAGAGATATGCGACCGACAAATATACATGAAAATCTGGGATTTTGGGGATCCTTTTGATATGATGGCTAAATTGAAGAGTATCCAAACCAGTCAGCAAGACCCTTTAGCCAAAGAAAATGAGCGGGGTCTTTTTTTAATGAACGCCTTAACCACCGAACTCCAATATCTTCGCATTGCCGACCGCAATTGTTTAATCATGCGCAAAGAATTTTAAGGGATTACCCTGTTTTAACGTGAGTTCGACCATCAGAAAATCTACAAGACTTCTTCATTTAATTTTTTTGTGCAGGGGGTTTGGGGGCTAGTCCCCCCATCAAGAATTTGTTTTTCTTTTCCTAATCCCAATGAGAATGGACAAAAAAATTGGGATAATTGCCCTCGTCGAACTCACGTTGTTTTATTAGTCTCAGATGAGGTACATGATTGATGGTTGGGTTACGAGGTTTGCGCCCAGAGTTGTCTGATATTGACTCGCAATTGACTGTAAGTTACTAGGTCTCTTACCGATCGATTGTTAAGAGATTCTAAGAAGACATCTATAAAGCATCCTCTCTATGGCACGATCAGAAATGTTCAAATTGGCATAAAGGTGATTATGGCTCTTCAATTAGGCGACGTTGTACCCGATTTTACGCAAGATACCAGCGAAGGAGCGATTTCTTTCCACGATTGGATTGGGGATAGCTGGGTAGTTCTCTTTTCTCACCCTGCCGATTATACTCCCGTTTGTACCACGGAATTAGGCACGGTAGCCAGTTTAAAACCCGAATTTGACAAACGCAATGTAAAAGTCATTGCCTTAAGCGTGGATGATGCCGATTCCCATCGCGGCTGGATTAATGATATTAACGAAACTCAAAACACGACCGTTAATTATCCTATTATTGCTGATCCCGATCGCAAAGTAGCAGATCTTTACGGGATGATTCACCCCAATTCTTTGAATAATTTGACCGTGAGATCGGTTTTCGTGATCGATCCTAGCAAAAAGTTACGATTAACTTTAACTTATCCTGCAAGTACGGGACGCAATTTTGATGAAATCTTACGCGTTATTGATTCTTTACAATTAACGGATTATCATCAAGTGGCAACCCCTGCTAACTGGAAAGATGGAGAGGATTGCGTAGTTGTTCCTTCCATTCCGACCGAAGAAGCAAAACAGAAATTCCCGAAAGGAGTTAAGGAAATTAAACCTTATTTACGCATGACGCCTCAACCGAATAAGTAAACAATTCAGGAAAGAGAACTGCACCACTTAATGTTTAAGATGACCCAACGTTGTTATTTTTTAATCGCGTTGGGTTTTTTAATAGACCTCAAACATAAAGGTTAATCGGCTTTAAGATAAGTCCTTTAGACTTCCGTAAATTAAACGGATCGTTGGGGTACTTCACTGAGTATTAGTCGTTCTTGAGCTTTAAGATCGGTTTTTTAGAGGTTCAATTTTGAAACGAATCAATGGATTTTTAAGCCGTCGAAATGAGGGAGAAGCGATCAATCGCTACCCCATTCGTGACAACTTAAGACTGTAAGCCAGATGTCAAGGGAGTTTTAAAAAAGGGTTATCTCCAAAATCTTTACGCAGAAATAAGAGGATTGCTAGAAAAGAAAAACTCAGGAGTATTTCGTCGTTTTTCAGGGAAAGGTG
>JBGTGT010000055.1:0-73549 GCA_041746575.1 Microcystaceae cyanobacterium
CCTTTCCCTGAAAAACGACGAAATACTCCTGAGTTTTTCTTTTCTAGCAATCCTCTTATTTCTGCGTAAAGATTTTGGAGATAACCCTTTTTTAAAACTCCCTTGACATCTGGCTTACAGTCTTAAGTTGTCACGAATGATGAACAGTAGGATCGAATGGCGGCGATGGTGCATTGAGAAATTGCCAATGGAGAAACGATAGAATGGTTTTGTATCTTTAGCTGATAACTGATGATCTCAATGTTGAAAGAAAGCGATCGCTGAAATCAAAGAACTTTCTTTTGATTAGCTTTTTACTAAAGGTTTTTGAAAAAACTGAGGGGTTTGATTACTAATATCCAAGCTCACCTTTGTCCCAATATCTAACTGGGTACTTAAAGACGTACGGGCGTGAATTTGGTTACCCGAAGGCATGGCAAGGCAATAACGGTATTCTCTGCCTAAAAATTGCCGGTCTACAACGGTAATTTTCCCCTGATCATCGGGTGATAATAAAATATCTTCTTGACGAACCATGACCTCCCCTTGATGACAGTCAGCCTCCTTGTGTCCACAATCCCAACCCCCGATTTCTGTTTGCCAGCGATCGCCCCGACGACGGGCGGGTAGGAAATTGGCTTGGGTGACGAATTCAGCCACAAAACGGGAAGTAGGACGGGTATACACCGCTTCAGGTATGCCAATTTGCTCAATTTTACCCCGATTCATCACTGCAATTTTATCCGAAATGGCTAGGGCTTCCTCCTGATCATGGGTGACAAAAATAGCGGTAATTTGCGTTGCTTTGAGGATATGGCGGATTTCGTGGCGCAATCGTTGTCTGACTTGCACATCCAAGTTACTCAAGGGTTCATCGAGTAAAATTAAACTGGGTTGAGGGGCTAAAGCCCGCGCTAAAGCAACCCGTTGCTGTTGTCCGCCCGATAGTTGATGAGGATAGCGGTTATCTAATCCCCCTAAACCAACAAGGGTTAAAACGTCCCCTACCTGTTGCTGAATCTGGCGTTTATTTAAAGGGGGTTTTTGGGTTTTTAGGCCAAAGGCAATATTTTCTGCAATCGTTAAATGAGGAAATAGAGCATAATCTTGAAAAACCATACCTGTATTGCGATATTCAGGGGGAATATTCACCCCTTCTCCAGCAACCATTTGATGACTTAAAATGATGCTTCCTGTAGATGGTTGTTCAAATCCGGCAATCATTCTCAAAAGAGTGGTTTTACCACAGCCAGAGGGGCCGAGTAATCCCAGTAAGTCCCCTTTATCGAGGGAAAAACTGACATTTTCTACGACAGGAAGAGCATGAGCGTGAAAATGCTTACTAATTTGATTAAGGGTTAGAATCGAAGATAACATCATTTAACGTGACAACCAAAGAAATGGAGAACGGACTGTTTAAACAACAGGAGTTATTATAAGAATTCCCCCTATCCTTTTTTAATGTATCATCTTATTTGAGGATCTTATTAAGAATCTTTATCAAGAATTTATGAACCTTGCTCCTTCTGCGTTGCCGTCTTCAGTCCCTTTATTAAAGCAAATTAGCCTAATTCTCGCAGTAAAAGGGGTTGAATATAAAACCATTGCCCAATTTTTTTTAAAAGAGGCTCCCCCTGTACAAATTTTAGCGATTCCGACGGGATTAAATCCGGTTAAGTCTTTTCTCAATCAAGAATTTTCATCTATAGTAGATCAGAATTTACTGCCAAGGGGAGTTTTATTAATGGGATTGGGCGGAGGGTTGTCTTCTCACCTGTCTGTTGGCCAAATTGTTGTCTATCAGGGGTGTGGTTATGTATCAGAAGCGGGAAAATGGCAGTATTTAGACTGTGATTTAGAATTAACCCAAAAATTAGCTGACGCTCTTGGCGGAGACTGTCTTTTGAGCAAAGGAATCAGCGTTGATAGGGTAATAACGCAAGCTCAAGCAAAAAAAGCACTAGGGCAAAAATACGCCGTAGATATCGTGGATATGGAGGGATACGCCGTTTTAGATTTCTTTCAGCGTCGAGGCATTCCTGTTACTATTTTACGAATTATTAGTGACGATTGTCAGCAAAATTTACCCGATTTAAGCGATATTTTTGATCAAAAAGGCGAAATGATGCCTTGGATAGTAAGCCGTCAACTGCTCAAAAGTCCCTTGGCATCTCTTCGTTTGATTCGCCATGCTTTATCTGCCTTAAGAGAGCTAAAAGCGATCGCCCAACGATTATCCTGATCCTAAAAAACCCCTAAAATTCTGCATTCAGAGGGGTTCTAGGGAAAGGAATCACATCACGAATGTTGCCCATCCCGGTCATAAACTGTACCACCCGTTCAAAACCTAAGCCAAAACCCGCATGGGGAACTGAACCATAACGCCGTAGATCTAAATACCACCATAGATCTTCTGGGTTCATCTCTTGTTCTTGGATCCGTTGCGTTAAAACGTCTAAGCGTTCCTCCCGTTGAGATCCACCGATGATTTCACCAATTTTTGGCGCAAGAACGTCCATTGCCGCGACTGTTTTCCCATCATCGTTTAATCTCATATAAAATGCCTTAATACCCTTGGGATAATTCGTCACAATCATCGGTTTTTTAAAGTATTCTTCGGCCAAATATCGTTCATGTTCAGATTGAAGATCAATTCCCCATTCGACAGGAAATTCAAAGGGCTTCTCTGCTTTTTCGAGTATTTCAATCGCTTTTGTATAAGTAATACGCTCAAATTCGTTATTAATAATATTATCTGCCGTTTCTAATACCGTTTTATCGATGCGTTCATCAAAAAAGGCCATATCTTCGGGACAAGTCTCTAAAACCGATTTGAAGATATGCTTTAAGAAGGCTTCTGCTAAATCTTGATCTCCTTCTAAGTCGCAAAACGCCATTTCGGGTTCAACCATCCAGAATTCTGCTAAATGTCGGGAAGTATTAGAGTTTTCTGCCCGAAAAGTAGGTCCGAAAGTATAAACATTCTGGAAAGCCATGGCCATTATCTCTGCTTCTAATTGACCGCTCACGGTTAAATACGCTTGTTTTCCAAAAAAATCTTGCGTAAAATCGGTTTTTTTGCCAGTAACTTGCGGTATTTTATCTAAATCTAAACTGGTAACCGTAAATAACTCCCCTGCTCCTTCACAATCGCTAGCAGTAATAATGGGCGTGTGAACCCAAATAAAACCTCTTTCTTGAAAAAACTGATGAATGGCATTAGCACAGGCATTTCTAACCCTCATGACTGCCCCCATCGTATTAGTTCGAGGTCTAAGATGGGCAATCGTGCGCAAAAACTCAAAAGAATGTCGCTTCTTCTGTAAAGGATAATTTTCGGAGTCAGATTCTCCATAAAGGGTAAAATCGGTGGCTTTTAGCTCAATACGTTGCCCTTTACCTAAGGAAGGTGCCAGTGATCCGATCGCCTCTAGGGATGCACCCGTACTAATCTGCTTGATTAAAGTATGATAATCCGGCAAATTGGCGTCAATAATAACCTGTAAATTCTGTAAAGACGAACCATCATTGACTTCAATAAAGGAAAACCCTTTAGAATCCCGCTTTGTTCTTACCCATCCTTGAATTTTTACCGTTTCGTCTGCTTGTCCGTTCCGAAGAATGTCAATAATGCGATTAATTGTCATGAGATTTAATTAAGTTTGTTGTTGCCTATTTTTTTATTATTTGCCCAAAATTTTCTCAATTTCCGCTTTTTTTTCGCCATACTTGCCAAATTAAATAGAATAATAATGCCGTTGAAGCGATCGCATAACCCCATCCACTGGGAATATTAGAAAAACCCAAGGCTAAACTACCCACCCATAGGGTCAAAGCATAGATAAAAAGGACAGTTTGACGATGAGAAATACCGGCTTTAAGTAAACGATGGTGTAGATGTCTTTTATCGGCAATAAAGGGGGATTTTCCCTTAGTAAGCCGTGAAATAATTACTGCCGACATATCCACAATGGGAACGGCTAGAACCAAATAAGGCAGTAATACTGCTGTCACTGCCACCGTGGTAAAAGCCGCCGTTTTCACTAAGCCAATCACGCCAACCCCTGCAAGGGTGAATCCCATAAAGTAAGCCCCCCCATCCCCCATAAAAATCTGGGCAGGATTGAAATTATAGCGCAAAAAGCCCAACGATCCCCCCGCTAAGGCCGCCGCAATCAAGGCTGCCGCTGGCTGATCCATGAACAAACTGAGAATCAGCATCACCACGGCTGAAATCCCACAAACCCCTGCCGCTAAGCCATCTAACCCATCAATCCAATTAATCGCATTCGCCATTCCCACTAACCAAATTATCGTAATAGGCAAGCTAAGCCAAGCAATATGAATCAAATCCCCAAAGGGGACGGATAAAAACTCAATTTTAACCCCTGCTTGCCATGCAGCAGTCGCCACGGCCGTTTGCATAATTAGGCGAGAAATGGGCGATAAACTCAGTAAATCATCCGCTAAGCCAATGAGAAAGAAAGCTAACGCCCCAAGCGTTACGCCCCAAATTTCCCATTCTTTGTGAGGCGGTAACCAACCGAAGCCCCCTAACCACCAGATAATCAACAATGAGCAGAGAAATCCAGCAAAAATAGCGACTCCTCCCAAGCGAACCATCGGACGTTGGTGCATTTTGCGCTGATTTGGGCTATCAACCCCCACCCCTTTATTTAAACCAATACGTTTGACAGTGGGAGTAATCCACCAGACCACGGTGAGGGCGATGGCAAAAGCAATAAAATGATAGCGTTCAGCAGGGATTAACATGGGTCAGGATTAAAGGTGAATGGGAAACTTTACCCTAGCTTATCCGATTATTGTAGAGGGTAAAGTTATGCCAGAACGGGAACAGACATCCGCAGATGGGAATATAAAGGGAAAGATTGACATAGATTCGCCACCCGACGGCGTCCCTTTTCTTTGGCGGTTTCATCCTCTGGTTTGTGGAGGCAATCAGCGATAATGTCTCCTATTTCTGTAAATTCGGCTTCTTTCATGCCTCTGGTCGTCATGGCGGGTGAGCCTAAGCGCAGACCACTGGTGACGAAGGGAGATTCGGGATCAAAGGGAACGGTATTTTTGTTGGCGGTAATATTAATTTCACTGAGAAGTTTATCGGCTTGTTTTCCAGTCATACCGATAGATCGTAAATCCACTAACATCAGATGATTATCCGTTCCACCCGAAACCAGTTTTAAGCCCCGTTTCATCAGTTGATTGGCCATGGCTTGGGAATTGGCGATCACTTGGGCAGAATAGATTTTAAAGTCGGGGTGTAACGCTTCTCCAAAAGCAACTGCCCTGGCGGCGATGACGTGTTCGAGAGGGCCACCCTGACTACCGGGGAAGACGGCTTTATCGAATTTTTTGCCTAATTCAGCATCTTTAGTCATAATTAAGCCTCCCCTCGGCCCCCGTAACGTTTTATGGGTGGTGGTGGTGACGACATCACAATGGGGAATCGGATTGGGGTGATGTCCAGTGGCGACTAATCCGGCAATATGAGCAATATCTGCTAAAAGATACGCTCCTACTTCATCGGCGATCGCTCGGAATTGGTCAAAATGAATCACTCTGGGATAGGCAGAGTAGCCACAAATAACGAGTTTTGGTTGTTCTTTGAGAGCTAATTCTCGAATCGTGGCGTAATTTAGTCGTTCTGTCTCTGGATCTACCCCATAATGGCAAGTTTCAAACCATTTTCCCGATACGTTGGCGGGAGAACCATGGGTGAGATGTCCCCCGTGGGATAAGTCCATGCCCATGATTTTATCACCGGGTTGTAGCAGGGCTAAAAAGACGGCAAAATTGGCTTGTGCGCCGGAATGCGGTTGAACATTGGCGTGTTCTGCTCCAAATAACAGTTTAACTCTATCAATCGCCAGTTGTTCAATTTTGTCTATAAATTCGCAACCCCCATAGTACCGTTTTTTGGGTAATCCTTCGGCGTATTTGTTGGTTAATACCGATCCTTGGGCTTCCAGCACTGCCGCAGAAGTAAAATTTTCGCTGGCAATCAATTCGAGATGATCGCGTTGCCGTTGTAGTTCGTGATCGATCATTTCTGCGATCGCTGGATCCTGTTGCGCTAAAAAGTCAGTCATTGTCGTTCAAGCTAGTCAAGATAAATAAATAGTTAAAGGTTGAGGGTCACTCTCAACATTTTATTCTATCGTTACTCGCAGGATGCTATAGAATAAATACGTTTATGGGTTGAGACTTTTCTCGACTAACCTTACCGATGATTTAAAGATTTATATGAATAAAATTAAGTTATATGCCATTTTAGGGCTAATGACTGCCGTTGTTCTCGGCGGAGGGATTATCCTTTTAACCGCCGGTAAAGTGGTAGGGCAACGGTTTTTTGGTCGCAATTTTGCGGAAAGGCAATTAGAAGATTATGTTTCTTCGGTACTGAAACAGGATATCAATGGGGCAAGATGTCAAGCCATGGATTCGGATCAAAATGGCTATGTTTCTTGTGATTATACCCTTGTTTCTGCTCCTGAAAATGTTCAATCGATTGAATGTGCGGCTTGGGGATTAGATGGCTTTTTTAATCGTGGTTGTAAGACTCGTCTGCCGAATTTTCGCTAAAATTACTTTAAATTTAGGAATTTATCCAAGGCCGCTACCATACTCGGCGGCCAACGGCGAATTTTTTGTACCCAGTCTAATTCTTGGTAACGATTATCCATTCCCACGGCGGCTACCCAATGACTTTCGGCTTCCCCTTGATTTCCTTGTTCCCACAAGGCAGCTGTTAAAGCGGCGCGCATATCGGGAAACATCGGGTATTTACGGGTCAAATTGCGCATTTTTGTAATGGCTTGGCTTTTTTGACCTGTTTCGTACAAGGCTAGGGCGGCATTAGCTTGAGCAAAGGCAAAACTGGGGGCTAAATTGGCGGCTTTTTGATAATCTTCTAGGGCTTCTTGCCATTTTCCTAAACCTCCTTTGGCATTGCCTCGGTTATTATAGGCCATGACGTCTTGGGGATTGAAAGATAAAACTTTGTCATAGTCAGTGATCGCCGCTTTGTAACGACCTAATCCTTCTAAGGCAGTGCCACGGTTTAAATAGGGATCTGGGGAAGTGGGTGCGAGATTTATTGCTTCATTGAAGTCGAGAATCGCTTCTTCTAGTTTAAATTGACTGACTTTGCTATTACCTCGGTTACTCCAGACGGCAGGATTAGTGGGAAAGGCATCAATTAACTGCGTCCAATAGGTTTCTGCTTGAGAAAAATTGCCTTTTTCGGTGACTTCTAAGGCTTTTTGGGCAATACTTTCGCCCCATTGTAACTGTTCTTCTGTAATCGAACTGGGACTATCTACTGCTAAGCTAGAAGGCATAGGATAAAGGAATGTGAGGCAAGCGATTAAGAGAATCAGAATGAGACGTATCATGCCACCGTTCAGCCTTGAGTAATTATTCCTCCTATGGTAGCGATTAATCTTTCATTCTGTCCAAGTATTCTTGGTAACCGATTTGGTCGAGTTTTGCTTGCTTTTCTAATACGGTCTCCTGTAATTGTTGTCGAAATTGCTGTACCTTTTCCATAAGGGCTGAATCATGGGAAGCAAGGATTTGCACCGCTAGGAGTCCGGCATTTTGGGCGTTGTCAATGGCTACTGTAGCGACGGGAATTCCTCTAGGCATCTGGACAATAGAGTATAGGGAATCTACTCCTTGCAGATGACGGGTAGAAACGGGAACACCAATCACGGGTAAAGGGGTTAGAGCGGCTACCATCCCGGGTAAATGAGCGGCACCGCCTGCCCCTGCAATAATCACTTTTATTTCTCTTTTATGGGCGTTTTTTGCGTATTCTACCATTCTTTCAGGGGTACGATGGGCGGAAACAATCGCGACTTCGTGGGGAATATTAAAGGTTTCACAAATGGCGATCGCCGCTTGCATAGTGGGTAAGTCGGAATCACTACCCATAATAATACCAATTAGGGGAGAAGGGATTTCTGGATTCATAAATAAAGGAGAATTCTACCTCAATTAGTATATTGGATTAAGGAATTTTATCACTATCTTTGACTTGGTAGAATCAACAAAAGCTTACCAGTAAAATGGACACATTATTGGGAGAATATCAATTAAATCGTTCTGTGATTATATTTTAACGGTAACCAGCTTAACACCATGATTTTTCAGAATAATTATTTTAAAATTAAGTTATTGACTTTTTTGAAGTGTGTATGTTACTTTTGAATAGTCACTGCGTTTTAATGCTTATTTAAAAAATAAATAGAAATATAGAAATAATGAGTCAAAATTCATAAAATCCCCTTGATATCTTAAAATTATTCGATTATAAAGATTTCAAAAAACATAAAGATCTTACCAAAATAAATCGAAATGTACCTGATTTTTTCAAAAAGTTCTCTTCATTCTTGAAGAGAGTTATTTTCTTGGTATATTCTAAAATTCCATTGCCTATAATTCTCTTTTTTAAAAGATATTTTTTGTTGTCTGAGAATAGATTTTTGATAAGTTATATATACTGTTCGATATATACTGTATTGGGTGTAATTTTATCAGGGTTTAAGATTGAAAATGTTAATATAGAAGATGCACTAAATATTCTAAAACTTAGTACACTCTATTTATTATTATCTTTCGCTTCCGCGGTAGCTTTGATTATTAGCCAGTTCAAAAATAGAGAAAAGTTACCAAATATTATAGATAAACAAATTCAGAACCTGTTATACAGTGATAATAGTAATCTTGCTATTATTTCCCTATCTAAAAATATCAATTATGAAAAATATTTAACCTACCTTAATTATTTGAAAGATTTAGAACTTGTTATTCAGTATCTCAGGGATAAAAGACAAGATAGAGAACAAGTTTCAGCTAAATTTTTGCCTTTTCTCTCAATATTATTATTAATTCTCATTATAGAGGGGGTCAATCTTCCTAGTGAGCCGTTGCAAAACCATGACTTTTTGCGGGAGTTAGGAGTATGGGGATTACCTTCATTCCTTGTATTAGTCAATAGTTTGTTAAACTTTTTTCAAGAATTAACTTTTAGACAAGAATTACATTACTATAGAACTCAATTGCATCTTTTAAAGAGAGCGCAACATCAGAACAGATAATAATTTACTAATTGATGAAGAAACAATTAGAAGAATTTATGATAGATAAATATAACGATCACCTCTAATTAAAAAACTTAAAAAACGTTAAAAGCCTATTTGTTCAAATGAAAAATTATGTATATCAGTTCTTTGTTTAGCGTGTTCAATAGTTAATGCACAAATATTTCCGCTTTCATCTAAGTCTAAAATTGTATTGACATCAAGTTCTTTGGTTTCAGCAATATTGTGATTGCGAAATTCGATATATAGGGTGTCGGTTTCTTCAAAGTATTTGATTTTCATAGTTTAAAGTTTCTATCAAAAAAAGCATTGTGTATCGTTTCGCCATCATCTAGCAAGATGACACGTAGGAATTTTCCTTGCATTTCTTCTATTTTAGCCCATCTGCGAATTCCCCCGTCTTGTTGTACTTCTTCCCGAATAGGATAGTTAATTGTTTTCTCTATCCATTCTAGCTTAATCATTACACGGTCAGGTCGTTGTCTAACCTGTTGAAAATATTGAGTAAATTTCAAAGATTCTTTCCTTGATTCATCTGTAAACGAATTGCCTCTACTATTTTAGTTTCCCATTCAGGATTATTATAAGCAATCGAAACTTTATTCGGTCGAGAATGTCTTCTGTCCATATAAGTATAAAAGGCTTCTTTAGTATCTTTGCGAGCAATTAAATATTGCTTTAATTCTTGCTCACTCATCTAATTATAATTAATATTTTCCTTTATGACTCCACCTCAATAAAAATTTCTTACATCAAACATAAAACCTACTAATAAATTCAATATAATTTTATGATTGATCAGATTGTAGATGAGGGATAATTTTCTCCTCCCAATCATTAGTGTCTAAGTCTATTGTAATCATTTTACCCTCTGCTTTAGAACGATCAACATATGTATAAAAAGCATTAGTATCTTCTCGATGAGTTAAAACATATCGTCTTAATTCTTCTAAACTAAGACTATTGTAATTAATTGCGTTCATGGTTCATAGCCTCCAGAAGGTTTAATTTCAAAATCTAATTCTTGTGCTAATACATATAAATTTCCTGTTCTTTCATCAATTCTAACTAATTCAATATTACGGTATTGCCATTGGGGATAAATGGCATTGGTTAAACGATAGCACAAACGATAAAGTCCTTGAGCCTGTTGATCAGTTGGATTCATAAAGAAAGGTTATTTTGAATATTACTCATTTTCATTGTAAACAGCAACTTGTCACCCTTTACCTGTTGTATCTATCCCACCTATAGATAAATTCTTATCTCCAGAATTCCTCACAATTCTAAAGCCTTCTCCCTAAAAAATTGTAAAATTCTTTTAAGATGCGTTAACTCTATATCAAGGGGATATTATGACCGTTGCTAGCACAATACCAGCATTTTGTCAAGGAATTCAATATTTTGGGCAAGACTTACCCGAATTTAAGAAATATATCAGTGAAGTTGCGATTAAAGAAGGAAAAACGGCGATTTCGTCCCCTAGTGACCCTGTAGCAGTTTATCAAACCCTCTTAGCGGCGGATGCTTTACGTTATTTAACCCTGCAAACCACTGCCACCAAAGCGTCAGGACATCCGGGGGGATTTGCCAGTATTGCAGAAGCGATCGCATCCTTAGTGATGTTAGGTCATAAAAATATCATCACCGAAGTCGGACATCATGCACCTGGATTTTACAGTAATATGTTCCTTGACCGTTCCCTCGAAGACATGGGTATTAAGACGGTAGAACAAATGGGAGAACGTTACCGAGAGATGCACGGACTTTTAGGTCATCTTTCGGGACAAATTCCCGGATTATTGAACCCTGCAGGTCCTCTGGGACAGGGACAACACTTTGCCATGGCTGGTGCAAAACTGCATCCGGGGATATTATTTCCCGTGACGATTGGAGATGGGGGACTGGGTGAGCCTTATATAACAAGCAGTTTTGGGCATTTCAATACGGCTTATCCGAAAATTACGAACTTTTTGCCTATTTTAGTTTGGAATGGTTATTCCCAAGAACATCACAGCATGGTATCAACAAAAACCAACGCAGAGATGATTAACTATTGGCAAGGCAATGGGTTTCAAGAAGTTATCTTAATCAATGCCAAAGACTTCGATGATACCAACCAAGCAGGGGAATATGTAGATAGCACTCAGTTTTCCATGGCAAAACGCTTAGAATTTATGCAAGCTGTCTTAGAAGCCACCGATAAAGCGGCAAAATCGGCATTAGGGGGTACATTAACCGTCCTAATTGTCAAACAGCTCAAAGGCGCAGGGGTTCACAAACGGGGTGCGGCTTCTCATAATTTATATGCAGGAGACACCTTAGAGAAGGATTATATTGTTAAAGCGCTGCAAGAGCGAGCCTTATCTCCGCGAGCATGGCAAATCGTCCGAACCAACTTTGAGCGCGCCGCAGGAGGCTCGGCATCCCATCAGGTGGTAACGGAGCAAGAATTATCCTTACCCGATTTAGGCCGTCTCCCCTTAAATGAATTTCCGGTACAGGGAGATAAACAGGTAGCAACAACGGCAATGGGGGAATTAGTCGTCTATGTGGGTAAAAAAGATCCCAATTTCGTGATTACGAATGCCGATGGTAATGCGGCATCAGGAATTAATAACATTAATGTGGGGTTGAAAATTATTCATCCGACGGTTGATGAGACCTATTTTCAGCAACCTCAAGGACAAGTCTATGAACCGCTCAGTGAAGATGCTTGTGCGGGTTTAGCGGCGAGTTTAGCTTTATTTGGTGCAAGAACACTATGGTGTTCTTATGAGTCTTTTGCGATTAATGGATTACCAATTTGGCAAACGGTGACGCAAGCAATGGCCGAATTACGTCGACCGACTCCTTCTACGATAGCCTTATTCACTGCCGGCGCATTAGAACAAGGACGGAATGGTTGGACGCATCAACGGCCAGAAATTGAGAATTATTTTGCGGCAATGATGCGAAATGGCAATGTTTTCCCTCTATTTCCTTGTGATGCTAATAGTATTCAAGTTTGCTATGAATGGGCATTACATACGAAGAATAAAGGGGTTACCATTACAGCGAGTAAATCTCCTTTACCCATTCGCACAACCGTTGCACAAACTCGTCAAGGGTTACAAGATGGTGGCATTATCTTACACGAAACCGAAGGTAAGAAAAAAGTCGTTTTTGCGGTGATTGGGGATATGACCTTAATTCCCGTTTTTGAAGCAGCAACGCGTCTTGAAAATGAAGGAATGGGTGTCCGCATTGTTTCGGTGATTAACCCCCGTCGTTTATATCGCCCCGATGACGTATCGTGGCAAACTTGTACGGAAAAAGAAAGTCATTTTTTAGACGATCATGGCTTTGAAATGCTATTCGGTGGCGATGCGTTAATTGGCGTAACAGGAGGAAGTTCTGCGATGTTAGAACCCATTATGTTACGCAGTAATTGTCAACGGGATACTTTCGCTTGGAAACGGGGTGAAACCACCGCCAGTGCCGGGGAAATTATGGCCTTTAATGGGTTAACCGCCGAGGCGTTAAGTAACCGTGCGATCGCTTTGGTTAAATAGGGTTATGATTTTAAGGTGGGCTATTGATGTCCACCTTTATCTATCTTTCGCCGATTATAAATATACGAAGAAAAGCAGTATTTTAAGTCTCTTGCTCATAAGAATTTCTCTATTGTGAAAACAAATTAATGATTGCAGAAGGAGGACAAGTTATAGAAATGATTGATTTAAGACAAGCGGTATATTATGAATTTGTTGATGATATTACTGTGGAGATTTTTGATCAATATAAATGGGGACTAAAAAGACTCGGAATTGACTTTTCTCAAGAGCTTTTAGAGATGATTGTCTATTGTTCATTTGGCTTAGAAAGTACATTACTTGCTTTTTGTGCTTGGACTTTACGCAAAAAAGAAAAAGGAGAAAGCTTTAGTCGCGAATTATTAACAAATATTTTAATTGATGCCTTGAGAGAAGGGTGGATTCCCAGCGAGTTTCAAAAAGATTATCTTAAAAAGCACGGTAATATTTTAACTCATCCAAGAGAATCAATTTGGAAAGAAGCCGAAAAAATACTGGGATATGAGTTGAGGAACCAAACCATCTCTGATATTACAGAAGAAGGTCAGTTGATTTTTAGGAATAATTTACAACTTACACCCAATGACACTGATAAATTGGCTATTTTAAGAACATATATTGTTAGATTAGTGAATGATTGAAACTTGAAGTTTTGAATTCCTATTGTCCTTTTTTAACGCAATATTAAATTCGATTTTGATTAACGTGAATTTACCGTCAAACCCACGTTAACAAAGGAGTCATTTAAGATTCAATGGGTTTGAAACCATGTTTGAGCGAAAATTCGCCAATCTTTTCCATTTTCTCGACGGTAATTTGATTACGTCCCCAAGAAAAATTGGTGTGATATTGTTCAAATTCTAGTAACATTGCTTCAGCAAAACAAGCAAACATTTGACGATTTGGCACATCCATGCTGACAATTTCCATGATTTTCCAGTTAATATCGAGGAAATGTTCGACAATTCCCCCATTTAAAACCGTCACATCGGGATGTTGAATTTTGGTGCCTAAATTTTTGGGATAACCCCCATCAAGAATTAAACAGGGTTTTTTTAGGGTTTCTGGTCGAATCTCTACCCCTTTGGGCATACTAGCGACCCAAACAATCACATCTGCTAAGGGTAACGCCTCTTCTAACCCCATAATCTTACCCCGTCCCAGTTCCGCCTGTAAAGCATTTAAACGTTCTTGGTTACGAGCAATATAGAGTAAATCAGCGACATCTGATTTCTGATCGAGCCAGCGACAGACTGCACTGCCAATATCTCCAGTTGCACCACAAACAGCAACAGTTGCTTTAGATAAGTCTATATTTAATTTCTTAGAAACCGTTTCCACTTGACGACAAATCACATAAGCCGTATGCGTGTTACCTGTCGTAAAACGATTGAAGTCTAATTCGACATTGCGAACTTGTCGGTTATTTTTCAGGTCAAATTCTTCAAAAATAATGGAAGAAAAGCCACCTAGCGCAGTAATGTTCAAATCTGCCTTTTGCGCTAAAGCCATAGCGTTTAAAATTTTCCGAATAGCCGCTTTAACTCGACGATTCATCAACATTTCAGGTAAGAAGCAAGATTCCACATACTTGCCTTCAATGATTTGTCCTGTCGCACTTTTAACCTGAAAATGATCTACAATTTGCGGGGGTGCAGAACACCAAAAATCAAGACCTTCATTGGCGTATTCGGGATAACCAAGGACTTCTGCAACGGATTGAGCGTGTTCTAAACTGGTAAGATGACCAATAAGACCAAACATAGATTAAAAAGATAGGATTAGGTAACGTCAATAAGAAGAATAAGGAATTTTGAACAGTATCCTTTCAAAGATGATTAAGACTTCTTAACTATCATAGCGAAAAAAGGCCATTTTGAGGCTAACCCTATTTTTCCCGAACAAAAAAAGACGGTATTCAAAAATATTTTTGCTTATTTGTTCCTGTTTTTTTGGTCTCTATCTGCAACTGCAATGGATATTACAACCCCATCAAACTGTTGATTAGATAGTACATATTATAGTCTCAAGGCATTTTGTCTTTTTTTATACTGTGAAGTGAGAACAGATGATCATTAATCCCAGGCAAATTAATTTAGATTCCCTTCATCTAACTGATGAACCATTTTATCAACTGTGTCAAGATAACCGAGATTTGCACCTTGAAAGAAATGTCAAAGGAGACTTAATTATTATGCCACCGATGGGAGGAAAAACAGGTCATAAAAATGCCAAATTAACTCAAAAACTAGAAAACTGGATGGACGAAGAAGATACAGGAATTTGCTTTGATTCATCAACAGGATTTAAGCTGCCAAATGGTGCAGAAAGATCTTCTGATGCCGCTTGGATACCTTTAGCAAAGTGACCTAATTTAACGCTTCAACAACGTCAAAAGTTTTTACCTTTATGTCCCGATTTTGTAATTGAATTTCGCTCCAAAAGTGATTACCTAAAATCTTTACCAGAGAAGAAGAAAGAATATAAAGAAAATGGCACAAAATTAGAATGGTTGCTCAATTGCAAAGAGAGACAAGTGGAAATTTATCGTCAAGGAAAAGCAGTCAAAATTTTAGAGAATCCCAGTACCTTATCAGGAGAGAATGTGTTATCAAATTTTGTTTTAGATTTAGAATTTGTTGGGTAGCATCTAAGCAAAAGAAATTATCAATTAAATTATCTTGAAAACCAAGAAGGGTAAGAGAGGATGCTGTTCTAAACTTTCGATTCTAGACAAATTTTGCTAACGTTACTATATTGGAGAGAGTATAAAACCTTCTTTCATATAAGGCAAGATTGGGGAGTTCATGAGTCGACAGCTAGTCGAATAGTAAAAAGAATTTACGATATTCTAATTAGCTACCTAATTAGAATATCGCAAGAGGTCTATTATGATGACTTTATGTCCCGTATCATAACCATCCTTGTAGCCTATAAATCAGAATTCCCATATACTCTTTTAACGCTAATGTGGTTAGGGATAAACGATGAGCATCAGGCAACAATCCTAATAGCAGTCCTTCCAAACTAAAGGGATCTTCTTCTCTTGTCACAAAGAAGTCCGTCGGCGCAGGAATTACGTCAATACCGAGTTTTTTAAAGATTAAGAGGGAGCGGGGCAGGTGAAAAGCGGAGGTTACCAAGATAATTTGTTTAATTCCTTGGCTTTCTAGAATTTTCTGCACATTCACTGCATTTTGATAGGTGTTTAAAGAGTCGGGTTCTTGCGTAATAATCTGAGCAGGAATTCCCATTAATTGAAGAACTTCTGCCATATCTTGGGCTTCTGAGCGAGTATTTCCAGACCAGCTAATTCTACCGCCAGCAACAATAATCAAAGGGGCTTTTTGTTCTCGATAAAGCTTAACGCCATATAATAAGCGATCGCCATGTTCATTCAAATCTACCATTGGACGCGGGGCTACGGGGGATTTTGTTGCCCCCCCTAAAATTACAATCGCATCGGCTTGCGGTATATCAGTAGGAGGAATAATACGGCTTTCTAGCGATCGCATCAGACCCTCACTTACCCAAGCATTACTAGCAAGTAAAATCACGAATAAGGCGATTAGAAGGGGATAGGGAGTCCAACGGGAACGTCTGCCCCACAAAAATAAAGTAATAACCAACAAAACACAGGTTAATCCCAACGGATAGAGAAATAGAGGTAATATTTTGGATAGAAAGAGAAACATTTGAGTTGATGAGGAATATTATTTTTACGCTTCGCGAATAATGGGTAAATCTAGCCAATCACTCAGTTCACCCACTAGCCAATCTAATTCAATTTCAGATAGTAAACCTTCTCCACCAATTGTAAACTTTTTCGTTCCTGCCCAAATATTAATTTGTGGCTTAACTTCTGTCTTGCTACCTTCAGAGCTACTTTTGTATGATATCTTAGTCCGTTCTAACTTAATGATATTATGGCGTGATGCTGGACGAGGACGTTGATAATTTAAACCAAAAAGTCGGTACTTCAAAGTGATTTTTTCTGAATTAATTTGTAACCAAACTTGTCCAAAAAGGGCGAACAAAATCCGCAAGGTGAACCAAATACCGACTCCGACATGCACTAGAGGGAAAAAAACAGCAAACCACTCTATTGTATTCATCGAATTCCCTGAACGGAGTGCCATTAGATACCAGTTTACCAAAAATCCATTCCAAACAGCTGCAAATCCAATGGTAGGCAATAACTCAAGGGTAAATCCTCGAGGCGGAATATAAATTTCCAGAAAATTATGCCTTTTATTAAGAATTACTTGAGAATCCGCGGGTTTTGTAGAAACTAAAAAAGCTTTTTTTCTGGTTTCTTCCTTTTCCAAAGCTTGTAATGCTTGATTAGCCGATTTCAATCGATGGTCAAGAGCAGGTTCAGTCATCCATTGTAACCAATCAATAAAAATAGATGAAAAGCTCACATGATTTTCAAAACAAATTTTAAGATTTCTTTGCGGCAAATCTGCCGGATGTTGTCCAGATGCTAGATAAATCAGTGTGCCCCTAAAGCGTACAGATCAGAAGCAGGTACGGCTCGTTCTCCAAATTGTTCGGGAGGCATATAGCCGTAAGTTCCCACAACGGTTCGACGAGTTCCCTTTTCGCTAGCCGCCGCTTGCACAGAGCCAAAATCAACCAGATAGATTTGACCGACGCTATTCCCTGAACGATGGCCAGTAAAATGTTATTTGGCTTAATATCACGATGGATAATAGGAGGATATCGACTATGAAGATAAGTCAGAACTTGTGAACTGTCCCGACGCTGACGCAAACGTACAGCGCGGGCTTCTTACCCAGAGACAAGCGCAGTAGTAGATTTCTTTCGTCCTCTATTACTACGACTTACAGTCTGGCGATAAGCTTCTTGATGAAGTTGTTCATGGGGGAGACCCCCAAGACCACACTTCATCGCTTTATCCCGCGTCCCACAGGTCAAAATTCGTAGTCCCTCATCTCTGAGATTAATTGCGGCGTTAACATCTCTGTCGTGTTTTGTCTGGCAGTTTTCACAAGTCCAATGTCTGATATCAAGCGGCAAACTACCCACCTGATTTAAGCAAACATGACAAGTTTTTGATGAAGGGAAAAACCTATCAACTTCTTGATAAATCTTACCCTCATTTTCTGCTTTGTATTTAAGCAGGGTCATGAACATTCCCCATCCAACTTGTGCGATTGCTTTAGCTAGACAGTGGTTTTTCATCATGCCTTTTACATTAAGATTCTCTGTCACAATGACTTGGTTTTCGTCTACTATCCTACGAGATAGCTTATGTAGATAATCTTCACGGCAGTTCGTTATTTTACGATGTACTCTAGCAACTTTTCTTCTAGACTTATTACGGTTGCTAGACCCTTCTTGGTGCAGTTGTTCATGGGGGAAACCCCCAAGACCACACTGCACCGCTTTTTGTTTTCTAGATAGTTGCTGCTGTTTTAGCTTTAAATTCTTTTCATGTTTGGCTAGGAATCTTGGATTGTCAAATTTAGAGCCATCGCTAGTAATAGCAAAATGGGTTAAACCTACATCAACACCTATCGCTTTTCCTTCTGTGGATGATTCTGGTTGTTCTTGATCATCTTTAAATAATATAGAAGCAAAGTATTGGTTACAGCAATTTTTAGATACAGTAACCGTTTTGATTGTACCCTCTATAGGTCTATGGATAATCGCTTTTATTTCTCCAATCTTTGGAAGGTTCAAGCTTTTTTCTAGAACTTTGACATTTTGAGGATACTGAATAGACTGTTTACCCTGTTTTGACTTAAACTTAGGATACCTTGCCCTACGTTCAAAAAAGTTATTAAAGGCAACTCCAAGATTTAAACAGGCTTGCTGTAAACACTGGGAATAAGTCAGTTTTAACCATTCATGCTCTTTTTTAAGAGCAGGTATTAGTTTCTTAACTTCATATCCAGACAAACCCTTCCCTGTCTCTTTATAGGTCTGATTCATCAAGTTTAGGCAATAATTCCACAGCCAACGAACATTGCCAAAACTTTGTTCTAGCGACTGTTGTTGTTCTGTATTTGGATATAGCCTTACTTTGACAATCTTTAACATACTTAGAGTGAATTGAATATCTTATAAAATATCTTAGCACAAGATTTTGATTGTGTGGCAAAAGTTTATTGGTCAATTTTCGGGGCATTGAACCCCTCAATTGACGAAGTCAGAGGAAGCCTCGGCTTTCCAAGCCGGAGTACCGATGACCCGCCTTTCATCCCGACGCTGACCCTATCGGGTACAGCGCGGGGCTTCTCTGCGGTGAGCTAATAGGGCTTTGGCAATTTGCTTTAACTCAGTTTCACTGAAGGTTCGTCCTGATTGAACCTGTTGTTCTAGGGAAGGCGCATCATATAGCTTTGTACCAGCGCAAAACCTCTATTCGAAAGACTTTCAGTCTCAAAGTAGTCAATATAGCGAGGAATGGCAGGATGCTCAAGCTCTTTTAAGGTCTGAGCTTCACGTTCAAACAGTTTAACCGTTTCCCATGTTAGTCCACTATTAAAAATCAATCGTTTAACCACCACTAAATTTTGAGTTTGTCTGTCAAAAGCGAGTAGCGTCTGCTGACCCAATCCAAATCCTAGCTCTCGTCGAATTTCATAACGCCCTTGTAATACCTGCTCATTCATTAAAGCCACCTTAGAAATCTAGTAACTTTTGCTAATTTCTTTTGTTCTTATACGCAACAATTAGGCTACAAGGTTCATCTCAATTTTTACTAAAAAGCGTAATAAGTCTTAACCATTGGAACATCCAACTTAACGAGAATTTTTTAAGTACCTATTTGAAGTCTATGCTTCCCCTGCATGATAGGAACTTCTGACCAACGGCGCAGAACGAACCTGAGAAAACCCCATTGAACGGGCAATTTCGCCTAATTCTTCAAATTCTTCAGGTGTCCAGTATCTTTGGACGGGTAAATGCTCCAAAGATGGACGCATATATTGACCTAGAGTGAGGCGATCGCAATCAATTTGGCGTAAATTCTGTAATGTTTCGATAATTTCCCTTTTTGTTTCCCCGTGGCCTAGCATTATGCCTGATTTCGTGGCAATCGTTGGCTCAAATTCCTTAACCCACCTTAGCACATTGAGCGATCGCTCATATTTTGCGCCCCGTCGTACTTTATCCTGTAAGCGATATACCGTTTCGAGATTATGATTATAACAAGCGGGTTTTGCCTGAACAACGGTTTTAACTCTGTTTTTCTGACTACTTTCTTTGTCTTTGCCCCCAAAGAAATCGGGGGTTAGCACCTCTATCTGCGTTTGCGGATTTAACTGGCGAATCGCCGTCATCGTTTGCACAAACCAACCTGCGCCACCGTCTGTCAAATCGTCCCTTGCTACGGAAGTTAAAACGACATAACGTAAGCCCAATAATTTGACTGATTCTGCGATTTTTTGGGGTTCTTCTGGGTCTAAAGCCATCGGAGCATGACCTTTATCCACTTGACAAAAAGCACAACTGCGGGTGCAAGTCGGCCCCATTAATAAAAAAGTAGCCGTTTGACGAGCGTAACATTCCCCCCGATTAGGACATCTTCCCTCTTCACAAATGGTATGGATTTGACGCTGTTTAATAATGCGTTGGACGGTGGACAATTCGCTGGCTCTACCGATAGAACGTTTTAGCCAAGGTGGCAGACTGGTGATTTCATCCCGCCATTGCTGATGAGGAGGAGTTTGGGTCATAAGTTCAGTCAATATAGAATTATGAAGCCATCTTAACGGCTTAGAACGTCAATTTATCATTTAAGGGTGTCCATTCTCAATAATACCGCCGCCTAAGAGGATATCTCCTGCGTAGAAAACAGCGGCCTGTCCTGGCGTAATACCGAATTGAGGCTCATCAAAACTCAATTTAACCCGATTTTCCCCTAAGGGAATCACGGTTACCGGGGCAGGGGCGGAACGATAACGGACTTTCACCGTCGTTTGAATCGGGGTCGTGGGTTCAGCCATCGAAACCCAATTTAGGCGACCAACAGTACATTCGGCATTTCCTGCTTTGTCTCGCGTAGTGACGACCACTTGATTCATTGCGGCATCTAGTTTCACCACATACAGCGGGTCTGGGGCGGCAATTCCCAGTCCTTTGCGTTGTCCGATAGTGTAACGGTGAATGCCTTGGTGTTTTCCCAAAATATTGCCTTCTAAATCTATGATATTACCTTCTTTTTGCGTAATATACTTCTCTAAGAAAGCTTGCATTGAACCGTGGGCTTCGATAAGACATAAATCTTGACTATCGGGTTTGTCGGCCGTTTTTAAACCAAATTGGCTGGCGATTTTACGAGTTACTTCCTTTGTTTGTTCTCCTAACGGAAAAAGAGTGGATTTAAGGATATCTTGGCTTAAATCATAGAGAAAATAAGACTGATCTTTGTTTTTATCCACTGCACATAATAATTGATACCGTTGACTCCCTTCGTCGTATTGAATACGGGCGTAATGGCCGGTGGCGATGCGATCGCAGTTAAACTGTTCCTTAGCATAGGTCAACATGGGGCTAAATTTAACGGCCTTATTACATTGAGAGCAGGGTAGGGGAGTTATGCCATTCTCATAGCCTGACACTAAGTAATCAATAATATTGGCTTGAAATACCTCTCGACTATCCACAATATGGTGAGGAATGCTCAATTGTTCACAAATAGAGGCCGCATCTACCATTCCTTCTGAGCAACATTGACCTTTCCCTTTCATCAACCAGAGGGTTAAACCAATGACTTCGTATCCTTGATGATGGAGAGAAGCGGCGGCAACTGAACTATCCACGCCTCCTGATAAGCCGACCACGACCTGATTCATAACTGTAATGGAAAATAATGTTTAGTATTTCCTTTCTAGGCTAACATTATCAATATTACAATGCCGGTATCAAAACTCGATGACTGGGGGGAAAATGCCCTTAGGTCAAATGGTTCAAAATTTCGTGTTTGGAGTGTTTTCAATGAATAATTTATCCTTAACAGGAAGCTTTGCTGTCCTCGCTTGCGCTAGCTTTTGGTTTCAGCCTCTCATTACCTTGGCTCAAACTTTACCGCCGCCACCACCGATTGCTAACCCCAGCCAATCGCCGTTAAAAACATCTGTTCCTCAGTTGACGACTCCTCCCCCCTTAGAAGTTCCCACCTCTTCTCCGCTCCCCCTCGAAGTTCCCGTTGCCAGCCCCCAAACAGAGCCTTCTCAACCGATTCGGGAATTTACCTTCCAAGCTCCCTCAGATAATACTCCTGAACCTGCCGAGACATCGATAAAGCTCCCTGTCGCATCTCCTACGACGACTATCCCAGTTAAAGCGAATTTTTATCGGGTTGAAGTTGCCGCCACCGATGAATCTATCTTAGAACAGGTCAGAGATATTGAACCCTTTGCCTTTTTTGAACGGGAACATCAAGTGGTTTATGCCGGACGTTTCCACCAACAAGACCAAGCACAACAAAGAGTTCAAGAATTGACCCAGAAAGGGTTATCTGCTCAAGTTGTCCCCGTCAGTCAAGAAAGTGGACAAAACCGCATATCCCCTCGTTAAATCAGGATTAAGTGATAATCTAATAGCTGATACCTGATACCTGATACGAATGTTATGCTGAGTGATCTTTTGTCTTCTGATTTAGGGACTTATACAAAGTGGTCGGGAATTTTAACCCTGTTGTGTTTGTTTTTGGCGATTCTTGCCTTTGTTCTCCAATGGGGTATCCGTTTCCGCTTAGTGGGTGCTACGGGCTTTATGATGGTTCTCACCGTTGGGCTGTTTGGCTTAGGGCTAGGGTTGCTTAATCGAGTGACCATTCCTGATGCAGTACGATACACCAGAGTGTTTGATAATGGGTCAAATAACGTTGTTATCTCTGTTCCTCAAGAGATTGATAAGACCCAACTGCAAGCGACGCTTAAACAGGCCGCCTATGACTTCTTTTCTTATGGGAGAACCGATTTAGGGGGAGACCATCAAATGACCATTCGTGCGAGAACCCTACTACATCCGAAACCCGGCCTCACCCTACCGATTTATCTAGGACAAGCCAAACGTTCTCTTGGGCTTAGAGAAGATGAAGCGATGAAAATTGAGGTTTTTGACCGTAATTTTGCTAAATTAACTCAATAAATCGTTTAATTTTATCTATGACTGAACGAGAATTTGAAAGCATTAGTCGTCAGCTAGGTCGCCTAGAAGACAAGATAGACAATTTAGAGCGAAAAATGGGTCAAGATACTCAACTTTTGTCTGAGAAACTGGAACTTTATCGTCAAACGGGAGAGGCACAAATTCAATCTATTCGGGCTGAGGTAGAAGCGTTTCAAGAAGCCAATAAGCAACAGCTAAATGTCTCTCTAGGCGTGTTAGTTACGGCGGCGATTACGATTGTTGCTAGCGTGGTTATCGGAATGCAGTAATTGTCTAATTTTCCGCAAAGTCTAACCCTTTGCGCCTCGTATCAGCTTATATTTTAGTAGAAGATTCGATTGATTCAAGTCAATGGCATCAAGAAAAAATGTAAGGTATAGGCAATGAAAATGGCTTGAAGGGCTAAAAGACCGATTAATGCTAGGGCAATTAAAACAATATACTGGAATACTAACTCAATTAGGGCTTGTTTAATGGCGTTGACAACCGATTCTTCTAACCCTCGATTGGTCATGATTTTGTAAATCAGCGATTCAACCGTATTATCCACTTTCTGAGTTAAGGATTTTTTGGGCGGTTTATAGGAATAGGAATATTTCATGAGACTTGTGGCAAAATTTAAAGATTTCGGTGAAGATTGGTTATCCTCTAAAATCTAGCATTTAAATCCTCTCTCTCCCAATCTTATCTACCAGCGATCGCGCCTCTTAAAATTTTACCTCAATCGTTGATAAGTACATATTATGACTGAGTACAGAAGCGAAAAGAGAGTTGCACTCGTTACGGGTTCGACATCTGGCATTGGGCTGGCAATTGCAAAGCGGCTTGTTGAAGACGGCTTTATCGTCGCCTTTCACTCTAGATCTTCCGTGATAATAGGACAGGCGTTAGCGGCATCCCACCCCAATAACTCCTACTCCCAAGCTGATCTAGCTGACCAAAACCAAGTTCGTCATTTAGTTGCTGAAGTGCTATCTTACCACGGTCGGCTAGACGTATTGGTCAATAATGCGGGGATTAGTGCAACGATTCCTCATGCTTCTCTTAAGGAAGCTTCAGCAGAAATTTGGCGAGAACTTTACGAAGTCAACGTCATAGCACCTTGGACACTGATTACGGCGGCCGAAACGGCTCTACGTCAGACATCAAGTCGTGAATGTCCTAGTTGCATTCTCAATATTAGTTCTCACGCGGGTATTCGCCCGAAAGGAGCTTCAATCCCATATTCTGCCAGCAAGGCTGCTCTAAACCACATGACAAAGCTACTGGCACTGAGTCTTGCACCGCAGATTCGTGTGAATGCGATTGCACCGGGTTTGGTTGAGACTCCGATGAGCAAAAATTGGACAGAGGCACGAAAACTTTGGGAAGATCGATCACCAATGGGTAGGGCAGCGCAACCCGAAGAAATAGCACAGATAGCTTCCATGCTGATTGCAAGTCACTATATTACGGGCGAGATTTTGATTTCAGATGGGGGGCTAAACCTTACTTAATAGTTCAAATCTACCATTTCACTGAAAAAAAAGGTAATTATCTTCTCAATAAAAATTATGTAGATGCTCGAATTAGGGATTCAACTTTACTCTGTTCATCGGGCGTTAATTCACCTGATTGTCCCTTAACTTCTTTATAAATTTTGAGATATTCTGCGGCGGATTTGTACCAACTGAAATCTTGCTTCATGCCTCGTTTTTGTAATTTTGCCCAAGCATTTTTATAACGGAAACCTTCCCAAGCGCGCACCATACAAGTAAATAAATCAAGCGGTTCATAGCGATCAAAACAATAACCAGTTCCCGCCTCATTCACCGGATCATTAAAGGAAACCGTATCGACTAATCCCCCCGTATTGCGAACAATGGGAACACAACCATAGCGCATCGCTAACATTTGACTGATGCCACAAGGTTCAAAGCGAGACGGCATCAAAAAGGCATCTGAACCCGCATAAACCCGACGAGAAAGGGCATCATTGTAGAGTAATTGAATCGCTAACCGTCCCCGATGTCGAGAAGCTAATTGCCATAGTTGAGATTCATAATAGCGATCGCCTGTTCCTAAAATTAATAATTGAGTATCAGTATAAGAAATAATTCGATCTAAAATTTGCATCACTAAATCGAGTCCTTTTTGTTCGACTAAGCGAGTGACCATTCCCACCAAAAAAGAATTTTTATTCACTTCCAAACCGACTTCTTCCTGAAGAGTCACCTTATTTAACGTCCGTTTTTCTAAGGTTTCTGCTGTAAAATTATGGGGAATAAATCTATCAGTGGCAGGGTTATAGCTTTCAATATCAATACCGTTTAAAATCCCTCGTATATTCCCACTAATAAAAGATAATAAGCCTTCTAGTTTTTCGCCATATTCTGCTGTTTGAATTTGCCCTGCATAGGTAGGAGAAACAGTGGTTACCCGTGTCGCAAACTGAACCGCCGCCGCCATCGTATTATGTCCTTGCATATACCACGGACACCACGTAATCTTTTCTAAATACCATCGCCAAGGTCCTTGATAAGCAAGGTTATGAATCGTGAAAACGGTGGCAATTTCAGGAGTTTGCTGCATCCAAACAGGAATCATCCCAGAATGCCAGTCATGGCAGTGGATAACGTCGGGTTTCCAGTAATTCCACGCAAATTCAGCCGCTCCATTCGCAAAAAAGGTAAACCGCCATGCTTCATCTTCACCACTATAGACGCGACGAGGGTCAAAAGCGGGATGACCAAACAGATACAAAGGAACGTCACTATTGGGCAGCAGAGTTTCGTAAACCGCAAAGTCATTAAACATGGCCGACCCTTTCCAGACGGGTTCGGCGGGAATATCCGTTTTATCGGGAAGAAACCCATAATAGGGCATAAAAATGCGCACGTCATAACCCAATTTCCGCAAGACTTTCGGCAATGCCCCGACAACATCTCCCATACCACCGACTTTGGCTAGAGGGGCGGCTTCTGCTGAAACAAATAGAATCTTCATTGTCTTGGTCTCTTCTCTGAATCTTGGTCTTATCCAAGTTTTACTATACTCTAAGGCGGTCGTTCTCACGTCATCTTAGGAGAAGAAATCTCATGATTGATGATTCTTGTTTCTTCTTTGCATAAATATACAGAAATCCTGACAATAATTTTTTAAAATTTAAAGATAAGACCTCCAATTCTTGAAAAACCACCATGATTTCTTCAGACCACATCTTTGCAGAAATTGCGATTATTATGATGATCGCAACGGTATTAGGAGCAGGGGCTGTGAGGCTAAGACAACCGCTCATTATTGCCTTTATTGCAGTGGGAATCCTCGTCGGGCCGGCTGGATTAAGTCTTTTAACGGCTCATGAATCGGTCAATTTATTAGCAGAATTAGGCATTACTTTGCTGTTATTTGTAGTGGGTTTAAAACTCGATCTCCATGAAATTCGGACGGTGGGGAAAGTTGCATTAATAGCAGGAATGGGGCAAATTTTACTGATAGGAGGATTGGGGTTTGGTGTCGCCATTCTGTTGGGGTTTACGCCTTTAACTGCCGCTTATTTAGGGATTACTTTTACTTTTTCGAGTACTATTATTATTGTCAAATTGTTATCCGATAAGCGAGAAATTGACGCCCTACATGGACGCATTGCCGTGGGAATTCTCATTATTCAGGATATTCTAGTGGTTTTGGTGATGATTGGTTTAACGGCGTTTGCCGAAGCGTCTCAACCTTATTTATTCTTAACGATTTTTGGGGTGATAGTGAAAGGTAGTAGCTTTTTGGTGATTATCTCTGTTATTACTCGCTACTTGTTGCCTAAAATCTTAGATTTACTGGCCCAGTCTACAGAATTACTCCTTTTGTTTGCGATTACTTGGGCATTTTCTCTCGCATCGGTAGGGAATGCTTTAGGTTTTAGTAAGGAAGTGGGGGCATTTGTGGCAGGGGTAACGTTAGCATCAACCGCTTACCGAGCAACCATCGGGGCTAAATTGGTCAGCGTGCGGGATTTTTTGCTGTTGTTTTTCTTCATTAATTTAGGTATTCACGTTAATATTCACTATTTGACAGCAGAAATCGTTCCTGCACTGTTATTTTCTGCTTTCATCTTAATTGGCAAACCCATCATGTTGATGATTCTCTTGGCAAGGATGGGATACAGCAGATACACCAGTGTGATTACCAGTCTATCTTTAGGACAAATTAGTGAATTTTCGTTGATATTAGCAACATTAGGTGTAAGTTTGGGGCATATTTCCCCTTCTATTCTAGGTTTGATTACCTTAGTCGGCTTAATCACTATGGGGGCTTCTACCTATCTGATTCTCTATAGTCATCCTCTTTATGAGCGGCTCACGCCCTATTTAACGTTTTTTGATTACCTTATCACTTCTCCTAATCGATCTTTAAAGGAGGCTTCCCTGATGGATTTCAGTCATGTTGATGTCATTTTATTCGGATTAGGACGCTACGGGGGCAATTTAATGCAACATTTTCAGCAAATGGGATGGCACGTCTTAGGGGTGGATTTTGACCCTGAATTGGTTTCTTTTTGGCAGAAAAAAGGAATGTTAGCGTTTTATGGCGATGCGGAAAATCCCGATTTTATGGCGACGCTTCCCCTTCAACACGTTCGTTGGATCGTTAGTACCTTACCCAATAAGCGCATGGGGTTAATGCTATTACATACCTTAAAAAATCACTGTTTTAAAGGTAATATTGCTTTAACAAGTCATAATTTTGCCGAAAAAGAAATTTTATGTCAAGAGGGTGCAGATTTAGTACTTTTACCCTTTGAAGATGCCGCCCAAGAAGCTGCGAGACAAATTGTTTTATCTTAAAAGTAGAATAGGATTTGCTAAACTTTGATTTCTTTTAAGACTTCTTTAGACTTTCTTAAAAATTGCTTTATATATTCATTATTTAATCTTTATTTTGTTGTTGCCAAGTTTTCCATTTGTCAGAAATAGCTTGTGATTGAGATTGAAAGGTTTTTAACTTTTCTTCTCCGATGAGAACAATTTCTTTAATTTCTTGCAAAATCGTTTCTTGTTGTTGGGTTAGTTTAGTTTGTTTCATGGTAGATCCTCCAAGGGTTGTTTAATAGCGTTAACGAGGCAAATACCTTACTTCATAGTAACTGCACTGCCGAAAAGAGAAATTTCTACTCCCTTTGCTTGATAATCTTCTTTAACTAATTCCCAAGCATTTTTTAATTCTTCTAATGCTTCTAGTGGCGTATCACCAAACGCAGAAATATTTGGCATTTCTTGAAAATGCGCTAACCAGTCGCCTTGCTCATCAACGTATAGGTCAATGATCATACCATCAAAATTATAATTATCTAGAGACATTTAAGATTCCTCCGTATAAGTAATAAATTGTTGAACTTGATAGGGTTTTGCTTTTCCGTCTTTTCGAGGTTGAATGGGTAAGGGTTATCCTTTCGGTGAATACCATAAACGATGACTTCCTTTTTGACGGCTGAATGTCCAACCTGTTTGTTGTAATAGGGTTTCAAATTCACCGAAGGTTAAGTTTTGCGGATTTTGTTTTGCTTTTTTCCATAATTTTTCTCTCTTAGTCATACGCTATGGTAATGTAAGATGCCTAGATTGATTATACCTAATTTATTCTATGACGCTAAGTAATTTAATCACTATAGTCCATCAATTAATCACATTTTATCGTAGGGATTTAACACTGTTCAATCCTAGAAAAATTCATAATTTATAATTTAGAATTCATGATTTATTAAAGTCCATCAAACCATCACCTTAATCATCGTTTAATCGGGGTTATTATTACTATAAAGCTCATTGATAAAGGCTTGAAAGTCGGGGTTATTTAGCAGGTTATTGCGAAAGTCTTGGGGAAGGGAAGCAAATAATTGATCAAAGGTTTTGACTTCTCCTAACATTGCATAACATAATGCTTTATTGAAAATTGCTTCATGGTCATCCGGTTTAATTTCAAGGGCTTTGTTGTAGGAGGCGATCGCTTCATTATAAAGCTCAGATATAAATCTTAAGGAAAATAGCGATAAAATTCTTTTCGATGTAAGACTCTCATAACTTCTATCTCATTTCCGTTAACTTCGATTCCAACACGATAATCACTAACACGAATACGATAACGATAACCTTTCATGGCTTTGATATTCGTTAAACTTTCTACCTTTCATGGCTTTGATATTCGTTAAACTTTCTAAATTAGCTGCATTAGGAAGCGTTTCAAACGTTAAAGTCTTAATCCGTTTGTATATTGGTTGTGATTTCAATTTCTTTAAATCTTTCAGGAATAGTTGACGATAGCTTACCTGCATAATTAATTATTCATCCAAATATTGTAAAGCTGTATCTTTATCCAACAAAGGAGTGTTTTTTGCTTCATCCATTGTCTTATTTAAGCAATAATTTTCTATGTTTTCGGTTAAGTTTTCTAAATTAGTTTTTTCTTCGGGGAAAATAGTTTCCCAAATATCAATGGGGATAATAACAGCTTTTTTGTTACCTTTTTCATCGGTTAAGTATTCAAGTTGCATAATTAACTTTCCTTTCTGTTTTGAGTGACTATCAGAATTTTAGCAAATTTTGCTTAAGGTTATAGATATTTAATTCATCATTCATAATTTCCCTTATTCCATCAAAATCACTGTCGATTTTTGCCATCTCTTGATAAGTTTCATCAAGGTTAATCGCACGTTAAGGAGGACATTATTAAGCCACGCCATAATCAGTATACGGTCGTTTATAAGGAGGATGCAATCCTAAAATGATGTCTTCTCTAGGAACACCCATTTTAACTAATTCTTCTGCAGGATTTTGATCGGTTAGATTTTGCTGTAGCCAAATTTTACCATCTTTAATATCAATATGTATAATAGACCGATAAACTCGATTTAATCCTTCCCAACCGATATTCATCCATTGATAATGATCTCTTGTGGTATCAAAAATGAGTTGGACTTCGACATTATGATTAGATTCGTCATCTTGGGAATAATCCTTTAATAAATCTTGAATCAATTTTCGATATTGTTCTATTTTATCCATTGGGTAATTACCTCATTCATCGGGTCATATATAATTAATAAAATTTTATATTCCTGAATGGCATTTTTGGGAAAAACTAATTGAAAAAAGGTTTGATAAGCCTCTAAAGGAACAGCTAAATATAGTATGCGATTGGGTTCTATTTTTGTCAAAGCTAGTCGATAACTTAAAAATTGTCCTAATGCAGTATAAAAGTCAGTAATGGCAGAAGGATTAAGAAAACTTTTAATTTCTACTGCAATTTTTTCTCCTGCTTTCTCTGCGGCAATTAATTTTTCTGCTCCTAAATCAATTTGAAAGTTAACCTCCCCATATTTAAACTTTAAAGGATCATGGGTAATTGTCCATCCTTCTTTTTGTAAAGCTGTTTTAACTGACTCATGAAATAAATCTTTAGCAGACATAAAATTGTAAATGATTAATGATTAATTATCTGTTTAAATAATTGCTCGTCTCGAATACTATCAAAATCACTGTTGGTTTTTGCCATCTCTCGACAGGTCTCATCAAGATTAATCGCACGGTGTAAGTTTTCAACCGCAAGAGAAACATTATTTTGCAAGGCATAATAGCAAGCAATATTATAATAAACAATTGCATCATTAGGATTGATTTCTAAGGCTTTTTGATAAGAATTTAATGCTTCTTGATATTGTTTTGAACTCATTAACGCAACCCCTTTGTTATACCATGCTTGATGGTCATCCGGTTTAATTTCAAGGGCTTTGTTGTAGGATTGAATCGCTTCATCTAATTGGACTAAATTCCCTAAGGCAACCCCTTTGTTATACCATGCTTCATGATAATCCGGTTTAATTTCAAGGGCTATGTTGTAGGATTGAATCGCTTCATGTAATTGGCCTAAATTCCCTAAGGCAACCCCTTTGTTATACCATGCTTCATGATAATCCGGTTTAATTTTAAGGGCTTTGTTGTAGGATTGAATCGCTTCATCTAATTGGACTAAATTCCCTAAGGCAATCCCTTTGTTATACCATGCTTCATGATAATCCGGTTTAATTTTAAGGGCTTTGTTGTAGGATTGAATCGCTTCTGCGTATTTTTCAAGATAATAGTATGTTGTTGCTAAATAAAACCAAATCTCTGCATCCTCTTTAACGGCAGTCACTAAATGTTGATAACCGATTAAGGCTCGTGGATAAAGATTAACCTGATAAAGAAATAAACTAAAGTTTTTTAAAGCCTCTGTCATCAATTGTGGTTCAGCCTTAAACAACTTTAAGATTAACTTCTCTAACTGTTTAGAATAATCGGTAATCTCAACTCGCTTGCCTCTCTCTTTAATTTGTCCATCACGGGGGGTTAAAATTCGTTCAATAGCGATTAATTTATTCAAACTCTCTTTCAATCTAAACTGACACCATAATCTTTGCAAACGATTTCCTTCTACCATCAACAAAGCCGTTTTCTTGACTAAAAATTCATTCAACGGCACATAACACTGCTGTAATAAATCCACTGCATCATAAATCGCTTCTGCTAACTTATCCCGTTGAATCGCTGTCTGATAATGTTGATGCCATGTTCCTTGTAAAGTTGGTTTAAAGGTCTGTTTCGTTAAAGCTAAATTCTGATTATCTAAACTGACTAAATTTTCGACTACATTGCGAAATGTTCCATCATTGGACACCGCCAAATCAATATAGTTTGCTTCCTGTTTAATCTTTGTTTTTGGGATTACCTCTTGAAATAATTCCACAATTGCGCTATCTTCAGGATCAGGCATATTATAGACATGAAACTTACGCCAAAGATTTTGATATTTATCCCATTGCAATTTATCCAAAGGACTATCTTGACCTGCTCGATAGACTTCTTTTTCATTACGAGTAATCGCTAATACCCGAATTTCTTGGGGATCAGCCACATCATTTTCATAGGCTGTTAAAGTATCTAATAATCGCTCTTGTAAAGGAATATTCATCGGCATTGCTAAATTATCTTTTCCTTGTGGATGCTTTTCAATTGCCTCACTGCGACGCATAAATTGATGTAAATCATCCAACAAAAACAGTAACTTTCGATCTGTGCCAATCGCTTGTAATTGTTCTGCGTTCGGACGATCTAACCATTCCCCTAATGCTAATTTTAATATTGTCCATCCTTCATGATTTAACTGTTGTGCGACTTCTGCCGCTTCTCTGGTTTTACCAATTCCTGTCCTCCCCATAATTAAAACCCAGCGATGTTCATGAAGATGTTGACACAATTCTTGGGTGATATTTCGCCCCTGAATGCGTCGCTGATAAGGAATATTTCTATCCGCTAAAACAGGGTTTTTATAGTCACTCACAGGAGGATAAACCAACGAAAAAACATCCCTATTCGGTTTAACCAACTCAAACGGTAAACGAGATGAAGGATCAAATGGTGGTGGATGCAAACGTTTAACCCAAAATATAAAAGCTGTTACCGCAACTACCCCTCCCCCTGAAAAAAGATTATCAATGGTGACTTGATGGGTAGTATAGAATTGGGTTAATTTTGCGATCGCATTTAATATAACGTCCCACATAATTCCGTCATATCAATTTTTCATATTATATATTTCAATTTATTCATTGTAGCGGCGCAAGCAAGGTTTGCGCCCACTCTCGTAGATGAAAGTTGCACCTTAGAGGATGAAAGTTGTATCCTATTGTAATTGGGATATCCCGTCAAAAATCGCTTTAAAATCTAAAATAGCCTTATGTTAGGACTTTGGTTAGAAAATCAACAACTCAATCTCCGTCAAGATTTAGATATCCCTCAACCTGCCCCAGATGAAGCCTTAGTTAAAGTGCTACAGGCCGGCATTTGTAACACGGATTTGGAGTTAATTCGGGGGTATTATCCCTATACAGGAATCTTAGGCCATGAATTTGTCGGTATCGTGACAGAAGGTCCGGATTATCTTAAGCAGAAACGAGTCGTGGGAGAAATTAACGCTGCCTGCGGCTATTGTTATTATTGCCAGAAAAAACAACCAACTCACTGCGAAAATCGAACCGTTTTGGGAATTGTCAACCGTAATGGCGCATTCTCTGAATATTTAACTCTACCTATTCGCAATTTACACCCGCTTCCTGCTCAAGTGTCCACCGATGCGGCAACCTTTACCGAACCCATTGCCGCCGCCTTAGAAATTCAACAGCAGGTGAAGATTGCCCCCAATCATCGGGTTTTAGTGGTTGGAGATGGCAAGTTAGGGCAATTAGTGGCGCAAACTTTGGCTTTGACTGGATGTGATTTGTTTGTTGTCGGCCGTTATTCCGAAAAATTGGCTTTACTGGCGGATTTTGGCATTCAAACGGGATTTCAAGAGATGATTACAGCTAGAAGCTTTGATATTGCAGTAGAATGTACAGGAAATCCCGAAGGATTTGAATTAGCGAGGGTTTCTCTGCGTCCTAGTGGGGTTTTAGTCCTCAAAAGTACTTATGCCGGCAAATTGACCCTTGATGCTTCTGCGATCGTTGTAGATGAATTGACGGTTATCGGTTCTCGTTGCGGCCCCTTTGAAAAAGCGATCGCTCTTTTAGAAGAAGATAAAATTAAAGTAGAATGCCTCATTCAAGGTCGTTATTCTTTAAAAGATGGATTAAATGCCTTTAAACACGCACAAAAACGAGGAAAACTGAAGATTTTGCTAGAAATGGACTAAAAATAGGCAAAAGAATCAAGAAAATAACCGCTTTAAAAAACGGTAAATTAATTGAAATAAGGTAGCCACCGCAATCGCCGCTACTCCTCCCAATCCGGCATAGATCAAGATGGAATCAAAGCCTAAAGATCCTTGTAAAAAGGAGAAAAAATAAATAATTCCCGTTGAAATAGCGGCAAAAACTAATAAATCTACTCTTTCAATCCATTTTGCCCATTGCATCAACACAAGAACGGCAATGATGCCTAATCCAATATACAAAGCATTGGGAATTAGAGTGGTTATTGCCCCCTGAGAAAAGAAACTGTGTAGAGCAATCATGATGATTGTCCCTTCAAATCCTGTAAAACCCGCACAAAATAGCACTTCAAAGGCAGAAAAACGAGGAGGTCGGGCAATTTTAGCAGGTTTGGGAGGTTTAGAAACTTGAGGCGGAGGCGGCGTTGGCGAGGTAGGTTGAATGGCGGTTTTCGGTTGGGAAGATAAAGAAGGATTGAGGGCAGTCAGAACCTCTTCAGCAGACTGAAAGCGATCTTGGGGGGCATTCGCCAATAGTTTGTCTAAAATTTGACCTAAATTATCGCTAAGATTGGGGATATAGGGTCGCCAATTCCATTGATTGCGGTGATCATCGAATAATTCCTCAGAGGATTTTCCGCTTAATAAATATAAACAGGTGGTTGCTAAGGCGTACAAATCGGTAGAAGGATAAACTTGGCTACCGCGCATTTGTTCGGGGGGAGCAAATCCCATAGAATAGACGCTAGTCGAACGAGTAGAAGGGCTTGCAACCGAGGTAACTTGCTTAACTGCCCCAAAATCCAATAAATAAAGCTTATTATTCTTATCCCTCATAATATTTGAAGGTTTAATGTCTCGATGAATAATATTCAAGTTGTGAATATAGTTCAAAATTGGTAAAATTTGGTTTAAGACAGTTCTAACTTCTGCTTCTGAGAATTTACCCCGTTTTTCGAGTTCTTCTTCTAGATTTTGACCATCAATAAACTCTTGAACGATATAGAAATATTGTTCTTCGCTTGTTTGTTGCAAATTGGGGACAACTAAAGGAAAAAAGGCAAACAAATCGGGAATCTGTGAGTGTTCGTTGCCGATTTCTTCTAAAACACTCGCTTCTCTTTCAAATAAGCCTTGTGCAACTTCGAGGGATTTAGGATCAAGATTGCCAGAGGGTTGAAATTGTTTGACGACACATTGACGAAGTTTGGTGGTATGGCGATCGCAAGCCAAAAAAGCTGCCCCAAATCCGCCTTTTCCGAGGAGTTTTAAGGTCAAATAGCGTCCCCCTAAAATTAACGGCATTCCACAGCTTTTACAGTATCGCTGTTGAACGGTTTTCAGGGTAGTTGCATGATCGAGATCATCAAAACGATTTTCAGGACGAGGACAACTTGGACGCGTACAAAGGATTTCCATCAGTTAATCTCAATCGGAATTAAGAACGGATTTCTGAATCTCTAATTATAAATTAAGGTAGAAGTTAGATCTTCAGTTTACCGTAAAAATTACAAAAAAAGCTAAATTATTAAACTTCTTGAAGAATTCCATGATTCTGGTCAAGAAAGGCAAAAGGTCTATTATAAATTTCGGAAATAGCATCGATTATTGTGTCCCAAAATGTCGAGAAATGGTACGACAATGGTTTTCATGTTCTCAAAGGGATCAGTTTAACCGTTAATATAGGGGAAATAGTGATGTGAATGGGGGGCCATCGAGTTCCGGAAAATCCACCTTATATTCGCACCTTTAATGCCCTTGAACCCTATCGAAAAGGGTGTTGATGGTACATTGATTGGTCATAAAGGCATTGAATTTGTGCGGCGAGAAGTAGGAATAGTTTTTCAGCAGTTTAACCTTTTTCCTCATTTGACCATTCTACAAAATGTGACCTAGGATTTGCTATTAGCATCTCTCTTAATTGTTGAGGGAAAACTTAACTTTTGACTCTAAGTTAAGTCAGATAGATCCTTAAGTTTTCTGTATCGACAGGTCTATTCTTTCATTTTATAAAAGTAGTAGTAACACCTACCTACCGATATATTAAACAGAGAAGGAGAAGCATCATGGCTACTTTTACCGTCACGACAACCAGCGATGTTGTTAATGCTAATGATGGCGTTTTGAGCTTACGGGAAGCGATTACGGCGGCTGAGGCACTACCGGGGCGCGATCGCATTATTGTGAACAGTTTGGTCAATGTTGATCGTCCATTCTCTATCAATATCGGTAATAATCTTGATTTTCAGGGGAATAACCAATTTTCAGGGGTTAATGGCAACAACCAAACTCAACTTTTCAGTATTGAGAACGCCGAAGTGACCTTTGAAAACTTTTTGCTAACCAATGGTGTTGCCAGAGGCGGTAATGGACTGCGAGGCGGTGGCGGTGGTGGTGGCTTCGGAGGTGCGCTATTCATCAACGGCGGGACAGTGACCCTGACTAACGTCCAATTGATCAATAATCAAGCTATTGGTGGCAATGGTTCTAATGGTCGCGGAGACGGAGGACGGGGTGGGATTGATTCGAGTTCTGGTCAAAATGGCTTTAATGGTGGCAACGGTGGTGTATTGAGTCTCCCCTCATTCCATGCCATTGCTGCGGGTGGCAGTGGTGGTGAAGGAGGCACAAGAGGACTCTTGACGCGCGCACAATCCGGTGAAAGAGGCAACATAATCGGTAGAGCAGAGGGGGTAATTTTTTTTGGTAGCTTTTTTGGAACCGGCGGCGGCAGTGGCGGAGGAGGCGGTGGTGGCTTTGGTGGTTCTGCTGGTCTTAGAGGTGGCGATCAGGGTGCTGACGGTGGTAATGGTGGTAATGGTGGATTTGGTGGGGGTGGCGGCGGTGGCGGCGGTGGCGGTGGCGGCGGTGCTAACGTTCTTACAGGTGGTGCCGGTTCTCGTGGAGATGGTGGTCAAGGCGGTGCTGGTGGTGCCTTTGGCGGTAGAGGAGAAGACGGTCAGGATGGTCAAGATGGTCGAAGCACTTTCTTTGGTGACAGTCCTGGTAATGGTGGACTCGGTGGTGATGGCGGTGGTGGTGCCGGCTTAGGAGGGGCAGTCTTCGTTAACGGAGGCACACTGATCCTCAATGAGAATGTCCGTTTCGATCAGAATTCAGCTACGGGAGGCACGGGGTTTGAGAATGGTCAAGGCAAAGGGGGTGCGATTTTTGCTCGACAGGATACCAATGCCCAAATTGTGGTTTTAGGACAAGACTTCGCGGAGGCTAGCGTCCAATTTACTAACAATACGGCTGCTGATGGGGATAATATCATCAGTTTTACCGACAATCCTAACGTTTTCTTAACTGACAATGCTAATACCTTCGGTAATATTGAGTTTCGTCCTCGTCCCACCCCGGAGATCTCAGTTGATGTCGGTTTTAACAGCATTGCCACTTTTGTGGATGACAATGGAGATGGATTTCCTGAATCATACCTCGGTGCGGGTGACGGAACGATTCAAGTGATTCGCAATGGCAGTCCGGTTGTTATTCGGGATGTGGGTACGGATAGCGCACCGACATTTGCTGATATTGACAATGATGGTGACCCAGATTTATTTGTGGGTGATACTTTTGGGCGGATTCACTATTTTCGTAACCGAGGCAGCGTAACTTCGGCAAGTTTTGCCCCTCCGATTATTAATCCCTTTGGGATTACCAGTAATGGGGGTTTAGCGAAACCCGATTTAGTCGATATCGATGGCGATGGCGATCAAGATTTATTTGTGGGGACAGCAACAGGAACAATCTTGTTTTACCGTAATGTAGGGACTCGCACCAGTCCTAATTTTGTGCGAGGTGGCAATAATCCTTTTGGCATATCTGCTGTTATCGGCTCTGCTGCGCCTAATTTCGTCGATGTGGGCAATGATGGGGATTTTGATGTCTTTATCGGAGCTTCCGATGGCAGAACTCGTTATTTTGAAAATATCGGAACTCCTACCAATCCCCGCTTTTTTGAACGTTCCCTTTCTGAACTGATTACACCTCTACCTGATGTTGGAACTAATGCGACACCTGTCGTCATAGATGCTAATGGAGATGGCATTCTTGATGCTTTTATTGGCGAACAAGATGGTACGTTCAATTTTGTGAATCGGGTTGTCATAGGGGGTCAATATCCTGTTCCAGTCAATTTAGGCGATGGCACGATAGTTCTCGGCGGTTTTCGCGGGGTAGGTACTGAGGAAACCCCTCAATCTAATCCTGTTCTGATCGATGAATTGCACTTCTTTGGAGAAGGATTGACGGCTGAAAATCTCTTGTTAACTCAAGAGGGGGATGATCTTAAAATTAGCTTTGAAGGCATTAACGACACAGAAGTCATCCTCAGAAGCTTCGACCTCGAAAATTTGGATAATTTAGCAAATGGGATAGGCAATATCCTCTTTGACGGAGATGCGGAAATTCAAGATAGTTTTGATGTCTTCGATGCTGATTCCCAACGAAATCGGGTATTTAACCGCAACACAGTGACCTTTCTCAATGACTTAGATAACCATGTGCGAGGATTTCATCACTCTGACGATATTATCAATGGTCAAGGCGGAAATGACCTGATTCGAGGACTCAGTGGCGATGACTTACTGCGAGGTGGAGAGGGGAATGATACTCTCAAAGGGGGTCGAGGGGACGATCTCCTCGTCGGCGGAACGGGTAGCGATGTTTTGCATGGTGGTCGTGGCAACGATACCTTCCGTTTTGGTGGCGATATCTTCCAAGATGGGCTGTCCGATATAGATATTATTCGAGACTTCCAAGCGGGTGATGCCTTCGATTTTAGTGAATACCTGCAAGTAGGCGGACAGATTAGTTTTACTCGCCTTCAACAAGATTTACTGATCAGCCTAAGTAATGAGGATTCAATTGTTGTTGGGGGTAATCTCGATGCGGCACGCCAACAGCTTTTAGCACTTATTCCACCCATTACCACAGCGATTTAATAAAATTTTCCGAGATAATTTCTCTGGATAACTGGTCATTTTTTTATTTTACTCAATTGAGCATTCACTCACCTCGACTATCTCAGGTGACATTTCGATTAATGCTCTTGGCTGATTTCCAATCTAATAGATTCCCTTGCTGAGGGAAACACTCGGAGCAAAAGCTAATGTGATTTTTTGCATTACGCTCTCTTACATCAGACTGGGTTCTGAATTCTGGGGTTTTAGGTCAAAATCAAGATAAAGACCTTAAACTTTGAGTTCGGGGGCTAAGAGCCGCTCTAAATTGGCAATATCGGGATAGCTAGAAAATTGGGGCAAAATCTCTTTCAGGAATGCTTCTGCCGCCTTAGAACGATAGCGGGTGGGGTTAATGATCACCGATAAAGTTCTTCTTACTTCGACCCCCTGAATGTGTTTCACTCGTAATGCTTGAATTTCTAATTCTTTCTCAATCGCTGTTAAAGAAACAAAAGCGACTCCCAAACCTGCTTGTACGGCATTTTTAATGGCTTCTATTGAGTTTAATTCCATTTCTACTTTCAGACGCTTGGTGTCAATATCATACATTGTCAACACTTTATCAATGACCTTGCGAATGGTCGACTGGGAATCTAAATTAATAAAACTGAGGCGATACAAATCTTCCTTCTGAATGGTTTCTGCTAAGGCTAACGGGTGGGAAGCTGAGATGATTAAGGCTAATTCGTCATCGGCATAAGGAAAGATCTTGAGGGTTTCCTGTAATTCTGCTGGGATCTCGCCACCGATAATCGCCAAATCGACTTGTCCATTGGCTACCCCCCAAGCGGTGCGTCGGGTAGAATGAACCTGTAACTGTACGGAGACATCTGGGTAAGTTGCCCGAAATAAACCAATCATGCGAGGCAAAAGATACGTGCCCGTCGTTTGAGATGCTCCGACAATTAAGGTGCCACCCTGTAAATTTTGTAAATCTTCGATCGCCCGACAGGTTTCTTGACAAAGGGTCAGTATTTTTTCCCCATAGCTCAGAAGAAGATGTCCGGCTTCTGTTAATTGAGCTTTTCGCCCTCCTCTGTCAAATAGAGGAACATTTAGTTGTTTTTCTAAGTTCTGCACTTGAAGACTGACGGCCGGTTGGGAGACATACAACGTATCGGCAGCCCGCTTGAAACTTCCTTCTGCCGCGATGGCTTTAAGAATTCGGAGTTGATCGAGAGAAAAAGGGATGTCTGACATGGGCGTTTTATAAACAACGTATAAACTAAAGACGGCAGATCAAAAAGGGGTTGTTGCTGAGGGTTGACTTCTGATGTTGACAGTAGCACAACTAGGGGATCAAATTTATCGGAAACGAAATAACTTAACACGATGAGTAAGTCGGTAAAATTCATTAAAAATAGGAGTTATTAAGAAATAAAGAAGAGTAACCCCTCGTAACCTATCCGTTTGATCCTTGACGGCCTACATCGATGTTCAATTAATTTATCCCGACTAGCTTATGCGTTATTCTACAATGATTATTTGTTCTGGATTTCATTCTTTAGGGTTAACCGAACAATTTTTGTTTCATCTGAAATCCCTTGATCCCCATTTATCTTATCTCATTTTTCCAACGAATTGCTATCCCGCTTATTCAGCTTGGCATCTCGAACAATTTATCCGAGAAAATATTCCCAATTTGTCGAATCATTCTCTTTTATTTATAGGATTTAGTGCTGGAGTGGTTGCCGCTTTCTCAACGGCAATTAAATTGCAATTTGAAGGGATAAAAATTCAAGGACTCATCGCTTTTGATGGATGGGGTGTGCCTTTATTGGCGAATTTTCCTCTTTTTCGTCTTAGCCACGATGCCTTTACTCATTATACTTCTGAATTTTTAGGCACAGGAAAAATGAATTTTTACGCTGATCCTGCCGTTGACCATCTGACCTTTTGGCAATCGCCTCATTGTGTTCGAGGATGGCAAATTGAACCGATTGGTGTGGGTTCTTTTAGAAAAATACCGATCACTCTCATGGATTTTTTGAAAAATTTATTAAATTATTATAAATTTTAAATCAGGCATTATTTAATGATAAGATATAGTCTAATCTCGCCGAAATATTAAAATCTAAAATTAAACGCCCAAACTGAAACTCACTTTGTATAATACTAGATACTATTGTGATAGTGTAATCATCATTTTTATCCCCATTTCCTGACTCTCTATCTCCCTTGTTCTATGACTCACCCATTATGTATCGCTTTTATTTGGCATCAACATCAACCCCTCTACAAATCTCGTCAAGCGAGTACTGATATCACCGGACAATATCGTTTGCCTTGGGTGCGTCTGCATGGCGTTAAGGATTATTTGGATCTAATCTTGATTTTAGAAAAATATCCCAAGTTACATCAAACAGTCAACTTAGTTCCCTCTTTAATCCTGCAATTAGAAGATTACGCTCAAGGACTAGCGATTGATCCCTATCTTGCTTTAACGGTTACCCCCGAAGTTCAGCTAAATCTAGGGCAAAAACAAGCAATTCTCAGCAATTTCTTTGACGCAAACCACCGTACTCTCATCGACCCCCATCCCCGTTACCGCGAATTGTACGAAGTTCGACAAGAAAAAGGCATAGCTTGGTGCTTAGAAAACTTTACTCCTCAAGATTACAGTGATTTGTTAATGTGGCATAATCTTGCTTGGATTGATCCCCTCTTTTGGTCAGATCCGGTTATTGAAACTTGGTTGAAACAAGATAGAAACTTTAGTTTAAGCGATCGCCAGCGTATTATTGCCAAACATCGGGAGATTATTCAGCAAATTCTGCCGAAACATCGTCAAATGCAGGAATCTGGACAATTAGAAATTACGACAACCCCTTATACTCATCCCATTTTACCTTTACTGGCCGATACAAATTCAGCGCGCGTCGCTATTCCTGAAATTGGCTTACCGAAATATCGCTTCCAATGGGCAGAAGATATTCCGAGACATTTATACAAAGCCAGAGAGATATATCGAGATCGCTTCGGAGTAGCTCCTAGAGGGTTGTGGCCGTCTGAACAGTCCGTTAGTCCTACCATTTTATCCTATATTGCCCAAGCCGGTTTTCAATGGTTATGTTCTGATGAGGCAGTGCTAGGATGGAGTTTCAGCCACTTTTTCCAACGCGATGAAGTGGGAAATGTGAATCAACCCGAAATCTTGTATCGTCCTTATCGTTTAGGCACTGCTCACGGAGATTTATCGCTGGTCTTTCGGGATCATCGTTTATCGGATTTAATCGGCTTCAGCTATAGTGCAATGGACGTAGAAGAAGCAAGTGATGATTTAGTAGGTCATTTAGAGTCTATTTATCGTTCTTATCGCAATTTTAGCCAAATAGATGCCACCCCTTGGTTAGTCACGATTGCGTTAGATGGGGAAAACTGTTGGGAAAGTTACGAAAAAGATGGTTTGCCTTTCCTAGAAAAACTCTATCAGCAACTGAGCGAGAGTCAACACCTAAAACTGGTAACTGTCTCTGAATATCTGGCTAAATACCCTCCTAAGGTAGAAATTCCCTGTCAACAGTTACATAGCGGCTCTTGGGTCGATGGCAGTTTTACGACATGGATTGGCGATCCCGTTAAAAATAAGGCATGGGAGTTACTGGGTGCGGCTAGAGAAGTCCTAGCAAGTCATCCCGAAGCTACAGAAGCGAATAATCCTGAAGTCTGGGAAGCATTATACGCCGCCGAAGGGTCGGATTGGTTTTGGTGGTTTGGCGAAGGTCATTCCTCGAATCATGATGCCATGTTTGATCAATTGTTCCGAGAACATCTCTGGGCAATCTACACCGCATTAAATGAACCCATTCCTGCTAATTTACGTCAACCCCTTGAAGATCACCATCGTAAGCGAGATTATCGTCCTGAAGGGTTTATTCATCCCGTTATTGATGGTTACGGAGACGAACAAGACTGGGATAAGGCAGGAAAAATCGAAATTGGTGGAGCTTCTGGAACAATGCACCGCGCAAGTGCCGCACAAAGGCTTTACTTTGGCTTAGATCATCTCAAATTCTATTTACGGATTGATTTTAAACGAGGGATCAAACCGGGCAGAGACTTCCCTAACGAGTTACACTTGCTATGGTATTATCCCGACCTTCATCATGCCATTTCCCCAGCACCGATTGCTAATATTCCTAACAAACCCCCCATTAATTACTTATTTCGTCACCATGTTGGCATTGATCTTGTTTCTCAGTTGTCATGGTTTCAAGAAGCGCAACCTGATATCTTCTGGCAAGCAAAAACCCATCGTACCCAAGTGGCAATGGAGCAATGTTTAGAAATTGGAATTAATTGGGCAGATTTACAGATCAAACCCGATTCTCCCTTGCATTTAGTGGTAGTTTCAGCGGAGGATGGCGAATTCCGAGAAATGATTTTAGAAGATAAATTGGTAATGCTACAAGTGCCTTAAAAAAATGAGACAGAATACCCTCTTAATCCTATCTAAATGGAGCAAGAGGACTCCCGCTACACCGAGGGTTAGCAGAGAATCCCATCAATAAACAGACTGGGTTGCGCAACGTTCTGTCAGGAGAAAGCTTACGCAGTTTGATATTGTGTGTAGAATTAATTATGATGAAAAGGTATCCACATTTTGCACGAGCATGTTGACGCTAACTTACGAGTACAAGCTAATCTCAGATAGACAGCAAATTGAGGTCATCGAAAACACCTTAAATGTTTGCCGTTCAGTTTGGAATTATGCTCTAAGAGAACGTAAAGATTGGCTCTTGTCTCGTAAATTTCCTGTAAATACTGGCTCTGTAAAACAAGAATATATTATCCCTGTTGACACCGCTTATCCTAATTACCACAATCAAGCTAAAGCCTTAGCAGAAGAGAAGAAAACTAACGATTAGTTTGAAAAGCAGGAAACTGAAATGCGAGTTTAAGAATCCCCCGTCGAGGGTGTAGCTTGACGGCTGGAGTATGTTAATAGTATTTATTAAGTTTCACGGAGTTCTTTCGACATTGTAGTCATCTAGTTTTTATTAGGAATTAACTTTCCGTCATGACTCGTAGGCGAATGGTGATTTCTCCACTTTCATCTAATTGAACTTCAATCATCTCCCCAGATAGGGTTTCTAACGCCGTTAAAAGCGATCGCAGATTGGGATTACTTGCCCCGGTATCCACATATAAGCGATCGGCTAACTTGCCAATTCGTTTCCAAGTAGTGTAAAGTTTTCCGACCATTTGTTCGAGTTGAGTCGCTTGCTTAACCAAATCAGAGGTTGTATTTAAACAATCTAAACGCAGGGCTTCTTCTAAAGCCATTTCAATGTCAATGGGGGTTTTTCTTAAGGCTTGAACTTGAGCGGCGGCATCTAAATATTTGGCTAAATTACGGGCAGAAGTCGTTAGGGTTTTCGCCGTATCCACATCAGGACTTTCTTGAATCTCTTTCTGAATGGCGGCTAAATGGGTACTGGGCAACTTTTCTAATTCTTTGACGAGTGGGGCAAGATAACGGGCAGGAAGCGTTCCATCTGAGGCTTTTTCTTTGACTTCCGTGGGCAATAATTCAGAACTCATGGCAGTCCATTCATCGGATAATTGTTTCACTTCCCGACGAGTAATGCGATCGCCTTTTTGAGCGGCTTCACTGACTAATTGTTGAATTTCGGGGGACGATTTAGCCGTTTCGACGAAGGCATTTTTACTAAAATTATTAATACTAGCCGGATCAAGTAATCCTTCTGCTAACAAGGTATCCGCACTATTAGCCAATTGAATCAGAGAATAAGCTTGAGATTTAGTAATTTCCCGTTGTTTTAGCCAATTTAAGAAACCGGTTCCCCGTCCATCCCCTCCTTGCTTTTCTCGATCTCGAATTGCCCTTAAAATACGCCCGCGCCAGATATCGGTTTGTAAGTCGAAGCGATCGCACACTTTCCAAATAGCATCGAGTTGTTGCTGAAAATCGTGTTCTTGTAGGTCTTCATCTTCAGGATCCGGCAATTGGAAGTTAAAGTCAACTGGGGTATCTAAGGCTTCAGCAATCTCTTGCGGGGAAGGGGAAAGGTGGGTCATAAAAAGGAATCGGTGAAAAATATCAGACAGCTAAAATTCGGATCATTATTGTAGCAGTAACCTGTTATTCGGTGATCAACGACCTGAAGGCGTCCTTTTTTGACTGACTGGGAGAGCGCGTTTTTGTTAGAATTACGGGGTGAAAATCTAAGAATCATTGAACCTGATGGAAAATTCATGGCAGAAACTTTTGAACTTTTTAAGGTATCCGCTTTTTAAAGTTGGTGATAGTATTTTTACCCTCATTTCACTGGCGGATTTACTCATTTTGCTCTTTTTAGTTTATGGGTTTGCCCGCTTAACAAAATGGATAGCCAAACGGTGGTTACTCGCCCGTTTAGGAGTAGATGATCTAGGCAGTCAAGAAGCGATCGCTAAATTATTAGCATACATTGTTGCCATTCTCGGTTCGATTTTAGGCTTAAGAATTGTCGGGGTTAATCTGACTTCTTTAGCGGTTGTTTTGGGGGGATTGGGTATTGGAATTGGTTTTGGTTTACAAGAGATCACCAGAGATTTTATCAGTGGCTTAATTTTACTTTTGGATCGTTCGGTTAAAGTAAACGATTATATTCAGTTGGCAGAAAATAACGGGTTTAAAGAAGTTAAAGGATTGATCAAAAATATCTCTTTTCTAGTGACAATCATTGAAGTCGACAATGGAGGAAATTTAATCATTCCCAATAATGCCATTGTGTCTGCACCTGTCTTAAATTGGAGTTACGGCACCTCTCAAACCCTACTTGAAATTCCGATTAAAGTTCAACCCAATACAGATTTAGTTCTCTTGGCAGAAACGGTTTTAAAGGTAGCTTATCGTAATCCGAATATTTTAGCCGAACCTGCACCTCAATGGATTTTTAAGAAAATTGAAAGCAGTTACTGGGAGTTTGTTCTACAAGTCTGGATTAGAGATGTTCGGGATCAAGATAATATTATCAGTGCGCTGAATTACACGATTGAGTATTATTTACGTCAACAACGAATTCAATTAGCTTTTCCCACGCAACGCTTTCTATTCGATACGCCACCTACCTCACCGATTTTACTAGAAGGGAATGGTTTAACGATCAATAAAGAAATTTCAGTCCGCGATTTACTGAAACAGATGGTTTATTTCAATACTCTTAATGAATTAGAATTGCGCCAATTAGTTGAGATTGGTTATCATCGTTATTTAAAGACAGAAGAAATTTTGTTTGATGAAGGAGATCCGGGGGATGCTTTTTATATTATTTTAGAAGGACGGGTAGAAATTTTTGTTTCTAAGATTAATAAGCAATTAGCGATTCTAGAAAAAGGAGCATTCTTTGGAGAATTAGCCCTCTTATTAGGCATTCCAAGAACAGCTTCAGTTAAGGCAATAGTGCCAACCACTTTATTTGCTATTGATAAGATTAAATTCCAAAATCTGTTACAAAGTTATCCCGATATGGCTGAAATTATTATGAATAGTTTAGCCGGACATCAAGAAGAATTAACCCTGCGTCAAAAAGAATTACGAAAAATGGGACTGATTGATGAAAACGAAGACGATACAAATCCGGTGACTTGGATGCGAAAACGATTAGGAAAGTTATTTTTGAATAAATAATTTTATAAGGATGTTCTGATAAATTGTCCCTACGTTATTGGTAAACGTGAGTTCGACAATTAGAAAATCTACGAGACTTCTTTATTTAATTTTTTTGTGCAGGGAGTTTGGGGGGCTAGTCCCCCAATTAAGAATTTGTTTTTCTTTTCCTAATCCCAATGAGAATGAATAAAAGGATTGAGATAATTGCCCTCGTCGAACTCACGTTGATTAAGATTAAAAATCTACTTCATCCGCAAAACTTGCCCAACGGCGAAAATAAAATGCCCCTGCAATTGAACCCCAAATCAATTCATCTGTTTCAGGATCATAACCCCGATCTAAACTAATTAGTTCGTCTTCATTAACTTCAAAACTATTATCTAAATAGGTGGTTTTATTATTGCGAACGACGAGACAATTTTTACCCGGTTTAACGACTCCTTTAAAGTGCGTTCCAGTCCATGTTACCGTCATATCGCACCCCGATAACTTTTCGATATTCTCAGCCGTTAATTGCTTCAATCGTTCTGGCTCTCGCGCCGCCCCATAAAATTTTTCTTCTTCTTTAACTTTATAATTTTCCCATTCAATACGCTCATCGACAATCTTCAGTTTAAAAACCCTTAAACGATAAGGACGGTTTAGCATGAAATCATAAGCTTGCTCTAAAAATAAAGCGGGTTCGCCCAGTTGGGCAAGGGATAAAGGACGAACACATACCCGTATATTGGCATATAAAGGGGGATTAGCAAAAGCTTGTTCTTGATTGCTAAAGTCTGCCGCCATCCAACGGGCTAAGGTTCTAATGTCGGTTGCGTGAGGCATGAAAGCAAATCGGTAACTATGGTTGTTTATTTTACCCTATGACGGTTATTTTCATTGCAGTTTATTAAGGTTGGCTTTGTTCAATGACGGTTTGAGTCGGTTGTAAGAGTTCGCTGGGTTTTAATCCTACTCTGTGAACGATAAATAGAGAACTTCCCGCAAAAAGAGCGATAACTGCGACTAAACTACCGGTTAACATCCTGACTTGCTTACGTAAAGTTTGAACTTCTCGCAATTTTGCTTGGACTTCGGGGGGAGATAATTGACGATCAATAATGGTAACCGGCGCGATCGGTTCTTTTTTAAATTCTACCAGAGAATAAAGGTAATTCGCCACTAATTTGGGACAGTAAGCTTGAAAAATTCGCACTGCTAAAATAAGAATCAGGGGTTTAGAAGAGGAAGCAATCAATTTTAATAAAGGACTCACCACTTTTAAAGGAATTTTTTGATTGACTAGATTGATGGTGCCAACATCATAAAGATTTCCTAAAATGAGCCTAGCAGTTGCTGTTTCGCGTTTGAAAAGATTATCTAATAATAATAAAACATCTCGCATTTTTTCCTGTTCTTGTGCTTGTTCTTGCAAACTGGGAATCGGTTTAATGAGCTTAGACATAAAAAATTAAGTAATTGTAAACTTCGTCAGTTTTATGATCACCATTCTCTTCTAAAATGACGAATTCTGCACTTTTTGACATTGATCTATCGGAAGAATGACCGTTATTTGATGCTTGAATTACATCATTTCGATGCAAAAAATGCCTTTTTATGCTTGCGTGACAATTTCATCTTTCAAAACAGGTAAAACGTCGTGCCAACCCCAACGACACTCTCAATCTCAATTGTGCCTTGACAGGCTTCTACACAACGCTGAACAATGGCCAAACCAATCCATTACCGAGGATCAGTCGCACACGAATTAGGCTGGTTAAAACTATAGGGCGATTGTCACCTTTTCTTCTACCTTAACGTAAACAGGAACTATCTTTATTATATTTTTTTGAGGGTTTAGCGGCTGAGAAAATTTAATAAAGCGATCGCACATTTGTACGGTCAAAAGCCTACCAAAGTAGGCTAAGGAAGGGAATGAGGAAAGTCACTAACTTCTACAATTCGCCACGAATTTCTTCGACCATGCCATCTCTAACGAGGACTTCAACCGATAGCTTTTTAACCAAGTTATCACCTTTTTCGAGACGAAAGAAGCTCTCCATTTGGGCTTGGACGACTTCCTGATTCAGTTCAACTAATTGAACTTGTTGCATTTGTTGGAGAAATTGGTTTTTTTGTTGCAACAGTTCATTCTTTTTCTGATTGATTTGGGATTGAATATTGTCAATTTGTTGTTGAGTTTGAGGTCCGATGGGAATCGTACTTTGTTTCTGAATTTCTGAAATCATGCGTTGCCCTTGGGCATCGAGTTGTTGCATTTGACTATCAATTTGATTGATTTGTAGCTGTAGCTGTTGCTGTGCCTCTTCTTTCCATGTTGGGGTTACAATCACTTTAATCGGAATGACTCGTTTTAAGGTTAAATACTTGGTTTCTTCCATGATTTTTTGATCCTGAGTAAGCAAATGGGTTAAGACTGACCTGTTATATCATCAATGATGTTCTGCCATTTGACAAGTAAGGCTATTATCTTCAGCGACTGGCTAAGAGGCGAGCGTCTCAGTCTTCAGTCCAAAAACAGAGGGGAAGGGAAAAAGGACGCAACTTCTGCGCCCCTGAGTTAAATTGTTAAGCTTGATCGCTTTTTTGGGGAGAAATTACGAATTTATACAATCCGTAGAAAATAATCGCCAAAATACCTAAACTAATCAAGGAGGCGACTAATTTTAAGACCATATTCAAGAGGGAAAAAATCACTAAAATTCCCCCAATGACGACTATTGCTTTGATGGGGGTGGACAGGCCTTGATACCACAAGCGAAAGCGGTTAACGGTGGTTTCTAGGGTTTGGGAAGCGTTTTTCAACCGAATGGGGGTTGTCTCAAAGGTATCGTTTACCTCTTTTTCTAATTCTTCTAATCGTTGTTGCCACTGTTTTTGCTCGTCAGACATAGGACACTAGGGTGTATCGTGAAAAGGGTTCTCTTAATAATCTAGATCAACACGCCCCCAAGCGATCGCGCTTTGTTACGTAAAGTTGCGAAGCGGGGAAGTATAATTTAACCTCTTTGAGTTTTTAAGGAAAATCTTGGCTAAGATTGATTTTTTTGCAAATTCCCGAATTCTTCTCCCTAGTTCCTTCTGATTGCCCTCTGATTCTAAGAATAACGAATTTATTTTTTTTGAAGCAAATTGCGAGTTAATATCATACCCCTTTGGGCGCAAACCTTGCACCTTTACCATCACTACCCTATTGATATAAAACAATGAGTCAATACATTGAGAATTTATGAGCTTGCCTCCGTATCATCAATAATTGTATCTCGGTCTAACAATAAGAGGTTTCTTAATTGTGCTGTATCTAATTGAGTTAACCAGTTTTCTCCCGCCTCAATCGTTTGTTCCGCAAGTTGTTTTTTACTTTCTAGCATCTCATTAATTTTCTCTTCTAAAGTGCCGCTACAGACGAATTTATGCACTTGAACATTTTGTTTTTGACCAATCCGAAAAGCGCGATCTGTTGCTTGATTTTCTACGGCTGGATTCCACCAACGATCAATATGAAAAACATGATTAGCGCGAGTTAAATTTAAGCCTGTTCCTCCTGCCTTTAAGGACAAAATAAATAAATGTGGAGCAGAAGGATCATTTTGAAATCGATCTACCATTGCTTGACGTTGTTCTCGTTTAGTTGCACCGTAAAGCCAGAAAACATCTTGTTTGAATTTCTTTTCTAGATAGGACTTAAGCAGTTTACCCCATTCAGAAAACTGAGTAAAAATTAAGGCATGATCTCCTTCTTCGATTACTTCTTCTAACATTTCCTCTAATCTTAAAATCTTACCTGATCTGTTACTTTTGTCAAGGCTTTTTTCTTTATTAAAATGCGCAGGATGATTACAAATTTGTTTTAATTTCATTAGCAGAGTTAGAATTAAACCCTGTCGTTGAATCCCTTCAGCACCCGAAATTGTTGCTAAGGATTGCTCAACTAACTGTTGATAGAGTTGGGCTTGTTCTTGGGATAAACCACAAAAAACGGTCATTTCTTGCTTTTCGGGTAAATCTTGAATAATACTTTTATCCGTTTTCAAGCGGCGAAGAATAAAAGGACGAACTAAAGAACGCAAAATTTGCAAGGATTCTTGATCCCCATATTTTTCAATGGGGGTAGCAAAACGTCTCTGAAAAAACTGTTTATTCCCTAAAAAGTCAGGATTTAAAAAGTCAAGAATTGACCATAGTTCTGACAAACGATTTTCAACAGGTGTACCTGTCAAAGCAATCCGAAAACCCGTTGCTAGTTGTCGCACCGCTAGAGATTGTTTTGCTTGAGAATTTTTAATATTTTGTGCTTCGTCTAACACAATTCCTTGCCAAGAAATGTTGACAAAAGTTTTTAAATCCCGATATACTAAGGCATAACTGGTAATCACAATATCCTTGTCTTTAACCCTACTTGCAAAGGCTTTGCCGCTGTTTCTATCACTGCCATGATGGACTAAAACGGATAAACTAGGGGCAAATTTTTGAGCTTCCCTTTCCCAATTATTAATCACAGAAGTTGGGCAAACAATTAAAGTTGGATTTTCCAGTTTATTTTCGGCTTTAAGATGAAGAAGAAAGCCTAATAATTGTAGGGTTTTCCCTAAACCCATATCATCTGCTAAACAAGCTCCTAAACCCCATTTTTCTAGAAAAACTAACCAACCAACCCCTCTTCCTTGATAGGGACGAAGCGTTCCTTTAAAACCCATCGGATGGTCAATGGGTTGAACGGCTTCATTATTGGTTAAATGATTGAGTAATTCTTGTAAAATTCCAGTTGCTTCAAATTGAACAACAGGCAATTTTGCTAAGGTTTGCGTGACTCCAATTTGTAGACGAAGGGCATCTTCAACGGTTAAGTTTTCTGTGGCATAGGATTGATTTAAAATAGATTGTGCCGCTCGAACATCGGCCGGTTGTAAGGCAATCCACTGTCCATTCACTTGAACTAATGGAGATCTTTGTGCGAGTAATTTATTAAAGTCTTGGATTGAAATTATTTGATCACCTATCAGCAATTTTAAATCGTAATTTAGTAAACTTTTTAAACTTAAATGTTCTCCTTTTTTGAGCTTCACTTCTGCTTCTAATTTTACCCCTAATCGTCGTTCTGTTGTTCCTTCTGCTAAACTGTGGGGCAGGATAACGCCTAAGCCATTATTTTGTAATTGCCATGCAGTTGAGCGTAAAAACTCATAAACTTGAATCGGATCTAAAGAACAATCATAAGGAATCTCTTGCAAGAGACTATCTGCAATGGGAGAATACAAACGAGAAGCCATTCCTAAGCCTTTTAGGAGGGTTTCTGGCGCATTGTCTAGAATACGATTACCCGCCACTAAAGAGGGATTGGGATTATTAAAAATAGCCGCTGAACTGATCAGGCAATTGGGATCATCTAAAGCCTGTAAATGATAAAGGAGTTTCCAGTTTAACGCTCCTGCTTCTAAAGATGTAATTGAGGGAGGTTCAAGTACTAAGCAAAGACGAAAAGCGTTTCTTTTAAACTGATTATTCTCAAAATTAATAATATATTCTTGATAAGAAAATGTCCAATTATAAAGAGAGTTTTTCAGTGTTTTTAGGGATTTAGTTGCCATGTCTAAATCTCCCGATGGATGAGTTAAAGATTGTAAAAAAGGTTGAATCATTAGGGGTTTAGTTCCCGTCGAAACCTGCGTAATCCCTTGACGAACTTGAGCATTCAAGATTTCAATTAAAAAATGAGAGAGAAGAAATTGAGGGTTTAATTCTTCATCCTTATCATCCGATTGGTCTAAGAAGCATTCATAGGCATAACAAGACCTCGGCATTTGCTGGGAAAACTGCGCCAATCGCGTTTGATCGATGGTACTATCTATTACTGGATACCAATAACTCTGCGGATGTTTAGGATGAACACCCGATAAAAATTTACCTCTCACTACCAAATCGAGAATCCAGCGATAAACGTGTGTCCAGTATTGTAAATCTTGTCCAATTAACGAGTTATTTTCTAAAAGATTTAAAGGTAAGTTGATCAAAAACTCAATAGCAACTTCAACGTTTAATCGCATTCCTTCAACTTGCCAAGAAAAATAAGTCAGAGAATTTAAGTCAATATCTTGCTGTAATACAGTTGTGGAAAGTGTTGGAAAAACTTGATTTTTCTTTTTTGATTCCTGTGTAGGAAGGGTAATAATTTCTTTTTCCCACGTTCCCTGTTTTCTGAATTGAAGACTCTTTTTTAAGATATCTTTTAATTCTGCCAACTGCAAAGCAAATGGATTATAAGGAGGTAATTCATTCTTTTCTATTGCTGTTGTCTGGGGACGCCATGTTTCTCCCCAAATAAATAAATAACAATCGTCTGCTTGAACAATCCAACTACCATGTAAAGTTGCCATAAATTAAACAATGAAATAAAGAAATTTTAGAAAAACCTAATTTTTTCTCTTGGGAAATCTACGTTATATTGTAAGGGATACTTGTTCAATTTCTCAAGGGAATGCTATCTAATGAATCCCAAGACAACTCGACGCAATTTACTATTAGCCGGACTGTCCATGATAAGCAGTATGGCTTGTGAACAAACGAAAACCCCCTCTGTGAATGCAGTCACCCCTACCCCAGTCGCCACGATGCCTCAACGTCTCTTAGGTCAAACGGGTCTCTCTCTTCCTATTTTAGGACTAGGAGGGGCAGGCAGAACCCCTTTGTCAAAATCAGGTCAAGAAAAGGCCGCCATTGAATTGATAGAAGCTGCTTTTCGCTTAGGAATTCGCTATTTTGATACGGCGGCCAATTATGGGCCGAGTGAAGACTATTTAGGACAAGGATTACGCCCTTATCGTCGGCAAGTTATTCTAGCCAGTAAAACCGATCAACGCAACCGAGATGGGGCATGGCAAGAATTAGAGAAATCTCTCAAAAGATTGAATACAGATTATTTAGATATATGGCAACTACATCATGTCTCTTTTAAAACAGAATTAGACCAAATTTTTCAGAAAAATGGTGCCATACAAGCCGTAAAAGAAGCACAAGAGCAAGGCGTAATTCGTCTAGCCGGTATTACAGGACACCACGAACCGGAGATTATTGTCGAGGGATTACGGCGTTATCCCTTTGATATGACGCTAATTTGTCTCAATGCAGCAGAAATTCATCATCCTCGTTCATTTGCTTCAACTGTACTTCCTGTGACACAAGAGAAAAACATTGGGGTTATTGCAATGAAAATTCCGGCCTATGGGCGGTTATTTCAACCGAATCTTTTAGAAAAGATGGATCAAGCGATGGGATATGTTCTATCGTTAAAAGGGGTTCATAGTTGTATCATTGCGGCGGAAAATGTGGCTCAATTAGAAAGTAATATTAAGGTGGCAGATGCTTACCAAATGTTAAGTCAAAATCAAATGAAAGAGATTGAACAAAAAACCGCTTCTGCTTGGCAAGAAATGACCTTTTTTCGTCAATGGACTTGATCAATTATGGAGTATAAATTATGAATGACGAAAATTTAATTCGGTTATCTCAAGCGCATTTAAACACTTTAGAAACTTGTCCCCCTCAATTTCAACGCTTATATTTAGATCAATTAAGTTCTTCAACGAATCCTGAGCAGTTAGAAAAAATTACTTGGGGTAGTCAATTTCACTTGCTAATGCAACAACACGCCTTAGGGTTATCGGTTCAAGATTTAGTTTTTTTGGATCAATCTTTAATCCAATCTTTGCAAGGATTATTAAGGGAAATTTCTCCAATTTGGGATCAGCCAAATGTATGGCAAGAAGCAGAACATCATCGAACTTTAACCTTTGAAAACTATTTGTTGACCGCCGTCTATGATTTACTAATACTAGAAGAAAATTCTGCCCATATTTTAGACTGGAAAACCTATCCTAAACCCGAGCAAAAAGATCGCTTAGTTAAGAATTGGCAAACTCGCTTATATCCCTATATACTTGCGGAAACTTCTTCCTATTTACCTAAGCAAATTTCGATGACTTATTGGTTTGTTCAATTACCTGATAAACCTCAAAGTATCACATTTAAATATGACTTACGGCAACATCAAAAAAACCAAAGAGACTTACAGAATTTAATTAAATTACTGAGTCATTATTTAGAAAGCTATCAAAACAATAAGCTCGATTTTCCCCATCACTCTAATTGTGAAACGTTTTGCCCTAATGCCGCTTTTTTGTGGGCAGAAAAGACTCAAGAATCCTTAAGCCAACAATTATTACAAGAACTTGACTCCATCGAAGAAGTCATGATTTAATTCATAAAAATTAAGTCAAAATTTTTGCTAAAAAAGCCCACTTATCGGCGATTTCTTCAATAATTTTGCTCGTGGGTTTTCCGGCACCATGGCCGGCTTTAGTTTCAATCCGTATTAAAATGGGATTATTTCCTTGGTGTGCAGATTGTAAGGTTGCCGTAAACTTAAAACTATGAGCAGGAACAACGCGATCATCATGATCTGCTGTTGTAATTAAAGTAGCAGGATAGGCAATTCTTTCTTTGATATTATGCAAAGGAGAATAGGCATAAAGGGTTTTAAAATCTTCTTCAATGGCAGGATCTCCATATTCAGAACACCAAGCCCAACCAATAGTAAATTGATTAAAGCGTAGCATATCCATGACCCCTACTGAAGGCAAAGCGGCGGCGAATAATTCGGGTTTTTGAGTGATACAAGCACCCACCAATAAACCGCCATTACTCCCCCCTCCTATGGCAAGTTTTTGCGAAGATGTATATTGATTTTTAATTAACCATTTTGCCGCCGCAATAAAGTCATTAAATACATTTTGTTTATGCTGCTTCATGCCGGCTTGGTGCCACATTTCTCCATATTCTCCTCCTCCTCTCAAGTTAGCAACGGCGTAAATTCCTCCCCTTTCCATCCAGACCAAATTACTGACAGAAAAATTAGGCGTTAAAGAGACATTAAACCCGCCGTAACCATAAAGATAGGTGGGATTATTTCCATTTTTTACTAAGCCTTTTTTATAGGTTAAAAATAGAGGAATTGATGTACCGTCTTTACTGAGATAAAAAATTTGTTCAATTTCGTAATCATTCGGATTAAAGTTAACATTGGGTTGACGAAATAAGGTACTTTTGCCTGTTGTTAAATCATAACGGTAAATCGTGCTGGGAGTCGTGAAATTAGTAAACGAATAGAAGGTTTCAGTATCGTTTTTTTGACCATTAAAACCATTAACTGTACCAATACTGAGTAATTGAATTTCCCCCATGAATTGACCTTGAAGGTTAAAAATTTTCACTTCAGAATGAGCGTCTTTGAGATAATTAACGATAAATTGATTATTAAGTAAAGAAACATCTTCTAACGTTTCTTCTGCTTCTGGGATAATCTCTATCCAATGATCCTTATCAGGCTGATTAATATTAATAGCAATCACTCGACCTTTGGGGGCATCTAAATCGGTTTGAAACCAAAAAAGACTTCCTTCATTGTCGATAAATTGATAGCTTGCCTCAAAGTCACAAATCAATTCTTTAATCGGGGTATTTTCTGATTGTAAATCTTGATAAAAAATCAGACATTTAGGATCTGTACCACGCCAAACTGTAATAATCAAATATTGTCCATCATCAGTCACAAAGCCATCAAATCCCCATTCTTTTTGGTCTAAACGTTGGTAAATTAAAACATCTTGATCTTGAGGTGTTCCTAAGAAATGATAGTAGAGCTTTTGATAATAATTGATGTCCTCAAGTTTTGTGTCTGGGTTGGGTTGATCGTAGCGACTGTAATAGAATCCTTGATGATCTTGTGTCCATGATACTCCAGAAAATTTCACCCACTTGATCTGATCCTCCAAGTCTATTTTAGTTTCAATCGTTTTTACTTTCCACTCGACCCAATCTGAACCTGATTGAGAAAGCCCATAAGCTAAATATTGACCATTCTCACTAATAGATAAACCTGCAAGTGAAACGGTTCCATCTTCCGATAAGGTATTGGGATCTAGTAAGATTTCTGGTTTATCTTCCAAACTTTTCAGCGTATAAAGAACACTTTGATTTTGCAGTCCATCATTTTTAAAATAGAAATAACGATCGCCTTTTTTAAAAGGAATACTATATTTCTCATAATCCCAAAGCTCTGTTAATCTTTGCTTAATTGGCTCTCGTTCTGCAATTTGTTCTAAATAATTAAAAGTTAATTCATTTTGCGCTTCTATCCAAGCTTGGGTTTCTTCTGTATCAGGATTTTCTAACCAACGATAGGGATCTTTAACCGCATTTCCGTGATAAATATCGACCTGATTGTCTTGACGTGTAGAGGGATAAGAGAAAACCATTTTTTAGATCAGATAAAAATTCTTTTTTATTTTAACGGATTTTATGGCTGTCGCATTCCGCTTCTTTGCTAAAATTCTAAATAGATAATATTTTCTAATTATGAAATTTTATAATTATGAACCAAAGTACAACGAAAACGCCGGAATATATTAAACTGGATCAGTTTCTCAAAAAATTAGGTCTCGTCAGTACGGGAGGTGAGGCGAAATTTCGTATTCAATCTGGAGATGTTAAAGTTAATGGGCAAATTGAAACCCGACGCGGACGTAAGTTAATTGTAGGGGATCAAATAGAGATTGACCATGATGATTATGTCGTTGAAGAATTATAAGGATTGATGATAATTGACTTTTGGGTTTCTGAGGAAGAATCAAAAGATGATAAATCTAGACACTGATTAAATAAATATTTCAAGTTGCGGTTAATATTCTGGGCTAATTCTTGATCTTCTGATGCTTCTCCGAGTTTAACAAATTCATCATCTTCTAAGGATTTTTCCCAAAACGTTTCATAAAGCATTTGAATAGGATCGAGATAGAATTCTTTTAAGTTTTTAGAGACATATTCCTTAAAACAAGAATACCAAAAAATAAGGGGGACAGAAATATCAATCAATCCTTCTATTGTTCCTTGATCGCTAATATTTTCGATATTTTCTAAAAGCTCTATCAAATCCATGTAAATAGGTTCTAAAAGGTATTCAGATAACATCGCTTGATCTTTAGGACGATACTGTCGCATATAGTCTTGTAACCATTGTTGGCTTTTGCTTTTGTTTTGTTGAAACTCTTCAGTAGGACAATGTAAAACTAAATACTGATCTTCGTATTGATTTCCTAAATATTCTTCTAATATTTCATACCATTCGTCTTCTAATTTTTCGGCATGAAATTGTAAATCTTCTGTTCCTTTAATGATAAGATGGGTTTTCTTACCATATTCATCGCCTAATAATTGTTTTCTGCGTTTTGCTTCTCCCATCTTTATTTACCTAATCTAATGATCATAACTATTGTACTGGGCTGACCGAACTTAAGCAATCGCTCCTCAACAGAATGTTAACAAATCGATTGAGTTCTTTCCGAGTTTTTTACTTCTTTTGTTTAGAATTAACGATGACATTTTTAAATATAACAGGATAGCAAAAATGATTAATCCCTTCAAACCGTTTAATTTAGGAATTATTGCTGGATTCGTGGGTACAGTAGCACTTGGATTGACTTCAACTACCCAAGCACAAGAGTCTGTTTCTCAAGAACAAAAAAATGCGCTAGAGATTGCGACTCAATTAACCACACAACAACAACCCTATTATCAAAAAAATGGTGAATTTAATACCGATGTCAAAAAACTGGCTAAAGAGTTAGATATCACATTACCTTCTAGCTTCAACTATGGTATTCGGACTGGCTTTGAGTCTGCTTATATTTATGTAATGCCCGCCAAAACGGATCTCGCTGAGCAATTAAAATCTTATATTGGTGCGGCTTTTATCAATCCTAATAATAAGTCAGAAATGATCAGCATTCTCTGCGAAAATACTAAATTAGGGCGGATGCGTCCTGCCGATCCCAAATTATTGATGAGTGGTGATCAACCGACGTTAGAATGTGGAGAAGGATCTGCTGCTGTACCCATTTCTGAAGCGAAAAAATAACTTTTCTTAAAATATTTAAGTCACTTTGTATTAAATTGTAAATTGAATTTAAGGTGCAGATATCTCTGCATCTTTTTATTTTTTTATTGTGCAGTTCGCAACTTGATGAGGTACACAATTAATAGTGGGGGTGCAAGGCTTGACGAATTTGTTGGAATTATTGTTCATCGGAGGTTTTAGGGATTTTTTCCCTGTTTTGGGTAACATTGCTGTCGGTTGAGGAGCAAGCAGTTGAGATCACCCTAAAAGAAAGCAAATTCAAAGATAATTTTTGTAAAATTATGATAAATATATCAAAATCGAAGCTTAGAACCTTTTTGGGCAGTTTTAGTGGCGACTAATGGGACTTTTCTACCTCAGGCTAGAATGGATTATCAAATCATTAAGAAATATTACAGTTTTCCGGAGCATTTATATAACCTGATGTAGCCTTCAAGTATCCGAACGCGGACGTACCAACTTTATTTTTGTTCCACGGGAAAACGGACATGACTACACACACAAAACCGACTGACTCTTCTCCATCTCTGAAAAATAAAATTTTTTCGCTTACTATTGCTGATTTGCTAGCAATAATAATTGGTGCAATTTTACTCTATCTTGGAATTCAGATGACGGACATCAAGAAAGATGAAAATGCTCAATTTGAAATAGCTCATTCTCCCTTTACTGCCTCTGTGGTAATTGGATTGGGTAGTGCATTAATTATTTATCGTTTACTAGGTGGCATTGATAAAGATTCGATTAATGTAAAGGGGAAAATTTTTGGATTAGATATTGAATCAGTTGGTGGAATAGCGACTTTTATAGTGATTTTTGCAGGCGGCTCTTTGTTACTTCCTAAAGAAATGCGGAAACCTGAATTAACTTATAAACCTGATAATTATCCCTTGGTCATTCTTGATCATAATGGAAAAACGGTATCAACAATTAAGATCAATAGTAGCTTCGGTAGTATTTCCACAGATAAAACGATTACGGTTTCTCCAGAATTTGTTAATCAAGTAAAAGAAATTTGTCAACAGGAAGAAGGATTTTGTGCGCCAGAAGTTAAGGAAGTTGTCTTTTTTATTAACCCCGATTTAGGTCAAACCAATCAAGGATTATCTATACCTTATGCTAGCGTTTGTCCCCGTCATAAATGGGATTCACGTGCTTTACTAATCCATACTAAAGATCATCTACCTATCCGGGTTAAGCCACTCTCCAATCGAGATTGTTCTAGTACTGAAAACCCACCCATTATTGAAATTGATCCTGTGACTGCCAGAAAACTAGATGTTGATAATGGAGTTAAAGGCAGTGCTGAAACTGCACCTAAAGAGTTAGCTGTTCCCATAAATCCAACGCAAATAGTTACAAGAGTCTCAACAAATTAATTATTTTTGAGCAAGTTATAACCAAGTATATTGCTAATAACTAAGAGGAAAATTCCATGAAACAGATTTTGTTGACTTTCATCTTTTTCATCAATCTTACAACGGTTGCCTATGCTGACTGTATTTTTGAAGGAGTTAGTTATCCCGAAGGTACGAGATTAGGTAGCTTGATCTGTAAAGATGGAACTTGGCAACCGAGATAATAATGACACCCATTTAACTTTAGGTAGAGATGTTTCATGAAATGTCTCTACACTCGTTTTTATCTATAAAATCCATTCAACTGCCCAATCAGAGACAACCTTAGTCATTTTCGTTAAATTTTGCGGATCAAGATGGGGACATACCCCTAAGACAGGAATTTGCGTTAAAGACTCAATTAAATCAATAGGCGTCCAATTTGCTAAGTCTTCCCCTGAAGCCCCATTGACATCGCTTAAGATAATCCCTTTTAAAGCAATCTTGCAAGAACGGGCGTAATTTACGTTAACCACCGCTTGAGCGATCAACTCAATGATTAAGCATTACCCATCATGGCAGTCTCACGCTCTTAAATTTAAGGTAGAATATAGAATATAGTAAGTTTATTTTATCTTGACAATGAATACACAAACTTCAATTAGTCAACGATTAAGCTTAGCCGAAATTTATCAATTCTATCCTAATCAGTGGGTTTTAGTGATTGATCCTAAATTAGATGATGACTTAAATATTATTGATGGACAAGTTATTTATGTCACTTCTAATAAAGAGGATTTATATAATTATTTACATCTAAGTGGTGAATATAATTCTGCTTTAGAATATACGGGGGACGATGATGAAATAGGTTTATTAATATAATCATGAGTCAGAAAAAAATTTATCGTTTATCTCGCTACGGTATTAACTTACTAAAAACGAAAGCAGTTATTAGTGATGTAAATCAAAAACGTTATCAATATTTTTCTTTATTAATAGATACAGGTTCAAGTTTTACAATTCTTCCTCGTCGAGTTTTAGAACATTTAGGGTATAATTTAGATCAACCGATTCGCTATCAATCTTTAATAACGGGACAAGGTAATACATCTCCTTTACCTATTATTCGGGTAGTTTGGCTTAATTGTTTAGGTCATTTAATAGAAGATTTCGAGGTTATTGTTTATGATATTCCTAACACTTTACAAGTAAATGGTTTATTGAGAATGGATTTTCTAAAGCAAACAAAAGCAATTTTATCTTTAGAACAAGGAGAGATTTATTTTAAATCTTAAGTTATCGTAAATTTTGAGCTTTTTTAAAAGTGATAAAGTGGGTATAAGCATCCTATAAAACCTATTTAATATTCGCATTAAACGGGGTTAAGTTCTCGTTTACTCGGATTTCTCAATTGAATTTGACCGAAAGCTAAACCCATTTTACCCTCAACTTTTTAGATAATTAAAAGATCCATTCAACTGCCCAATCAGAAACAATATTCGGCATTTCTATTAAATTTTGCGGATCAAGATGGGGACATATTCCTAAAACAGGAATTTGCGTTAAAGACTCAATTAAATCAATAGGCGTCCAATTTGCTAAGTCTTCTGGCGAAACGCCATTGACATCGCTTAAGATAATCCCTTTTAAAGCAATCTTGCAAGAACGGGCGTAATTTACGTTAACCACCGCTTGAGCGATCGCTCCTAATTTGACAGGAACAACTAAGATAATAGGGAGGTGCCAAGATCCCGCGAGATCCCCAAGGGTTAATTCATCGGTGACGGGTGATCCTAAGCCTCCTAAGCCTTCTATGAGCGTAAAGGGATGTTTTTGAGTCACATTATTAAACGCTTGCCAAACGACCTTTAAATCAATGGATTTACCCTCTTTTGCCGCCGATAAAGGAGGAGCTAAAGGTTCAGCAAAACGGAGAGGTGTAATCACCTCAATTTGAGGATTTTCTGCAAAAAGTGAGCGATAATGTTCCTCATCCCCCATTCCCGTCTGCATCAACTTTATTAATCCCATTGTCTCTTTCGGACGATAGGTTAAATAATAAGATGCTAGAGCAGTGGTGACCATCGTTTTGCCCACACCTGTATCTGTTCCTGCAATGAGTAAAGCTGTCATTTAGAATAAAATAAAATAAATTGACCTAAGATTAAGCATAAATTAGTCAGATGCTACTAATCAATATCATTAATCCTAATTCCTATTCGTCGTTTCTTGCTGTATTGAACCTAATCTCTGGCTATATCGCTTGATTATCAACCCTCATGATTAAGTTAATATACTAGAAATGTAGAGATTAATCATCATTGCAATTGCAGATATGAAACTAAAAATCATCGTTCATCAAGCAGAAGAAGGCGGATATTGGGCAGAAGTGCCTTCCTTACCCGGTTGTACAACACAGGGAGACAATTTTGAGGAATTACTGGAAAATTTGTACGAAGCTATCGAAGGGTATTTATCCGTCGACGTAGACGCTCTCGATATTCAATCTGACGCTAAGGTGGTAGAGATTGCAATATGAAATCAATGTCAGGAAAAGCCCTAGCTAAATTATTAGAGAAAAATGGCTGGATATTGTTAAGAGTACAAGGGAGTCATCATATTTACCGGAAACTTGATGTTGCTCAAAAAATTTCCGTTCTGATACATAGCAATAAGGATCTCAAAATTGGCTTATTGAAATATTTGCTGAAAAAGGCAAATTTGTTAGACCAACTCGAAAATTAAGCGAATTATGTTCTCGTGCTTGCCAATTACTTTTTATTCCCTAATATACTTTATACTGCTCTAAGACACCAAGACAACCGTTTTATCGCTTGCTCGACGGGAAGACCTCAGGCGTAAAGAAAGGGTTTTTTACACAAAGCAGAAATCTTACGCTAGGATAAGTTTTGTGTTCAACTGTTCAGCCTGAGAATAAGTAGGCAACGGGAAGAACACGCTAAGAAACTGGCGAGAACCGTATATGCTTCTAACGACTGCATTTGCTACGAAGACTTACCGGTCAAGAATTTGGTTCGTAACCATCACTTGTCTAAAGCAATTAATGACGCTGGCTGGTATCAATTCCGCAAATGGGTAGAGTATTTGGGTTGGAAATTAGGCAAGATAACCGTTGCTCTTCTGCCACAATTTACGACTCAAGAATGCCCTGTTTGTGGAAAAAGAACCGAAAAATCCCTATCAACTAGAACGCATAATTGTTCTTGTGGATACATAGAAAATAGGGACGTGGCAGCTAGTATTAATATCCTTAAAAAAGGATTGAGTACGAGAGGGCATCTCGGAACTTGGCTACTGGATAGTCAAAACGCTTCAGGAGAAATCCTGTTAAAGCAAGTCGAATCGTTGAATGGAGAATCTCCGCCCAAAGCCTAGCGACGTGCGTGAGAGTGTCAATGACCTTATCTAGCATAGCTCTAGAATAAAATAAAATAAATTGACCTAAGATTAAGCATAAATCAGCCTGTGTCCCCTCTGACTCTTCCCACCGTCAACATTTTGCAAACCCCTACCCAATTCGCTTGGGTGGAAATGGCGATCGCCCATTTAGACACGATCTTACTCGATCATTCCCATTGTGAGCGTAAGGCGGCCAGCGCGGCCATCAATTTAATGTTTCGTTACCCGTCTAATACGCTAATGGTGCGAAAACTGACTGCTATCGCCCAAGAAGAATTAGAACACTTTGAATTAGTCAATCAATGGTTAGATAAACGAGGAATTTCTCTGGCTCACTTGTCTGCACCTCCCTACGGTTCTCAGTTAAAAGCGGCGATTCGTCACCAAGAACCCCAACGGCTGTTAGACTTTCTCTTAGTATCCGCCTTAATTGAAGCCCGTTCCCACGAAAGGTTAGGATTATTAGCAGAATATTGCCCTGATCTCGATTTAGCGAAATTTTATCGCAGTTTAATGGCTTCAGAAGCCCGTCATTATGGCATTTATTGGGTGCTAGCGGATCATTATTTTGAACGAGAGGAAGTAAAACAACGTTTAGAAGCGTTATCTATGATTGAAAGCAAAATTCTCTCTACTTTGCACCCTGAACCCAGAATCCATAGTTAAGCAAACAGTCATATCGAATTCGTTTGATTTTGATTACACCCTTGTCGTTAAAGAATCGCAATCACGTCCAATTAAAAAGATTTGATATCATTCTAAACTTGAGGTTTCGGCTGATCGTGGGGAATTTCTGGAGCATTCTGTGGCATAACCTTATATTTCTTGACATTCTGCATAAATTGATCGCTATCCGATGATTTATCTGATAAATTCGCTTCAGACTCATTGACTTTACGGATTTTTTTGAGCTTAGCTTGACGTCCCATTATTGCTAGTCCTCTTTTTAGCTTAACTTTTAAATAATCCCTTCTAATTCTAAGGCTTCAATCATTTGTAAACCGCGCGGATCGCCTAGCTTTAATAATGCGCCTTTAGCGTCCTCTTTAACCCCTAAATCTTCATCTTCCACCAACGCCTCTAATAGCGCATCTATTGCTGTCGCATAGACCACATTTGAGGGTAATTCTCGACACAATTGACCAATCGACCATGCACAATTACTTCTAATGGCGGCAACTTTGTCTCTTCGTAATCCTTCAATTAACGGAGGAATCGTACTAATAACATCTGTATAAGCCAGTTTAGCAATTTGAGCCAATCCACTAGCTGCCCAAAGACGAACAGCTGAAATATCCGTTTTCAAAGCATGAAGGAGGGGAGCTAAAGCGCGGCGATCGCCACAATTGCCTAAAGCCCAAACCACGCCTTTACGCACATAACCGTTCCAATCGTTATTTAGGATGTTAATTAAGGGTTCTACTGTATCAGGACTCAAATTACTGCCCAAAGCATAGGCCGCACTCACTCGGACGAGGGGACAGACGTCATCGAGTAAGGCAATCAGAGGAGGAATGGCGCGACTATCCTGTAGATCACAAAAAGCTCGAGTAGCCAACATCCGTTTAGAGGGGTCAGGATCACTCAATAGCATCAGCATTTCTTCCGCATCAGGCGCAGTCTCCGGTTCAGGAACGTCATCAAGATGATCGAGGGGACTGTCTAGTTGGGCGGTGTCTTCAAGGAGGTTTAGGTCATCAGGATCATAACTGTGCATAATATGATACGTTACCTTATTCGGGGACGTGAGCCAAGTTAGTTATTCTAAAATCCATTCTGAGCTGCGATCGCCTAAATCAAGGGGAATACTGACGGCTTTTCCCAATCTTGGACGTTCACGGGTTTTTTCAATATGATCCTTCACTTGTTGGACGCTTCCCCACGCATCAAGATAAGTCACTACTGCGCTGAGATGTTCAAGATATTCAGTTTCAGATAGGGGAAAAGAGACTTGTTCAAGATATTTCCACATGATCTGCACAAAAATGCGCCCCCTTATTTTTTTAAGTTGAACATCATACGAATATCCCCATTTATCTTTGAGTAGCTGATGTAAATCTTGTCCCGTCATAACTCATGGCATCTCAAAAAGGCATTTTTCTCTTATGGTAGCTTAAGACAAACACCGTAATCAGTAACCTGTTGAAATTAAGCATTTTACTTGAATTTATCGGCTTTTGCAGGATAAATTTCGGCCGCTACCGCTTACTTCCCTAGGTACGGATATCCGAATAGAATAGGGGGTGTAATCCCAAAGGGGTTCTCCTGCAAAAATCGGGCAGAATTAAAGACAAGAACTGTCTATTTTTATGAAGAAAGATCCCTATGACTGTATTAGAGAAAGGTAACATTACCATCCATACTGAGAATATCTTCCCGATCATTAAAAAATCCCTTTACACCGATCACGAAATTTTCTTACGGGAATTAATCTCTAATAGTGCGGATGCGATTGCCAAACTAAAAATGGCCTCTTTCGCAGGAGAAGTAAAGGGAGATGTACCTGAACCTGAAATTACTATTGCGGTGGATAAAGAACAAAAAACCCTTTCCATTTCTGATAATGGCATCGGCATGACCACCGAAGAAATCAAGAAATATATTAACCAAGTTGCTTTCTCCAGTGCGGAAGAATTCATTACTAAATATCACAAAAGTGCCAATGATTTAATTGGTCATTTTGGTTTAGGATTTTATTCTGCTTTTATGGTGGCGAAAAAAGTAGAAATTGACACCTTATCCTATCAAGAAGGAGCGCAAGCTGTTCATTGGTCTTGTGATGGTTCACCCGAATTTGAATTAACAGAATCTAGTCTTAATACCATTGGCACAATGGTTACGCTAACTCTTTTAGAAGAAGAAACAGAGTATTTAGAACCCCAAAGAATTCGTCAACTGGTGAAAACGTATTCTGATTTTGTTCCCGTTTCGATTCAATTTGAAGGAGAACAAATTAATAAAAAAACAACGATTTGGAAAGAATCTACGCAAAACCTTAAGGATGAAGACTACCTTGAATTCTACCGTTATCTGTATCCTTTTCAAGAAGAACCTTTACTGTGGGTTCACTTAAATACAGATTATCCTTTTCTGCTGAATGGGATTCTTTATTTTCCCAAATTAAGACCCGACGTTGATATTTCCCACGGTCAAATTAAACTGTTTTGTAATCAAGTGTTTGTCAGCGATCATTGTGAAGAGATCATTCCTGATTTCTTGATGCCTTTACGGGGCGTTATTGATAGTCCTGATATTCCGTTAAATGTGTCTCGGAGTTCTCTGACCAATCATCGTACTGTTCGTCGGATTGCAGATTATATTGCCCGTAAAATTGGCGATCGCTTAAAATCACTTTATGAGGAGAATACAACCGAATATATTCGCTGTTGGGAAGATGTAGGAACGTTTGTCAAATACGGTTCGTTAAAGGATGAAAAATTCAAGAAACAAGTTGAAGACATTCTCATTTATCGTACCACTTATCAAGTTCCTCAAGCGGAAGAAACCCCGTCAGTAGAAATTCAAACGGAAGGAGATGCTTGGCAAGAATTACCCCAAACTAACAAGGGAGAAAATTCTTACGAACAAGCGGGTTATACTACCCTTAATGCCTACCTAGAACGGAATAAAGAAAAACACGAAAATCGAGTTTTCTACTGTACGGACAAAAACACCCAAGCCACTTACGTTGAACTGTACAAAAATCAAGGGTTAGAAGTCCTCTTTATGGACACTTTCATTGATAACAATTACTTTATTCCTTTCCTCGAACGGGAACATTCGGATGTTCAATTTTCTCGGGTTGATTCGGAATTGGATAAAACCCTAATTCAAGAAGATAGTAACAACGAAATTGTTGACCCCACTACCAATAAAACCCGAAGTGAGCAAATTAAGACCTTATTTGAACAGGCTTTAAACAACTCACAAATTAATATCAAAACAGAGGCAATCAAATCTGATAATCCTCAAAGTACCCCTCCTGCAATGGTATTATTGCCCGAAGCGATGCGCCGCTTACAAGAGATGACCGCCTTGATGCAGCAGGATAATATGAGGTTTCCAGACCAACACGTTCTCTTAGTAAATACTGCTCATCCTTTGATTGAAAATATCTATAAACTCAGCCAAGGAAGTATTATTCAAGGCAGTGGCGAGTCTCCTTCGGGGACAATGGCAAAAATGCTCTGTTGTCATGTTTATGACTTAGCTTTGATCTCACAAAAAGGGTTTGATGCAGAAGGAATGAAATCGTTTGTTGAACGTTCTAATTCGATGTTGACTCAGTTGACAAAATAGTCCACTAACACTATTTTTCTTGGAAAATGACAGGCACTTTCAGCCTGTTTTTCTTTTTTTGATTAAATCAAGAAAGGAAAGATAAATATCTCTATTTTAGGGGTAAAAATCAAAATAATGGGTCACTGTTCACTGGCCGAGTTGTGCAAACTGTCCAAACCTGATAAATTAGTTAATTGTCCTCCCTCCCTCATTACGCTTAATTCCTAATCCCTAAAAATGATGACTACCCTAGATGATAAAACCATTGTTAAAGATTATTTTAACTCGACAGGATTTGACCGTTGGCGCAGAATTTATGGCAATGGAGACGTAAATAAGGTTCAAAATGATATTCGGATTGGTCATCAAAAAACCATCGATACTGTGATTGATTGGTTAAAAGCAGATGGCGATTTGGCGCAACTGACGATTTGTGATGCAGGTTGTGGTGTCGGTAGCTTGAGTATTCCCTTGGCTGAAGCAGGTGCAACGATATTTGCCAGCGATATCTCTGCAAAAATGGTTAATGAAGCGAGTGAACGGGCAAGTCAGTCCTTAGAAAACCCTAAAAATCTCCGCTTTGCGACACAAGATCTCGAAGAACTTCAAGGAAGTTACCATACGGTTATCTGTTTAGATGTTTTGATTCACTATCCTAACGATGAAGCAGAAGCGATGATTGCCCATTTAGCGTCTCTAGCGGAAAAACGACTAATTCTTAGCTTTGCACCCAAAACTGTTTTCTTATCTCTGCTGAAAAAGGTAGGTGAATTTTTTCCGGGGCCAAGTAAAACAACGCGTGCTTATCAACACAAAGCCAACGATATCATTAAAATTCTACAAGATAATGGCTTGACAGTTCAACGAAAATCGATGACCAGTACCCGTTTTTATTATTCTCAAATCTTAGAGGCAGTAAAAAGGTAGTAGTCAGGAGAGAAAAAAACAAAATCTCTCCCCTTTCTCCTCTCAAATGGTTCTAAGATCCCAACTTGAAGGCTTCTAGATATAAACTGTAGGTAATACCAACCTTAAAAAGATTCAACACATCCATCCAAAGAGAACGAGTCTTGATTGAAGCAGAACGACGATAAGCAATCCGACTCACGAATTCAGTAAAGATTAAAATCATAGCCGCTACTATCACATCCCATTGCGCTGCCTGTCCAACAGTCGTAGAAACGGCTTCTCCTACAAAAATCCCAAAAAATAACGCCAATAAAATTAAAGAAATCCGTCGCCAAGGATTACTAAAAAATTGATTCAGTTGATTGAGGAAATTATCAACAAGGGTGTTTAATCGAGTGCGTTGCATAGGGTAAATCTGATGATTTCAATGACTGTTTATGATATAACTTATTCATTATTCAGTCTATCTAAGAGCCATAAAGTAATCGCTAAACCCACCACATGACAGAGAATGGTATGGGTATTGGCTAAAACGAGTAAAATTTCATTGGGGGTTACCAGTTCACGGGTATCATACACTGAAGCTCCTTGGGGAACGTTGGACAATTTGCGCCAGATAATACCTACAAAAGCCTCAGCCCCTAAAACAGCGAGAGAAATTCCTGCTAAATTGGTTAATAAGCCAAATTTAACCAGTTGTAAGGTATTTTTTTTCTTAGGACGTTGTTCCCCATCAAGAACTCGCATTAGCTGGGCAATTCGCTTATAGCGAAAACAGAGAACCACGCTAATTGCTAAGGCCACAACACCGGCGGCGGCACAAAAAAGGCTTAATCCCGTTCCGGTAGTGCTTTTTCCCTGTCCTGCTAAACCTGCCGATGAGAGGAGTAGCAAAGCCGCCGCAAAGACACCCAAGACTAACTGTAACCAGAATCCCACATTTCCCGCAATTTGCAGGGTATTCGACGCTTTTTGCACTCTAGAGGAAATCGGATGACCCAGTTCAGACCTTTCCATTTTTTAATAAAGCTCATGTTCATCTTACTGTTCAATCATAGCGAATGAGGCAAACGTAATTTAAAAGATTACGATTTGCTTACCTATTGAAACATTGCGCGACAACTTTTTGCGAGATTGATGGTAGAGGTGCATCGGTGACGAACCATAAAAAATAGAAAAATTTCCAAATTCCTCTTCTTCATAAATTAAAGCACTCAAATACTAAGTACTGGTCATCCCTTTGGACATTTTCTCTAACGCATCGCTGACGGTGAAACTAGCCGCCTTCTGACGAGGGGGATAGTCTTTAAAGGTTTCTAAAAATTGACCCACATAAGATTGAGCCGGAACTACCATGAAAGCATGATTTAATAACTAATTCCAGTAGGTATTCGAGGTAATATCTGCCCGTTCGTAAGGATCTGTCACCAAATTAAAGATTTTAGGCACTCGCAATACTGTGAAAGGTTCTGCCCAAATTTGCAACGTTCCCGTACAACGCTGTTTCATGAAAACCAGTTTCCAGTTATCGTAACGTAATCCTGTTAAATCCCCATCATCAGAGAAGTAGAAAAATTCAACACGGGGGCTTTTATCGGTTTCACCTGTCCAATAATCCAGCATATTGTAGCCATCAAGGTGAATTTTAAAGGTTTTACTACCTACTTGATGCCCTTTTAACAGCTTATCCTTAATTTCGGTTTCTCCGGCGGCGGCAAGTAAGGTCGGTAACCAGTCTAAATGACTCACAATGCCATTGCACACCGAACCGGCCTCAATTTTACCCGGCCAGCGTACGATAGAAGGAACACGATAAGCCCCTTCCCAGTTAGAATTCTTTTCGTTTCGGAAAGGCGTCATTCCCGCATCTGGCCAACTATTCATGTGAGGGCCATTGTCGGTAGAATACATAACGATAGTATCTTCTGCCAGACCTAATTCATCCAAATGATTGAGCAATTCGCCGACGACCTTATCATGGTCAATCATAGTGTCATGATACTCTGACTGCCACCGTCCGGCTTGTCCTTTGCTTTCGGGTTTGCAATGAGTGCGGAAGTGCATATGGGTGGTATTAAACCAGATAAAGAAAGGTTCATCGGCATTTTTGGCATCGCCGAGAAAGCGTTTGGTTTTCTCTAATACTTCATCATCGATGGTTTCCATCCGTTTTTTGGTTAAGGGGCCGGTATCTTCAACGCGTTGGCCGCCGTTACCGTCTGCCCAACAGTGTAAAACGCCACGAGGTTCAAAGTTTTGGCGGAAATTAGGAAAATCTGCTGGTTTAGGATAATCGGGAAGTTCAGGTTCTTCTTCAGCGTTAAGGTGATAAAGATTACCGAAAAATTCATCAAACCCGTGCATAGTAGGCAGATGTTCATCTCTGTCACCAAAGTGATTTTTGCCAAATTGCCCTGTTTTATAGCCTAAAGGTTTTAAAAGTTCGGCAATACTGGGATCTTCGGCACGGAAGCCTATTGCTGCCCCCGGAAGACCGACTTTGCTTAGTCCACTGCGAAAAACGCTTTGTCCAGTGATAAAAGCCGCGCGTCCTGCCGTACAACTTTGCTCGCCATAATAGTGAGCGCATTCCTTCTTTAGCAATACGGTCGATATTGGGGGTACGATAACCCATTAAACCGTCAGAATAACAGCTTAGATTACTAATTCCGATGTCGTCGCCCCAAATAATCAAAATATTGGGTTTACCGTTTGGCATTGTGTTTTTCCTGTTACTGAGAAGGGTTGACTTGGCGTGAGATTAGGAGAAAAGCCATTTCGTAAAAATTTCTGAAACATCCTATTTTGGGTGCAAAGCTACCCACAAATTTAAATTATCAAACAACATTCGTTCTGTCTAGAGCCGAAAAACGCTCATTTCCCGCTTAATTTGTAAAATATTATTACGCTCAATTGTAATATGTAATACAAGCCTACGATTTTACGGCCTGCGAGGGTAATTCTCCAAATAATTGCCTATAATCAGACGCTAATCGTCCAGAGTACCAAAAACCCTACGCTTCAGCCACTTTATTAGTTATAGCTTTATCGGAGATTTGCATTTTGAGAGCTTGATCAACATTATATTCAGCAACGCCAAAGTTATAGCATCATCAAAATAGCGATAAGTGATGGAAAGAGAAGGAAAAATGCAATCAACAGCAGTTTTATCGGCAGTCATTCTAGAAAAAATAGAAATTCTTTATCTTTTAAGATAGTGTCAAAGGAAATTATAGAGTAAAAAGATGAGAAAAATTAAATCAAATTTGCCCTAACGCTTGTTAAGCGTCCACTTTTAGAGATATGTCTCTGTTATTCTCTTTGACGAACTTGCCTAGAATCTTCTATAGTAGAAAAGACCTATCTTTATTAAAAATCCTTAAGGTAAAATCAGGGAGTGATTAATCGCCATTCCCAACACTTATTGAAACCCATAGCGGAGATTAAACCCTCATGTCAAACGTTGCCCTACAATCCCCTCTCGATTACAGCAGTAACACTTACAAAGATGCCTACAGTCGCATTAATGCCATCGTAATTGAAGGAGAAAAAGAAGCTTACAATAATTACCTCAAAATGGGAGAAATGCTCCCCGACTATCAGGAGGAGTTAATTCGCTTAGCCAAGATGGAAAATCGCCACATGAAAGGCTTCCAATCCTGTGGTAAAAATCTGGATGTTACTCCTGATATGGACTACGCACAAGAATTTTTTGCCCAATTACACGGCAATTTTCAAAAAGCACAAGCAGAAGACAAAATCGTCACTTGTTTTTTGATTCAATCTTTAATCATTGAAGCCTTTGCGATCGCTGCTTATAATATTTATATCCCTGTTGCTGACCCCTTTGCCCGTAAGATTACCGAAGGCGTGGTTAAGGATGAATATACTCACCTGAATTTCGGTGAAGTTTGGCTAAAAGAACATTTTGAGGAGTCTAAAGCAGAATTAGAAGAAGCTAACGCTGACAACCTTCCCGTGGTTTGGCGGATGTTAAATTCTGTCGAAGAAGATGCTAAAATCCTCAGCATGGAAAAAGAAGCCTTAATCGAAGATTTCATGATTAGCTATGGGGAAACCTTAGCAAATATTGGCTTTACCACCCGTGAAGTCATGAAAATGTCGGCTCATGGTTTGAAGGCGGCTTAAGACAAAAGATACCTTATACCCTTAATTCCGTCTTTGATACAGGCGGATTTTTTGTGTTTTTCACGCCTATAACTTTTCTGAAAATTAAAGGCTTTAACTGGGTATGCTCTAAATAACAGCCTATTTGCTTTTAGAAGAAATTCCTTGGCAGAGATTATACCATTTTTCAAAAAGTGTGAGAGACTTAGAGCAGGTTAAAATAAGGAGAAGAAAAATGACAGGAGTGCCTCAAATAGAAATCAAGGAATCAGCGGAAGAATTGAAAGGATTAATGAAAAAGCAAAGCAGTAGCTGAGGGTTTGCTAAAGTACAATGCCTCTACCTGTTAAAGATTAAAGCAGTAGAAACCGTCAGATACTTAGCCGTCTTAATGGGCAGAGGAGAAAGTACAATTCATCGCTGGTTAAAAGTTTATAGAGAAAAAGGAATGAAAGGATTGCTCTCAGAAGAAGAGGAAGAAGAAGAGCTAGAAAACTTAAGGACTCCGGGAAGACCAGAAGTAATAGATGTAGAGACAGCCGCCGCTATTCAACTTCGTTCGGATTTTAAATCCGAACATTAAGAATTAAAAGAGAAAGAAGGGTTTATATCTTATCAAGAAGTCGTCCTGTGGCTAGAAATAGTAAAAGGTCTAAAAATCAGTTATATAACGGTGTGGAGAATTTGCCATATTGAGTTTCAAGCGAAATTGAAAGTTCCACGTCCAAAAAGTATAAAGCAAGAAAAAGGAACGATAGAAAAATTTAAACAAGAGTTAGCCGAACGTTTAACAGGCATAGTAGCGATAGTTCGACAAGAAAGAGGAGAAAGACAGAAAATTCGTTATTGGTGCGGAGATGAAACTCGATTGGAACTTCAAACAATTGAAGGAAAAGTCTTGACTCTCAAAGGAGTTAAACCGCAAGGAGAGAAACAATGGAAATTGGATTATTATTATCTTTACGGTCTAGTTGAACCTCAAACGGGAGAGACATTTTATGATGAGTTTTCTCATTTAGATACTCCTTATTTTGAAACCTTTTTAGAGCTTTTTAGTAAAGCTTATCCCGAAGAAATACAAATTCTTCAAATTGACAATGCTCCGAGTCATACAACCGAATATTTAAACCTTCCTGAAAACCTTATTCTCTTGTTTCAACCCCCCTATACTCCTGAAGTTAATCCGATTGAAAGATTGTGGGAACATCTTAAAAGTTTCTTGACTTGGCTAAACTTTGAACATCTAGATAAATTAAGAGATGAAGTTAGTCAAATTTTGGAAAGTTTCAGTCGAGAGACAATTCAGTCTTTGACGAGTTGGGATTTTATTCTCAACGCTCTATCTCTCTCAGGAATTTAGAAAAATGGTAT
>JBGTGT010000056.1:0-52232 GCA_041746575.1 Microcystaceae cyanobacterium
TTTTTCGACTCATTGAAAGTTAATCATAGTTTATTCTGATTTATTTTAGGATAAAGCGAGTCCTTTCTTTCCCATCCGCCTCCAATCACTGGAAAACTGTTCTTGACATCTACTTTATTCTCTTAAGTTGTCACGAATGACCCCCGACCGTTACAATCAGGGAATCAGAGGTTCAGAACTTTAACTCGCTAAATATTCTCGGATATTGGCTTTTCGTTTGCGAAGCTTAGCGATCGCTTCTCGTTCAATTTGTCGAACTCGCTCACGGCTAATATTAAGATGAGTTCCAATTTTCGCCAAGGTTAAGGGTTGTCCGTCATTCAAGCCAAAGCGTAAGACCAGAACTTGCTGTTGTTGAGGCGTTAAATCCGCCATTAGTTGCTCTAAATCCACTTGTAATGACGCATGAGCGGCAAATTCTTCGGGAGACGTGCCAGGATCTTCTAATAAATCTCCTAGCTCCGTATCTTGATTATCCCCCACTCTTAAATCTAAAGATAGGGGTTGACGAGAACGTTCAAGATATTCTCTAACTTGTTTGGGGGTTAATTCCAGTTCTTCGGCCAATTCTGCCACCGTTGCGGCTCTTCCCTTTTCTTGAGACAGTTTGCGTTGAACCTTTTTGATTTTGTTCAACTTTTCGGTAATGTGAATCGGTAAGCGGATGGTACGGCTTTTTTCGGCGATCGCGCGGGTAATCGCCTGACGGATCCACCAGTAAGCATAAGTAGAGAAACGATATCCTTTGGTGGGATCAAATTTCTCAACTCCTCGTTGCATCCCGATCGTTCCTTCCTGAATCAAGTCCAGTAAGTCTAAATTGCGTTTGAGATACCGCTTGGCGACTGAAACCACGAGACGAAGATTGGCTTCTACCATTTTGCGTTTAGCCATTTCGCCCGATTCAATGATCTGTTTTAGCTGTTTTTCAGCTAAATTCGCGGCCTTTGCCCACTGACTTAGGCTGGGTTCTTGCCCAGTTGTTTCTTTCAAGGATTCCCGCATTTCTTCGATGGTTACTAACCGTTGTACCCGTTTTGCCAAGAGAATCTCTTCTTCGTGAGTCAATAAGGGGACTCGGCCAATTTCGCGTAAATAGGCACGAACCGGATCTGGAGAGTAGTTTGATGTCTTCATGACCTAAAAGTCGACTAGACGTTAAAAGAATGAGATAAAAAGGTGTATCGCTAAGGATAGAAGTCAGAACAGTACTACAGGGGTAATTCTGGGAAAATTGTAGGATTTAATAATTTCATTGGTCTAATCTTAGCAAGTTTGTTAAGTTTTGTAAAGAGTTTGATAATAGATAATAAAGAATGATAACCTACGAAAATAATTAAGAACATATGCTTAGAGAAATAAGGTATCAGACAGAGAGAGGAGAAACAGCATCATCTATCACAAAATTCTGAAAATTACCATACATTAGGATTCATAGCCTAGCATGAGACACTGAGGGCTGGCATACTCACTTTGGCAGAATCTTAATCAGACTTATGCACGAAATTTGAAGACCAGAAGCAGTGGGGATAACCTTAGAATGATAAAGTCATGCCTCCAGATTCCGTTACAAAAATCAATAATGCAAAAGGTCTAATTATCTTAAGATAAAATCCTGGCCTTAACTGTAGAGACAGCGAAAGCCAGAACAGCGTTCCAAGTTTCAAACCTTCAAAAATTAAGGCATTAAATCATTAGGTTCGTCGGTAGAAGAATTAGGGGCATTATTCAGGCGACGACGGTGCGAATCTCGCCGTTTCTCCATTAATTGAGCAAATTCCCGTCTTTGGTCTAAGGTTAAGATGCCTCGAACTTCTAGCATGCTTTCTAGGCGAAGATTGCTAATTTCTTCGTGCAATTGCATAATTTCCTGATGTTTAGACCGAATAGAACGGTCAGACGCATTACTTGCTAGCATTTGATTTAATTCTTGACGAGAGGTTTTGACTTGTTGCTGTTTGGGGTCAATTTTCTGTTGATATTTTTGCCGAATATCGGTTAATTGCTGTTTTTGTTGATCCGAGAGGTCAAGTTGCTCCATCATATCGGCACCTCTCTTTTTGTCGGGACGTTGAGCGTAATGACGGGGAGAGGCTTGTGCTAACGTTGATTTAGATGGCTCAACCTGCGGAGATTCAGCTAAAACGACAGGACTGCCGAACGATAAAGCGAAGACGCTGGTCACTAGAATAAAACGAGTTATGGTCATGGGAATACCCTCCTAAAAAAGGAATTAGGACATTAAGCAAAACGGGTTGTAAGCTTTAATCAAAAGAAATAAAGGGATTATTAGTCAGAATTTTCTAACAATAACCAATCAGCCGTAATAGGACGATAGGGATAGGAATCAGTATCCGTATCTCCCATACTGCCATACCAACTTTCCACCATAAAGGCTTCCAGTTCTTCGGGTGAGGCTGCTATTTTAGACAGGGGATGATGGATTCTCCCTAATCCCCAAACCACCGTCAAACTAGCCATAATTGCTGTGGCTACACCGATGGACTTGAGATTAAAATTAAAAAGTTTTGAGGTTGATTGAAAGGAAATTTGCTCCATAATTTGGTTTTCAAGGGCATGATTTGCCGGAGGAGGAAAAGGACGATATTCCTTTAGAAAACCGACTAACACTTCATCATCAGACCATTGAGTCATAGGAGAACTCCTTGAGATTGAAGATATTGTTTGATATGCTTGCGTGCATAAAATAAGCGAGATTTGACGGTTCCTAGCGGTAATTGTAGAATTTGCGCCACTTCTTTCTGAGGAATATCTTCTAAATCGTGAAGAACCATCACCACTCGATGTTCGAGGTTGAGGGTTTGTAGTCCCCTCTGTACCAAATCTTGGTAGTGTAATTGCATGAGATCCGCCTCATCAGGACGGGAGGCAGGGGTATACTTCAAAGTTGACTCATCTGAGTGAATAATCGGTTGTCTGGCGAATTTTCGTCGCTCATCGGTGGCCACATTCCAAGTAATACGATATAACCACGTTGAGAAATAGGCCGCTTCTCGCAGTTTAGGTAAGCTTTTCCAGACTCGCAAAAAGACTTCTTGAACGAGATCATCGAGGATATCCCCGCCACAGAGTTGATAAAGTGTCGAACGAACACGCTGTTGATATCGCTGATATAACTGGCGAAAAGACGAAGCATTACCCGTCTGACACCGTTTAACCAGTTCTGTATCACTGAGGTTCGCAGGATTGTCTATCAAAACGCTTGTCATTTGCCTCACCCGTGGAATCATTTTTTTAGACCTTGATGACCGCCTAGAGGTTCAACGTTTTCCACAAAAAGGTTGTTGTTGTTGAAGGGTGACTCAAATCACTGCCAACTCCCCCCAAAACAATAATGATCAAAAGAGGGAGAATCACTGATCTAAGAATACTCCTCAATATTCTCAACGATTAACTTAACCAAAAGCGAATGAGTACCAGCTTTAGATACCGACCTACTAATTCCGGATTTAAGACTAAAACGGGATTAGATGTTGAATATATTAGAGGATTAACCGATGACGAGGTGATCCAACTCCTTAATTTTTTAACACAAACAACGGCTGGCCAAAAATTTGCTTTAAATGCTTCTCAAAAAAATAAACGATTGCAAGTCAATAATAGACGCTTAGGCCAAGAAAAACAAGAAGTTGTTGACTATGCTGATCAAACAATCAATATTATCAAAAATGAGTCGGATCAGAAATTAATTAATATTGCAGAAGCGGTCAAAGCTCTTTTAAACAAACCAATTAATCGAATCAAAAAACAGGACATTAAAGATATTCTTACTCTTATTCAACAAAGTTTGTGGTCTTAAAGATGAAAATTTTTGAACTCAAAAAAAGAATTTTTGAAGCCTTAGGGGTTACTAATACACAAGAGCTTAAAAAAGTTCATCCTGATTTGGTCATAAGTTTAGACCTCCGGACTAAAAAAGCGTGGCAAAAAATTGAAAAAGCTATTTGTGTAGAAACTGAATTAGAATTCCAGAAAATGCTAGTAAAAGCAAAAAAAAATAATAGGCTTTCCAACCAAAACACAAATCAAGCATTAGAACAGTGGGATCGCTTTAAACAGAAAACAGAAGCAGAAATAGATGGAAAATTAACTCATTTATCTGATTATAATGCGAGTCGCAGAAATAGACATCCTTGTCTAGAGAAGCAACCTCATGCCAAAGTTATAAAGTTAAAAAAATAAAATTATACCCCTTTTACAATGGACATTAAAAAATTAATTGAAGCCAATAAAAAGTCTAATTACAATGTTCGCCGAGCGATCATGAAATTTAATCACTATCCTGAAACGCTAGAACAATGGAAAATTTTTACCTATGGAGATCAGGCTCGTTCATTACGTCGTTCTAAACACAATCAACCTTGTCCTGTTTGTCAAATAATAATGAATTACAATACTGATCCTTTAGACCCAACACCCCCAACAATTGACCATAAACACCCAAAAAACCTAGCAAGACACTTAGCATTGGATAGTCATAATTTCTGGATTATTTGTCAAGCGTGTAATCAAGAAAAAGGGGGTAAAACATGGAAAGCTTATGAATACTGGCTTGAAAATCACTATGGGAAAGATTCTCTTCAGCTTCAAGTGGCGATCGCTCATCGTCCTTCCCAATTTTGAGTATTAAGTATAATCAGAAAAACGGGATTATATCTCTTTCGTTACGCCCAGCAAATTAGTAACAGGTTACTGACTATTGACAAAGATTTTTTAGCTCAATTTCGGCATTATAATTTAAAAAATTACCTAAATTGCGACAATGTAATTCCAAGAGTTGAGAAAAAGATTGAAGTTCCCATATTTTGACGAGTCTATTGTTATCTATTGTTACCAATAAACGACCATCATTGCTAATATCAAGGCTTTGAACCTTGTTAGGATAGGCTTTCCAAGTTAAAGCGATTTGACGTTGTTTTAAATCCCAAAACTGAATATTTCCTGCATCATCTGCACTAATTAAGTATTGTTGATTGGGACTAAATTGAACAGCCGTAATCTCTCGATCATAAATTTGAAAAATTGTACCTGATGCTTTGCGCTTCTCTAAATCCCAAAGACGGAGGGTTTTATCTTGTCCTGCACTGACTAAGTATTGACTATCTGATCTGAAATTAATATGATAAACCTCGCCAATATGTTCATTAAACGTCACCCAGTTTTGTTGTGTTTTTGGGTCAATAATTTGAATTGACCCATCATTTTTGGCAATAGCAATCAAAGCTTTATTAGGACTTATTTTTATGTCATTTACGCCTTGTCGGTGTTTCTTGATTTGAGCAAATTCTGTATGTTGATCAAGAAAAAAACGATCTGAACTTTGTAAAAAGATTTCTCGACCTTGTAAATCGGTTGCCTTCATTTTTCCTAGCAAACCCGAAAGAATTAAACGTTGACCATCTGAGCTAAAATCAATTTGATTGACCTGAATATCCTTTACTACAAATTGTTTTAAAGATTGGTTTTGTAGTGACCAAATTCGTGTCGTTCCATCATCCCCAGACGTAATTAATTGTTGACGATTTGTGGTAAAATTGACGGTACGAACCGGCCCTGTGTGACCGCGAAAGCGTTGTATTTCTTCTCCTTGTAAATTCCAAAGTCTAGCTGTGCCATCTTCCCCTGCACTAGCGATCAATTGACTATCTGGACTAAAAATGACGCTCCAGACTCGTTGTTGGTCGACTTGCCATCGTTTAATTAACTGATACTGATTATTCAAAAGTATCACTGTACCATCATCCCCTGAACTGGCGATATACTGTCCGTCTGGACTAAAGACAACATTCCAACCGTGAAATGCTAATTTTTTCTTTAAATTTCCTTGTAAATCCCAAATTTTAAGGGTTTGGTCTTTTCCGACTGTAGCAATCAAGGAATTATTCGGCTTAAAATCAACCGACTTAGCGAAATAGACTGAATCTACCAACCATTGTCGAGATTTTCCGGTGGCAAGATCCCACAAGATCACGTTTCCGTCTTCTCCTCCCGTACTAGCGAGTATCTTTCCCTCATGATTAAAGCGAACAAAGCGCACTAATCCCCGATGTCCTTTCAATTCTCGCAATAATTGACCGTTTAAATCCCATAGACGCACGATGCCATCTTCCCCTGCACTCGCTATTGTTTGATTGTCAGGACTCACAGTTACATTCCAGACACGTTGTTTGTCGCCTTGCCATGCGTTTAAGGGTTTTCCTGCCTGACTCCAAAGATAAATTTTGCCGTTTTCTCCTGCACCTGCAATAATTTGATTATTTTCACTCAAAAAACTTCTAATTATTCCCCCTTCTGTATGAATTCGGTTATTTTCTTTGACTTGGAATGCTGACCATTGTAGGATATTTTGAATTTGATCTTTTAAGGGTTGATTAACCGGAAAAAAACGCAATAAGGGATGATTTAGCAATTTTCCTGCTTGCAAACCATCTAATTTACCATCAAAAGATTGATTGATGCTTAAATTAATTTGGGCTGACTTTAAGGAGGTTCTCATTTGACCCATCAGAGTATTACGCTGTTCTCTTAATGCCCAAAGCGTTAATCCACTTAAGCTAATCAAGGCAAAACTAAACAAAGTAAAACGAATACGACTAATTAGCTGTTTGTAATCAAAGCTACGCTGAATAAATTGATTTTCTAGGATATTTAACCAATTTTCTTTGGAGTGTTGAATTTCTCTTAATTGATCTAAACGGGAATTACTATGCCAAAGATCCCGATTGAGTTGATTTTTTTGCCACGCTTTGGCGGCAGATACCAACAGTCGCTGTAATACTAGATTTTCCTGCTCTTGTCTTATCCATTCTTGAAGTTTATCCCATCCCCTTCCTAAAAAATCATGAGCGGGTTCGTAATCGGTTTCACCCGTTTCCCTATCTTGTCCAGTGATAATCAAACGGGCATCAATTAAACGGTTTAAAATCGTCTGAACACAGTCATTTTCTGACTGACTAGGATAGGTTAATTCAGATTGAAAGACTTTGCGTCGTACGACTTCTCCTCCTTCAAGCTCAATCATCCTCAAGAGGATGCGCCGTAAAAGCTGACGATGGCGATCATCGGGTAAATTTTCATATTCTTCGTTCATCCGACGGGTTAAAAAGCCGCCTACTCCTCCTCGTTGGTCAAATTCTTCATCTACCTTTAAACAACGGCTGGTATTTTCGTCTTTCTGCCACTGTTGATAAAGTTGAAAGTACAATTCACTGAGGGTAAAGGAGAGTAAGGGTAATGCGCCCGGTGTTTGATACACTTGTTCGACTAAGCGATCGCTTAAATCAGTCGGTTCAAAAGATAAGGCCATTTCAATCGCTGGCCGTTCTACGGCTTGTTTTAATTCGTCTAGACCCATTGGAGGGATAATGAAACGACTATGTGCATCCCAATGGGTTTTAAGGGCAGATTTAGCAAATCTTGCTTCAAAATCAGAGCGTAAGGTTATAACGACTTTCAACTGAGGACATTCTTGGAGTAAATCGCTTAGTAGCTCTAAAAAGTAATCGAATTCTGTTTTTTTAAGGGAATTTTGCGCTAAATCTTCCTCCAATTGAGCTTTCATATCACGAAAAAGCGAGAATAATCTTCCTTTTGCCTCATTCACCTTTTTATCCTCTAATTTCTTAAACTGAGAAGAGGGTGAGGTTACCGTTAGGGTAAAGGTACTTAATTCCTCAAATTGGTCAATAATTAAGAGTAAGTTTTGCTTAGGATTATTTTCACTCCATTTTTTAATAACATTTGCCAAATACCTTTTATTTTCTTTGATATTCTCTGCCGTAATTTGTGGGTCTAAAGTGGAAAAGGTTTGAGCGATCGCGGTTAAGGGATGTTCCCCCGGCCGCATGATATCTAAAATTTGCCACTGACAGGTAGAATAAAGGGGCAAATAAACGATGGGACAGTTAGGAATCGTTTTTAGAATAAAAAAACTGATATAAGCTAATTGAACCAGATTTAGCTCATAATTGCGCAAATAGGGCAATAAACCTGCTTTGACTAAGCTTGATTTTCCTGAACCTGAACTGCCTAATACGATGGTTAAGGGGTGTTGAGGACGGGAAACGACATAAAAAAGACGTTGAATCAAGGCATCCCGACCAAAGAAAAAAGCAGAATGCTGTTCGTCAAAGGATGCTAACCCTCGATAGGGATTGTTTTCAGGATTTAAAGAGGGTGCAGGTTCTAATTTAGGTTCAGTATGAGGTAATTTGAAAATAAATTCGCCCCGATCCTGTTTTTTCAATGGCCATAGGCCGGGGGTTTGTAAGACACTGGATTTTAATTCAACCGCATTGCGTAGATAAAGGTACAATTCGGGGGTAGTAATAATGCCATCTTGGGTTAAATCTGCTTTTTGTTGAAGTAATCCATCAAATAAGGCTTCTGCAAAGGGAGAGTGGTAACTTTTTTCACTGACACCTCGATTATCTTGGCTTAAAAAATCTATCGCTTCTTGATTGTGCGCCGATGAAGTGATCACTTGCCATGAGGGAGATTGAATAAAGCGATAATAGTGTTCCCAGTGGATTTTTTGAGGTAAAGGGGTGAATTTTCGGGTACTTGCCCAACGAAACGACCCTGCGAAGCAACAATCTAGAATGATCAAGACATGACGGCAATTTAACTTCAATAACGCATCATGAACGTCTCGCATCGATAATAACGATTGGGAATCATGGACGTCTGCATCTTGGGGAACAAGATAGCCTTGGGGGCCGCCTTCACTATTACGAGCGATGCCATGACCGGCAAAATAGAAAATAAGGCGATCTTGGTCGGTGGGTTGAATTTGATGGGGTAAAATGTCGGTTAACAGCGATCGCAGGTGATGTAACGTTGCCCCTTGATCGAGGATCGGTCTTTGTTTTAAGGTGGGATGAATTAAGGTATAACAGAAGGCTTTTTTGAGAATCTGAGCAAACTTTACCGCATCGGGTTTAGCCGTTTTCAGGGGGTGAATTCCCCTTTGATATTGATTGATACCAATCACAACCGCTAGACTACGCTTAAATTCTGGATTCATGAAAAGTAAGATTTGAGGGTTTCTGATCTCTACACTATAAAATCTTGCATTTCCGCTCAAATGTGAGATGAATGGAATCTCATTCTAGGTTTTTAATCAAAAAAGCCAAAATCGAAAACTAAACGAATAAGGTGGGACCATTCCCACCTCAATCCACTTAATGCTTGAGATTTTCTAATCCTGCCGTTACTTTAGCCGATTCAATCTTATCGCCCTGTTTAATTTTATCTACTGTGTCCATGCCACTGGTGACATAACCAAAAACAGCATAATCGCCATTGAGGAAGTCTGTATCTGCCAAAGTAATGTAAAACTGAGACGATGCTGAGTCTGGCATCTGGGTTCTAGCCATAGCGACTGCACCGTAGCTATGCTTTAGGATAACGGGAGGGGCAGAAAATCCCGCTTGTTGACCCAATCCTTTGCTATAGGTAGGCTTATCTTGACCTTCTAGCTTAATTTCTAGAGGAATGGTTCTTTCTTTACCCGTTTTCTTGTCAATATAACCGCTTGTTCCGGTTCCGGTTGGATCTCCCCCTTGGGCAACGAAATCTTGAACGACACGATGAAAAACGAGGCCATTATAAAAGCCTTTGTCCACTAATTCAACGAAATTTCCGGCTGTAATAGGGGCTTCTTCGCCTTTTACTTCAATAATGACCGGAGAACCATTAATTTTCATTTCTACGGTAGCTGTCCCGTCTAAGCGAGGTAAATCTTTCATTTGCGTCTCCATGGTTTGGGTAAGCGGGGAATCAGGGGCTGGCGTTGAGGCGGTAGTATTCTCTTGGTTAGAACAGGCGGTTATCAAAAGAGTGGTTACCATTAGGCAACATAATAAGCCGCTTATCCAAGTATTTTTTGATTTTTTCATATTATTTAGCAGAAATTACAATCCTTCAAGGGGAAGGGCTAAAAAGCGCGCTAATTCTGCCCCTCGGTTTTCTAATTCGGAGAGGGGAAGGGGTCTTCCAACTTGAGTAAGGGGAATGTCGCGACGTTGCTTAACTTTGAGGTACAAAGCACGTTTGGGACTTAATCCCTCTCTAATGTCAGCGCGGACGGCTTGAATATCGTCGAGATTCCAAGTCAGTTCAACTTTACGATTTTTGCCCGGAAATCCCCAGCGAAAAATGGTTAATTTACCCGTTTTCTTGTTAAATTCATTGTATCCTCCTCCAATGTCTAGTAATATACTTAACCAGAGATAGGCGGCTAATAATGTGCCGGCCACTCCATAGAAAAGAAGGGCGATTCCTTGAGGAATAAACTGTAGTGAGGCAGTATCACTAACGATCAGGAGATTGGTTTTTAAGTAAGAGGATAATCCCGCCAATAAAAAGCCAATACCACCGATTGAGGCAACAAATGCCCACCAGTAATTACTGAGTCTTCGTGAACCGATGATCTCTTGCCGCAGAATTTGGCTATCTTGTGCCATTACTTTTTAGGGGAATAAAAACGACATTAAATAATTTTACGCTAATTCTGGGCTTTTATTTCGGTCTTAAATCTTGTTCAGACGTTTAGGATTGAAGGGTAAGAGGACATTATCTCCCTCAATCCCTATTGTTCAACTTACTGGATGATGTCCGTTTCGTATAGCATCGTTCCGATTTGTCATATTGTTAAGTATAATCGCTCGCTTTAAAAAACGGAGAATCTCCATTCAAAGACTCTCCGTACCTAAATTATCAGGGTGCATCTACTGGTTTCAGTCTATCATTGCCTTAGTCGTTAAAATATTATTGGCGACGTTTAGTGATAAATTGTAATGAAATTTTACCTGCCTTAAATATCTTGATGCCGCAGACGACGAATATCGAGAATATCACTCATATTCTTAATTCGCTGCATGACCTGTTCAAGTTGCTGCTGATCCCGAATATCAAGGGTTAATTGAATAATAGCGGGTTTATTGGATTGAGTTTTTACCCCAGCATGACGAACATTAATCTGTTGATCGCTTAAGCGCAGTAAGATGTCCTTAAATACTCCAATGCGATCTAGGGCTTCAATTTGAATGTCTATGGGATAGGTTAAGGCATTTCCGTTTCCTTCTGTCGAATTCCAACGGACAGGAATCAAGCGATCAGCCTCAATATGGTCAATGTTCGGGCACCCTTGACGATGTATGGCGATTCCTTTGGCACTACGGGAGACAACTCCCATGATTGATTCTCCCGGCAAGGGATAGCAACATTTAGCAATATAATAAACTAATCCTTCAATGCCAGCAATGGGCGAGTGACTTTTGCGGGAAGTCGTGGGAGGATTTTTGTCGTTGAACTGAGAAAGATTGACAGGTGTCACCAAAAGATCGCTTTCTTGTGCCTTAACGTTCGTTTCTCGCCAACGGTTGACCACTTGATTGATGGTTACTTCTCCATAACCAATCGCCGCCAAGAGATCGTCTACGGTATGGTAGTTAGTCTTTTCGGCAGTCGTTTGCATGGCATGGGATTTCAAGATAGATTCTAAGCCACTTTTGCCCAATTCTTTTTCTAACATTTCTCGACCGCGGGCAATATTTTCATCCCGTCGCGATCGCTTATACCATTGACGAATGCGGTGGCGCGCGCTGGGGGTAGCGACAAAATTTAGCCAATCTAAGCTAGGGTGGGCGTTATTTTGGGTAATGATTTCGACAATATCCCCATTCTCTAAGGACTTATCCAATCCTGTCCAGCGTCCGTTGACTCTGGCTCCTTTCATGTGGTTACCGACTTCAGTATGGATGCGATAAGCAAAATCTACAGGGGTGGCACCGCGCGCAAGGTTAATAACATCGCCTTGGGGGGTAAAGACGTAAACATCATCGTCAAAGAGGTTATCTTTGAGATTTTCGACGTATTCTTGGGCATCTTTAAGATCACTTTGCCATTCGAGAAGTTGTCGTAACCAAGTAAATTTTTCGTCTTCTTGGGATAATTTACCAAAATTTGAGCCGCCTGTCTCTTTATATTTCCAATGCGCTGCAATCCCATATTCAGCGATGTGGTGCATCTCTAAGGTACGAATTTGCACCTCTAGAGGACGACCATTTAAACCGACAACGGTGGTGTGGAGGGATTGATACCGGTTGGGTTTCGGAAGCCCAATATAATCTTTGAATCGCCCCGGAATCGGACGAAAAGCATCATGAACAATAGCAAGAGAGCGATAACATTCTTCGTTAGTGTTGACAATAATTCTCAGGGCGGCAATGTCGTAAATTTCGTGAAATTCTTTGTTTTGTCGTTCCATTTTATAATAGATACCGTACAAATGTTTGGGACGACCTTGCAGTTCCATTACGTCAATTCCCACGCTTTTGAGACGCTCACGCAGTAAATCTTTAATTTTTTCGAGTCTTATCTCCCGATCTACTCGCCTCTCGGCAACTAAAGATTGTATTTTGCGGTATGCGTTAGGTTCTAAATATTTGAAGGATAAATCTTCTAATTCCCACTTAAATCGCCATATTCCTAAACGATTTGCTAGGGGAGCAAAGATTTCTTTTGTTTCTGCGGCAATGCGTTCTTGTTTTTCCGGTCTTAGATGTTCTAAGGTTCGCATATTATGGAGGCGATCGGCTAATTTAACCACAATCACCCGAATATCTTTCGCCATTGCCAAGAACATTCGGCGAAAATTTTCCGCTTGATGTTCTGTTTTACTGGAAAAGTTGAATTTTGAGAGTTTCGTAACTCCTTCCACCAGTTGACATACTTCTGATCCGAATTTACGTTCAATGTCTTCGAGGGTGACATTCGTATCTTCGACGACATCATGGAGAAAACCCGCCGCAATCATGGCTTTATCGCCCCCTAAATCCCGCAATAAACCCGCTACGGCTATGGGGTGGGCAATATAAGGCTCTCCTGATTTTCGCGTTTGGCCTTCGTGGAGTTGATAGGCAAAGCGAAAGGCACGACAGATAAGCCCTAAATCTTCGGCATTAGGGTTAGATTCATAGTGAATTAAACAGTCCTGAAGCCAATTGGGCAGTAAAAGTTCCTGAGATGGGGTGGGATTATGGATAGCTTGGGGAGAGTCAACGGTAATGGCGTTCATAGGCTTAATGGACTGAGGAAGATAATTCAGTAGTAGGAAGGCTAGGGAAAGGGTTTAAGGTTAGAATCAGGTTATTCCGTTGGCTGTTAGTTTCTTTATTCTCGATCAGCTAACGAGAAACGCACCGTTTCCTTGATTTGTCTTAATGATTTTTAAAAGAGAGATAAATTTAAAGGAATCTCTTGTGAGTGGATTAAGTTTAATAATATTTAACAAATTCTATCTTAACTTAGTTATCTATGCTACCGAAATTTGGGCATCTTCACTATTCTACTTTTTTAAATCAACTTGTTTCTTTCCAAAATTATCTTAATTCTAATAAAATAGAAGAAAATTTAGCGAAAAAGCACTTTGAAGAAGCAAAAAATTACTTCTGTTTTAAGATACTCCCTCTACATTTAGAAGACAACGATTTTCATCAGATGCAACAATGGCAATCATGGCAAACAGAATTGCACCGTACCCTGCGTTTACTGGAAACGGATCTCCTATTTTGGCAATCTTCCCGTCAGCCGACGACTCGTCAATCTCGTTTGCAGATTATCTGCGATCGCCTAGACACGCTTATTCGTTATTGTCAAGAAATTTTAAATTTAGGAAAAGACACATCATGTTAATCGCTTTAAATCGCTTAGATATTCCTCCCGGACAAAAACTGTTTTTAAAAGAGGTTACTTGGGCAGAATTTGAAGAAATTTTGGCGGAATTGGGAGAGCATCGAGGCTCAAAGATTGCCTATCATTATCCTATTTTAGAAATTACGACTCCTTTGCCAGAACACGAAAGCAATAAGTTATTTATTACTAATTTTATTGAGATTTTACTAGAAGAATTTGGCATAGAATTTTATCCGCTGGGTTCAACCACTTTTAAAAATGAATTTATGCAGTACGGGATTGAGCCTGATAACTGTTTTTATATCGAAAACGAAGCAAGAATAAGAGGAAAAGCTCGCTTAGATTTAACGATTGATCCGCCTCCTGATTTAGCTTTGGAAATTGATGTCACCTCTCGAACTCACCCAGAGATTTATACACAGTTGGGTGTACCTGAATTATGGCAATTTGAGAAAGGAGATTTACAAATTCTTATCTTAGAGAATGGACACTATCAAGGGGTAGAATACAGTCCCCATTTTCCTGATTTGCCTATTAAAAAATTATTCCTCAGTATTTAAAACAGGTTAAAACAGAAGGAAGAAACAAGACGATGAGGGCTTTTAGAAAAAGGGTTCAAGAACGAATTTAAACTAATATTATTTGCCTTAAATATTGACTTTCTAAAATTCGATAAATTCTGATTTTAAAGACCGTTCCATCAAAGCATTTAAAGCGATCGCAGGAGTCGTTTTACCTTCCAGTAAACAATAAACTTGTTCAGTGATGGGAACACTTAATTTTTTTTCTTGTGCGATTCGATACACTACTTTTGTTGTATTAATCCCTTCTGATGTACCTTCTAGAGTGTTCAGAATATTATCTAACGATTCTCCTTTTGCGAGACGATAACCGACTTGATAATTGCGCGATAAAGGGCTATTACAGGTTGTTAATAAATCGCCTAATCCTGACAATCCAAAAAAAGTTTCCACTTGCGCACCAAAGCATTTTCCGACTCTGACCATTTCGGGCAAAGCTCTTGTTAATAAGCTTGATTTTGCATTTGTTCCTAATGCTAATCCTTCACAAACACCGGCGGCGATCGCCATGATATTTTTCAATGTTCCCCCTAATTCAGTACCAACGGGATCGGGGTTAATATAAACCCGAAAACGCTCAGAAGAAAAAAGAGTTTGAATGGTTTCTGCGGCAACTTGATCATGGCTTGCCACGACTGTAGCGGCTGGCAATTCTTGTTTGATTTCTTTAGAGAGATTAGGTCCGGATAAAACAACAATCGCCTGATGAGGAAAGGCATTTTTCCACAGAGAAGAAGGGGTACAATGGGTTAGGGAATCCAATCCTTTTGTGGCAGTCACTAAAATTGCTTTAGGTGGAAAATATAAGGATTTTACGTGTTCAATGGTCGGGCGAACACCCGACATCGCAACCGCAGAAATAATAATATCTGCGTCAACAAGCACCTCATTTAAAGGATCTGAACTTGTCCGAGACCAAAGGCGAACAGTATGATGATTTCGTTCTGCTAATTCTTTGAGTCCTGTTCCCCAAGCACCCGCACCGATAATACTTATAAGGGTATTTTTTTGAGACATTTTCAATTCATCACTGAGATACAATTTATTTTGATTATACAGAAAAATCAATATTTTATTACCAAGAATAAAAAACCTTAATACTATTTTTAAGTTTAAGTAAACTAAGTCTTATTTTCAATTATTAAATCAATTTACTGGACTTGATATATAATAATAGCGTTCATTGTAAATTTTTTATTTTTCAGCCTAATGAGTCATCGTAACCCAACACCAACAGTTGATATTATTATTGAGCTTATTGATCAACCCCAGCGACCCATTATTTTAATTGAGCGCAAAAATCCTCCTTACGGATGGGCAATTCCGGGCGGATTTGTGGACTACGGGGAGACGGTTGAAACTGCTGCAATACGGGAAGCAAAAGAAGAAGTGAGTCTTGATATTCAATTAGTTAAACAATTCCATGTCTATTCTGATCCGATGCGAGATCCCCGTCAACACACCCTAAGTATTGTTTTTATTGCTACAGCGGTAGGCACCCCTAAAGCGGCAGATGATGCGCAGACACTACAACAATTCTATCTGTGGGAATTTCCTGCTAATATGTGTTTTGATCATAGCAAAATTTTGCAAGATTATCAATACTATCGTTACTATAAAATTCGTCCTCAAATTAATCTTAATTTCTAATGAATTTCACTCTTGGTATTGATTTCGGTACATCTGGCGCAAGAGCAATTGTGATTGATGAAGCGCAAATTATCCAATTTAAAATCAAACAATCTTTTAGGCTAAATTCAAACTCAAACTTAGCAATACTTTGGCAAAATAGTCTATTTAATTTAATAGAACAAATTCCCTCGTCATTGCGGCAAAGCTTAAGTTCGATTGCTATTAATGGGACATCAGCAACGGTTTTGCTCTGTGATCAAAAAGGTCATACTCTTGATCAACCCATTCTTTATAATGATAATCGTGGTCAAATTATAAAATCAGCGTTAGAAAAATTTGTTCCGCCTAATCATTTAACTTTAAGTGCAACATCCAGTCTATCTAAGTTAGTTTGGTGGTCAAAACAACCCATTTTTAAGGAAGCTAACTATTTTCTACATCAGGCGGATTGGTTAGCTTTTTTATTGCATGGTCAACTGGGTTCAAGTGACTATCATAATGCTTTAAAATTAGGATACGATGTTGAACAAATGGCCTATCCAAATTGGTTAATTAATCAGTCTTTTTATCCTTTACTACCTAGAATTATTGCACCCGGTACAATCATTAACACGATTACGCTGAACATCTCTAGACAATTTAATATTCCCCAAAGCTGTGTCGTTTGTGGAGGAACGACAGATAGTATAGCGGCCTTTATTGCAAGTGGTACAAACCAAGCAGGTGAAGCGGTTACATCTCTGGGTTCAACGCTTGTTTTAAAACTATTAAGTACCCGTAAAGTTGATAACTATCAATATGGTATTTATAGCCATCGTTATGGTCAATTCTGGTTGACGGGAGGTGCCTCAAATACAGGGGGTACGGTGTTAACGTATTTTTTTAGTGATGAAGAATTAGTTCGTCTGAGTCAGCAAATTAATCCTCAAATTACGACTAAATTAGACTATTATCCCTTATTAAAAAGAGGAGAACGATTTCCTTTTAATGATCCCAATTTGCTTCCTAAATTAGAACCTCGTCCTTATGATTCCGTGGAATTTTTACAGGGATTGTTAGAAAGCATGGCGAAAATTGAAGGTTTTGGTTATGACAAATTAAAAGCATTAGGAGCAACACCCCTGAAACGAGTTTATACCGCCGGAGGAGGGGCAAAAAATAAGGTTTGGCAACAAATAAGAGAGCGAATTTTAAATGTTCCTGTTACCATTGCACCTCAAACAGAAGCCGCTTATGGAACAGCATTACTTGCTCAGAATAAAGGGATTTAATATTTGTTTTGACGCATTCAACTTTATATTATTTCTTGTAAATAAATCGTTTATCATTCCCTTTTGTCTCTTTTCGACTAGCTATTAGCGCATCGTATCAGCTTAATTCCAAAGATTGTAATTGATATAAATTTGCATATAATCCTCCCTGTTGTAATAAGGTTTCGTGACTGCCTGATTCCACTAATTCACCCCGTTTTAAGACAAAAATTCGAGCTACATCTTTAATAGTAGTTAAACGATGGGCGATAATAATAGCGGTGCGCTGTAATAATAAATGATCAAGTGCTTCTTGAATCATCGCTTCGGTTTTGACATCTAAACTGGCGGTTGCTTCATCTAAGACTAAGATTTTGGGGTTACGAATGGCAACTCTGGCGAAAGCTAACAGTTGTTTTTGTCCCCCTGATAAATTTGCTCCTCTTTCTCGCAAGATAGTATCATATCCTTGAGGGAGATCATTAATAAATGAGTCAATGTTTGTAAGTTTAGCGGACTCTTTAATTTGTGCTAAGGAGAAGTTTTCCCCAAGGGTAATATTGCGTTTGACATCCCCAGCAAATAGGAAACTTTCTTGCAAAATAACCCCAATGTGACGACGTAACTCAGTCTGAGAAATATCTCGAATGTCAATATCATCGACTAAAATTCTGCCTTTACTAGGTTCATACAAACGGCATAATAAACGAATAATCGAACTTTTTCCGGCTCCTGTTGGCCCTACTAATGCCACTTTTTCACCTGGCTGAATGGTGAAGCTTAAGTTTCTTAAAACATATTCATCGGCTTTATAACCAAACCAAACATTCTCAAAACAAATTTTGCCTATTTTGTCAGAAGAGTGCTTTTGAATAATCGGAGAAATGGTGACTGCTCTATCTTGAATTTCAATGGGTTCTTTCAGTAATTCACTAATTCGTTCAATGGCAGTAAATCCCGCTTGAAACATGGTAAATTTATCAGCAAACTGTCGTATTGGATTAAATAAACGTTGTGCGTAAAGAATAAAAGCAGATAACGTTCCAAACGAAATTTTGTCTTCAATGACAAAAAGACCCCCCAACCATAATACCCCCGCAATTGCTACTAAACTAATCCATTCTAAGGTCGCAGAAACGGCTGAATCGTGGAAAATTGTTTTGTCGACTTCTTGACGATAACGTTGATTAACTGTCCGAAATAATTCCGCATTAAACTGTTCACGACGAAAGAGTTGAACAATATTAATCCCGACAACATTTTCCTGCAACATTGAATTTAATTTAGATAGCTCTTCCCGTACTCGATAATTTGCCTTCCGATATTCTTGTTGAAAATAAATAATTAATCCTGTCACAGGAATGAGCATTAAAACTAATAGTAATGCCAATTGCCACTGAACCGTAAAGATTGTGATAATAATTACCAAAATATAGATAAAATCACTTAATACCCCAATTGCACCACTAGCAAAAACATCTCCTAATGCCTCAACATCACTGGTTAAACGCGTAACTAATCGCCCCACTGGCGTTTTATTGAAAAAGTTAGAACTTAAAGAAGTTACATGAAAAAATAAATCATTTCTAACCTCTGCTGTAATTTCTTGACCGACTTTTTGAACTAAGTAACCTTGAATAGACAGAAAAACTAAACGAATAATAATCGTAGTCAATAATAATATAATTAAAAAGTTTAATCCTTGGGCAAAAGATAGGTTCTTTAAAAATCCCCATGTATTCTCTTGACGGAGTAAAGAAATAGCTTGTCCAATAATGAGTGGTTGAATTGCCCCTGCTAAAGACAAAGGAAAAAGTAGAATGATGGTAATGATGAGAATTTTCTGATTACGACGAGCATAAGGAGTTAATTTTAGCAGTAGTCTCCAGTCATTTTCATGATTTTTCTGGGAAGAAGCGGAGGGAGTAGATAATAAAGCCATAAAATTCCGATTAATTCGCTTTTGAGCCTTAGTTGGTATCATAACCTATTCCAATTCATTCCGTTAAATAAAAGGGTTTATTGGGGGCTTCTATTGAAAAATGAACTTAAAAAAGATCAATATAGACAAAAAGTGTTATTATGATAATATAGACAGTCTATCAAGATGATTATGGTCGAATCCTCGCCTTTTTATTATCAACAGTCTGGTGTAATTCCCTATCGTATTAAAAATAATCAAATTGAAGTTTTATTGATTACAAATCGTAGAGGAAAACGTTGGATTATTCCCAAAGGAATTATTGAACCCGATTTAACCCCTCAAGATTCTGCGGCGAAGGAAGCTTATGAAGAAGCGGGAGTGAGAGGAACTGTTTTTCCCGATTTATTGGGAACTTACACCTACGAAAAATGGGGGGGAGTTTGTACGGTTAAAGTCTATTTATTAAAAGTTGAAGCTTTATACGCTGATTGGTTGGAATCCTATTTTAGACAAAGACAATGGTTTTCTTTAGAAGAAGCTATCACTGCTATTGAACATCCTACTATTAAAGATATATTAAACAATTTAAGTCAACAAATATAAAAAAATTAATATTGTTATGTTAAATCAAAAGATTAAATCTCATTTTCTAAAATTGATTTTATTTTTTGCTTCTTTTTTTTTAATTAGTCTTTTAACGATGAACTTATACTCTTTTCAATCCCATCCTCAATCTGTTCAATTGCTCACTGAGCCTTTTTTACAACTTCCTACTGAAAATTCGGTTAATGTTGTTTGGTTTACCGCATTTGAAGGTCGTCAGCATTTTGTAAAATGTGGGGATAATTTAGAGAAAATAACGATTGCAAACACGACCCTATTAACTTGGACAAGAGAAGATCAAGATTCAAAAATCAACCCTTCTCCTTCAATTTTAAGACGCCGCTTAATCTGGCGACACGAAGCAAAAATCATGCCTCTTATGCAAGGTATTAAAGTTCCCTACCGCGTCGTAAGTCAAAACGATACTCAAGACATTAAAAGTGATATTTACACCCTATCAGCTACCCCTCAAGCGACGACACCGCTTAAAATTCTTTTAACCTCTGATCATCAATTAATGCCCATGGTGGCCGCTAATTTACAGAAAGTTTCAGAAACGATTGGTACAATTGATGGGGTATTCTATGCGGGTGATTTAGTCAATATTCCAGATCGCGCCTCTGAATGGTTTGATGATAATCGTGGGGGTTCATTTTTTCCTTGTTTTCAAGGAAAAGCGAGTTATGAATTAGAAAAAAAGGGTGTTAAAACTCGATACAAAGGAGGAAAAATTCTTCAAAATGCACCTTTATTTTCAGCAATTGGCAATCATGAAGTAATGGGCAAATTTTCCCATGAAAAACGCTTAAATCAACAATTTGAGCATGCTTATCCACGTTCAATGGCTCAGGAATTGTACCGAGAAAAAATACAAAATTCGCTAAATCTTAAAGAAGCCTTAGAAAATTATTCTTTTAATACTAATACCTATCAAGAAATCTTCAGCTTTCCCATGAGTGAATTAGGAGGAAAACGCTATTATGCAGTTACCTTTGGCGATGTTCATTTGGTTGTGCTTTATGTGACTCAGATTTGGCGAAAACCGGAACAAGACAATCAAATAAAAGGACGTTATCAAGAAGCACAGCAGGATTTTAATCGTCCTGAGAATTGGGGGTATGGACAGCATATTTTTGAATCTATTGCTAGAGGTAGTCCTCAATATCAATGGTTAGAAACTGAATTAGAAAGCTCTGCCTATCAACAAGCAAAATATAAAATCATTATGTTACATCATCCACCTCACACCTTAGGCGGAAATATTGTCCCCCCTTTTACAGATCCCATTCAAAAGATTAGCAATGATCAAGAAGGAAAAATTCAAGCCATTACCTATAACTATCCTAAGGAGAAAGATTATATTATACGGGATTTAATTCCCCTATTAGAATCTTCTCAGGTTAATTTAGTCTTTTTTGGTCATTCACATCTCTGGAATCGCTTTCAAAGTTCAAAGGGAATGCACTTTTTAGAAACCTCAAATGTCGGGAATAGTTATGGCGCACACTTCAAAAATAATCCTCGCCTTGTTCCACCGAATAACCCTAATTATATCGCCATCGGCGATCCTAATGGACTCGAACCGATTATACCTTCTATTGCGCCGCTAATGGATGAAAATAATCAACCGTTGCCCTATATTGCCAGTAATGATATTACAGTTTTTAGTATCTTAGATACGGCAACAGGAAGGGTTAGTAGTTATCGCTTTGACACTCGTTATCCTGATTCTGAGGTGATTAAATTTGACGAATTTAGTCTGACGTAAATTGACTTTACAAAGCAGTAAAATGGGCAAATTATTCTATTATTTAATATTGAGAACAATTGTAAACAAATAAAACGCCTATTTTAATTTTAGCTTAGTTAGGATTTTGTAAAAAATTCGCTTTAACCATAAGCGACGAATTCGCCATGGGGTTAATGCTGCAACAGCAGAGGGATATATTTTGTGAATATCAAAAAAATCAAAGAATTGGTTAATTTCTGTTAGGATTACGCTCAATTTTTGTAATAATTTTTCTTCTCGATAGTTTTCAAGTAAAGTGGAAGGATAGGGATAATTAGAATAATTGCTTAATGTATTCAAGATTCGTTGAACATCGTATTCAATTGAATAACCGGCAATTTTTTGACAGTTAAAAGCAGGATCAAGATAATCCGCCAACGCATGATTTACACTAGAAAATACTTGACACCCGCAAGCTAAGGCTTCTAACGGGGGTAAGCCAAAACCTTCTGTTAAGCCACTCACTGCCCAATATTCAGCAGAATCATAGAGGTAAACTTTACTCGAATTAAACAAGGTCGCTAAATCTTCTACATACCCTTCTAATAATTGAACTTGACAACGAGAATTTAAGGCAGGTACGAGTTGATTCAGTAAATAGTCAGAAGATTTACGGGTTTGAACTAAGACATCAATCGGACGTTTTAAATTCAAAAGACGAAAATTTTCACTGATATGATTGGGTAGATAATAGATTAGAGAATTAGACGCTTTTTCGCCCCAATATCCCATCGTATTACGACTGACGGTGATAATGGGAATTTGAGGGGGAAGACGAAAGGGGTAGCCACTACTATGGGCATGGTAAATAATAGGATAAGATGATAATTTGCGGATTAAATAGGGAATGTCAAATCCCCAACTGATAACAAAGATAGCGTTTTTGCAATTTCCTCGACTGAGAAGTTGATCTAAAAAGGGATACTCTTTTTCAGACTGACGATAGGTGACAATTTCAGCCTCACAAATTTGTTGAGCTAATTCAACGGTTTTTAGTTCAGCCCATAAGCCACCGCCACCGAATTTCCGAGTTGTACCGGGTACCAAAAAGTATAATTTCCTCATCTTTTTTAATAGATAAAATATTAGGTTAAATTGAATTTATTTTGGTTTGCATCTCGCCATAGAGAAAATCAATAAACTGCCTCGCTGTTCTCCCTGAACGATTATTATACTGTTTCGTCCATTGTTTAGCGCGAAATTCTAACTCTTCTTGTTTTAAATTAATTCCTTTTTCTTGGGCTAAATGATGTACAATTTTGAGGTAGGTTTCTTGATTAATGGGTTCAAAGGTTAAGGTTAATCCAAAGCGATCGCTAAAAGATAATTTTTCTTGTAACGTATCCCAAGCATGAACTTCTTCTTGATCTTTAAGCATAGGGCGGTCACTAAAAAATTCTCGAATTAAATGCCGTCTATTCGAGGTAGCATACACAACCATATTTAGCGGTCTTGTGGTTAAACTTCCTTCTAAAATGGCTTTCAATCCTTTAAACGTATCATCGTCTTCTTCAAAGGATAAATCGTCAACAAATAAAATAAATTTTTGAGGTAACTGTTGAACTGTTTCGACAATTTTTGGTAAATCGTCTAAGTCGGTTTTACTCACTTCAATCAGACGCAATCCTTGGGATTGATATTTGGGCAACAATCCTTTAACTAATGATGATTTTCCCGAACCCCGACTACCATATAAAAGAACATTAAGAGAAGGATATCCCGCTAATAAGAATTCTGTGTTTTGTTGAAGCCGTTGCTTTTGCGATTCACACCCATAAATTTCTTGCCAAGAAATTGCATCGAGTTGAGCAATTCCGCGTAATTGATTATCTTGCCACTGGAAGGCTTTATACTGAGCCATAAAACCAGTACCTTGATGACGACAATGGTTTGCCAAAGTTGCTAAATCATTTGTCCAATCAGGTGATTTATGAAGAAAACTGGAAAAATAATTGGGAAAATTCCACGGAATTGGAACTTCTGGCATTTGAGTAGCAATTTTTATCCAATTACTAATTTTTTCGGGTGAACACTGATAAATGTATTGTAAAATTTGTAAATCATGCTTAACGGCAATTAATAAAGCAGGAGATAATTTAGTAAAAGATTGAGTTTGTACTTGCTGAGTGAAGGGATTGTCATTCCATAAAATTTGCCGAATGAGATAATCTTGCCAGCTTTGCTGCGATTGGGCTAAAACGTGAAACCAACTGCCATAGGCTTTTAAACAATCAATCGAAGTAATCGGATGATTGGGGATGGTATAATCTCCTTGATATAAGGTTTGTAAGAGATCTAAAAAACGCTGACCGATTTCATTGTCAAAAATCGATTGGTACAATAAAAGCGAGGCTACTTTTTGATAACATTGACGGCTTGATGTAATTTCTGCGGCTTGGATCATTAATTTTGACAAAGTGCTTTTAATAAAGAAATCGGACATCTTGTAGTCAAATGATACCTCAGTATTTTAATTATTTTAAGCAATCAACTTTTAATTTTTATGAACCTCAGTTGGAGCGAAGGATGAAACTTAAAATTATCAATCCCAACACCACAGCCAGCATAACCTGTAAAATTGAAAAAGACGCAAAAAAGGGAGCAGAAGTTTATTAACGCTTCCCCAAACATCATCGTTAAAGATGTTGGCTTTCATGCTCTCGTGTTATTTTAGGTAACTAACCATTTGGCAACAAAGGATAATCAGTCCCTCAAAATATGACAGCTGAAATTATTTGTATCGGAACGGAATTACTATTAGGGGATATTCTCAACAGTAACGCCCAATATCTAGCCCAAGAATTAGCTAAATTAGGGATTCCCCATTACTATCAAACCACAGTAGGGGATAATATTGAGCGAATTCATCAAGTTCTTAGTGTGGCGACGCAACGTTCTTCTATCCTACTCTTTACAGGCGGCTTAGGTCCAACTCCCGACGACTTAACCACCGAAGCAATTGCCTTCTTTTTCCAAACCCCTCTAGTCGAAATCCCCGAAATCATTGCAGATATCGAGCATAAATTTAATCAATTAGGACGTAAAATGTCTCCTAGCAACCAAAAACAGGCATTATTACCTCGAGGAGCGTCTAGTCTACCGAATCCATTGGGAACTGCCCCCGGGTTTATTTGGCAACCTCATCCCCTCTTAACCCTTCTTACCTTCCCCGGTGTCCCCTCAGAAATGCGACGAATGTGGCAAGAAACCGCCGTTCCCTACTTAAAGAGCCAAGGATGGGGCAAAGAAATCATTTTTAGCCGTTGGATGCGATTTAGAGGCATTGGAGAGTCCGTTCTGGCTGAAAAAGTTGCGCCTTTACTCAGCTTAACTAATCCCACCGTTGCCCCCTATGCTAGTCTAGGGGAAGCGAAGTTAAGACTTTCTGCTAGAGCTCCCTCAGCCGACGAAGCGACCGCCCTCATAGAACCCGTTGCCCAAAAAATTCGAGAAATCATTGGATTAGACTATTATGGACAGGATCAAGATACGCTTGCCTCAGTAGTAGGCGAATTATTACAAAAGCATCAGCAAACCCTCAGCGTCGCCGAATCTTGTACAGGAGGGGGCTTAGGTGCTATGTTGACCTCCGTCTCTGGGAGTTCTACTTACTTTTTGGGAGGAGTCATTGCCTATGATAATCGTCTTAAAATTCGGCTGTTAGGCGTAAAATCCCAAGCTATAGATGAATATGGCGCAGTTAGTTCTATTGTAGCAGAACAAATGGCTTTTGGGGTTAGAAATCGTCTAGAAAGTGACTGGGGACTAGGGATTACGGGCATTGCCGGACCTTGCGGCGGAACAGAAGAAAAACCCGTTGGATTGGTTTATATTGGCTTAGCTTCCCCCGATCAATCGTTAGTAAGTTTTGAATATCGCTTTGGCGATCGCCGAGAGCGAGAGACGATTCGGGTGTTAAGTTCCTATTCTGCTTTGGATCAACTGCGACGGAAATTGTTAAAATAAAATTAAGATAGGAATAATCGCTTAGATGGACGGACGCAAAAGTGTCCTCCTCCCAGAAAACTATGCTATGCTTAATATAAATAAATAATTTTATGTCTCAGTTTGTCCTCCTGAGCTTTTTAGAGGCTAGCCTTGTCCTCAGTAGCGTCAGAAACGGCAAACCGCCAAGACCGACCACCGTACTAAGATTAAGGAGTCATCTTCAGCAATGAACTACGTTGGCAAAATCCTAGAAAAACTTAAAGAATGGGCGCAAAAGCTGATTGAAAATCTTTTAGGACCTGAAGCAGAATCCGAACCCGAATTAATTCCTATTCCTGTCCATGATCGCCGTCGACGCCGCTAAAGGTTAACCTGTGTCTTCTGGAAATTCGTCGCTTCTAAGCGTGTTAGTGATTCACGGACCTAATTTGAATCTTTTGGGAAAACGAGAGCCTTCTGTATACGGGGTGATAACCCTAGCAGAGATCAATGCGTCGCTGGTTAAAACAGGGGATCCCCTTGGGGTAAGCGTCACTTGTTTTCAGTCAAACCATGAAGGGATCTTAGTGGACGCGATTCAAGATGCACCTGAACATCATCAAGGAATCATTATCAATGCAGGAGCTTATACCCACACCAGTGTAGCTATCAGGGATGCGTTAGCGGGGGTCAAATTACCCGCCGTTGAGGTACATTTGAGCAACATATATAGACGCGAAGACTTCCGTCATCATTCATACATCGCTCCCGTTGCTATTGGTCAAATTAGCGGTTTCGGTGCAGAGAGTTATCGCCTAGGTCTTTTAGCATTGGTCTCCCATCTTAAGACCGATGGGGGTTAAAAAGGATTTAGCCAAACAATTTGTTACACAGATGCCCAACTCTATTATGTACCAAGGGGATATTTTTGTTGTCCTCGAAAGCGATCAACCTGAACAATTTTTAAGCCCAGAAGAATTGTTTCAAAAGTTAATTGATCTTCTCCAAAGCCAATCGGATTCTTTGCCTAAAGCATTAGAAAAATTTTCTTCAATTGAGGAGAAAGCAAGGCATTTGAGGGACAATTATTGTGAGTTAGATATCGGAGAAGGTAACTATTTACAATGGTATGTGACTCGCCTTGAAAAAGAGTCATAGCGTTTTTTTTGGAGATGAGAGACAAAGTTAAAATGCGATCGCTCAAATGCTTATAATTTGGGTACATTCCACTCAAGCGAACTTATTTTAATTCCAGTACGACAGGAGCATGATCACTGGGTTGTTCTTGTTTTCTGGGTTCAATATCAATGGTACAGCTTATGGCTTTTTGATATAAATTAGGGGTCAAATAGTGATGATCAATGCGCCATCCCCTATTATTTTTGAATCCTTGGGTTCGATAATCCCACCAGCTAAAATAACCTGTTTCGGGTGTGAATTTACGAAAGACATCTTGCAACCCTAGACTTAAAATCGCTTGTAGTGCTTCCCGTTCAGCAGGAGACGACATAATATGTTTTTCTTTACCTTTAGGATTATAAATATCTCGATCTTCTAAAGCAATATTAAAGTCTCCGCAAATACATAATTCTTGAGGGTATTTGTCTAAAAGAGTTTCTAAATAGATTTTTAGCACTTTGAACCAACTCAGTTTATATTGATATTTCTCACTATCTAATGACGCCCCATTAGGCACATAAAGATTCACAATTCTAATATCATTAATAACCCCAGTAATTACCCTTTTTTGTTCATCAAAAGACTGGGCTATTTTTTGCCCTACAATCGGAGTAAATCCTTGGGTAACTTCCTCCATCGGTTGCTGACTAAATATCGCTACTCCATTATAGGCTTTTTGACCGTAGATATAAAGATAAAAATCCAATTCTTCAAAAAGCAAATTAGGAAAATCTTTGTCTATAACTTTGGTTTCTTGTAAACATAAAACATCAATAGAATTGTTGATCAGCCATTGTTGTACTTGAGCTTGACGAGTCCGAATTGAATTAACATTCCAAGTTGCAATTTTCATAATTTTATTTTTTGAGCAGGTGAGAAAAAAGTCAATTTATCATTTTTTACCCTTTCTTTTCTCACAATTTCTATGACCGAATTATTGAGCAGACTGATAATATTCATGACTTAAAAAAGGAACACTAACCACTTTTCCTGTTGCCTTTCCCACTTGAACAGTTAACCCTTCCCCCCCCGCTTTAGTCCGAATATAACCTAATCCAAAATGCCCTGAGCAACTGGTTAAAATGCCCACTTTTACTTCTCCAACTTTGATCACTGTATTGGCTAAAACAGGTTCACTTAATTGGAGTCCCCACAGCTTTTGTTTTACCCCTTGATAGGTATTCAATCGAGCAATCGTTTCTTGACCAATATAACATCCCTTATTAAATGAAATGGCATACCATAATCCTACTTCTAAGGGGTTGTAGTCTTCAGTTAATTCGTGATCAGGTGAAGGACGACCTTGATGAATGCGTAAAGACTCCCAAAGATACTCACCTGCCGGAATCGTGTCTAACTCCATCAATATTGTCCAAAGCTTAGGCGCATTTTCTGAAGAAACAATTAAAGTATATCCTGTTTTTTTTAATCCACTGCCAACGATCACGACAATGGGAATTTCTTGCCAAGAAATTAGCGCATGATTGCCCTCTAATTGTTGAGTTAAACTTTCGGCTCCTAATTGTTTAATAATCTCAGAACTGGTTTGACCGATTAAGGTAAAAATCCGATAAGAATCGCTGATATCTTTTAAAGTAACTTTATCCATTGGAAAAAGATAGCGATCCATCCACTCCATTAAAAACGTGCGACGATTCGGCGAGACTAAAACCCAGAGCGATTCTTCTTTGACATAAGCCGTTGCTAAATCTAAAGTACGTCCTATTGAATTGACAAAAACCGTATCCATCCCTTGACCTTTTTTGAGACTCTGTAAATTGTTTGTGGTTTGGTTATGTAAAAAATGAAGACGATCTTCCCCAGTTAACTCTATCAGCCCCCAATGACTGCGATCGCAAACAATAGAACGAGTTTCTAGTACACTTAATGCCTTTTGATCTTGACCAAAGCTTAAGGGATAAGACGAATGTTCATCAAAAATTGCACCTAGGGAGACTTGCAGATCTTTTAAGTTTTTTTTCATGATTATGTTTGAGAGGGTAAACTAGCAAAAAGAGCTTTAATTTGACGTTGGGTTTTGGTCTCCAGTTGTTGCCAATCTACGTTACCATTTTCATCAATTAAACGAGGATCAATGTCAACGTCTTGAGAGGTTTGCGAATCATTTTTTGAATCGTGAATGAGGGCAGAAGGGGGATAGTCAAGAAAACAAATCTGAAAACATAATTGCCAGATATCAATCGTAGCAGACTGATTTTCCTGCGTCAAATGAAGATGGTAACCTAAATAAGGAATTTGGACTTCTTCATAGCTTCCTTGCCATGGAGAAATTTCTAGTTCTTTGCGCAAATTATCGATGACGCGAATAAAAGTCGGTTGCATTACCACTTGTGCTTGTTCCCAAGCAAGGACAGTCTTAAATGTAGGCTTCATTGACAAATAAGAGATACTTGTCTTATTTTATAAGAAAATAGGGTCACGTAGTAACCCCATTCAACTGAAGACTTTTTCAATCGTCGTTATATTTCAATGACAACTCTCCCTAATTATTATGAAACTCTTAACGTTCCTATTAATGCTTCCTTTGAGGAGATTAAAGTATCGTTTCGTCGGCTAGCTCGACAATTTCATCCCGATCTTAACCCCGATAATCCTCAGGCGGCAGGTAAATTCCAAGAAATTCATAAAGCTTATGAGGTACTGAGCGATCCTCAACAACGGACTTGGTACGACCAAAAGATTGCCCCTTCTCAAACCACTTCTCCGCCTACTTCTTCATCGTCAAAAGCTCAAGAATTTTATGTAAAAGGAGTGCAAAAAGCCCTTATTGGACAGTATCAAGAAGCGATTAATTATTATACTAAAGCAATTGAATTAAGACCCCAATTTTTAGAAGCTTATCTTCAAAGATGCGAAGCTTATTTCTGTCAAAAATCCTATGTTAAAGTCCTTGAAAATTGTCATTATATTCTTCAATTTGCTCCCCAATCTAGTTCAGCCTATTATTATCGAGGTAGAGTACGAAAACAGTTGGGCTATTTAGAATCTGCGATTGAGTCTTATACGAAAGCCATTTATTTTGACCCTAAAGATGCTCAAATTTTCTACCATCGAGGATTTGCTTATCAAGAGTTAAAACAAAAAAAATTTGCTATTAACGATTTTACTAAGGCGGCTGACCTTTACCAAAAACAAGGGAATATTTCTCGATATCGCTCCGCTCTTTATCAACTCAAAGTTTTGCAATCTCATCCCCTTAAATCTGGAGGAAATTTCTTCAAATTAAATCCCTACTTTAAATGGCTCAAATTAATGACTTTAACAGTTTTTCAAATCTTATTAAACCCCAGTGGAGAAATGCTGGCTAAATTCAGTCAATTGAGCCTCTATCAACGGTTAGTTATTGGCTTATTTGATGGTTTACTAGCGGAATTGATCATCACGATTGTTGTACCCTCATCTTCTTTTTGGGGATTAACTCTATTCATCGCTTTAACCTTATGGATGATGTTGAATGATTTTTGGCAATACCATCATTTGAATGCCTCAACTTCCTTGTTTGTCGCTGGAAATTTAACTTTATGTCTTAGTTTTATGGCAATGGTTAAATATTCACCCGTCAGATTACCCAATTTACTTGAAGTCGTTGGGCTAACCACATTAGGGTCTAGCTTTTTTTTAGTCCTTTATGCAAGTTTTAGTCAAATTTTAAATTTTCCTGAAGGAAAATCCTACTATCTTACCACGTTTACCCTAATTCTTCTTGTTTTATTTTACCGTCTCGTTGTTTAAGTTTATCCCGAAAGAAAGCTTTCTGTCCTTTTTATTTATTAACAAAAATGAAATAAAACCTCCTTGAAATTGTTAAAAAACTTAACGCTCTAAAAAACCGAAAATAAATCTAAAATTTTACCAAATCTGATATCAAATTATCCTATGATGGAACTATTCATGTATTAATTAATTCACCTAAAAATAAGCGACATCATGCCTGAAACCCAAACCCCGCCGATGCAAATCCAAGAAATTCAAGAATTAGCCATCACTATTGCCGCTAAGAATCTCAACCCGACGATGTTGAGTGAAGAATTTCTCAAATTCAGCGGTGTCATCCCACAAGACTGGGAATTAGCCAGACAACCCGCCTTAAATAATAACTTTGCCCAAGTTGTCTTTAAAAATGGGGTGAATATTGTAGCCCAACCCCGTACTATTACTTTTGTCGAACAGATGGGAAATCGCCCCTTAGATGAACTGCAAATCTCAGAGGTGGCGACTCAATACGTCAAAAAACTCCCCAACGCAGAATATCAAACCTTAAGTATTAGCCCCAAAAGTGTTGTCCCCATGCCCGGCAATCCAGACGCAGCGCGGCAATTTATTACCGGCAAACTGTTAGCAGCAGGTCCTTGGCAAGATTTTGGCAATACGCCCGTCCAAGCCGGTTTAAACTTAGTTTATCAGTTAGAACACTGTCAATTCAATCTCAGTATTAATCAAGCCCAAATTCAAATTCCTGAACAATCAGCTATTCCCGCTTTACTGTTCGCTGGAAACTTCAACTACAAAGTCGAAGGCGATACCCAAGAAGAACGGATAGATAAATTAGAAGCAGGCTTAAAAGCATGGGAATCGGATATACAAGCCTTTCGTGAAATTGTGAATCAGCGTTTTTTAGGGGAACAACAACTCTTGTTTCCTCAATAAACGAAATTATTAAGTATTCAAGCCCCTAGTTTTTTCTGGGGGATATTCTAAGATTTTAAGCCCAAGATCGGCATTTTTGAATATCAGCACCATTGGAGCAAAAAATTGCTTATTTTTGAGCTTTTCTTCGGTCTTTCAGGGGTATATACTTTTGCAAAAATGAGAGAAAGACGGAACGGGGGAACCTCAGGAGGGCTAAAAAAATCTTAATAATAGGCTACAATAGTCAAGTTGAATAAAGCCAACCAGTACAAAGGAGTGGTGGAGGTTAAAACCTTGGACGAACTAAGGTCAGCGTTAGAACTAGCAACAGAAGAAGAACTTCAACAGTTCACTCAGATTCTTTTTTGCCGGAAATTTAACCCAATTGACTACTTAAATACCCCTGAACCCGAATCAGTCCAGAGTCAAGACTGGAAAAGTCGCCTAGACAGCATAGAACAGCGATTTCGCTATCTAGCCGCCGACGGACTCACCGTTATTAAGGGCAAAACTCAAGATTTCAGTTACCGTCAAGCGTTAATCCAAGTTTGTCATTTTTTAAAAGTTCCCTACGCTAACCCAATGACTACAACGGACATTGAAGCGGAAATCTTCTTGCATTTAGTAGATAAAGCGTGGAAAAAACTGCCTAAAGCTGAACAAAAGTCAATCAATCAAAAAATTCAGCAATCTTTAGCGAAAAAAGATCTTCTTGAACCCCTTCCCTTACAAGTTCAAAGTAACCCGATGAAGTTGATTCTCAAAGGGAGTGGTTTAATCGCCGTCAATTCTGTGCTGAAACCCCTGATTCTCAGACAAATTGCCCAACAATTTGCGATTCATTTTACTCAATACCAAATGGCGCAAACCGCTACAATGCAAGGAGGGAAGTTTTTAGCCAATAAATTGGCCTTACAGTCTGCCAAGAAAGGAATGGCCATGACTGCCGCTCGATATGGTGCAGTTCGGTCAGTTTTTGCCTTTTTAGGACCTGTTTTATGGGGCTGGTTTTTAGCTGATTTGGGGTGGAAAGCGATTACGACCAATTATGGTCGAATCATTCCTGTTATCTTTGCTTTGGCGGAAATTCGTCTAACTCGTTCCGATGCTTGGCAATTAGCTTAAGCTTGGCAAAGAACGTAAAATGTACCAGAGAGATATGCGGTTCAGTTTGGAGATGATTGAATTTTAGATATGAAACGCTTGAGTAGAATTCTGTCCTTTTCTGCCAATCAACCCAATCCCTCTCTGGGTGAACCTCCTAATCGCTTGTGGACTTGGATTCTCTTCGGTCTTCTTACCTTACCTCTCCTGCCTAATTTAGGTAGTGTTACCCTGGTCGGGTCGTCGTTGGGCGCATGGAAACGATATTATAAAGATATTGTGCGATCGCCCCTTAGCCAAGGTTTTGCCCTCTTTAGTGTCTGGTTGCTTATCACGACCCTTTTTGCCGTTAAACCCATAGCGGCCTTAGAAGGATTATTTAATTTTTTACCCTATATTGCTGTATTTGTGGCAGTTCGCCACGTCTTTCGTACCTTTAATCAATTGCTTCAGTTTGCTTGGTTTTGGGTTCTCTCAGCGATTCCTATTACCCTTTTGGGATTTGGACAGATTGGCTTCGGGTGGGGACATTTTGCAATTTTAAAGATTTTTGGCACCGATTTAGTTCCTTACGGCACGCCAGAAGGGCGAATATCCTCCGCTTTTATGTATGCTAACCTTTGCGCTGCATTTCTCCTCACTGCCTTTATCTTTGCTATCGGGTTAACGCTGATTTATACTCGCCAAGGACGACGAGAAAAACAGGCTAGCATGACCTATAAACTAGCAGTTTTAATTTTTTCGCTTATTAGCAACGGAATTGCCTTAATTTTAACAAATTCTCGCAGTGCATGGGGACTTTTATTTTTAATTATTGTAAGTTTTGCTCTATATTTAAGGTGGCGTTGGTTAGTCTTAGGATTAGCAACCACTGCCGGAACGATTTTATGGTCGGCATGGGGGCCAATTGGACGAGAGCCTTTAAGACAGGTTATTCCTGCTTATTTTTGGGCAAGATTAAGCGACGAACTCTATCCTGACCGTTATATGACCGCTTTTCGCAGTACTCAGTGGCAAATTGCCTTAGAGATGTGGGTGCAACATCCTTGGTTAGGGTGGGGATTGCGCAATTTTAGTCCCTATTACAAAAGTCGTATGAATACGTGGTTAGGTCATCCCCATAATTTCTTTTTGATGTTACTAGCAGAAATAGGTATTATTGGTACTATTTTATTTTGCGGATTGGTCGGTTCAATTATTTTTCAAGCCGTCAACTACTATCGCTATTTATGTCAAGAGAAATTGGAATGGGATGAAGAAAAAACCCTATTTTTCTGTGCTTTGCTAGCCTTTTTCTGTTGTATTTTATTTAATTTTTTAGATGTGACTCTATTTGATTATCGTGTAAATTTAGCCAATTGGTTATTGTTAGCAGCAATCAGTGGCATTGTCACTAATAATCATTCTCGCAAATTGAACTATTGATAACAGTCAGGCAGTGAAGCGGTAAAAAAGTAGGAAAACGAATGATCATAAATATCGCCTTCTTACGAGTAAGACAAAGAACAAACGAAAAATCCTAAATCGAATTGAGTATAATATTTTATTTTTCAGTATGAATTTCAATTGAAATAAGAGAAGAAAGTTATGCAAAAAGGAATCATTTACTTAAGCTTATTGTTGATAGGAACGCCGGCAGGTTTAGCTTTGCCTCCCCCCGATGATATTCCCGAAGAAGTCCTAAGAACAGAGATCATTTTAGAAGGTCGTTCACCGATTAATGGTGAACCCGTCACAACGGCAGAATACGAAAAACAAACAGAAGAATTAGCCACCAGTCCTTATCCCCCTCAAATCGACCCCAAAATCCGACAATTGATTTTTTTATTACGCATTCGTCGGATGATTAGAACGTTTATTCCTATCTAAAGAGACGAATTCTCATTTAGACTCAAAAACAAACAATAGGGGCTATTTTTGCCAAACATGAATCGTCCCTTGGGTGGTTCCTGCTATCAGATACATCCCATCAAAGCTTAAAGCAAGGGAGAGAATGCCATCAAGACGAGGGGTTGAATTATCCTCAATCGTTAACGTTTTTACGGCCTTATCTTGACGAGAGTGCCAAAGACGAAGATTGCCATCCGCCCCCCCACTATACAAAAATTGTCCATCAGGGCTAAACATAAGGGCTTTGACATGACCTTGGTGGGCGTTCAAACATCGAATTGGCTTGATTTTTGCCTCTGACGTTAATTTTTCATGGTCTATCTGCCATAGCTTAATGCTACCATCTACACAGCCCGCCGCAACCGTCTGACCATCAGGACTTAAGGCGATCGCTCCCACCGAAGAGAGGTTTCCTGACAAAGAACCGCAAAATTCCCCCGTTTCTCCACGCCAGAAGCTGATTTTACCGTCCCCACCCCCACTAATAATTAAATTCTCTTGAGAATGAACTGCCACGGCGTAAATTGCCCCAGAGGGATCAAAAGAACTACAAATTAATTCCCCTGTTGCTTTTTCCCATTGCTTAACGGTTTGATCATAGCTGACACTGACCAAGCGATCGCCTAATAAAGCTAAGCCGTGAATTGAACCTGTATGGGCGGTTAACGTGCTTTTTAGGTCTAATTCTCCTGACGCTGACAGTAACCATTGTTTAATGGTTTGATCAAAGCCTCCTGTTGCTAAAATGAAATCAGATTCGTTCTGATATAAAGCAAGGGCGAGAACACCTTGAGCATGAACATTATGACTATTTTTTAAGTTACCTGTCTCAATTTCCCAAATTTTAACTGTTTGATCCCAACTGCTACTAATTAAATAAGGTTCAAGCGGATGAATCCTTAAGCCTGAAACGGCTTCACTGTGTTGGGTTAAACAGCGACAATAGTGCCACTGAGGACTTGCAACTACAAGATCATCAGCTATTTTGACCGAAATAATCGGAATTTCATAATTAGGTACAGAATTTTGGGGAGCAACTTTGAGATCTTGTCCTTTTAACTCAACAATTTCCGCTTGCAACGTTTGGCAAAGGTTTTCAAGTTTTTCCATGCGCTCGGGTAAAGTATGGGCATTGAGGTACTGAATAATCGTTTTAACTGACTGTTCAATACTGCTTAAACTTTCCGTTACCGTAGCCAAAATAACATCATCGAGGTCATTAGGGGAAGCAGCGGCAACGATAGGCGGCGGGGGAGTATAATTCGGCGTCAGAGATTGAATTTCACTATGAAGTTGTTGCTGTAACTTTTTACCCATAGCGGCCATACGTTTACGCTGTATCATCTGAAAACGCAAGCGATTGAGGATATTCAAGACAACCGTAATTGAGAGAAAAAGCAGGGGAAATAACCAAAGTTCCGTAAAAATACCCACTAATAGACTAATTAATGTGGCAATTAAGGCAATATATTCGGCAATCTCTAATCCGTGAAGTTGTTTAAGTATTTGCATTTTTATAACCCTAAAACGACTCTGGCAATCGTAAAGTAAATGGAAACGCCAATGACATCCACCGCCGTGGTAATAAAGGGGGCAGACATTAACGCAGGATCGAGTCCTAACGAACGAAAGAGGAACGGTAAGGCTGAACCGGCAACGGAAGCTAACATAGAAATAATGACTAAACTAATGCCGACCGTAAACGAAACAAACCAATTTTGTTGTAATCCATAAGCCCAAACCATGGTAATTGATCCCAAAATCACCCCCAAAAGAGAGCCTGCCAAAAATTCCCGTAAAACGACTTGAAAAGGACCTAAGTCTCGAATTTCTTCCGTATTTAACCCTCGGATCACGACAGTTGAAGACTGCGCCCCTACATTGCCGCCCGTACCAGTTAGAAGCGGAATAAACGCCGCTAAAATCGCCATTTGTTCTAAAAGGGAGGACTGACTCTTAATGATGGTTCCTGTCACCGTATTGGTCAATAATAAAACAAGTAACCACATCACCCGCTTCCGCGCCACTGTCCACAAACTGGTCTGAAAATAGTTATCGCCGTCTGCTTGAACCCCGCTTAAGGCGTAAATATCTTCGGTTGCCTCCTGTTGCAAAATGTCGATGACATCATCTACCGTGACGACTCCCACGAGACGCTGTTCGCGATCAACAACAGGAAGGGCAAGTAAATCATAGCGTTGAATTAAGCGCGCCACTTCTTCTTGGTCTGTATCTGTACTGACGTAAATGACATCCCTTGTCATAATCTCGTTGAGGGCGGTTTCAGGAGAGGCCAAAACCAGATCCCGCAGAGAAATAATTCCCGTTAAGTGACGAGACGCATCCGTGACATAGAGATAGTAAATGACCTCCGAAGCCTTGGCTAAATTGCGAATCTGCGCCAATGTCCCCGTTACAGTCAAATTTTCTTTGAGGGCGATGTATTCTGGGGTCATCACCCGTCCAGCCGTTCCTTCCTCGTATCCCATTAATAACGCAGTAGCTTGCCGTTCATTGGGACTGAGTTGTTCGAGTAATCGTCTGACGACGGTGGCGGGTAATTCATCGAATAAACGAACCCTATCATCGGGAGACATTTGATCGACGATATCTCTGACTTCTTGACGCTTAAATTCTTCGATTAACGCTTGCTGGACAGTCGGATCGAGGTATTCATAAACTTGGATCGCTTTTTCTTTGGCCAGAAGTCGAAAGGCTATCACTTGCATGGATTCGGGTAATCCTTCGATCGCTTCGGCAATATCCACAGGTTGAACGGGAATTAAAAGGGATTTTGCTCCTTCTAGGTTATTTTTTTGCAATAATAATTGTAACTGCGAACAAACAAGTTGACGCAATTCACTGCGAGACATGGACTGAACGGGGGTGAGATCCTCTGAGGTCAAAGCGTTAGGCGGTTAAAGAAAATGAATGTAAATAAACTTTACCAAATCATACCCTATTCCTTCCAAACAATACTGGAGTTTTGTTTCTCAACCGATTGACAAATGATCGCTGAATAAGTGTCTTCTTTGACGGCGTGATAATTAACAATGTAATAAAGATATCTACCAAGGTATATATAAGCGATACAAGTCTTATTGGGCAAACAGATGTCAAATCTATCACAACCATGAAAAGACACATAATATTGTCTGATCAATAATTTGAGCCGACCAAAATTGAGATGACACTTAAAATTGAGGAAGTCAATCAATATCCAAACATCGCTCAAGGGGATAACAACCTTTCATTCTGCCGGAAAAGGATTTGCGATATAATATTAAATAAATATAATGAAAAAAATTAAACGTGTTGATTGATCAAAAAAACAAGCTGAGTTTCGGCATTATCTTACTAAGTCTCCTAGGCAGTTTGGGGGGCTGTCAGTCTTCAGAAATGGCTACCAGTCAACCCCCTTGTCCCAGTACCCCTGAAAATCATCCCCCCCTTTCTTTAGGTTATGAAGGGGATTTATATGCCCATCTGCAGAGTGTTAATATTATTAATCAACCTCATACGATTACTTTTCAAAGTGAGAAGCTCGATTTTATTTATTGTCGAACCCTTAAAAGCTGGATTATTCAAAAAGGAACATATCAAAAAGACGATGAATATAAAAAATACGAAGATTTAGCTGATCCTAGCTACAAAACCTTAGCTTTCCAAGACGAAATTTATAAATATAGAGTGATCCTCGATCCCACTCCTTTTCCCGATTTTCGCGTCGAACCCAAACAAGTTATTTTTGAATTACTCAAACCGAATCAATCCGAATCGCAACGTTATACCCTTTATACTCTCGAACAAGTTAAACAAAAAACAGGGATTCAACTGGGTGTTCCTCAAATCACAGCAACTCAAATTCATAACGATCATCTTTATTGGACAGTTGCCGCCGAACAAGGAGAAGGATTTTCTGGAATTGCCACTATTATTCATTACCAACCTAACAATAATCAACTGCAAATAATCCAACCTGAAGGGTTAGAAAGACAGCAAATTCAAGACATTAGAGTGACCGGAAATTCCCCTAACCTAACCCTATGGTTAGCGACTCAAACCGCCGGAGAAGGCAATCCCTTTTTACCTGGATTAGGATTAGTTGCCTATTTGCCTAAATCCAACCAATATAAAGCCTACCATGTCCGTAATAGTCCTTTGGTCGGAATGATTCCCCATCGCTTAGAAATAGATAACCAACGTCTTTGGGTTGCCACTGGAAACGGGATTTGTACCTTACCTTGGCAAACCCCAGATCGCTACAAAGATTGGCAGTGCTGGCAATTTAGCTTAAAAGCAAAAACCCCTCCCCAAGGGCTATCTTTGTATCCTAGTTCTCTCAGTTGGAAAGTACAGGACGTTTTATCCGCTAAAACTCAAGAAATTGAAGTATTGTGGTGGTCAATGACCGATTTTTATAAAAAACAAGGGCGTTATGAGGTGGTGTATCCGGTAGGGATTACCGTCACGTTAGCAGAGCAAGGGGGGATGAGTTGGTCAGATTATTACGCTGATGCTCATATTATTCAACCTTGGCAAGCACCCTTATACTGGCCGGGCAAAGATTGGCAATGGAATGGTCAACAATTTGTTCGTCCTTTAGATGGGGTTTCCTTAAATTTAGCAGGAGGGGGCGCGTCAGGCATTGAATCATGGAATGAAGATCACCACCGTTCAGAACGGTATGCCATTCGAGGTAACTTAGCTTTATTAAATTTAACCGTTAACACCACAAAAGTAACCTATGATTCTGCTTGGGTAGAGGATCGTTTTATTGATCCCTATGTAACTTTAATTCCTGCAGTTTATCCTATAGAAAAAACAGAGAATCCGTTGAAACAGTTGTCTCTTTTTAGAAGAAATTGAAGTTAAACTAAAGTTGTAATTTGATGATGTTTCCTAATATTATTCATTCTTTCCATACCCTCCCCCTCCCGGCGTTTCAATCGTAAAACTATCTCCTTTTTGCATTTCTACTGTTGCCGTACTTTCTAAGCTTTCTATCTCGCCGTCATGACGCTTAATCCAATTTTTACCGACTTTTCCTTTACCTCCTCCCGCTAACCCAAAAGGAGCAATTCGACGATGATTTGAAAGGATATTTGCTGTCATCGGTTCTAAGAATTGAATCTGACGAATCACCCCATTTCCCCCGCAAAAGTGACCGTTACCTCCGCTATTTTCTCGAATACTAAATTGTTCTAATAACACCGGATAACGAAATTCTAATACTTCAGGATCAGTGATGCGAGAATTGGTCATGTGGGTATGCACGGCATCCGTTCCCTCAAAATTAATTCCAGCACCTGATCCCCCACAAATTGTTTCATAATATTGATATTGATCATTACCAAAAGTAAAATTATTCATCGTTCCTTGAGAGGCTGATAAAAGTCCTAATGCGCCATATAAAGCATCAACAATGGCTTGCGACGTTTCTACATTACCTGCCACAACAGGGGCAGGGTATTGGGGGTTTAAAAAACATCCTTCGGGTATTATAATTCTTAAGGGTTTGAGACAACCGGCATTGAGGGGAATATTATCGTTGACCAGAGTACGAAAAACATACAAAACGGCGGCTTGAGTAATCGACTTTGGGGCATTAAAGTTATTCGTTAATTGAGGAGATGTTCCTGTAAAGTCAATCGTTGCACAGCGATTTTCAGCATCAATAATCACTTTAACGTGAATTTGTGCGCCATTATCCATTAGATAATTAAATTCTCCATTTTGTAAGACTTCAATTTCTTTTTTTACCGATTCTTCTGCATTATCTTGTACAAATTTCATATATAATTGTATTTGATCTAAGCCATATTGTTGAACCATCTGATGAAGTTCTTGAATGCCTTTTTCATTGGCGGCAATTTGTGCTTTAAAATCGGCGATATTCTGTTCTATATTACGAGCAGGATAGGGAGAATTATTTAAAATATCTATTAATTCAATTTCTCTAAATCGTCCTTTTTCGACTAATAAAAAGTTGTCAAATAAAATCCCTTCTTCTGTGATATGAGTTGAGTGAGGTGGCATCGATCCCGGCGTAATTCCTCCAATATCCGCTTGATGTCCCCGTGATGCAACATAGAAGATAATCTGTTGCTTAGTTTCATCAAAAACGGGCGTAATTGCCGTTACATCAGGTAAATGCGTTCCCCCATTATAGGGATTATTAGATAAATAAGTATTGCCAAATTCTAGTTGATTATTGTCGGATTCAATTAAGCTTTTAACACTTTCGCTCATTGAACCTAAATGAACGGGAATATGGGGCGCATTAGCAACTAATGAACCGTATTGATCGAAAATTGCGCAGGAAAAATCTAAGCGTTCTTTGATATTAACAGAAGAAGCGGTATTTTGTAGGGTAATGCCCATTTCTTCCGCCATAAATTGATACAGATTCTGGAAAATTTCAAGATAAATCGGATTCGGTTTCTTTACATGATTCATATTTTTCAAGAGTTGTATTGGCTTATTTTCTGATTCCAGTACCTTCTAAGATTGTGCCGTCTAAAATTGCGCCTTGTAACATCACTTGTGCAAGATTGGCACATAATAAATTACTATTTTGTAAATTTGCGCCTTTCAAGAGTGATCCTTGTAGGTTTGCCTCTTCTAAGTCTGCCTCTGATAAATCTGCCCCCGATAGATTCGTATAACTCAAGTCTGCTTGCCGTAAAATCGTTTTCACCAAATTTGCTCCTCGTAAATCTGCCCCTCGTAAATCCACATCTGACAAAATGAGATGACTTAAAATTGCCCCTGATAAAAAAGATCCGGCTAAACTAATCCTTTTTGCCTGAACTTCTAATAAAATTGCCCCTCTTAAATCGGCATTACGTCCATCCACCGATTGTAGATTTGCCCCCGTTAAATCAGCCCCCCGTAAGTTCGCCCGTAGGGATGATTTTGCTAAATTTGCGCCAGAAAGATTCGCTCCTGCCAAGTTGGCGCCAGAAAAATCAATTTCCGACAAATCCGCCCCAGAAAAATCCATTCCTGCGAGGTTTTTCCGTTTGCCGAGGCGAATTTCTTCGATTAAATGAGACATAGCCAGATTAGACATGGTGCGATTGGGATAAATTAGTATGTAAATAAGCTTGAGGAAAGGGCAAGCTAAGAGGCAATCGTTAAGAGAATTGACAATATGACATGACCGACTTATTATTCTAACCATACCGTCGGCATTTGGCTGGGACGATTAGGCAATTGTGTCATGCCCATTTCGACTAATCGAATCACCGTTGTTAAAGACTCAATTAAATCCGGATCAAAACGAATTCCGCTTAAACTTTGGCATTTTTCTAAGGCATCCCCCAAATTTAAAGCAGGATAAGATCCCCTTATCTGAGTTAAGGACTGAAAATAAGCAGATAAACTTAAAATACGAGATTCAAGACTGATTTCTGACCTTTTTAAGCCACTGGGACGACCGCTACCATCCCAATGTTCTGTATGATGTAAGATGATTTCTCGTATAGGATTGAGTTCAGGCATACTTCCTAATAATTGCGCCCCCAAACTCGCTCGATCGCGCCAAAAAGCCAAACTGGCTTCATCCATCTGATGACGACGGTGGGTAAATACTTCTTGAGGAGCTTCTGCGAGTCCGATTCGGAATAATAAGCCCGCTAACCGCAAACGGCGTAATTTTAGGGTAGGGAGGTCTAAAATTTGCCCTAAAAGTTCAGCTAAAGCGGACACTTGTAAGGAGGCTACCGGATTGTCTTCATCCCGTTCATCTACCCTTTGTGCCATGCGTAAAAAAGCCTGTAGCTTACTGGCAGCGAGGTTACGATTCAATTTTAGAGCTTGCCCTTCTAATTCTCTCATTTCTCTGCTTTGACGGTTAATGGTAACCAATTGTTGCTGACTGGTTTGTAAATAGGTCACAATGCGGGAGACAACCCCCGTTAAGTCGACGGAGAGTTGAGTGGGAGCGGCAGCGATGGCGTTTTGCTGTTGGGTTAGGCGATCGCATAGGGAAGGATTGTAAGTATAACAACGATTAATTAAGATAGAAGCAGCTTGTTCAACCAAAATACGATCAAATGTCCAAAGTCCATAGAATTTGCGTTCTGAATCGCTATGAGGCTTACTGTCGACTAAGTATTCATCTTCAGATAACTCATGACAGAGAACCATTGCCGCATAACTCGGGGCGAGAATAATTAAATTCCATTCCTCAACAAGACTATCATTAGGGTCAAGATGGATGAGAGAAACATTTTCGTGCTTGCCCGTCTGGTGAGTCGTAAAACCACTATCTGGCACTGCCACAATCGCTACATGGGAGGAACACTGGGCAATATCGGCATAACGGTCAGCTTCCTGTAAATACCATTTACCTTGCTGAAAAGTGACTAAAACTAAAGGATTCTCAGAGGCAGAGTCTTGACAACTTTGTAAAACATGGTCTTCTAGGGCGTGACACAAAGCAACAAGGGTATTTTTGAAGTAGACGCCATAACTAGAGGGCAATTGACCGTCTGGAGAGCATTCTTTGAGTTGATTGAGAGTTGACTCTGTTTGCATGGATAGATAATAAGGATCAATGATAAAGGCTGAAAGTAGGCAGGTGTAAATAAGCTTAAAATGAGAACAAGGCAATAGGCAATAGGAAAGGGTGATGCCATTCTCAGCAATTCTCTTGATTTTTAATCTATTTTTGCTTACCTATTTCAAAATTATAAGGGATGAATCTAAATCAAGCTACAGAGTATCTTTTCCTAGATTCGATTTTAAAGGGGGAATCACGAAAGCGTAGGAGGCTCAAGATTCAATTTTTTCCGGACAAGAAACTAGAGAAGGACGTAGGGCTAAATATAGCGCAGATCCGATGAGTGGCAAGCCAGAAATTAACCAAAACCAAAGGGGATTTTTGAGGTACCGGCGACTTAAATCATCTTTGAGTAAGACGGGAAAAAGAAGTCCTAATAAACAAAAATCAAGACTCATGACATGAATGAATCGGTTGGTTTTCCACTGTTCTACAAAGTTGCTAAAGTCTCCTTGAGCAAAGCCATAAATTAAGAGAATTAGCGTTACAATCAAAGTAAATCCCCCTAACCAACGGGCATCAAAAAACTGAATTAAACGCGTCTTTTTCCCTTCAAATTGGGGGGCAGGTTGTCGCAAAATTAAGTAGGGTAAGAGAAAAAATGCCCCTAAGAAAAATGTCCCTATCGCAAATGGCCAAGCCGGAATTTTCTGCATTCTGCCATCTGCATAGAGAAGTCCACTATAAATTAATGGCCAAACCCCCATTAAGTTAAATAGAGAAATAACCAAAGGATTGATCCCTTGCCAATTGCCGATTGAGAGATTTTGAATTAAGCGAAAAGTATCGGGTTGATTGGGAGGAGCAAAAAAGAAAGCATAACCGATAAAACTTAACCAGAGAAAAGTCAAAAGAATTTTTTTGAGCATAAACTTAGAAATCCATTGGACATTGATTTTGCGCTCTAGGTAATGGGGGGTCAATCTACAACGGACTGACTCACTCATATTATTATAAAGAAAATCTTAAGAAAAAATGAGTTAAAATGATATAGAGTCGTTTATGCTAGGATTCGTTTGGGTAAAATAACAAACTTTATGGAATGTATTATTAGTCGTCGAGCGCAATTCTCTGCCAGTCATCGTTATTGGTTGCCAGAATTTGACGAAGTTAAAAACCGCCAACTTTTCGGGGCGTGTAGCTGGTTTCCCGGCCATGGACACAATTATGTCCTATCTATCTCCCTGATCGGAGAGATTGATCAGTATGGCATGGTCGAAAACCTTTCAACCGTGAAACGAGTCATTCATCAAGAAATCACCAGTCAACTCGATTTTTCTTATCTTAATGAGGTGTGGCCAGAATTTCAGCAAACCTTACCGACCACCGAAAACATTGCTAAGGTGATTTGGCAACGCTTAAGTCCCCATTTGCCTCTTGTTAACATCCAATTATTTGAACATCCTGACCTTTGGGCAGATTATTACGGAAACGATATGGAAGCAACATTAACGGTTAAGACCCATTTTAGTGCCGCCCACCGTCTGGCGTTACCCGAACTGAGTTTAGAAGAAAATACAGAGATTTATGGTAAATGCGCCCGTATTCATGGACATGGACACAATTATCACCTCGAAGTTTCCGTTGCCGGCAAAATAGATCCTCGGACGGGTATGATTGTTGATCTGGTTGCTTTACAAGGGGTGATTAATCAATTCGTGATCGAACCCTTTGATCATACCTTTCTTAATAAAGACATTCCCCACTTCGGCGAAGTTGTCCCCACTGCCGAAAATATTGCCCTTCATATTGCTCAGTTATTACAGCAACCTATCGCAGAATTGGGAGCAGAATTGGATAAAGTCAAACTGATTGAAAGTCCTAATAATTCTTGTGAAATTCATTGTCGTCAGCGTTATTTTCTAGGAAGTCAACCTGTTACGGTCAAAAACCAATCTGTACCTGTGGCGAAGGACAAAGCCTTGATTATTTGCTAAATCTGAGGGAGAGAGGTTTCATAAAACTTCTCTAAAATTTATAGATTCGTTTAGCTTAACCTAGAATCAATCCATTATTTCCGTTGAAGATGATTCTATTTGCCCATTTATTAGATTCTGAGTTGTTGCCTTCCCTTGCCCATTATGAACCCACTACTGGGGCAATGGTAACCGGAATGGCAATCGCTTTTGGCTTGGGGGCGATTCACGCCTTTTCCCCCGGCCATGGTAAAACCCTAGTGAGTGCTTATCTCATCGGTAACCAAGGAACACCCCTACACGCCCTTATTTTGGGTGTAACCACCAGTGTCACCCATACATTAGGAATTTTCGCTTTAGGTGTCGTTGCGCTCTTTGCCTCGCAATACCTCTTACCCGAACAATTATATCCTATTTTAAGCGTTATCAGTGGATTTGTGGTGATTTTTGTAGGAATTTTTTTGCTGAAGCGTCGCTTAAGTCCTCATCCTCACCCCCATCACCCTCATGATCATCATCCGATCACCCCATCTTCTCTAATTGCGTTAGGCATTGCCAGTGGATTGGTTCCTTGTCCTTCCGCCTTAGTAATGTTACTCAGTGCGATCGCCCTTCATCATACCACCTACGGTTTATTATTGACGGGGGGGTTTAGTCTAGGTTTAGCCTCTGTTTTAGTATTATTAGGCTTATTAGCCATTTATGCAAAAAAATGGTTGGAAGAACTGCCCCACTCTTCGGACTGGCTGCAAAAGCTACCTCTTTTCAGTGCCATTTTTGTGATTTGTGTCGGTGTCGGCTTAACGGTATTGGCCATCATGCAGATTTAAACCCAATTTTCTTAGGGTTAAGAGAAAAGATAATCAGAAAAAAGGTTCATTTTTGAGAGAGGGGGATGGCTTTTCAGCCTGAATATTCAAAAAAAAGGGGAAGAGAATTCCCCCATTTAGTATTTAGTATAAGGAGTGAAGATGGGATTAACGTTAGAAACTAGCGTAGGCGAAAGTCACATCAAACTTTTTACACCAGATTCCAACGGATTTATATTGATCAAGATTGACCGTTGCGGGAATTTCGTAGCGTTGCGCTCCTTTAAAGCTTTTTAACTTGGCTAACACCATATAATCTTTTTTATTGCTTTCCAGTTTCATCGGCACTTCAGTAGAGCGATAGAGGATCACTTGTACGTCCGGCCCTTCACCTGTAGTGAATTGATTATCAAATTCGAGATAACGCTTTCCATTCTCCATTACCATTCTAGCGTTGCCCGTTGTAGGATGACCGGGTTCAAGGGTCACAAAACGGATCATTTGGGGCTTTTTCTGCGCTAATAAAACAGAAGAATCAGAGCGATTTAACTCATTGGCGAGGCTTTCAGACGGCTGAATGAGAGATAAGCCTATAGAAGTGGTCAAAAGAGCAGAAGAAAGCGTAAAGGCGGTTAAGCGATTGAATTTCATTGTAATAACTCCTAGCACTGAATCGTGTTTTGTATCTTAATGATAAGTATCGTCCCCGAACCTGAAATTCTACTGGGGGGTATCTGAGAATTGCCTAAGAAATCGGTGAGAAAAAAAGGACAAGAAGAGGGAAGTCAGAAGATTGACGATTTTACCGATTACCGTTCACGGTTTACTGTATAAAGGTACGGAAACCTACACTATCAATCAATCGAGGTTACCCGTCATCATAAGAAGTAAGCAAATAACTGGACTGAATACTGTTATTGATTATGAAAACTCGTACAGTTCAGCACTGACGATTCTTTTATTAGTAGATAGATTTTGGAGAGACCTGAAATTATGGGAAAAATTGTTGGAATCGACTTAGGAACGACAAACTCTTGCGTAGCAGTCATGGAAGGGGGCAAACCTACCGTTATCGCCAATGCAGAAGGCGGTAGAACGACTCCCTCTGTGTTCGCCTATGCTAAAAATGGTGATCCTTTGGTGGGGACAATTGCTAAACGTCAAGCGGTGATGAACCCTCAGAACACCTTTTACTCAGTTAAACGCTTTATGGGTCGTAAATTCGACGAAGTAACCACCGAAGCGACTGAAGTTTCCTATGATATTGTCCGCGATAGCAATGGCAATGTTAAATTAGAATGCCCCAGCCAAGGAAAACAATTCGCTCCAGAAGAAATTTCGGCGCAAGTTTTACGGAAATTGGTGGAAGATGCGAGCAAATATTTAGGAGAAACGGTCACCGAAGCGGTTATCACTGTTCCTGCTTATTTTAATGACTCTCAACGTCAAGCCACCAAAGATGCTGGAAAAATTGCCGGAATTGAAGTCAAACGGATTATTAACGAACCGACGGCCGCTTCTTTGGCTTATGGTTTGGACAAAAAGAGTAATGAAACCATCCTCGTTTTTGACTTAGGGGGAGGAACTTTCGACGTATCTATTCTTGAAGTGGGTGATGGCGTATTTGAAGTATTAGCCACCTCTGGGGATACCCACTTAGGAGGGGATGACTTTGACAAGAAAATTGTTGATTATTTAGCCGAAGCATTCAGAAAAGCCGAAGGAATTGACTTACGCCAAGACAAACAGGCGTTACAACGGTTAACAGAAGCGGCCGAAAAAGCGAAAATTGAACTGTCTAGCGTCACCCAAGCGGATATTAACCTCCCCTTCATCACGGCTACTCAAGAAGGGCCAAAACACCTCGATAATACGCTGACACGGGCGAAATTTGAGGAATTATGCGCCGATCTCATTGATCGTTGTCGTATTCCCGTTGAAAACGCCATGCGGGATGCCAAACTCAGCAACAGCGACATTGATGAAGTCGTTCTCGTTGGGGGTTCAACCCGTATTCCGGCTATCCAAGAAGTGGTCAAAAAAGTTCTCGGTAAAGAACCCAACCAAGGGGTTAACCCCGATGAAGTTGTGGCAGTGGGGGCGGCGATTCAAGGGGGTGTTTTAGCGGGAGAAGTCAAAGATATTCTCTTATTAGATGTAACACCGCTCTCTTTAGGAGTTGAAACCCTCGGTGGCGTCATGACTAAAATTATTCCTCGTAACACCACCATTCCTACCAAGAAGTCTGAAGTCTTCTCAACTGCCGTAGATGGTCAAACCAACGTAGAAATTCATGTTCTTCAAGGGGAACGGGAATTTTCTAAAGATAACAAGAGTTTGGGAACGTTCCGACTTGATGGCATTCCGCCTGCGCCTCGCGGTGTACCGCAAATTGAAGTGACCTTTGACATCGATGCCAATGGAATTCTCAATGTCACCGCCAAAGACAAAGGAACCGGCAAAGAGCAGTCCATTAGTATTACAGGGGCTTCCACCTTACCTGATAACGAAGTCGACCGCATGGTTAAAGAAGCGGAAGCGAATGCCTCAGCCGATAAAGAACGTCGGGAGAAAATTGACCGCAAAAACCAAGCTGATTCCCTCGTTTATCAAGCGGAAAAACAAATCAATGAATTGGGTGACAAGGTTTCTGCGGCTGATAAAACCAAAGCAGAAGGCTTAATCAAAGACCTCAGAGAAGCAGTGGCAGCTGAAGATGACGAGAAAATCAAAACCGTAATGCCCGAATTGCAACAAGCCCTTTACAGCATTGGTACAAGTGTGTATCAACAAGCAGGAGGCTCACCGGGAGCGGCTCCGGGGCCAGAAGGGGGTGACAGCAGTGGTAACGCAGGCAATGGTTCATCCAGCAGTGGTGACGACGTCATCGATGCTGAATTCTCAGAAACAAAGTAGTGAGCTAATGCTTAAATTTAAATGATTTTAGGGTGGGCAAATGTCCACCTTTTTTGATCAGGATTGCTAATGATAAAACCCTCAAGGTATTTCTAAAGTCCTTAAGGGCTATGTTGGTCTAAGAAACGAGATAAGCACTCGGGTGATGAGACTCCAGAAATAGGCTATACCGAGGCTGGTTCTTTGTTGATTGCTTCAAAATAGTCATTCCAAAGCTGTTTTTGGGTCTTCAGCCATAAGTCACTGGTTTGTGCTTGGACTTCTAGATAGGAACCGACGAGTTCTTTTTGCAATTCTAACGTTTTTTCAAAGTTGTCCGAAAGACTGAAGGAAATTTTCCCCGTTGGAAGATTTTCCAGCCACGTTTCAAATAACTTTTGCTGACACTCTAAGATTTGCTTTTGATAGTCTTCGAGCAATTTGGTATCCATAAACACACGATTACCGCTAGATGCTCCATCCTAATTTAGGTGGAGAGGAAGGGGGGCGGGAGATAACCACTTCCTATATGACTCTTTCTCCTACAATATTACAAAAATTATCGGTCATTGGGTCAAAAATTTTGTGAACTTTTGCTGACTATTATTTTTTTAATTAACTGATTATTATTTTTGAATTTGCGCAAAATGTTAAATCGCTGACAGTTTATAGCACTGAAGTTGATTACACTGTGGAGCATATTGATATTGAATCTTGTGTATGTACGTCTTGATATGTACGGTTTTTTCCTTATTTTTTTAAACTCAATCTTTTTTCATTCATTATTTTTAAGATGACTTAAAAAATGTTATGCTCTATACTCTTTTAATTTAAACTCGGCTAGTAGACATTTTTCTTCGATTATCCCGTTTATCAAGAAAAGACACTACTTGTCTTGAGTTTATAAGGTGGGTAAGATTTATTATTTTAATGTCATTATTCTCAGGCATCTTTCATAATAGAATTAAAGTCTCATAACAAATATTGCTTTATGAACACGGCTTCTCTTGTTCACCCTTTGTCTCTCGTTGTCCAAAAACGTTCTCCTTTAAGAATTTTAGCTATCGGCGATAGCCTCATCTACGGATTTGGTGACCCTGATGGCGGGGGATGGGTAGAACGATTGCGCCGTCAATGGATGTGCTTGGACGGTTCTGGTCATGCTTTGTATAATTTAGGGATTCGGGGTAATGGCGTTTTTCAAGTCGCTGAACGCTTAGAAATGGAATTTCGGCAACGGGGAGAACTAAAAAACCGTAATCCTGACTTAATTATTCTCTCGGTTGGGGTCAATGATTCACCACGGGTAGGTCGGACAGATGGCAAGCTGATTACGGATTTTGACCAATTTAAGCACAAACTGGCGCAATTACTCGATGAAACCCTTGAACTTTGTCCAGTGCTGTTTGTGGGGATGGTTCCGGTTAATGAGGCTAAAATGCCGTTTTTAGATTGTTTATATTATAATCATCGGGATCAATACTGCATCAAAGAAGCCTGTAAAAAAGCGTGTCAGATTCGTGATATTCCCTATCTAGATATTTTTGATCTATGGATAGAACGAGGGGAAAATTGGATTAATAGCCATTTAACGGCTGATGGGTTACACCCCAATGTAGAAGGGTATAAAGCGTTACTTCATGATATTAGTCAGTGGACACCGATGGCGCAATTATCGCAAAATGTTCATTGTCCTGTTTAACTTTTGTCCATGACTCCAAATTTACCTTTAGTATCTCCTCCTAAATCTTCAATTTCTCCTTTAAAATGGATACGAAAAAATCTGTTTAGTACTGGGTACAGTGGGGGGTTAACCCTAGTAAGTTTAATTTTTATTTATTGGCTTGGTTCAAGCTTGTTAACTTGGACACTAACCCAAGCAAAATGGGAGGTTGTTAGAGCAAATTTGCGTCTATTTTTGGTTGGATTTTATCCTTTAGAATTATTATGGCGACCTTGGTTAACTTTCGTTATTCTTGTCAGTATTATAGGATTATCTTGGGGCATTTTAACAAATTCTTTGGTTTTATTGAGTAAAACTGCCTTAATCCTAATTGGAAACCTTGCTTTTTTCATTGTTTTATTATCCTTTATTATTGGGATTTCATCAAGTTTAATTCTTTTAGGGACAATTCTGCTTCTTTTTTTGTTAGCTTATGCAGGAAAATTCTTAAAGAATAAAGTTCCCTATTTAAAAATTGGCTTACCCATTCTTTGGTTGATGAGCTTTATAATTGCGTTATGGTTACTATTGGGTTGGGGAAGCCTAAAGTCGGTTCGCTTAGATGATTTGAGTGGATTAATTTTAACTCTTTTGGTAGCAAGTGTTAGTATTATTTTATCTTTTCCTTTCGGGATTATACTGGCTTTAGGAAGACAAAGTTCTCTCCCTGTCATTCGTTGGTTATCTACGGGTTATATTGAACTGATTCGGGGTCTTCCTTTACTGGGTATTCTGTTTATGGCACAGGTAATGTTACCTTTTATTTTACCTGAAGGAATTCGTTTGGATCGAGTAGTGAGAGCGATCGCAGGATTTGTAATTTTTGCCTCTGCTTATCTTGCTGAAAATGTGCGAGGGGGTTTACAAGCGATTCCGAAAGGTCAAACAGAAGCGGCAAAAGCATTAGGATTAAATCCTATTTTGACATTAGTTTTTATTATTTTACCGCAAGCATTAAGGGTGGTTATTCCTGCGATTGTAGGGCAATTTATTAGTTTATTTAAAGATACTTCTCTATTGGCGATTGTGGGTTTAGTGGATTTATTGGGGATTTCTCAATCCATTTTAGCGAATCAAAAATATATTGGCCGTTATGCTGAAATCTATCTATTTCTGGCGTTTATTTATTGGTGTTTCTGCACAACAATGGCTGCTTTAAGTCGCAAACTGGAGAAAAATAAAATATGAGGTTAGGAAAGGTTATACTATTTGACTATTTGCGAAAAAGCATTTTGTAAATCTTCGATAGGAATAGCCGTTTTTTCACAATAAGTCACTTTGCTATTTTTCATGGATTATTCTATTGTTTTAAGTTTTTGGTTAAGTCAAATTCCAGCAATACGTTTTTCATATTTTTGGTCAATTGCTAAAATAAAATTAGCTAATTCTTGTGTTTTTTGTTCAGTCTCTTGAGCAAGCTTTAATGATCCTGCTAATTCTTGTTCATTTATAGAATTATGTGTCATGGGTAACTTACTCCAAGTATTGATTTTAACCTCTAATACTCTCTCTTTGAGGAATTAGTATTTTTAAGATAAATCGTTTTAGTTAATCATTCATGTTTCTAGATTCTCGAATCTCTTGAACTTTTTTCTGATATTTTAAAGCAATTTTTATAGCAAATTCGCTGGTTTCTCTGGCCTTTTGTTTGGCAATCTTCGCTAACGCTAGCAATTCTAACATGTCTAATTCAGTTAAAGGACGTTTCATGATAAAAACTCCAAATCATTATATATTAATAGCTAGAGCAATTTTTTACTTATTTTTCTTGATTGAACTAAAATCAAAATCATAAAGATAACCTAAACTATAATTAGCAATTTTATAGGTATGACATTTCCCGCCTACATTACATATTCCAATCACTTGATGGTTTTCTCTTTCCTTTTCAGGAGGATCTTGTAAATAAACAATACCATTACAATTGCCATATATAGCAAGTCTAAATCATTTAGATAAATGAGAATGAGATGATAAAATCCAAAAAAGATTCACCATCTTGGAGAAAAAAGAAAAATGGAAGACTCTCAGCTATTCAAGTTAGAAGCGATTGCCCAACTACAAGAGTTTGT
>JBGTGT010000057.1:0-8901 GCA_041746575.1 Microcystaceae cyanobacterium
TTCCCTCAATTTTCTGGAATTCGAGCAGTTCTCTATCTTCAGTTTCACTCAAATGCACTTTTAAGGGGGCTGGCAAAATCTAAATCTTCCTCCTTATACTCCACTACGCTATTTTACAACTATTTTTGCCCACCTACTTACTTCTTGATAGTGACAGGCTTAATCGGTAATTGAACAAAATAATCAAAAATTTGTATCGCCTCATTCATCGAAGTGGTAGGCAGTTTTTCAAGGTGAGAAGTCACGCTATTAAAATTAATGAGCGTATTCTTACTGATACTGTTACATTTTAGTCGATATTCTACCTATTTATTCCATAAATCATCTAACTTCATCTGTGGCTGGAGCGACGTAATAGCCGTCAATTTGGGCTGGTGAAATTGAGAGCGATATTTGTCCCACGTTAAATCTAATTCTTCTGCCTCAATATCTTCTTCAATCTGTTAACCCACGACATAAGCCATTTTTCGATTCTTTGGCGTGTCATCAGTCCAGTGCTAATATATCGTTTTTTTAAGCCTAATGTTCTCGGTAATCTTAACCTTAGTTTGCCTCGATATGATTCAACACCAACTGTTCCTTTATTTAAGACTTTTTTACCCTGCAACATATCTCACCTCTGGCTATTCAAAAAGATATGCTTTACTTGACGATAGCCAAAGTCATCTTACAATTAACAACTTGTAATAAATCAGCCTAATAACAAAATGCTACTATTTTGCTGTAATCATTGATTGATAAGCTTTTCAGTAATATCATAGCCTTTTCCTTTAAGAGCCTTTGACGAGGATTGAACTCGTGACCTCACCCTTACCAAGGGTGTGCTCTACCACTGAGCTACAAAGGCTTTTTTGTGGTGGGCCGAGCTGGATTTGAACCAGCGTAGGCATAGCCAGCGGATTTACAGTCCGCCCCCATTAACCACTCGGGCATCGACCCTTTATCTTCACAGTCTCTAATCATAGCATAACCTTATTTGGGATTCAAATCTATTTTCAGGGCAAATCAATGCTCGATCACAAATAATCAAGATTAGAAGGACTAAAAAGCTTACTAGATCGTAATTTCTTTTAATAATTCAGGAAAAATAGATGATTCTTTGATAAAGGATGAAGCTAACCCTTACATCTTAATTGTCTTGTTGACGCAAGTTTGGGAGCCAGTAAAAATTAAAAAAATCTTAAGAAAAGGGGTTAAAGTGCGAGGTCTGCATAAATTTAAACATTAATTAATATTTGTAGCTGTGAAAATACCTATAATGAGGGATCAAGACAAACAAAAGAATAATTTATAATAAACGATATCAAATTGAAGTCCGACCTTTTTTCGTATTCTCAGAATTGTCTGGCGCATCGTCTTTAAAATCGCTGATAAATCATCCCTCTTAATAAGGAGGAAAAGAAAATGAAAATGACTGTTCCCCCCCCCACGATTCGTCACATTTGTTGTCCTAACTGTGGCAAAGAAGCCTATCGTCGCTATTTCAAGCATCGACAAGTGATTGAAACCTCTTGTCCCGCTTGTGATTATCTTCTTATAAGTTCCTTAAGCGGTCAAGTGATCGAAGCCTATGCCCCCGGTATTGCCTGTTAAAAATTTAGTTTAGTAGGGTGGGGCGACGCTCACCTTACCTAACCCCCATCTAGATAGAATGAAGCAACCCTAACTCAAATGAGTTGAGAAAAATAGGATTCTTCTTGTTCCGATTTATTGATTAGAGAAACTATAAATAATCTGAGTTTGCAAAGGTAAACAGAATTCAGATGGCCTTTGCGTAAAAGAATAGATTTTCCGTGACAATTGTACCTGTAAGCCTAACATAGGGTCATCCCCCGACGAAATAAAGAATTCGAGGCGGCTTATCTCCGGCCAAATGACTAATTGATCGAGAATAGGCAGAATCGCTTGAACATAAGGATGGTCGTCTTGTTGATACCAATGTTCATCAGCAAGGTTAGACTGATCAAAACCCAAATGAAAGATTAAAGAAGGACGACTAAAAAGAGCGATCGCAACAGGTCTAGCTTCTTCTTGTAACAGTAAGTTATGCTGATGACTGAGATGGCGTAATTTTTCTAATTTAGGATAACGTTTTTCGACTGTATCTAAGGGTTCAATCCATTCAATGGCAATGGTTACTAAGTAAGTTTGTAGCAGTAAATGACCCAATTTTTCAGCTTTGGTTGCCAAGTAACTGGAGTTATAATCAGTCGCTTCAATAAGGAGCGGAACACGAGCAACGACTTCCAGTCCGTACCCTTTTAACCCAGCAATTTTACGGGGATTATTAGTAATCAAGCAGATTTTTTTAACCCCTAAATCATTTAGCATTTGCGCTCCCATGCCATAATCCCGCAAGTCTGCCGGAAATCCGAGTCTTTCATTGGCTTCTACTGTGTCTAGTCCCAGATCTTGTAAGGAATAAGCTTTCAACTTATTAACTAAGCCAATTCCTCGTCCTTCTTGCCTCAGGTAAACGACAACCCCTAAACCAAATTGCTCAATCATTTTTAATGCCGCCTGTAACTGCATCCGACAGTCACATCGCAACGAACCTAAGGCATCTCCCGTTAAGCATTCTGAGTGCATTCGTACCATAACCGATTGTTCAGCAAAATCGGCAGGGCTACCCTTAACGAGGGCTAAATGTTCTGTGCCATCGAGGGCATTGCGATAAGCATAGAGCTGGAAATCGCCAAATTGACTGGGAAATTGGCATATAGTTTCCCGATAAACAAAACGGTCATGTTGGAGGCGATAACTAATCAAATCAGCAATGCTGATAAGTTTAAGCTGATGTTTCTGGGCATATTCTGCTAATTGGGGCAATCTTGCCATAGAACCATCGGAATTCTGGATTTCACAAATTACCCCAGCCGGATATAGTCCAGCCAGTCTTGCTAAATCCACTGCCGCCTCAGTATGACCAGCGCGTTTTAGTACCCCCCCTTGTTTCGCCCGAATAGGAAAGATGTGACCCGGACGAGTTAGATCATCAGGACGAGTTGAAGGATTTATGGCAATTTGAATTGTCTTTGCTCGATCATCAGCAGAAATACCTGTTTTTACACCCAAATGGGGAGCGGCATCAATACTCACCGTGAAGGCCGTTTGATTACTATCCGTATTTTTACTGACCATTAGGGGCAAATCTAAAGCATCTAAACGTTCTCCCGTCATCGCTAGACAGATTAAGCCCCGCGCCTCAACGGCCATAAAATTAACCATATCAGGGGTGGCAAATTGGGCGGCACAGATAAGATCGCCTTCGTTTTCGCGGTTTTCGTCATCGACCACGATAATGGTGCGTCCTGATTTAATATCCGCTAGCGCAGCGTCAATGGGGTCAAATTTTATCACAGCTTTGCTGGAAAAAGTCACAAATCGTTATCTATAAGTGTTTTCCTTTTTATTTTAGCTCAGACTCTTGTTAAGTTCATTGTGCAGAATAACCCTAGTTAAGTAACCTGTCGTCCGTGATTATTCTTATAATAGAGTTAATATTCTCCTGTTGAAGGGGTTGGATTTTTTAATAGCGACAATTACTGTCTTTTCAATTTATGTTAAATAAACTGTTTAAAGGATTTATTTTTATTTTAATTCTTGGGCTAATCGCCGAAGTAATTTCTCATGTTAGTATTGAAATTCTTTGGTTTAATTCAATAGGACATTTATCCACTTTTCTAAAACGCTTCTTCTGGCAATTGGGATTGTTTGTTTTTACAACAGGGATATCTTTATGGTTTCTTTTAAAAAATTTACAACTTGCTCATCAACTGCGATGGCGTGAAATTCCCCCTTCTGTTTCACCTACACATCGTCGTTTTAAAAAGAAAAAAATCAGGCAAGATCTTAATGTTCCTCAATCAAAGTCGATGGCACTGGGAACATTACTGGTTCTGGTATTTTCGGGAGGATTACTGTTAAGTATAATTCTAATTTATTATACTCAAGTGACGATTGACGCTTGGACGCCAGATTTTACATTGCCCTACATTGCGCCTCCTTTACCGTCTCCTTTTAAAATACAATCTTTTCCCCTAATTATTCAACAAATCACTGAAAATAGTTGGAAAATTGGCATTATTATTCTGTGTCTATTTTTTCTCTTTTATAAAGTAGATTATTTTTTACAAGCAAGTGCAGTTCTATTAAGTTTAATTTTAGGAATGGCAATCGCTGGAAATTGGACAAGAATCTTACCTTGGTTAAATCAAACTTCATTTCAGCAAAGAGAGCCCCAATTTGGTCATGATATTAGTTTTTATGTATTTAGGCTACCGATTTGGCAACTCATTGATTTTTGGTTGGGAGGCTTATTTTTCTTTGGAATATTAATGGTAAGTTTGACGTATCTTCTGTCAGCAAAAAGTGTCTCTCAAGGAAAGTTTCCGGGGTTTTCTCGTTCTCAATTGCGCCATCTTTATACCCTAGGTGGCATATTAATGTTACTCTTAGCATTTCGTCATTGGTTAGCCCGTTATGAATTGCTTTATTCTGCTAGAGGAGTCGTTTACGGTGCGAGTTATACCGATGTTCATATCGCCTTACCTGTTAACACCCTCCTTACTTTTTTAGGATTAGGAATTGCAATTTGGCTATTGGCGAAAGCAATAACAGGTGAAGGACGGAAGAAATGGTTAATGCCAAATCCGAAATCTAAATTTTCGCAATTGCCTTTTTCTCCCATTCCTATTTATCTATATATTACAATTTTTGTGGGTGGCTCTATTTTAGCAGAATTGACCCAATATTTAATCGTTCAACCTAATGAATTAGCTAGAGAACGTCCCTATATTGAACGCAATATTGAGTTTACTCGTAAAGCCTTCAATTTAGATCATATTGATATTAAAACTTTAGAAGCCTCTGGCACATTAACCCTGCAAGATTTACAAAAAAATCAAGCGATTATTGATAATATTCGCCTCTGGGATTCCCGACCTTTATTACAATCGAACCGTCAGCTACAACAGATCCGTCTTTATTATAAGTTTCCTGACGCTGATTATGATCGCTACACTATTAAAGTAAATGATCAATCACCCAAAACGACAAAATATCAAGTTTTGATTGCCGCCAGAGAATTAGAATATAAAGAAGTTCCCCAAGAAGCCCAAACTTGGGTTAATGAACATTTAGTTTATACCCATGGCTATGGTTTTACCCTTTCTCCCGTTAATTTTGTCGGTGAAGGGGGTTTGCCTTATTATTTTGTTAAAGACATTGGCACAGTCAATAAAGAAGGCAATTTAGAAACCTCTAGCGAACAAGTCCGAGTAAGTATTCCCATTCGTCAACCTCGCATTTATTATGGCGAATTAACGAACACCTATATTATAACAAACACGCTGATTGAAGAATTAGATTTTCCAAGTGGAGAAGGTAATGCGTATAATGTTTATGATGGTTCAGGTGGAATTAAGATTGGATCGTGGCTAAAACGGTTAATAGCCGCTCAATATTTTAAAGATCCCCAGATGTTGGTAACCCAAAATTTTACCCCAAATACCCGTTTATTACTGCGTCGCAATATTAATCGTCGCATCCGCAAAATTGCCCCATTCCTCCGTTATGATCGAGATCCCTATTTAGTGGCGGCAAGAGGCATCAATTCCTCTGAAAAAACCCCCGATAATTATCTTTTTTGGATGGTAGATGCTTATACGGTAAGCAGTAAATATCCTTATTCTGATCCAGGAGAAAGAAACTTTAATTATATTCGCAATTCAGTCAAGATTGTGATTGATGCCTATAACGGAGATGTCTATTTTTATGTTGTGGATGATCAGGATCCGATTATTCAAACATGGCAAAAAATCTTTCCTAATTTGTTTAAATCTTTTGCTGAAATGCCTTCAACTTTAAAAAGTCATATTCGCTATCCCAGTGATTTATTTAGTACCCAATCTGAACGATTATTAACGTACCATATGCAAGATCCCCAAGTCTTTTACAATCGCGAAGATCAATGGCGCATTCCTCAAGAAATTTACGGCACAGAGCAACAAGCGGTTGAACCCTATTATTTAATAAGAAGTTTCAATGAACAATCTGCAGAATTTGTTTTGGCACATTTTTATACTCCTAGAAGTCGTAATAATTTAATCGCCGCTTTATTTGCTCGTTCTGATGATCAAAATTATGGTAAGTTATTATTATATCAATTGCCAAAACAAAAATTGATTTATGGTTCAGAACAAATTGAGGCATTGATTAATCAAGATCCAGTTATTTCTCAGCAAATTTCTCTTTGGAATCGCAAAGGTTCTCAGGTGATTCAAGGTAATTTATTAGTGATTCCCATTGAAGATTCCTTACTTTATGTCGAACCGATTTATTTAGAAGCAGAAAAAAATAGTCTACCCACTTTAACTCGTGTTGTTGTCGTTTATGAAAATAATATTGTGATGGCAGAAACTTTAGAAAAAGCTTTAGAAGCGATTTTTGCAACGAATCCGACAACCGATGAAACGATTGTGCGTCCCGTCAATTAATTAAGTTAAGCTTAAGTTAATAGAAGAAAACGATTAAACATTTTTAGATACACTGACAGAAGTTAGTGAGTCAGAAACAAAAATAAGTAAATATAGTGATCGCACTTTTTAAACTTGCAATCGTTCAAAGCTGTAGGGACTCAATAAAGTTACATTCCTTCCCAGAATTCTATGACATGCTAGAGATATAATTATTTCTGCAAAAAAATAGGGACATTTAAGAAAACGTCCCAAAGTTATACAAAAGTCAATTATTTGCTATCATTTGCTATTAATTTGACCTAAACCAGCTTCAGATTTGGGTAAGACGCTAAGATGTCTTCAGTCGTTAACGTATCGCCTTCCCGTTGCGGCGTCCACAGGACTTCAAACGCTAATAAACGTTCGCCACCAAGTCCACCCATTTGCCGTAATGCTTGTTCGACATCTTCCGCTTCATTAACAGAGGATAACTGAACTTTCCCTTCAAATCCTGCAATTAAAGTCACCACAATGTAGTCTTTAGCATTTTGCAGAGAACTGATAATTTGACCACCTGCTTCGGGTAAAGCTTCCGTTTGATCAGATTGCTTTAAGCGATTACTTACATTAGAGAGGGTTTCTTCAGCAAATTTACTCCGTTCTGCCAAGGCCAATTGATTAAACTTACCTTCTGCCGCCGACAAGGGGGAGGTGTAACTTTCCGTTGCCCCGTAAACCCAGTATTCAGGGTGACGCAATAAAGCGAGACTCGCTTCCTGTAAGACTAACGCACGACCTTCAGCAGTGTCTGTGTTAGCAGAGAGGGCAATTTGATCCAATTCTCCCTTTAAACTGCGGGCATTGGACAATAATCCGACTTGTACCTTCGCTACCGATACGGTTGGGTTAGTGCCACCGACGGCGTAATCTTCATCACCACCAGCATTTCCTAAGTTTCGCACCAGAAAACTAGCGATCGCCATAAAGATTAAGAGGGTAAATAATCCGCCTCCCCCAAAACCAAACAGTGGAAAAATGAAAGGAAAGCCGATCCCTCCTCCCGGATAACCATAACCGCCTCTGGGGGCAGTCCGAGGACTATAAGTGCGGCTGGGAGCGCGAAATGAACCCCCACCGATTCTGCCACCGCTTCTGGCTGCTAAAGCGTGATCTGCTTGGCTAAAGACCAATATAAAGGCTAAACACAAAGCAACGCTGGCTTTGACCAAGGGTTGAATTTTAAGCCATAATCGAGAAAACATAGGATTCTTTTACTCTTTTGCATCGTTACTTACTAAGGTAGCGAATGCCGAGTCATTTGACTGCCCCCAAGAAGGGGGAATTTCCCTACCTCTACCTGAATAATCAGAAAATTTAATTAGAATAAAATTCGTAAAAGTCGAGATTGATGAGAGTTTAAAGATTATGACATTAACCAAAAAAAGCGTTCTCTATGAAGAAGATTTCGCTTTATAGGTTGAGGAAACCGTTCAGCAACTCAAAAGCAAAAACTTTGACCACCTCGATCTTGAAAATTTAATTGACGAGGTAGAATCCTTGACGAAACGAGATAAACGAGAATTAGAAAGTCGTTAACCACCTTATTTGAACACGCTTTAAAACGGGTTTATGTTTCGTTACTTGACTATTATCAAGGTTGGAAAGTAACGCTTATTCGGACACAAAAAAAATCAAAAAGATTCTTAAGAATTCTTCCAGTTTAAGAAATTATATTCTACAAGTGCTAGATAATTGTTATTGTGATACGGTCGAAAATATGACGATTGAATATGATGTTAATTTTTTCAATATTCATCCCTTTTCTAATGAGATCGATCAAGTATTGAAGAAAAAGTTTTGGCAAAATTAAAAGGTGATCGCTTTTATCGGTTTCTGAAATTTTATGATAAAAATAAGATGGATTCGTTTGAGGAAATCAGCTAATGACTAAAATTATAACAGCTATCTTTGATGGGGAAACTTTACACCTTGAAACCCCTTTAAACTTAATTCCTAATCAACGTTATTAAATGATAATTGTACCAATTAATCCAGCAGAAGATGACTTAGAAGAATCGGCTAAACTTTATAAATGACCAAAATGAAGACTTACCGCAATTAACAGAATCTGCTTTAATAGAATGGCACAACTCAAACGAGGAATGATTATTGACGTGAATCTTGAGCCGACTCAAGGTTCGGAAACAGGAAAAGTTAGACTCTGTGTGATTGTTACCAATAATACTTATAATCAACGAGTTCCTGTTATTCAAATTGTTCCTATTGCGGAATGGAGTGATAACCCTCTTCTGTCACTCTCCGAGTTTTAGGAATAAGAAATGAAGAAGTTTATCCAGAAGAGTAAAATGGTTGAAACTGATTTATGGCATTAATTAAATCATGAAAGCCTAAGCCTAAAGATGAATTAGGAAAAACCTCTAAC
>JBGTGT010000058.1:0-2780 GCA_041746575.1 Microcystaceae cyanobacterium
CTCTCAAGGACGAGTGATCGGAACTTGGGCAGATGTCTTAAACCGCGCTGGAATCGGGATGGAAGTAATGCACGAGCGCAATGCTCACAACTTCCCCTTAGACTTAGCTTCTGCTGAGCCTGTTGCTGCTCCAGCTATCAACGGTTAATTCCTTTGAGTAATGACAATTGAATAGTTAAACAAAAGTCATCCTCTTATCTTAGGGGGTGCTTTTTGCTGTTTTTAAAGCAGTTATGCTATTATGCTTTTCCAAAAAACGGAATTTCTCGAAGGGAGATGAAAGCTGACCTCAACGGCAGAAATTCGGGTAACATCAAGATATAAGTCATTGGACATAACTTTTCTTCAGTGAGTTAAGAATCATCAGCGTCTTAACCGTTAACATTGTTTTTGTCCGACCACTTAGCGTTCTTTGTTGCTAGATATTTAACCTAGAAATTGGAGAACGACAACCCTTAATAAACGTGATTCATCCACCCATGACTGATATTTCCTTTTCCCACGATGACTTTGCTAAAGCCTTAGCAGAACAAAACTTAAATTTTGAAGCCGGCCAAGTTGTCAAAGGCACGGTCATTCAACATACCTTAGATGGGGCTTTTGTGGATATTGGGGGTAAATCGTCAGCTTTCGTCCCCTTAAGAGAAGCGAGCTTAGGATTCGTTGAGGATTTATCAGAATACTTACCCCTAGACGAAGCATTTGATTTTTATATTGTACGGGGACAAGATGCAGAGGGACAGGTTATTCTTTCCCGTCGTCAGTTATTTTTGAAAAAAGCATGGGAAGAAATGGCTGAAATTGCGGATGATGGGCATTCTGTGCAAATGCGAGTGACAAAAACAAACCGAGGTGGTGTGATTGGCGAAGTTAAAGGACTCCGAGGCTTTATTCCCCGTTCTCATTTAATGGAAAAAAATGACCTAGACGCTTTAATCGGTCAACTGTTAACCGCTCACATTTTAGAGGTGAACCCTGATAATAATAAATTGGTTCTCTCTCAACGAAAAGCCGCTCAAGCTGTAGCGATGAAGAAGATTGAACAAGGCACGTTACAAGAGGGAACAGTGGTCAAGATTCAACCCTATGGGGTATTTGTTGACTTAGACGGCGTAACCGGATTATTGCATATTTCTCAAGTCAGTGGCATGAGAGTAGATGCTTTGACCACGGTGTTTAAAATAGGTCAACCGATTAAGGTGGTGGTGACTGAGGTGGATGAGTACAAAAATCGGGTTTCTCTATCAACGAAAATCCTTGAAGCTTACCCAGGAGAATGGCTCGAAAAACCGGAAATCGTCATGGCTGAGGCTGAAGAACGAATGGAAAAGGTAGGGGAATTGCTGGACAATTCGGCTCAAAAAATGGATAAAAGTGAACCAATGGCTGAGCCGTAAGAATTCTCATGAATTCAACTGAAAAATGGGGATTATCTGCGCTATTTTCCCCAATATCAGGTTTTCACTTTTCGTAATCCCTTGGAAAAAACGATCACCGCTTCACCCATTTTTTACATTATAAATTAGTTAACCAGCTTTCTAAATCTTCCTGATTGGTAAAGTCTAGTAAAGCTTCTGCTAGAGATTCTAACTGAGGGGAGCTCAACTGCCGAATTTTTGCTTGGGTTGCTTCATCGACGCAATTAAACCGGTTATTCAATAGACGCAACACTAAATTGGCTTCTCCTTGCTGTAAGCCTTGCTGTAAACCTTGCTGTAAACCTTGCTGTAAACCTTCTTGCCAACCCTCTTCTAAAATGGTGTTGTACCAAGGGGATTCTCTAATTACGGTCATATCCCACCTCATAATGTCCCTTACTATTGGTAGTTCTAACACAAAGGAAGCAAAAAAAGACAACAAAGGTTCTAAATCTTGCAATGTTTCATCTTCTCTGAGTTTTCTTAATGCTTGTCTGACTCGCTGGGGATCACCCCCTCCTTGCAAAATTGGTACAAAAGGTAATAAACTAGTCATATTTTGCTCAAATACAATATTAACATCCACTTCCCATAAATTGATGACTCGATAATCTTGGTAAGCACGAATTCCCATAAATTCTGATTCATAGGCAGTGGGAATTTCTTTAGGAGCTTTAAGCGGCAAAATATTGATTGAAACGGGATAAACAGGTAATTTAAACTTTTCTTCGGCTAAAGCAGTATAATTCCTCATCCTGTGCGGTAAATTTGCTTTATAACGCAATTGAATCTCATTAACAATTATAAACTCTCCCACTTGGGGACTAAAAACTTTAAGAATCACATCACTTTTGCGTTCTATCCATTGAAATTCGCCAGATACGATTTCTTTAACTCGGATCTCTGGATTTTGCGTCACCCACTGCACCCAGTTATCAGGGGCGAGGCTAATGAGGCGTTTACTTCCTAAATCTGCTTTTTTAGCCATTGCCAAATCGAAGACAGTGTATTGGTCTGAAAAAATGGATTATTTATATAGTATTACTCCTGAAAAATGATAATAAGTCCGAATTGAGATAGGGCGATCGCTTTTTTGAATCTTTTGAATCTTCTTTTTACTTTTGTAGTTGCTCAGCATCACCATCAAATTCGTAAATGTAACTGCTAGGTGTCTTTTCAATCTTTTTTCCCAATAATACAACATTAAGAAATGAAGGAGATTTAAGTACCTAGACAAAATTAATTGCATATTCTGTGCCAAAGTTGTCAAGCACTTTTTTCAGATAGTTAAGTAAGCTAGTCCAACTCTCATAAGTGTTGATTTGAACCCATTCATATTTGATAAATTTCCACAAAATTTCG
>JBGTGT010000059.1:0-6520 GCA_041746575.1 Microcystaceae cyanobacterium
TCTTCTTGTTTTCTTGGATGGAGAAGTTTTCCTTGTTCTATCAATTGTCTTAATTGTTCATGATTAATTCCCAATAATCTTTTTGTTTCTTTAGGATGTTTCTGAATATATTCCCAAGTGTAATTGTCCATTTTATCGATGCTACTTAATTTAATTTTACTTTAATTATACTCTATTTTTGGAATTTTATAGTATTATGGAGAGATCAATTTAGAAGCTTCTAAATTGATGCGTTTTTTAGCAATATGTAACTTAGAGCAAGGAGATTATTTACAAGTAAAAGAGAAACTATTTGAATGAGAAACGGTAGATAGTCTTTATGAAAAAATTCAAGCCTTAGAAAAGGAGGAGTAGGTTAATTAACGTAAGTTGAAAGTTTTATTGCCCCCGTCCTGGCTTGCAATCTGCAAAACCTAACGCCTCTGTATCGAGAAAGCTTGCGATCGCCATCTCAACCACTGCTTCAACGGGATATTCAATTTCACTAGCACGAGCAATGAGAGCAACACGAATTCGTTCCGGCAAGTGTCCTAAGATGACTTCGGCATCGGCAGGAGAAAGTTGCTCTTGAAGTTTGGCTTGCATAGGGTCACCTTTGAGTTGGAATCTGGACGTTATATGGAGGTTCAGTCGCTCTAAGGATAATGGCTTCTAGCTCCAATAGTAACGCAGGGTTCTCCCAATGAGAAATGGTCTGCACTGCAATCCGAATGTCTTCATCCCTATATTTATCGAGCCATGCCCGTAAAAAAGCCTTATGCCCACCACTGAAGCGTCCTCGTAAACTCTTGGTTTTGCCGATGTAGAGCAACCCCTCAGTTTTGTGCCGAATTGCATAAATACCAGGGCGAGCAGGGATATTAGCAAATTCACGGCTCAAGGGTTGGCATTGCTCAAAGGGAATGAATGCGATCGCATTGAGGATTTTCTGCGCTTGAGCTTGAAGTTCAGAATCATTGGTTGACATGAAGACGAGAGGGTTGATTGCACAGAAATCATACTCTCACAGATGAGGGGACAGAAGATTACCTTAAGGACGTTAGGGGCAGTGGAGTATCTTAGATAGGGCTTAAGCTAAAAACTAATCCTACATTGCGAGATAAAATTCGCTCAAGGTAGTCCAGCACGGTAGCTATTACTTTCAGTCGCTAATGGTATCTCATGTTCGTTATCTGGAATGTTAGTCCCAGTTCCAGGTGCATCACCCTCTAAGTGCATACGAATATTACCGTTTTTCTGTGGATCAAGCACCATACGTTTTCTATAGGCCTCTATAACGGTATTCCAATCGCTGGCAATTTTTTTGACAAAGTCTGTTGCATTGCCCAAATTGCAAGTCAGGAAAATAACCCGCCGAACTCCAGCATTACGGATTATCGTGCCAATGTTTTTATAGACTTGCCAGTTTGCCATCCGTTGCTTTGCCGCAGGAGAACCAGCGTTAAACCTAATATCGTTATCCATGTCGGAGAAACCATTGGGACCTGCAAGATTAACGTCATAAAATACGTTAACAAATACATCAGTCACTCCTTGACCACCAAGGCGCATTTTTTTGTCTGGGGCTATATCGGCTGAACCGACGGTTGGGGAAACACCGGCACCATGTCCAACATTAAAAATAAGAATCCCGTCCTGACCTGCTAAACGAGCTGCTGAGTCAATAGCACTGACAATTTGATTAGTTGTTGGATTTCGCCCCATAAGTACGCTTTTGCGTCTTCCAGGTTGAGCTTTAATAAAGCGATCTGTCCAAATATCAGCATATCCATCTTGAAAAAAAATAACGACATCACTTGCTACACTGGGTATTGCCTTAGCACCTTGAATAACTGGTGCTTGCGTTAGTACGGCATTAGTATTACGGAGTGGTGTTGTTGGAGTTGCAGGATTAGCCATTTGATATATCTCCTGTTTCTTCTTGCGTATCATCAGCTTTCACGGGAGGAGGCGGAAAAACCTGACTAAAAATCTTTGCTGCTTCCGCATCTTTCTCTTTAATAATCTTCTGTGCCAGTTTTTCGCGCTCTAATTGAGCCAATGCTAACTTATTCTCTAATCTTTTAGCTTCAATGCTTTCCTCTTGTAAGCTATTCGAGTATTTATCAAGTGCTTCACCTTGTCCGAGCAATGCCTCAACAATTATGCCATCAGTACGCATTGTATATTTATTTACAGCGAAAATAATTCCGGGTACTTGGATGCTAATTCCTTCATCTTCAGTATCTCCTGTATATGTAGAAATTATCTTTTTCAACCTCAGATATGTAAGTGGGGGTTGATCGGGTGGAGCAATTAGTTGCTGTTCTTCAATAACATTTTGAACTTCTCCATTGTAGTCAAAAACATTCTGTAGTTCACCAATTATTGATTGCCGTGCTTCATTTCGTTTTTCGTCATCATCTACCATTACTTCATCTATTAAAGAGTCCAGTTCATACAAAGGAACTTCTCGCTTGGACTCCCCAAATCCATTAAAGAAACCAATTCGTATATCAACAAGATGAAAGAGAGAAATGAATTCTTGATTCATCTGACGGAATACAAAATTAAGTGTACGACTAACATTAATATTTTCAATCTGCCGCTCTGTAGATGTTTCTTCCCCTATTTCAGTTTTAACCTCGTAGCTAGTGTTAATCTGAACATCTCTCTTCGCTGATGCTCTAGAAGAGTTTTTTTGTGTAGCATTAGAGACTCTCTTAGCGAATTGCTCACGGGCAGAGTTTGAACTTCCCTTATAGCCTCCTTTAACCTTGAGGTCAGCTTTTGCAAGCCCTATATTAAATCCACCACTAGCTTCTGCGTCTATATACCACTCACTACTTTCTGCTTCATTTCGTTTATCAGATTCTTCATCGCGGACATCAGTTTCAAATGATTCAGCACTTTCTTCTGTAAAGGAGTCGAGAATACTTGATGAACTCTTGTAGTCGGTGGTGGTTTTTTTATAAGTTTTAATGCTTATCTTTGTTTTTTCACCGGGAAGTAAGGAAAAAGTTTTTATTGTTCTCCCAACTCCATAATCGCCTAAAAAAGAAGACAGTTTGTAAATTTCTACTAAATATAATCTAGGGCGTGCTTGTTGAGGTTCAGGAATAAAATTGTAGTTAAAAACACCATACATATTACGATATATGTTCAGCCTTTCACCTGCTTTCATTCGCTGTACAACTACTTCAGGATTAATTTGAGCCAATATATTGCTTATAGGTGAAGCCAACCCAACTGTAGTTAAGACAGGATTGGAAACTGTAGGTACAGAGGCTTCTATATTTTCGGATAATCTTAGAACAGACGAATTGGTTGCTTTAAGAGCAAGCAAATTAGTTCTAGTTACTACGTTAGGGAAATATTTAGATTGAAAAAAGCCTGTTTGCAGTGCTTTTGCAACATCTGCTCTAAAAGTTTCATCACTTTCAGGAAGTTCTCTTTTGCTTTGCCATACTTGATAGTCATAGTAAATAGGCTTAAAGTAACCTCCTCCATTTATACCATCTTGAGACGTTGTGACTTCATCATCAAATTTAAGCTCGATCAGACTGCGTCCCGTGTAAGAGGTTGGTTCAGGCACATCGTAGCTTAAGATAGATGCTTTCCCACCTGGTTGAAGTTTAACAAGTGGTTCATTTTCGGTTGCCATAAAATTTGATCCTTCTTCAATAAATTTAATTGAATTAATTGGCTAAATGGAGAATTGAAAATTAATACAATGTAACGTAGCTACTTAGCTTTATCAGTCGGTAGAAAGTTAGGAAAAAGTCAGGTCAGATTAAAACTTTTTCTAGACAATTAGACACAATTATCTTAAAGCTCTAAAACTGTCTCAGTATCATGAATAATCCCTGCAATAATTTTCCAATCTGTGTCAGTTTTTCGCATAGTGTAAGTAAAACCAAACTTTCCTAATTCACTGCCATCTTTTTTAAGACGAGTGCCAATTCCACTTACCAAAGCCGTATTTTTGTTCAATAATTTAGCAGAAAGTTGATCGGTTTCACTATGATCATAATCTACCTTTTTTAACCCTTCAATCATGGGGGTTAAAATGGCGAGAATTTCCGCTTCAGATTTAACTGAAAAAACACGCTCAGAATCGATCAAAATCGCAGGTTGATGATAAAAAGGAAGGAGGGCATTAGGATCAAGCTTGGCAAACGCATCCGAATACTGGATAAAGGCATCCTTCACGATTTGTTCTTCTGTGTTCATGAGAATTAAACTCCTTAAGTGGATAAAATTGATAGGTTAATGTGTTTAATGAGTCACTTGAGTCAACAGATTGAAAATCTCTGGATGTAGCAAATGACAAATTCCTTCGGGAACTTCATGACCTACCCCTTCCATCGGTAGTAATTTACCATTAGGGAACAAAGCAGCGTATTCAGAAGCATGGGAAACAGGAATTAAGGGATCTTCCGTTCCGTGAGCGACTAGGGTCGGAATGGTAATTTTTCCCAGTTCAGACATTCGGGAAAGAGATCGCCCAATCGCTGTGAGTTGGTGTGTCATACAGTAAGGGTTATAACCTTTACCCTTCTCAATACTCTCTCGATACAATTGGCTATAAAGTTCACTATCAAAGGGAAAAGCACTCCCGCTTAAATAAGACCAAAAAGCCAAATATTCATTCAAGGATGGGATTTCACCGTCATTTGAGGCAGAAATTCCTCTAGCACCGACGACAGATGAATTAGCAAAAGAGATTAGACTCGTTAAAGAGAGAACATATTCAGGATAACTAATCGCTAAACGTTGAGCGATCGCACCCCCCATTGATGCTCCTATCAGGTGAACTTTATCGATCTTGAGAGCTTTTAATAATTCTCTGGCATCTTCTGCCATATCTTCGAGAGTATAAGGGGATTTTTGCCACTCGTCATGATTAATCCAAGTTGAACGTCCAATATCTCGATTATCAAAACGAATGACATAGTAACTTTTATTGACGATGGGTTCAAAGAAATAGGGAAACCATTGCCAACAAGGAGAAGATAATCCCATAATCAAGAGAACAGGTGGATGACCTCGATTACCAAAGGTTTCATAATAGAGATTTAAGCCATTAGCCGGAATTGTTCCTGTTTGAACGGGTTTGAGGGAAGTTAATAGAGTCATGAGGATTTTGTTGTTGTAAAAAGTATCGAACTGTAGCTGAATATTTTTTGATCTAAATAACATTTTAACCCTTTGTTTTAAAGAAAACTAGAGGTATTTTCTGTTAAAAAAGCTAACGTCTCGTTGTTATTAGTATTACTACTATTAAAAAGGTCTTGATTAACTTGCCCAAGGGTTCGCTGTCCCTGCAATATCTCCGCAAGATTGGGAAAGTCCTGTGTACTCGAAAAAGCTATATTCGTAAGACGAGTTCGAGAAGTCGTAGTGGTGGAGCGATAATCAATAATGCCATCAACATCATAATCAGATTCTGATACCGAGCTAATTAAGTTTTTTTGATTGTCATAAACATTATTGATGGTTGATCTAGAATCAATAATGCCATCTGTAATTCTCCCAAGATTATCAATTTCACGGACTGAGGTGATTAAATTATTTTGATGATCATAGACATTAGTGATAATAAGTTTATCTTCAACAACACCATCAGCACGAGAATCAATTTCACGGACTGAGATGATTAGGTTATTCTGTTGATCATATAAATTATTGGTGGTAAATCTAGATTCAATGATACCATCAGCACCGATGTAATCATAATCCACTACGTTGGTGATTAAGTTGTTTTTTCCATCATACATATTACGAGTACTAGTTCTGTCATCAATAGCACCATCAGCACCATAATCATATTCCTCCACCTTGGTAATTAGATTGTTTTTTCTGTCATAAATATTATCAATGGTAAATCTAAAATCAATGACATTATCAGCACCGTAATCTGACTCTACCACGTTGGTGATTAGGTTGTTTTTTGAGTCATAGACATTACTGGTATTAGTCCTTTCGTCAATAACACCATCAGTCTCGTAATCAGATTCAGTAATAGAGCTAATTAGGTTATTTTTTTTATCATAGGAATTATTGCTAATAATTGTGAATTGATATTCAAGAATACCATCATAATCGAGGTCAAGTTCATATTCTTGGACTGAGGTGATTAAATTATTTTTTTTGTCGTATGTATTGTTGAGAGTATATTTGCTATCAATGATGCCATCAGCAGGAACAAGATTGCCATCCTCTAGGAAGTAAGGGTAATCAGACTCTATTACAGAGGTGATTAGATTATTTTTTTTGTCATAAATATTGGTGGTTTTATCCCTGTAATCAATAATTTCATTTGCTTCAGAATCTGATTCCGTCAACGAGGTGATTAGATTATTCTTTTGATCATAGATATTATTAACAGTAAGTCTGCCATCAATTACACCATCTGCATTAGAGTCATCTTCGTAAACAAAAACTTCAAGAAGATAAGCGTTAATATGGGTATTGATTCTGGCGTTTTTAGGGGTCATGTTACTACCTCTTTGTAGATATTATTTTTAACTGCTAAGTA
>JBGTGT010000060.1:0-10580 GCA_041746575.1 Microcystaceae cyanobacterium
GCTTATGGGCGAGGATTAACAGAAAAACCGCAAATCATTGCGATTAATAAATTAGATGCCCTTGAAATAGAGAATATTAACTTCATTGAACAAGAATTAAAAGGCTTAACCGCTCATCCGATTCTCAGGATTTCAGCAGTAACGCGTTTAGGATTAGAAGACCTAATGCAACTGGTATGGGATACTTTGGAGCAGATGGATCATGAAAGGGAGGAAGAATTAAAGACACTTAATTAGACAAATCTACTGAACGAATCACGGGAATTCATCAGACAACAATTATAAATTGGGTCAAAAAATCAGGAGAAAGTTTGACCATTATATTCAGCAACGCCCAGAAAGTAAGATATGGGATTATCCAATTATTCAATCATCGGATAATAAATATCCCCTAGCAATTGCTCGCTCTTAGCACCCGTTACGGTGGGCAGATTACCGCTAAAATAGCAGTGAAATCGCCAATAAGCCAAAACCGCAAAGGCGATCGCCTCTTTATCGTCTCCGTTTAAGCCAAGGTCATCTGTACTGAGAAGGGTTATCCCGGAAGGGAGGCGCATCTGCAAACACTGTCTGAGGAATTGATTGTGACTGCCACCGCCACAGAGTAACACTTCGTCGGGTACGGTGGGTAAAAAGCGTTGATAACTATCTACGATTGAGGCAGCCGTAAAATCCGTCAGGGTGGCTAACCAGTCCGCCGGACTGAGATCATACTGTTGGGCATCCTGTTGACATTTTTGTAAGTAAACAGGACTAAAGCGTTCTCTTCCTGTTGATTTGGGAGGAATTTCAACAAAAAAAGGATTTCCCAGCCATTTATCAACCAATTCAAGACAAGATATTCCTTGCGCTGCCCATTCGCCTTGATCATCGTAGGTTTTCTCCCCTTGCGTGAGCTGTTGAATCGCCAAATCTATTAACACGTTACCAGGTCCTGTGTCCCATCCTTTAACTCTTTTTAACCAACCTGTCTCTTTTTTAGGTGGAATATAAGTGACGTTGCCAATCCCTCCGATATTCTGAATACAACGTGTTTTTTCGGCATGGGATAATAAACAAACATCTATTTTAGAGACAAGGGGCGCACCTTGACCTCCAGCGGCGATATCTGCTGCTCGGAAGTTATTTACTGTGGGAATTCCCGTTAAATTGGCAATTAATGCCCCTCTACCTAATTGGAGGCTATAACCAATGTGAGAAGACGAAGGAGGACGATGGAAGACCGTTTGTCCGTGAGAGCCAACTATTTGGGCTGAATACGTTAAATTTTGAATATACTTAGCCGCTTCTGCAAATTCAATAGCGATCGCCTCGTCCAATTGCGCGAATTCCGCCATAGATAATGCTTTTCCTGCACAAACATCGAGAATTTGCTGTCTTAACGCCTTAGGATAAATGCGTTGATGATGAGCCACACAATTGAGCTCAATATCTTCATTTTGCCCAGTAATATCCACTAAAACCGCATCGATGCCATCTACAGAAGTCCCACTCATTAAACCAATACAATACATCTTTTCAATGGGAGGATTAGCCCCCTGCAAAAACTTATTCGTTAATTTTATTAAATTAAAGTAACAAAAGCTGATCTTTATTCAAACTTTTATTAAAAGTTACGACAAAGTTAAGAGAGATAGTCTTTTAACAGCGATCAATCTCTTATAATAATCTCAATATAAATCGAAATCCTCCCTAATCCCTGTTGATAATGATACAAACAGCTAATCCCCAGAATTTATGGCGCAAAACGACAGCCCGACTGAAAAGTTATCTCATCCAAGAGATTCCCGAAGAACTGTCACCTTGTGAATTTGATTGTCATCGAGATTATTGTACTTACAGTCAAGCCAATACCTGCACAAAGCGGCTCATTTTGCTAAAATCACAGCATTTAGATGCTAATTAATGAAAATGATGACTCCAGAATGGTCATTGACGACCCCCTCAACTCCTGCGATCCTAACCCAAGGATTGACAAAACGGTTTGAGGGTCAAATTGCCGTTAATCACCTAGAATTGCAGGTGGCCAGTGGAGAAGTCTATGGTTTAATTGGACCTAATGGTGCAGGGAAAACAACGCTCATTCGAATGTTAGCGGCGGCGGAAGAACCCACTGTGGGAGAAATTTATTTGTTTGGCGATCGCCTTCTGCGAGATCAGAGTAACCCTCGACTTAAACAACGCATTGGTTATTTACCGGATGATTTCCCTTTGTATGAAGATCTCACGGTTTGGGATTATTTAGATTATTTTGCCCGACTTTACCGGCTCAAATCCGCCCATCGTCGTCATCGCTTACACGAAGTCCTTGAATTAGTTCAACTCACCTCTAAACACCGTAGTTCAATTGCAACCCTGTCAAGGGGAATGAAGCAACGTTTGAGTTTAGCGCGTACCATTATCCATGAACCTTTATTATTACTATTAGATGAACCTGTTTCTGGGTTAGATCCGATCGCTCGGATGCAATTTCGGGAGATCATTAAAGTTTTACAATCCGTCGGCATGACCATCGTTATCTCTTCCCATGTTTTAAGCGATTTAGCGGAATTGTGTACCTCCGTCGGCATCATGGAACTAGGGTATTTAGTAGAAAGCACCCGCTTGAAAGACCTTTATCAACGTTTAGCTAGTCAACATATTTTTATTACCATTTTGGGAGATTTGAACCGCCTAGAAGCAACCTTAAAGCATCTTTCCTATGTGAGTCATTGGCAAAAAGTTGAGGAGAGCAACAGTCTTAAAATTCAATTTGAGGGAGACGAAGAAGCCAGTGCAGACTTATTGCGATCGCTGATTCAAGACAACTTTGCTGTAACAGAATTCCGCACCGTTCGAGAAGATTTAGAAACCATTTTCTTAAAGTTAGGCCATCAACAAGTCAGTTAAGTGTTATCTTTTGCTTAATTTTCGTTATATCCTTTTTACTCATAAAATGGATATGAAAATTACTTAAAAAAGTTTATGGAAATTATTTACTCAGATACCTTTTTACAGCATGATACTGGGGCTTCTCATCCTGAATGCGGATCGCGCTTAACAGCGATTGTTGAAGCCTTAAAAGCCACACCTTGGGCAGATCAGTTAACATGGCGATCGCCCACTGCAACGACCGAGCGGGATGTTCTGCTTTATATTCGACGGTGTCATCGTCAGAAATATATTGATTTAGTGCGTCAAATGGCTTCTAGCGGAGGAGGACGTTTAGACATGGATACGCCTCTTTCTGCTGAAAGTTATGATGTCGCCTTATTAGCGGTTAGCGCATGGTTAGATGGGGTTGATCACGTTTTAGCGACGCAACGCCCTGTTTTTGTTGTTGCCCGTCCTCCCGGCCATCACGCTGTCAGCGATCGCGGAATGGGATTTTGTCTATTCTCTAATGCGGCAATTGCAGCAAATTATGCTCTTGATTTACCCCATATTCAGAAAATAGCGATTTTGGACTGGGATGTGCATCATGGCAACGGCACAGAAGCCCTAGTAGAAGATAATCCCCAAATTCTCTATTGTTCGTTACATCAATTTCCTTGTTATCCTGGGACAGGTCGTGCTAACGATCAAGGTAAACACCATAATATTCTTAATTTTCCTCTGGCGGCAGGAAGTGATCTTCGCATCTATCAACCCCTATTCGAGCAGCAAATTGTACCCCGATTTTTGGACTTTCAACCGGATTTAATTTTAGTTAGTGCAGGATATGATGCTAATTATGCTGATCCTTTGGCAGGAATGGCTTTAAAACCGCAAGATTATGGTATATTTACCGATTACCTTTTGCAAGTGACTTCTAAGGTGTTATTTGGACTAGAAGGGGGCTATGATTTGCCCAGTTTATCGGAGTCCGTCGTCGCTACTGTTGAACAGTGTTTGTCAAAGAAAAATGGGGAGCTTTAGGGGTTACGGATCACTGGTGACGGTCTTGCGTTGCTTTAACCATTGCCCTATTTTCCAAATGCCCAAGAATATTAAGATAATAACAACAAATCCGGTAATAATAGGCACAAAAAGCGAGGTTGCCGCTAAAACAAACGAAAAAATGAGTTCAAGGGTTGCAAAAATAGGATTTCCTAAGCCCCCCGTAGCCCCTGTTGAACCCAGCCTGAAGAGACTATTTAAGGCTTTTGTTAAGCCGGCGGTTCCCCCCCCTGCGATAATAGCGATCGTCCATTGAGCCAAGGGATTCATTTCGGGCAGACTACTTTGAGTGACCCAGGCTCCTGCCGCTGTCGCTAGGGGTAAAGCAATGGTATCAAGGGCATTATCTAGCAAAGGGAAGTAATAAGCAACAACTTCTACTAAACTAGCAGTGGCAAACAAAATGATCGCTTGATTGGTGTCTAACCATGATAAATCAGTGGGTAAGGTCACCCAATTTTCCACGGCGGCGGTACTGACAACCAAAAAAGGAATAAAAATGCGGAAGCCACAGGCCGCACTTAAACTTAAACCTAACAGAAGACTGATTAAGGTATCGAGATTAATGATACTATCCACGATGCTACCGAGATAATTGACATCAAAATTATACAATCGTTAACAAGAAGATAGCCAATACGGACTGACCCTGTTATCAAAATTCATGCCTATGTTTCAATTTTGCGTTGATTGCAGTATTTATATTGAAAGAAAGAATGCCATGCCTAACAGCCTGATTTAGGGACTTACTGAGGCTTCGGGCGAGGGAATTTAGAAGCCGCATTAAATTGTAAAACGGGTTCGTTTTTTAAGGCTTGATACATAAAACTGCGCCAAATGGGTGCTGCATGAGTTCCCCCTGATACCCCCCTGCCCAAATGACGGTTTTGGTCATCCCCTACCCAAACCGCCGTCGCTAACTGAGGCACGTAGCCCACAAACCAGACATTCCGTTCATTATCCGTTGTTCCTGTCTTTCCTGCGGCAGGACGACCAATAGACGCTTGTTTTCCTGTCCCCCCGCGAATTACCCCTTGTAAAACCGTCGTTAAGGTTGCCGTTGCCCAAGGATCTAACACTAACTGTGGTTTTGGCGTATTATCAAGAAGAACATTTCCTCGACTATCCGTAACCTGTACAATAATCGTCGGGTCAGAATGCCAACCATTACTAGCAAACGTCGCATAAGAACCCGCCATTTCCAATGGTGTCACATCCACCGACCCCAAAGGTAAAGAAATGACTGGAATAATTGGGCTGGTGAATCCAAGGCGACGACACACTTCTACTACTTTATCAACTCCAACCCGTTGACCGATAATGACGGCAGGAACATTGGCCGAGGTAATTAGGGCATTTTGTAAAGACATTTGCCCAGAATGACCGCCCCCGTAGTTTTTGGGGGTATAATAAATATCGCCATCTCGATAGCGGACGGGTTTATCAATAATGCTTGATGCAGGGGTGTATTTACCACTGGCAAACGCCGTATAATAGACATAAGGCTTAAAAGATGACCCCGGTTGACGACGGGATTGAACCACCCGATTTAATTGGCTTTTGTTATAATCAACACCACCGACGATGGCTTTAATAAAATGGGTACGAGGGTCAACCGCTACCAGAGCTACTTGTAAGTCCTTCGTGCGAATGCCTTGCCCTCTTAAGCGTTGATAACCCCGTTTAACCGTTTCTTCGGCGGCTTTTTGCATATTGATGTCGACGGTGGTTTGAATCCGCATTCCCCCTTTGAGAACCGTTTCCTTGCCAAAACGACGATTGAGTTCCTGTGTCACGGTATCCGTCACGTAGGGAAGCTGACTGCTTTGCCAAGCGGTGGGTTTGCCCACTAATAATTTTGCTTTTTTAGCTGTTTCTGCCTCTTTTACACTGATCCAACCTAAATCTGCTAGGCGATTTAACACAATAGCTTGACGTTCCTTGGCTTTGCTATAGTTATTAAACGGGCTATAATCTTCTGGAGCTTGGATAATACCGGCCATCATAGCTGATTCTGCGAGATTAAGCTGAGCGGCCGGCTTATTAAAGTAACTTTCGGCGGCGGTTTGTACCCCATAGTTATTGTGTCCCCAATAGATATTATTGAGGTACATTTCTAAGATTTCATCTTTCTCGAAAACTTGTTCTACTCGAATGGCTAGAACGGCCTCCGCTAATTTTCGGGTTATGGTTCTTTCATGGGATAAAAAGACGTTTTTGGTCAATTGCATCGTTAGAGTCGATGCCCCTTCAACGACGCCCCCACTGCGAACATTCGCTAACACGGCACGACCAATACTATTCGGGTTGATGCCATTGTGACGGTAAAAGTTACTATCTTCAACCGCAATCACCGCCCGTTTTAACTGAGGTGAAATCTTGTCTAAAGCCACCACCTGACGGTTAGCTTCACCGTGTAAACGAGTCAGGAGTTTCCCTTTAATATCATAAATATAGCTGGTTTCTGGGGGATCATAGGCATCGAGAAGCCGAACATCGGGTAAATTGCGAAAACTAATCGCTAAACCGACTAGACTTCCCCCCACAATGGCACTTCCTAATACAGAGACACCTAGAACTGTCCCGACGGTGGATTTAGCAACTCCTACCACGAAAGATAAGGCAGAAGCGGGGGATTTCCGTCTTCTACGTCTTCTTTTTTTCTTCTGTCCAGCAATACTCGATGACACGGTGATTTTTCTTCCTCACTCCAAACAGAACAGCAGCTTAATTAAGGGATGTTTAATAAGATTTAGTATTTAGTATAAGGATTATTCTGTAGCTTACACTAATTTGATAATTAATCAAACGTCAAGACAATTTTGGATTTTGAGTTTTAGGGGGGAGAGGGGGCGGAACTGGCTCAATTCCAGTCTCACTCAGGAGTTGACGTTAAGTTGCCTTCAAAGTGTTCCTTCTCTTTAAACTCAATATGCAGCCAATTATCACGACTCACCCTTTATTAACTTTAGCATCGGGCGATTATTTAAGCCTACAAACTTATCAGTTCAATGGAAAAAAAGCCTACATTCAAGCCAATCTATAGAGTGTTGCTGAGTGGAGGTTGAAGAATTAAAAATATAAAAAGAACTATGTTGACGATGGGAATGAGAAGGAAAAGTGGGACGACCTACCTATTTAGCGACTTCTTTCATTATGCGATGCTAAACAAAATAAGTGATGTCTGACTCAAAAAAATAAATCAGACAAGGTGATGAAGTCTCATATTAACCTAAACTTAGGTTATCTTAACTTCCTGTCTGATTCATGGGGTCTATTATCATTGTTTTTTCTGATTCTTTTACTTTTTAGCAACCTGTCGCTTGAAAAAAGCACCAAATACTAAAGCTATTCCTGCCCCAAGAAGCGTGAGAGGTTGAGGTTCAGGAACAGCTTGGATTTCTCCCGCCGCTACAGGCAACGGAACCAAATATCCTCCCGTACCGTTGACCTCACCGTTTGTTCCGGCTCCAATTCCCCCAGCTACACTCCTGCCATGAATGACAATCTCACGGTTGACTAATGGAAATAAATCCTCAGCAGTGAAGGTAGGGTCAGAGAATAAAGCGTTGTTAGACAAATCGTAAGTTTCACTAAAACTAATGGTTCCATTGGGGGCGGTTGGAAACGATTGATCGCTGGGCGACGACAACGGTAGAATGATCGGTCCATAGAAAGGCACACCTTCTCCAACTTCAATAAAACCGTCACCGTCAGTATCGGCTGAGGCAGGCGGCGTTTGTGAATCAATTGGGTTGCCCTCTCCTATGCCAGGTCCAGAGAACCGCCCGTGGATATGCTGCACATGTAGTTGATTGGGTTCTAACCCAGTCGCCGTGATGGTTACCTGTAAACTCGCTGGTACTCCCGTTATTTGATCGCTTAAGACCTTAAGTAGAGCTATCCCTGTTACCCCAGAATTGTTTAGCTCCATTAAATTGGCTTTAAATGTCGTTGCTGAGGCGGCTACAGCAGGTATTAAGGTAAGAGCCGCGCTTAATACAGTGATTCTGCAAAATGGCTTCATGGGTATTATCCTCATAATTTTTGTTAAGCGTTTCTCTTAGATGATGCTTCAACGCCAAAGCATTTTCAAGTTCAAAAGGGGCTCATTTTCTGCTCAATTTTCTAATCGGTTAATCTCTCGGTACCACAAAATTTCAACGACTCGGGCGGTTCCGGTTTTTAAATGACGACGAAAGGTACTGAAGGGCAAATCTAGAAGTTCAGCCGCCTTTTCTCGGGTTAGGGCAGGCTGTAAATAGCTGTGATAGAGTGCTCGGTAGTATTTTATCTCCCGGGGTGATGTTTGTAGAGACTCAATTACCGCTTTAAGTAGAGATTGTAAAGTAGCAATACGCTCTGCTGGCGCTGAAACTCGATTCGCGACAAGCCATGACCGCAATAGCAGATTTTGAGAGAGGACATCGGGTCGAGAAAGATGATTGAGGGCTTCTCGCACTGCATTTACAAAGTCAGGGTGGCTTAAAACGATCAAAGGATCTTTTTCCAAAGAGGGTAAAATTGCTTGAGACGAGGCTGCTATCTCTCTTTGAGCGAGTAATTCTTGCCAGACTGCGGGAGGCACAACTCGCCAATCGTGTCCGTAAATTCCATAGCAGTGATCGCCTGCCCAAAAATCCGCTTCTGGAATCCGAGCGAGGTCGGCGTAGGCAAACAGGGCCGCCCAGAACTCGGGTTCCGCACAGGAAAAGAAGGTATATGCCAGCCCTAATGTATTCCGATGATACTGCACAAAAGTGATGAAAATTAGACTTTGGAGCGGGGAAACAGCTTGGTAAGTATCATGAACCATCCAAAAACGGAAGAAAGTTGCCCCTTCCCCAGAACGCAGGGGTGCATGATTGTTTAGATACTGCCATGCTGCTGCTGTGCCTGGATCGGATTGCAACTCTTCAGCACTGGCTTGATGGAGCGCGAGCAGCAGGATAAAACCCACAGGTTGCTGCTGTGTATCTCGAAAAACCACGACTCCTTGAGGTTGCCGTTCTAACCAATAAGCGGCCAGATGTGCTGATGCTTCCCCCTCGTGCCTTGTTACCATTTCGAGTAAAATTGCTCGATCTGCTTCTTGCAAACTATCTGTCTTTAAACTGCTCGTCTCTTGCCAGATAAACCGAGGTCTAACATTTGGATTATCTCGGTGCAAGAAGATATAATCAAACAAAACTCGGTGCTGTTCGGGACCCTGAGTTTGCCCTAAACGGGTGGTGTAATAGGTACGAGCATGGGAGTGTAACTCGACGTACCTGTCAGGGTTTCGCCAACGGACATCGGCAATCAAGACTTCACGCACTAGGTCATGAGGGAAGACTCCCATTGACCCAGATTCGATAAAAGATAGTCCTCGCAACCACTCGAATAAATAATGAACATCAAGCATTTTCAGCATTTTGGAGAGCAAGGCTTCAGTGGTGAAATGTACTAAAGCACAAGCTTCTAAAGCCATGCGATGAGAAAGGCTAGGCACTTCTTGGACAAATTTTTCCAGTAAGATTTTGACGACATCTGGTGCTGTACTTGGCTGAAAGTCCAAGTCTGGTCTCTGGCTGAAAACATCTACAATCAGCGACAACGCTAGGGGATGTCCATGCGTAAAATCTAAAATAGCCTGGTGCTGAGCCAATGGAATTTTTCGCCGATTCAAGTAGACTCGACTTTCTTGAGAAGTTAAATTGCGTAGTGGCAGTGAGTGAATAAGTGCTTGCCAACCGGGATCGCCGCACCAAGCGGGAGCGGGAGGTTGACGACCTGCTAAAACAATAAGTGTACTGATTGAAAGCTGAGGAATAAATATTTCATGAAGCCATTGGTCTAACGGTGCTAGGGTTTCGTAGGTGTCAATTAGAATCACTTGTCGATTTGACTGAGAGCTAGAGCTAATGACCTCAATTGGTTTCTCTTCACTTAAGCTGATTACAGCGCAGCTCACTGCACTCAAAAACGATTCGGGTGTAGGTTCAAGACTGCGGGCATCTATATACGTTGCTGTAATTTGTAGTTGCTCACAAATCTCAACGAACTCCCTCAATAATGTTGTTTTACCGATGCCCCCGGGACCAAAGATGTGTAGTAAAGAGAAAGGGAGTTCTATGGCTACGAGCGCGGAGCGAAACAAACTTCGCTCATAAACTCGTCCAACGAATTGGCGCCGCCGCTCTGTCTTCAAACGTCTTGCTAAATTCAACGATATAAAAACTCACGATGCTTCAAGGCTTCAAGTTTAAATCATTGACAGTCCGAAGGGATAACGCTAATTATAAAGTTTTGTGTGTTTTTCTCGGAAGTGCTTAAGGTTTTCTTTAGAAATCGGCGATTACCTTTACCCAATTTTGAGCTTTAATAAGCAACGTGAAAAATCCAATTAAGAAATTTATCTCAAGAAAACATCGAAACAAATTTGTCTAATTAAGTGTCTTTAATTCTTCCTCCCTTTCATGATCCATCTGCTCCAAAGTATCCCATACCAGTTGCATTAAGTCTTCTAATCCTAAACGCGCTACTGCTGAAATCCTGAGAATCGGATGAGCGGTTAAGCCTTTTAATTCTTGTTCAATGAAGTTAATATTCTCTATTTCAAGGGCATCTAATTTATTAATCGCAATGATTTGCGGTTTTTCTGTTAATCCTCGCCCATAAGC
>JBGTGT010000061.1:0-53868 GCA_041746575.1 Microcystaceae cyanobacterium
CCGATGTGATTTTCTAACTTCTTAGAAAAAGATAAGGCTTTTCTAACAAGCCTTTAAATCCGTTGTCTTAAGGTATTATTAAGCCTTTCTATCTGATTCGTTTGTCCACTTGATTTGCCAACAGCTCGATGTCTTTTTTGAGGAATTACTGTTTCATAAGCTTCCCAAAAATCTGTATAACAAACTGCACACTGTCGGTAAACTGCTGGCAAGGATTTCCATAATTTTCTGGCCGATTCTCTTGAGCGGTCGCCTATATAACAACCCACAATTTCACGGCTATTTCTATCAATCGCAAGCCAAACCCATTGTTTATTTTCTTGATGATCTACCAATGAACACAATTCGTCTATTTCGACCGTTACTTTTCCTTTCCTTTTTTCTGAAACCTTTACTTCACAGGGCATCTTAACATATTTAGTTTTAACATAATTTTGAAGCCAAGTCATAGATACTCCTACAACTCTTGTGATTCCTGCTCAAGAAATACGTTCTAATAACCGTTTATCAATTAGTTCTCTTTCTTCAAATGTAACGATTTTATTAGTAGCATTTTCGACAAACTGTCTCCCACAGTTTCGACAGAGATGTTTGGATTTTCCATTATGGATTGAACCATTTTTTACAACCTGAGTAGAACCACAAGAAGGACAGGGCGGTTTTAAGGACATTGCAGAACTATTGAGTCTGATTAGCTATCTCGATAGTTTAACTTAAAGAAACCCACAAATCAAGAGCCTACAGAAAAATTTACGCTAACAACTATCTGATTTTAGTTGTACATCCAAAACTCAACTTGAATCCGAATTTATCCACGTCATCCCATTACCATTTTCAACTTATCACTACTTAAATTACACTACCATAATAGCTTTCTAGCTCAATAATTCAGGGTCGAACAGAATTCAACCCCTATGAAAATAATTAATAAATTGATTTTGAGGCGTCATTATACTCGTTTAATTACTCTTAAACACTAAAGTGACCAATCGGGGAAGCAACAAACAGAAAGCTGTATTAAAAGCGATCATAATTGTTAGTTCAATGCTACTCATTTCCATATTGACCTCGTTAAGTATCCGTTATTACATTTTGGCTTAAAGCTTCTAGTATTTATAATAACCAATTCTTCTGAGAAAGATCATAGATATAAATTGAAATTGCTGTTCACTCATATAAGTTTATCTAATTTAAAGTTAAATATGCTTTAGAATAGCTTATTTACTATCCTGATCATAGAGAAAATTCTCTATCTATTTCTAAAATGCAATTGATAAACCTTAATCATCATGCTGATAACGAATGATTTCAATCATCACGTCGCCATCAAAATCGGGAATAGGCGGTCGTTTAATCACTTGTACTTGAACCCCAACGACCCTATCTAAGCTTAACAGTTGATCAGCGATCGCTTGCGCCAACCGTTCAATCAAAGCAAATTTCTCAGTCGTAATGACTTGTTTAACCCGCGCAATCACCTCACAATAATTAATCGTATCCTCGAGACAATCGCTCTTGCCAGAAATTTTTAAATCTGCGCTTAATGTCACATTCACTTCAAACCATTGACCTAATTGTTGTTCTTCCGGAAAAACCCCAGTATAACCATAAGCACGAATTTTTTGAACGTAAATTTTATCCATAGTTTAGGCGTTTAGTAAATTATTTTACAGAAAATAGCAATCGTTTTCATTCCCTGACAATCTCATATTAGTTAGCATAATGACAAAAAAAAGAAAAGTATTTTTTATTATTTATAAATAGATTTTTTAACCCTTTTCAAGGTAATATCATGATAAGTTCCCAGCTTTTTCAACTTTTACCTCTGTTCAATTATACCCTCTCTCTAATGATTTACTTAGATTCTGCTCTTATTTCTGACGCTCAGCATATTGCTTCTTTAGGATGGGTAAAAGGAATTACCACCAATCCTACCCTTCTCTCCAAAAGTGATCTTTCACCGGCACAAACCCTAGAAAAATTAGCTCAACTCAGCCCCGGTGATGTTTATTATCAGGTAACAGCAACCGAGGTCGAATTAATGTTGAAAGAAGCTGAGCACGCCCGCGAAATTCTAGGACATAAAACGGTGATCAAAGTTCCTGCAACACCTGCCGGTTTTCAAGTGTGTGCGCATCTTGTTGGAGATATGCCTTGTACGGTAACCGCCGTTTATAATGCTACTCAAGCGATTATCGCACGGGAAGCACAAGCTCATTCGGTAGCTGTTTACGTCAATCGAGCGACACGTTTACTGGGAGATGGTTTAAGCCTAGTCAGAGAAATTAAAAACGTTTTAGAGGGTTATTCGACTCAAATTCTGGCCGCTAGCCTCAAATCTCCTCAAGAAGTGATTGATGTTGTCAAAGCGGGTGCAGACGACCTAACCCTTCCCCTACCCCTTCTTTTACAATTACCTTGTCATTCGTTATCAGAAGCCACCGTGACAGAATTTCAACAAAAAGGCGTCGGTCTTTGTTAAAGAAAAAAGGTCATTAAAATAACCGTATAAAACCAAATTGACAGTTATTTTCGCTGTTTTCATCCTTCCCGTAAATTTACAGAGATTTCCCGTAAACGTTAGCCCAGCTTTGCGTATATTCACGGGATAACTGTTATAATGAGCAAAATAACTGAACAAGGCAATCTAAGATGGACAGATTTTTGTATCAATTAACGGTTTTAGCCTCAGCAACGTGTGTCGGCATTATTTTCTTATCTATTCTCTTTCCTTCTCATCGTAGGGCAAATTTAGCAAATGTATCGTCTAATCTTGAGCCGAATAATTTGCAAGTTCAATTGATTCAATCTCAAGAAAAATAAGAAAACGCCGCATTTAACCCAGAAGAATACCTAAACTGGATTCAAAATTCAATGCGTATTGCTGTTAAGTTTCAGAAAAATTTAGCAGAATAAAAGCGAGGAAACCTCGCCGCTATTTACTCCAAAATATTAATTTTGGAATCAGTTTTAACGAAACATACTGCTGACTGAACTATCCTCATGAATGCGCCAAATCGCTTCACCGATCAAGTTTGCCACCGAAAGAACGGTTAATTGAGGGAATTGCTTATTTTCAGGTACAGGAATCGTGTTTGTGACAATCACTTCTTCAAATGCGCCACTGGATAAACGTTCAATAGCCGAGCCTGAAAAAACCGCATGGGTTGCACAAGCATACACCTGACGTGCGCCTTCTTGTCGTAGTAAACGAGAACCTTCTAAAATTGTGCCGGCCGTATCAATCATATCATCCACTAATACTGCCGTTTTTCCTTTAACGTCCCCGATTAAATTCAGCACTTCTGCCACATTATGACTCTGGCGACGTTTATCAATAATTGCTAAGGGTGCGTCATTGAGTTTTTTGGCAAAAGCTCTCGCTCTAGCGACGCCTCCTACATCAGGGGAAACGACCACTAAATCGGCTAAATTTTTACAGTTAAGATAGTCAAACAGAACAGGTGAACCATAGACATGATCGAAGGGGATATCAAAATAGCCTTGAATTTGCGCAGAATGTAAATCCATCGCTAAAACTCGTTGCGCTCCTGCCTCCGTGATTAAATTGGCCGCCAATTTTGCCGTGATAGATTCTCTTCCGGCGGTTTTACGGTCTGCGCGCGCATAACAATAATAAGGAATAACGGCAGTAATTTGTCGGGCGGAAGCTCGTCGACAGGCATCAATCATAATGAGAAGTTCCATCAAATTATCATTGACAGGACGACAACAAGGCTGAATCAAATAAACATCGCAGCCTCGGATGGATTCTTGAATTTGAATATAAATTTCACCATCGGCAAACTGTTTAGAAATCATCGGCCCAATGTCCATCCCCAAGTAGCGGGCGACCTCATTGGCTAGCGGAAGATTGGCACTTCCGGCAAACAAACGCAAGCGATTCTGCTCCGATAGGTATGAGATTATCGGATTCTGCGGTAACGTGGCAGTCTGATTCACAGTAAACTCTTGGCCCCCCAATTGCTTATTCTGGTCATTGTATTTTTATTATAGGCGGTTTTTTGACTCATTCTTTAAGGTTTATTACAGAGAAAGAGGGAGCGAGTTCTTATCGAAAAGTTTGGGCAAAGTTAACAGGCGATCGCTCAAGCTGATACCTTGAAAAGGTTACACTTAATAACATCTTCAAGAGAATTTGGTTACACGTTCAAAGTTAATGCTACTATCATATAGTAGGAGAAACCAAGAATCGAGAGTGCACGTCAAGTTCCGCCTTCAATCCATTCATCTGGTTAGAGTAGAAAAGACTTGTCTCCGAAATCTCAATTCTCGTTCACGTTCAAGTCATATTGCTGGAGACAACGCAAGTATCATGTCAATTTTCGTTGGAAATCTTCCTTATGAAGTAAGTGAAGATGATATTAAAAAGGTTTTTGCTGAATACGGTTCAGTCAGCCGAATCCACCTGCCCACCGATCAAGAAACGGGTCGCATTCGAGGGTTCGCTTTCGTGGAAATGGGAACCGAAACCGAAGAAGATTCAGCGATCGCAGAACTTAATGGCGCAGAATGGATGGGACGGACAATGCGGGTGGACAAAGCTCGCCCCCGTGAAAACAGACAAAAAAGGGGTAATTTCAACCGTTTTTAACAGTCCTTAACGGTCAAACATTTTTTTTAGGCATCTGGATACTCAAAACGGTGATCGGGTTTTGATAAGATAGTTATAGTTTTAGCATCAATGTCCAGATGCTAGTTGTTTATTTAAGAGGTTGTCCTAGTGGCTAAACGCCGAAATCTAAAAAAAGAAAAAGCACAAAGAAACCGAGCTTACGCTCGTCAGTTCCGTCAGAAATCGTCTAATTCTTCTCGATACAATCGTTATAATCGCAATTCTGAGCAATCGAATCAGGATGAGAAGGAAGAATCGGATTAAATGGGCTGTATTGCAAAGACTGCAAGGTATTTTCCCGAATATCTGCAGTTTGCCCGAAGACAGAAAACATCAAGGCTTCTCGATAAACCCGTTGGGCAGGATGACTTAAAAGATTGGCTGCTCCCCCAGAAGCCATAACAGCCGCTTGAGAACAGCGTCCTGCCAAATTAATCGCCCAAACCCTTAGCTTTAAACGACGTTCGTAGAGAATCTCGTTAGAGGATAATAGCATTCGTTCTCGGCAGAGGTTAACTTCCGTCGACAGTTGCGCATAAACTTTTTTTGCATTCGCAGAAACTCGATTTTGCCGTAAAATATCGCCTAAGATGTCTAATCCGGCTAAAGCGCACCCCAAGGCGTAAAAACCCTGATGGAGAACGTTTTGACAATCCTGTTGACGAAGGGTGACGGGCGATTTAATCATCACCACGTATTCAGGTGTCAGTAACCAGCGATTAAGCGTAGCAGTGACCGTCCGACAGGGTTGCATAATTGCTAAATGCAGGGGCGGACTTAACTGTATTTTGCCCCCAGACGGCTGTTCAGAGGACTGAAAAGGAATCATGCCATACAAAGCGTCTCCCGTGGGTAAAATCGCCCCTAAAATCACCCAGTCAAAAAACGTCCATCCCGTTATCCAAGGGACAATTCCGTTAATTTCATAACCCTGAGACGTTGGGGTTGCTGTCACAGGTGGTTGTCCTCGACGACGCAAATGGGAATGACTAACCGCCATTAAAGAGGCTCCTGTAGCCATAGACGGCAAAAAAGCTTGTTTTAGAGATTCGTTAGTGCTTTTCGCGAGTCGTTTGCCAGCGCTTTGATGTTGCGTTTGCAAAAAGGTTAATGTGCCAGAATAACGAGCAATCAGGATTTGAAAGCAACGGTAAGTATATTCGTCTAGTTCTGCCCCTCCCCATTGTTGCGGTACATTTAGAGCTAATAAACGGCGATCACCCATCCCTTTTAAGGCTTCTAACAGGGTTTCAGCATCTTGATCAATGGCTGAGGCGCAAGGACGAATTTTTTCTTGAAAATACTGTTCAGCAAGGGTGAGGATATCCAAAGCGGTCATTGCCAGCGTAATCGTTCCTACTTTTAAATGATTAAAATTAAGTTAACATGGTTCCTAGAATTTGCGCCATGTCATCGTTTAAAAATGTTTTTCTGCTCTCTAGCATAGATTATGTCTATTATTGTAAAATCGGTTGATTATCTGACAGAAAAGGCGACCATTGACAGAATTCGTATCGCTGTTTTTCAACAAGAACAAGGGGTTAATCCGGCTTTAGAATTTGATGGCTTGGATCAAGAGGCCGACCATTTGTTAGCCTATTGGCAGGCTCAAGGGGTAGGGACGGCTCGCATTCGCTATTTTGATTTCGATCAGGTAAAGATTGAAAGGTTGGCTGTTCTTAAAACAGCAAGAGGTCGAGGGATTGGACAAAAATTAATGGAGTTTGCTCTTCATTTTATTGCCGCTCAACAGCAATACCCCATCATTATTATTCATGCTCAAGATTATCTTAGAGCCTTTTATCACAAACTGGGCTTTTCTCAGGTGGGTGACCCCTTTGACGAAGCGGGAATTCTCCATGTTAAAATGATTAAATATCTAACGGATTTTCCTCGTAAAGTTTCTGATTTAAAAAACCATGGCATTAACAGAAAAAACGCTTTCTAATGTAGCGGGTAATCCTTTAGAAGGATTGAGAAAAGTCGATCAACTTTGGTTAGATTATCGTTTAGGAAATCTACCTATTCCCTCGGTGATTGATACTGATTCGACCTTAATAGATTCCCTAGAATGGGATATTATTATTAGTGGAGGAACGCTCGGCATTCTCCTCGCAACAGCGTTACAAAAGCAAGGATGGAAGGTTCTTATCATTGAAAGGGGTATTCTCAAAGGTAGACAACAAGAATGGAATATTTCTCGTCAGGAATTGAGGCATTTTTTGGACTTAGACTTATTATCCTCTGAGGAATTAGCGACAGCGATCGCGACTGAATATAATCCGGCTAGAATTCACTTTCACAAGGGATACGAATTATGGGTTGAAGATGTTCTTAATATTGGCATTGATCCTGTTTTTTTATTGGAAACACTTAAACAACGCTTTCTAAAAAGAGGGGGAACATTAAAGGAAAATACGCCCTTTCAGTCAGCAAAAGTGCATTCTAATGGGGTGGAAGTCATGGCGGGAAATCAATCTTTTAAAACTCGTTTGTTAATAGATGCAATGGGACATTTTTCGCCGATTGTACGACAAGTTAGACAAGGAAAAAAGCCAGATGGCATTTGTTTAGTGGTGGGCAGTTGTGCGCAAGGGTTTAAGAACAATGAGACAGGGGATTTAATTGCTTCTTTCACCCCTATTTTGAATCACTGCCAGTATTTTTGGGAAGCGTTTCCAGCCAAGGAAGGGAGAACGACTTATTTATTTACCTATGTAGATGCCCACCCTGAGCGATTTAGTTTAGAATTTTTGATGGAAGAATATCTCAAACTATTACCTGAGTATCAAAATATTGAGTTAGAACAATTAACATTTGAGCGATTTTTGTTTGGCTTTTTTCCAGCCTATCGTCAAAGTCCACTTGCTATACCTTGGGATAGGATTTTGCCAATAGGAGATAGTAGTGCTAGTCAATCGCCTGTTAGTTTTGGAGGATTTGGCTCAATGATTCGTCATCTTAAGCGATTAATTTATGGAATTGATGAAGCTTTAAAAACGGATAATTTAAGTCAAAATGCTCTTCATCTTCTTCAACCTTATCAACCCAATGTCTCTGTTACTTGGTTATTCCAAAAAACGATGAGCGTGACTCTGGATCAAACCATTAAACCAAATCAAATTAATGACCTAATGAGTGGTGTTTTTGTGGTAATGGATCGCCTTGGAGATGATACGTTAAAACCTTTTTTGCAGGATGTTATTCAATTTTCTGCCTTAAGTAAAACGCTTATTCAAGTTAATCCTTTATTCGTGTTACCGATGCTACCTCAAATTGGGTTAATGCCTCTGATAGATTGGAGTATTCACTATGCCAACCTAGGACTATATCGCAGTTTATATCCTGTTGCCAAGTTACTAAATCCCCTTTTTACAAATTTAACGCCTTCTCTCCAATATTATTATCATCGTTGGTTAGACGCATTTCAATATGGCTCAGGACAAGATTACGATTAATTATAATTCTTATTGACTATTTTTTAAACCTAACCTCTAAAACTGAATGAAGAATTTACCGTTAACTTACCAAAAATTATATCGCGAAATTCAGCAACCTGATGAGCAAATTGATCTAGCTAAATCTGTCCTTCTTTTTGCATTTATTGAATATCCTGATTTGGACATTGCTGAATACTTGAATCAGTTAGATGCGATGGCAACTGAGGTTAAAAAAAGATTAACGAAGGCTTTTTATCCTTTAAAAATTCTGCAAACGATGAATCAATATCTCTTTGAAGATTTACGCTACCGAGGCAATACTCAGGATTATTATGATGTTCGTAATAGTTATTTGAATCAAGTAATTGAACGTCGTACTGGAATTCCCATTTCTTTGTCTATCATTTATTTAGAAATGGCGAAACGAATTGACTTTCCAATGGTAGGAATTGGTATGCCGGGACATTTTTTGATTCGTCCCAATTTTGAAGAAGTTGGCATTTTTGTTGATGTCTTTAATCAAGGAGAAATTTTGTTTGAACAAGATTGTGAAGCCCTATTATCTCAGATTTATCAACAATCCATTAAATTACAATCTGGTTTTCTCGAACCGATTACTAATCACCAAATATTAACCCGTACGTTGAATAACTTGAAGTATATTTATATTAATCAAGCAGAATATGAAAAGGCGATTATTACGATTGATTTGGTGTTGCTTTTATTACCCAATCACCCTTTAGAATTAAGAGATAGAGGTTTACTTCACTATCAATTAGCCCATTGGAAACAAGCAACCAATGATCTAGAATTATATCTTCAACTTTTGCCAACGGCACAAGATGCTGAAGCAATTCGTCAACTATTAGCTAAAATAAATCTAAGTTCGGGATGAGAAAATATTTTTTGGGAATTAGGCACAGTTTTGGCTCATATTCTTGGGACATGCGAGAATAATAGTCATTTTCAATTAAAGAGATCTATTAGAGACTCAAAACTGGATTTACGCCAGATCAAACAATAGCAATTCTGACGAGGAATCCATGCCTTTAATCGTAATTTCTGCTTCATTAATAATGGCAATACCATCTCCTGCTTTGAGTAAATGACCATTAACTTCGACCGAACCTCTGGCAATTTGTAGCCACCCTTGACGATGGTTATTGAGGATATGTTTAACCTCCTCATTCGCTTCTAAAATAGTAGCGTAAAGGTAGGTATCTTGATGGACGATTACAGAACCATCGGTACCGTCAGGAGCAGCAATTAAGCGCAATTTCCCTTTTTTTTCAATATTATCAATGAATTTCTGTTCGTAGCTAGGGGGTAAATCTTTTTGATTGGGAATAATCCAAATTTGCAGTAAATAAACCGTATCGGTGGAAGAAGCGTTAAATTCACTGTGGATAATTCCTGTTCCAGCAGACATTCGTTGTACATCTCCGTGACGCATCATTGAACCATTGCCCAAGCTGTCTTTATGTTCTAGCGCGCCGGCAAGCACATAGGTGATAATTTCCATATCTCGATGACCATGATTAGGAAATCCTTGCCCTCCTGCAATTTTATCCTCATTTATGACTCGTAAACTGGCAAATCCCATGTGACGAGGGTCGTAATAATTGCCAAAAGAAAAAGTATGAAAACTCTCTAACCATCCAAAGTTGGCTTTTCCTCTGGCTTGACTGGGGCGTATAGTAATCATTAGACATCACCTCTAAATAACGCTGATCTTGATCTTAGATTGTTCTTTTAAAAAAGACAATATGACCAAACTTTATGAAAGAAGAAGGGTAGAGTATCATAAATAATAACCGTAATTTTATCGCTTAATTTTATCGCTAAAAATGACTGAATCTTCTCGTGATAAACCTCAACAAGGCGGCGGTTTACCCGTCATTCAATATTGGGTTGAAAAAACGATAACCCCGACGGGAGTTCAACTTTGGCAAACCTTAAACCATAAAAGTGCTTGTTTATCCTGCGCATGGGGAACAGGCGGACAAAAAGGCGGATTTAGCAACGAAGTCGGCGAAAAATTGCAACGATGTGCCAAAAGTGTCGAAGCTATCACCTCAGAATTGCAATCTCCCCTCAAGGCAGACTTTTTTGACCACTATCCCCTTGAAACCTTACAACAACTAACTTCGCAAGAGTGCGATCGCTTAGGTAGATTGAGCTATCCTGTGATTAAGCGGGCAGATTCTCGCTATTATAAAAAAATAGCTTGGGAAGACGTGTATCGTCTCGCAGAACTGGGATTTCGCCAAGATCCTGACCGCATTGCCTCTTATAGTTCGGGACGGTCTTCTAATGAGGCAGCCTATCTGTTACAGTTAATGATGCGAGCGATCGGCAGTAATAACTTAGCAGATTGTTCTGATTTATGCCATGCACCCTCCACAGTGGGATTAAAGCAGGTTTTTGGCTCAGGAACATCTATGGTCAGTTTAGAAGGCTTAAAAGAGTCAGATTGTGTGGTCCTAATCGGTTCAAATGCGCCCGCTAACCATCCCCGCCTAATGAATGAATTAATCAAATTACGGGATAGAGGGGGAAAAATAATTATTATTAACCCTCAAATTGAAATTGGGCTAGTCAAGTTCGCTTCTCCTGCTTTTCCCATTAAATCTCTCCTTAAAGGAGGGTCAGAGATTTCCACTCTGTATTTACCGCTAATCCCCGGCAGTGATACAGCTCTATTAATGGCGTTGCAAAAGTCCTTAATTGAGCAAAATTTTATCAAAACTGATTATTTACAAGCTTATACGACGGGATGGGAAGCGGTTCTCGAAACTGCACAAAATACAAACTGGGAAACGCTTACCACAATTTGCGGATTATGTCAAGAAGAAATTGAAGCGGCGGCTTATCTGATTGGGCAATCTCAACGAGTGGTGTTTGCTTGGGCAATGGGCATTACTCAGCAGGTGAATGGAGTAGATAATGTTCATGCGATTGCTAATACTGCCCTTATAACAGGAAATGCCGGCAAATTGGGGGCAGGAACGATGCCCATTCGGGGACATTCCAATGTCCAAGGATTTGGTTCGATGGGGGTGACGATTCGTCTTAAAGAAGAGATAAAACAGGCATTATCCGCAATTATTGGTCATTCTATTGATACTGACAAGGGATATCACGCTCGCTCTTTAATAGATGCCGCAGAAGCAGGGCAAGTTGACACGCTATTCTGTTTAGGGGGAAATTTCTATGGAGCAAATCCTGACTCAAATCAAGCCAAAAGAGCCTTATCTCAAATAAAAACAATATTTTATGTAGCAACAAAACCAAATTTAGGTCATTTTCACGGCTTAGCGAAGGAAGACACCCTAATTCTTCCTGTTTTTACGCGCTTTGAAAATCCGCATCGAACCACAACGGAGTCGGGGAACAATTTTGTACGCTTAAATGATGTCGGGAAAAGTCATATTTCCGAAGCAGAAGGAGACTTGATTTCTGAAGTTGAATTAATCACCGAAATTGCCCATCGTTGCTTAGGAGAAACCCCAATTAATTGGCGTAAATTACAAGACACTCAATACATAAGAGCGTTAATTGCCAGAACCATTCCGGGGTATCAAAAAATAGATCAAATTGATCAAACGAAAGCAGAATTTACCATTGAAGGACGCATTTTTACCGAACCTAAATTTGCAACACCATCGGGAAAAGCCCAAATGTTTGTGACGCCTTTACCCCAATTATATTTGCCTCAGAAAAGTGATTTTGACATTGCTGAAACCACAAAAGGGATGACGATGATTTTGGGAACCGGCCGCAGTTACGGACAACATAACACCGTGGTTTATAATACCACTGATAAGTACCGAGGCATGACCCATCGTCATTGTATTTTAATGAATGGAGGGGATGTTAAAAAAGCGCAATTAAAGGAGCATCAACGGGTAACCGTTAAAGGAGATGCGGGCGAACTAGATCAAATTGAAATTATTTGCGGTAGCATAAGAGAAGGCACTGCTTTTATGTTTTATCCTGAAGCCAACGTTTTATTTAAAGCTAAAATTGAGCCGAAAAGTGGGACACCTGCTTATAAAAGAGTTCCTATTTGTGTTTATGTGAAAGATGCCAAGAATAAGGGTTTATAGATGTTACTTGATTGCTTAATTTAATTTATTTATATTCATCCAATGTGACGGCTTAGGAAAACCTTGCGTTAGGATAAATCAGTGCCTCTGAATTGTCTTACCTATTCAAAGCTATTATGCCTAATCGTCTCGCCCGAAGCCAAAGCCTCTACCTTCGTAAACACGCAGATAACCCAATAGACTGGTGGTATTGGTGCGATGAAGCTCTTGCAATCGCTCAAGCTCAAGATAAACCCATTTTTCTCTCCATTGGTTACTCTAGCTGTCATTGGTGTACGGTGATGGAAGGAGAAGCCTTTTCGGATGAAGCGATCGCCGATTATCTTAACACGCATTTTCTGCCCATCAAAGTTGATCGTGAAGAACGCCCTGATCTCGATAGCATTTATATGCAAGCCTTGCAAATGATGACAGGGCAAGGGGGATGGCCGTTAAATATCTTCTTAACGCCCGATGAGCGCGTTCCTTTCTACGGAGGGACGTATTTCCCCATTGAATCTCGTTTTAATCGTCCGGCTTTTCTGGAAATCTTGAAAGCGATTCGACATTTTTATGATACCGAAAAAGAAAAATTAAAAAACATTAAAGACGAAATTCTTAACGGTTTAAAGCAAACTATCTATCTTCCCCTCGATAACACCGCCTTTGCCCCAGAATTACTCTATCGAGGGATTGAAACCAATACAGCAGTTTTAGAGAGAAAAATCACCCAAATTCATCAACCCAGTTTCCCGATGATTCCCTATGCCAATTTAGCGTTACAGGGCAGTCGTTTTCGCTTTGAATCTCGCTACGATGGCAATTTTCTGAGTATCCAACGGGGGGAAGATTTAGCATTAGGAGGAATCTGTGACCATGTAGGAGGTGGATTTCATCGTTATACCGTAGATGCAACGTGGACAGTTCCTCATTTTGAGAAAATGCTTTACGATAACGGTCAAATTGTTGAATATTTAGCGAATTTGTGGAGCAAAGGTCAGCAAGAACCGGCTTTTCAAAGAGCGATCGCCAAGACGGTACAATGGTTACAACGAGAAATGACAGCCCCTCAAGGTTATTTCTATGCGGCACAAGATGCAGATAACTTTACGAATGCCCAAGAGAGCGAGCCAGAGGAAGGGGAATTTTACGTCTGGAAATATGCTGAATTAACCACATTATTAACCGCAGACGCGCTAAAAACCCTAGAAGAAACCTTCCTGCTCACCCCAGAAGGCAATTTTGAAGGCAGTAACGTCTTACAGCGTCGCCAAGGGGGAGAATTGTCGCTCTTAGTTGAAAATATTTTAGAAATTCTTTTTACTGCCCGTTATGGTCAAAAATCTTCCGAATTAACCTCTTTTCCTGCCGCTAGAAATAACCGAGACGCAAAAAGCTTAGATTGGTTAGGCCGAATTCCCCCCGTCACTGATACCAAGATGATTGTCGCATGGAATAGCTTGATGATTTCTGGGTTAGCGAGGGCGTATGCCGTCTTTAAAATCGAGCAGTATTGGGAATTAGCAACGAAAGCAATTAATTTTATCCTTGAACATCAATGGGTGCAAGGAAGACTCCATCGCTTGAACTATGAGGGAAATCCATCCGTTTTAGCTCAATCTGAAGACTATGCCTTGATCATTAAGGCTCTCTTGGATTTGCAATCAGCTTGTCCTCAAGACACCCAATGGCTCGAAAAAGCAATGGACGTGCAACAGGAATTTGATCATTATTTCAGTCATCCTGAGAGAGGGGGGTATTATAATAACGCTGCCGATAATTGCCAAGATATTTTGATTCGAGAGCAAAGTTATATTGATAATGCTACCCCGTCTGCCAATGGCATTGCGATCGCTAATTTGATTCGTTTAGGTCATTTAACCAGCAACACAACGTATTTTACCCAAGCTGAACAGGGATTACGATCTTTTCACGTCATGATGAAGAAATCGCCTCAAGCTTGTCCGAGTTTATTAACAGCCTTAGATTGGTATTTTCAGGGAAATTTAGTCAGAGCAAAAATAGATGCGTTAAATGTCTTAGTTTCTCAATACCACCCTACTGTTTGTTACCGTTTTGATACGCAATTACCTCAAGCGGCCGTGGCAATGGTGTGTGAGCGATTTTCTTGCTTAGAACCAGCCAAAACCCTTGAAGATTTATTAAATCAACTGCAACCTTATGCTCAATCCTAAAGCCTACCCTAAAAAGATGAAAATTTTTGCCCTCATCTGGGTTGCGCTGTCTTTCTTGACGCTTCCCGTCCTTGCCCTAGAATATCAAGGCAGAAACCTTGATGGGCAGAAAATCCCTGCCAAAGCTTATTATCAAGGAACAGGTGGGGTTTATAACGTCCAAGTGTTATTTGAAGGTAATAGAGCCACTCTCTTCTTTGCTGAAGGGGGACAGACCACGATTCAACTCAGACAATCGGTGATTACTGATCTCGATCATATTCAAGGGATAGGGCGGCTGGGACAGATCCGAGTGGGGAATTCTGTCAGTCTCGGTTTAGAAACGAATGAAGGCAATTGGGGGACACAAGGTTCTCAAGGGGTCAATGATATCTGGCGACTTAGCCTCTCTGCCGACGATTTAGCGGAATTTTGAGGCAAGAAAATTCTGGGAGTGGCTGGTTATAAGTAATAATTGCCTGAAAATCCCTGATCATCCCGATTATTTATCATTTTTCTGTTCAGAGATTCGCTGTATAACCGCCTTTTGGTTTTCAGTCAATCCTGTTAGATTTTGAACATTTATTCCTTTATAAGGATTGTCCAAAACAAACGTGTCAAGACAATTCGCTGTTTTTAGCTCCCAAATTTGCATTGAGCCTATCAAGTTGCCACTGATCAGATATTTCCCATCACTCGTAAAAGCGATCGCTTTTGTCCCTTCCTCACAAGAAAAAATATGCTGACATTTCCCTGTTTTTAGCTCCCAAAGGCGAATAGTTTGATCTATGCTACTACTAGCTAACCATTGACCGTCAGGACTAATGATAACTGACCAAATTATCCCTTTATGTCCCCTCAGAATTTGTGCATTGCCACTATTAATCTCCCACAAGCGCAGGGTGGCATCCTCTCCTGCACTGATTAACTGACCTTGTGGACTGATGACGACCGACCACACCCATCCTGTATGACCTTGCAATATTTTATAACAGTTCCCCTGAGGCAGATTCCAAAGTCTAATCGTTTTATCCACACCACCACTCACAAAAAAGCAATTATCTGGACTAAAACAGGTAGATAAGACCCATCCTTGATGCCCGAATAGACGTTTTCCGCCGGACCTTTTTTTGAGATTCCAAAGCAGAAGGGTTTCATCCTCACCCCCGCTCGCTAACCAATGACCATCTGGACTAAACGTCACCGACCAAACCCTTTTTTGATGTAGAGGACGCAATATTTCTGTTTGTTCAGCTTGCCAATGCCATAAACAAACTTTACCATCATCGGCCCCACTTGCCAGTAACTGACCATCTGGACTAAAACGAACAGAACGAATTGTTTTTGAGGATAATTGCCGTTTATATAGACAATTTCTCTGCTGAATTCCCCAGATTCGGACTAATCCATCAGAACTTCCACTGGCAAATAGGGACTCTGGGTGATGAATCGCTAAGGTCGTCACTGCATTTTGATAAGCTTGTAGGGTTTGTAATTGTTGACCTGTTATCGGATTCCAGAAAATAACTTGTTGTTTATCGCATCCGGCGAGGGTGTTGCCATCTGGGCTAAAGGCAATTGACCAAACTTGGCTATTATAGCCCATGAAGGTTTGAAAGCATTGATTATCTTCCAAATCCCAGAGTTTAATCGTTTTTTGGTCGCTAAGGGCTAAGGTTTGTCCATCTGGACTAAATGCAATCCCCCAAACCGCCGTTAATTCTTCTTTCCACGTCGTTATACAGCTTTCTGTCTCAAGGTTCCAAATTTTTACGCTCTCAGCCGCACTGGTTGCCATTAAAAGTCGATTAGGATGAAAAGCGATACCCGTAATTCTCGAACGATGACCGCTCCAACGTTGAGACGCTATCCATTTTCCCTGCAACCAATGCCATCGTTGAATTTCTCCTGTTCCGCCACCACTGGCAAGAATCCGACCATCAGAGCTAAAATTGACATATGTTACCCCTTCAGTACATCCTGCTAAGGTTTGCTGACACTCTCCTGTTTTGACATCCCATAGCTTAATCGTACCATCTCGGCTACCACTCGCTAAAGTATTGCCATCAGGACGAAAAGCTAAACTCCAAATCCAATTTTGATGACCCCTCATCCGACAAATGGGTTGTTCAGTGGTTAAATGCCAAAGAATAATATGACCCTCAAAACTCCCACTTGCGAGGGTTTGTTGCTCAGAATTAAAGGCTAAACACCAAACGGTTTGTTGATGCTCTTGCCAAGTAGAAATTAACGCTCCATCAGCTATTCGCCAGAGACGTATTTCGCCATTTTGATGACCCGTTGCTAACAGTTTGCTATCTTGGCTGAAAGCGAGAGAATAAATATTGTCAAATGTCTGCCGAAAAACACATCCTGAAACATTGGCAGAAGAAAGGTTAACATCATGCAAATTCGTTTCTTTTAGATAGACTTGCCATAGGGTTAAATGAGATAAATCTAATCCTGTTAAATCGGTGGATAGTTGCACCAAAAGATTTAATAAATTTCCCCCTAAATAACCGGGTTCTACCGGAGACATTTCTCGTAGGATTTGTAGCATTTTTCGTAATTGTTGCTCTACCTTTGATTGACTTCCTAACTGAATTTTTAATTGTTCTAATAATGGCAAGACTAAAAATTGAATTTGAGATTGTCGGATATAATCTTTATCTTGAGCTTTTAATAAACCATATTGTTTGAGAAAACAAGTATCATCAAGAGACACATTCACAATTTCTTGACGAATTTTGTTAATTAACTTTTCAGTTAAGTACTCCATTAAAACAGGATGTAATTCATAAGACGAGCTAGATTCTGCCGTGGTTTCAATGAGCGATCGCTGACTGAGAAATTCTAGGGTTTCTAAAAGTCGAGATAAAGAAATAGGCGGAAATAGGTAAAGCTGTAATTTCTCAATATTCCTGGGATAGCGTGCGATAGTTAATTCGTATAGAACTTGTGTTTCGAGCGGTGATAATCTTTCAAGTTGTTGTTCAAATAAAATTCTAATTCCATGAAACACTTCAATTTTTTGTATCAGGAAAGGCTGAACTTTGCCGGCAAATAAGGTTTGAATGGAAGTTGCAACCATTTTTAAGGCAAGCGGATTTCCTTGATACAATTGCGTTAGGTTTTTTAAGTCTTCTTCTGTTCCTTCTAAGGCTTTTGTTTTGAGAATCATTTCTCCTGCTTTAGCTTCGATTCCTTTAAGCAATAAAGAGCGAATCGGCAGATTTTGATTTTCGTATAAAGTAAAAATTTGTGGTTTTTCTCGACTCGTCAGAATCAGACAGCTTTGATGATTATTCATAAGCATTCTTTCTAAGAATTCTTCGTATAAATCATAGTCAGACTGATAACATCCCACTGAATCTTTCGCTTGAAAAAGCGTTTCCAAATTATCTAAAATCAACAGACAACGAAACTCTTTAAAAAAGTTTAAAATGGCTGTAATTTGCTGACGGACGGTGGAAAATTGAGATGGACTTTCGACAAAAACAGCTAAAATCGTTTCAAGAAGTTCGTTTAAAGAAGGGGCATGACGAAGCGATCGCCAGATAATATAAGAAAAGTGTTCGGTGAGTTGATGTGCCAGTTGAGTCGCGAGGGTGGTTTTGCCAATGCCTCCCATCCCTAAAATAGCAATTAAGCGAGAATGATCTGAAATAATACACTGTCTTAACCCCTCAATTTCCGGTTGACGACCATAAAAATCGCTAATCTCGCTAGATTCTCCCCAATCTTGTTGTGCTTTCTGGGTGATATCAGAAGGTTGATAAGGTTGATTATAATCTTCAGAAATGAGGGTTAAATTTAGCACCGTAAATAAGAGTTCTAAACTGGTTTTATCAACACTTTCCTGTCGCAATACTTTTCGGACTGTTGTGGGATGCAATCCTGCTGGATCATTCAATTGAGCGATCTCTGCGATTTTACTGGCACTATATTTAATTCCTTTGGTACTTTCTAAGTCATAGATACGCTGCTGAAGTTTTTTTAAGCCTTCAAAAGTGAGAATACACCCTCTTTGTCGTCGTTTTACAGGCATAAGCTGTTAACCTAATATAAGACTAAGTTGGTTTGTTTCAAATCACCTCAACCTAGCATTTTTTCCATTTGCTGACGGTGGTAAAAATGCGATCGGTTTTCATTTATAATTATTTTTATCTACCATTTTATTGAGTCTGATTTCTAAGGATATAGATTCAGTATTCAGGAGAAATCGAGATAAATTAGGACAAGAAAGCATCAAAAACATTTAAGGTTTGTAGGCGCATCGTCGCCACTAACGCGTCATATTGGAGTTTGATTCGTAACATAGATCGCACCCTTGCCCTTAATTCTAAGCGATTAATGGGTTTGGATAAAAAATCATCGGCTCCGGCGTCTAAACAACGGGCTAAATCTTCCTTAGAATCTAAAGCAGTTACCATAATAATGGGAATCGGTTGCCAACTTGAATTGGCTTTAATGCGTTGACAGGTTTCAATTCCGTCTAATTCCGGCATCATTACATCTAGAAGAATGACATCGGGTTGAATTTCGTCTAAACGTTCTAAGGCAATTTTGCCACTCGCCAGATAAACGAATTGATAGTCTTCTCGCATTAATAAGCCTTCAATGACATCAAAGATACTTTCTTCGTCGTCAATCACTAAAATAGTATGTTTTTTGCGATCCATATTGATTCAAATTACTTTAAGAAAAATATTGACAAATTAATTCCTTTAGTATATCCAACTGAATCGGTTTCACACAATAATGATTTGCGCCTGCCTTTAAACAGCGTTCTAGATTGGGGGAAATCGCAATGGACGTTAAGGCAATAATGGGTATTGTCTTCAGATTGGTCTGAGTACGAATTCGACGAATCGCTTCTAGTCCATCGAGTTCGGGTATTTGTAAATCAATTATTATTAAATCAGGAATCTGGTCTTGGGCTATTTTAATCGCTTCTAACCCATTTCTGCTTAATAACACCCTAAATTCTTCTGCTTCTAAAAACGTTTTCATCATGGCTAAATTCTTTTCATTATCTTCTACTAATAAGATGCTAGGTGTTGTTGACGTAAACTGAAAAGAAGAAACCGAGTCTTCTATTTTTTCGGATGAAGATTGAGGTAATTTCCAAGGAAGAATCACGCTAAATCGACTGCCTTGGTTAATTTCGCTTTCGACTGCCACACTTCCTCCATGTAAATCCGCTAAACGATGAACTAACGCTAATCCTAATCCTGTCCCTGCGTAACGACGGGAAAAAGAGCTATCTAGCTGGACAAAAGGCTGAAAAAGCTGGTCTAAGTGGTCTATTTTGATGCCAATTCCCGTGTCAATAACGCTTATTTTTGTTATTTGTTTTCCTACATCTTCTGTCGCTTCTAACGAAATTTGACCCCCATCCGGAGTAAATTTGACTGCATTACTGAGCAAGTTAATAAAAATTTGACGCATTCGCCGTTCATCGGCCTGTATGACCGTCAAATCTTGGGGAATTTTGTTAATAAGTGTAATTTGCTTATTTTGTGCCTGTTGTCGGACAAAGATTAAGCTAGATTCTGTTAAAGTGTGAGGAGAAACAGAACTATATTGTAGTTCCATTTTGCCCGATTCAATCTTGGAGAGATCGAGTAAATCATTAATTAACTCTAATAAGTGTCTGCCACTCTCTTCAATGGTATTAACAGATTTTTCTTGTTTAGAGGTTAAATTTCCATAGACTTCTTCTTTTAATACCTCTGCAAGTCCAATTATTGCGGTTAAAGGTGTCCGTAGTTCATGACTCATGGTGGAGAGAAATTCATCTTTAAGACGAGTGACTTTGGCTAATTCAGCATTGGCAAGACTTAATTGTTCGTTGCTTTGTTGCTGTTTTTGGTAGAGTTGATAATTATCGATGGCGGTGGCCGCTCTTTCGGCAAATAACTCGGCTAAATATACCTCTTCTTCTGAAAATTGACGAACTTGATGCTGAAATGAACAAATAGTACCGATAACCTCTCCTGAAGGTAAGCGTAGAGGAACACCGAGATAAGCGCGGTATCCGTTTGGGCAACTGCCATATTCAGTTATTTGGGTCGCATCGGAAACCACAAGAGGACGACCTAAGGAAGCCACTGTCCCTGTCAATGTACCATGAAGGTAATAAACTTGATTCATGGCTTCACCAATATCTAGACTACTGGCTAGAATACGCTCAGCGTCTCCTTTACATAAGGTTACCACTGACCAATCAATTTCCATTAATTGACTGACATTTTCGGTGATTTCCTGCAAATAATGGTTAAGATTGCCATTGCGATAGCTTAACGAGGCTAAAACTTTGATGGCTCCAATCAGACGGTGAACCCGTTGGTCGTGTTGTTGTCGTTGAGGATGAACAATCCGGCGAGACAATTGTTGAAAAAACGAGGAAAAGCGAGAAAACACGATATTTTAGTTAATAGTTAAGGGTTGATGCTTGATAACGTCGCAAGTCGAACCATTGCCTCTTGCCTCGTCTTACCTGTAATTAATTCATATCAAACGTAATTTATGATTTTTCAACTTTTAAGACGAATAAATCGCCATATTGCCTAACTTCTCCGGTTAGAGTGACAGTATTCGCAATAAGCGGTAAAATACGCTCATTGATTGCCTTTTCTTCTTGATCGACTAACATCAAATACAAAGAATCTTCTTCTGCATTCATGACTCGCAAAGCAGGGGGAATTCCGCCACTAATACAACGAATAGCACAGTCTCGATGAGTAACTGAGTGTCCTGGTTTCATAACCCCTAAATAACATTTAGGATCAATAATTTCACCCGTTAGTGTGAAAATTCCCCAAGATTTCCCTTGAGTAGGAGCAGGAAGGGGTTGGGCGGGAGGTTCAATGATTTGAGGTGCCGTTTTGGAACTGACGGCTAAAAGGGTCATATTGTCTCTAAAGACAGGAATTGCTTTTAGTTTAACCCATTTCCCCGATAATGCTAATACGTCTGGACTAACACCGAATTTACGGGTAGTGGCGAGAATATAGCGGGAATAGGGGTCATGATTGGCGAGATTACCCGAACGAGGAACTAATAACTGGGGAATGGGTTTATCTACGAGTAATCCCTCAAAATCTTGAGATGGAGTGTAATTGCCAGTCGAAAATTGATTGTGAACAAAGGGGAGAATAATTCCGAGTAAAATAGCGATTGTGACGATAAGAGGAATCATAATCTGGAGAAATCGCTTAATTTTCGGTGGAATTTGTTTGAGATACCCGATATAAAATTCATCTGTTTGCATTTTGTGTGACCTCAATTGTTGAAATTTTAGGAAATGACGTTTCATGAAACGTTTCTGTTATCTTTTAAATATTCACTAACCTTGCCGGTTCGACATACGTTCCGGGACGATTCGGAATTGCTTTGACGAAAATTCGATTACCTTTTAGCTTTACATCAAAAGTTGGTACTTTTTCCAAGAAAGGAGGCGGACAAGCTCCTGATTCGGGTAAATATTGATATCCATGCCAAGGACAAGTAATGCAACCATCCACAATTTTGCCTTCTCCTAGCGGTCCATTTTGATGCTGACATACATTAGAAACCGCAGAGATTTTGCCATCATATTTGAAAATTGCGACTCTTTCTCCAGAAATATTGGCAATCTTGGCTCGATTTTCGGCAATCTCTTCAACGCTTCCAACTTCAACATAACCTTCCGTATTAGGAGCCAAAGGATGACTATCTTTACGATATTCTCTGATTCCGGCAATAAGATGAAGACTAACTATCCAAATTAATCCTAGTCCCACAACAATGGTCATAAAAGGGTGCTTATTCGTTTGCAATGCACCTAAGACGACATGACCCACCAATAAAGCATAAGCCAGATAAACGCACATATGCAAGGCTTTCCAGATGGGTGCCGTCAAATTCACCAGCCAAAAATCATGACTGGTGGCCGCTAGTAAAAACAGGATACACAAGGCTAAAAAGCCAAGAATTTCAAAAGGAAAACGAAAAAATGAGAAAAATGCTAAATTACTGACAAAAAGGCTCACATAAGGATTCAGATTGCCTGAGTCATGATACCAATCAATAGCTAAATAAGCATGGTACAGAGACAGACAAAACAGGGTGACACCCATGTGTCGGCGATTATAAAGAAGGGGAAGAAAACGAGGATCAAGACGACTGAGAGGACCGATTGAGAGAATGACATGGAGTAAAATGAAGGCGGCAGAACCAAATGCTCGAATTTCTACGCCATTTATTTCAACATCGGGGTCAATCCCTTGAGAAATCGTCTTAAATAACATGAGATACAAGACGACAGCGGTGAGTAAAATGGCATCGTAGATGTATTTTTGACGACTCCATGAAACGGGTTGATAGGTGACACTCATAATTGATGATAGCCATACACTTAACATCTGGCTACATTATCTCTGCGATCGTCTAATTCTTGGATAAAGATAGCGATGTTAAGGGAGAACTTAAGCGTCTAAAATCTTTGTTATCTCAATTGTTCTAATTCTTAACGAAGAATGTTAGTTTCTCTAAAAAAATGGGCATACTAAAAGTATAATAAACACCAAGGTAAAGTGAGAAGATAACTGATGCAAACTCACAGACATTACAACTGGAAGCATGGAAGACGAAATTGATGAAGTCAAAAACTCCGCCACGGAAATTGTTACCAAACTCTTTGCTAAAATCCCTGATTCTAGAGTTTCAATTATAGATTATCAAGATCGCTACCCTAAAGGATATCCTAATGATTATCCCTACAATGCAGTGCTTCCCTTTTCTGATAGTATCAACAGTATTACCTCTGCGATTGATAGTTTATCTCTTGGTCATGGCGGTGACTATCCTGAAACCGCTTACACTGCCTTAATCAATACCCTGCAAGGCAATCAAATTGGCGGTTGGCGAGAAGAAGCTGCAAAAGCGATTATCCTCTTTACCGATGCCCCACCCCATGATCCAGAACCGATTACTGGTTATACTTTAGATGATGTCATTAATGCTAGTAAAAACCCCTTCACCTTTGATAGCAATTTAGCTTTTCCTTCCCTAAGCAATACAACGAATCAAGCCGTTCCCATTTATACGATTTTTTTAGAAAATGATGAAGATGCCTTAAACACTTATTCTGAATTATCTAAACAAACGGGAGGAAAAGTTTATCAATCTACTAATATTGTCGAAAGCTTATATGGGGCTTTAGCTGATATTGAAGAAGATATTTCTAATTCTCCTAATCAATCTGTTTCTGAACCCAGTAATGTCTTAGGATTAGTTAGTGCTTAAAAAGATTGAAATAGCATTGTTCCTTCGATCATTTTATAACCTTGACTAAAGATAATAAGTTGTCCTTTTTGACCGCTTGCTTGAGACGGTAAGATAAAACTGCGGCGGGATGTCCCTGCTAAAGAACCGAGTAAAATGGCGTCTTCGCTTAATTGAGTCGGTTTTTCAGTTCCTGCTTGCCAATAAAGTAAAGGGTCAGGAATTTTAAGTGTTTTTGTCGGTTCAACTTCTAAAATGATGAATTTTGTCCCCCTAGTAAGAGTAGTGAAAGTGTTAACCATTAGTTGAATTTTGCCATCATTGAGTTGAGTCGAATCAATTTGAGTGTTTGCGTTTTTTTCAACCGCAGAAGATACACCAGAAATCGTGAAAAGGGGTTGAACCGATTCATTGACAATGCCATAACTCGGACGAAAAATAACACCAATGAAAAAGAGCAACGGTACAAGACACGCTAAGGCAATAGAACTCAAAAAGTGAGCTTTTCTTTGAGATAGAATCATAAGGATACCTCCTAATTTTGTTTAGCAAGTTGACGGTGAGCGTTGCGTTCACTAGGAACCCCTTTTTTCCGGATTAAACGGAGGCCAAACAAAGGCCAAAAAGCACATAATCCGGGCGTAATTAAACAGCGAAAGATAATTCCATTAATTATTTTCCCAAAACCCCTTTCCCATTGAGCATAATGATCTAGTTTTTGAATGCCAAATAAGACAAAAGGAATCGTAAAAATGAATCCTGCAATAAAATACAAACGAAATAAATTAGTTAAAAATTCAGCAATCATAATGGCCGTTTGATTCATGATATTTTCTCCTTTTTTAGGTGAGATACAAGGATTTAAGATTTGAAAAAGATGTTAAGTTTACCTCCTTTACGTTTAATTGATTGTAATCAACAGATTTGTTGTGTCGAGCGAGCTTTTTGACAATGCCTAGCGAAGTCAATTAACCAGTTAATTAATTGTTGCATTATAGGTTGACCTGTCAGTTGTTCTAGGCGAGCAAAACCGCCAATATTACCCACATTAATTTCGCTAATTCGCCAATTTTCTGCTTCATCCATCAAGAAATCATAACCGAGTGTGCGTAAGTTTCGGGATTGATAATGAATAATAGTTTGTTCAATGGCTTCTCGTTCTAAGTCGCTAATTTCCGCTAGAAAACACTCACCATCGCCACTAATATTGTTAATCCAGTGGCCACTTTTGGAGCGACGAATAAATGCTCCATAAATTTCACCATCAACCACAATAATTCGCTTATCGCCTTGATGAACTTGGTTAAGATAACGAACAAATTGTAAGGGTTGTTCTGTGTTGCCTTGAAGATAGGGAATAACTTGAGAAAAATGAGCAAAAGTTCGAGTTCCCATAAAGATATTATTGATCTGAAATTGCGAATCTTCATACCAAATTTTAAAAACACCCCTTCCACCACAACTGTTATATTGTTTAGCGACAATGATTTGATGTTTTTCCCAAAAAGCTAATGCCGCTTGCCATTGATCTGTTACTAACATTTCTGGAGTCCATTTACTAGCAACTTTAGCTAAAAAATTAGGTTCAATTTGTTCTATTTTTCGACTAGGATTATTGACAAATTGAGTAAAATTTTCCCAACGGCTTAATTGGTTCAAGTAACCACTCGGAAAAGGTTTAAGAGTACGACAAAAAACAAGATCAAACTCTTGAAGGTGACGTAATTCAGTTGCTTGAGCGTTAAGCTTTAAAAATCTATCATGGCTTAAATTCCATTCAAGAGGAGCAACAATAATTTTCGTTGATTCCGGCTCTAAAACAGCGTCAGTCGGGAGATGAAAGCAGTTAAGACGACACTCTTTCGCAATTTGTCGATAAAAGATAGAAATATCCAGATTAGGATTGGAGTAATCAGAAGGATTAGAAATTAATAGTAAATTTATCATAAGCTATAACGTTTTTAAATTAAAGGTTGAAATACGGAAACAGGGAGCAGGCAACAGTTAAAAGATTAAGGTTAATTTCACTTATGAGAGGTGGATTAGCTGATTAATCTTTCAAATGTTAATTAATAGAAACAGTACATTCGGGTTGAATCATGATTTCTTGTTTCTTACTTTTACCTTTACCTAACCCAGCGATAAAAACACCTACCATTGTTACCACAAAAGCAATCAATTGCGTCTGATTGGGTCGTTCTCCATTAAGAAGGTAAGCATAGAAAACACCAAAAATCGGGGAGATCGAAGTCCAGCGACTAACGACTGAGGACTCTAATTTATCTAGAGCTGAATACCAAAGAAATTGCTCTACAACAATCGTAAATAAGGCATAAACTAACATGATAATCCATAGTTTTCCAGAAAAGGCATTCATAAAGTGAGAAAAACCAAATAAGCTACTAGCAATCACAAAGAAAATAAGAGAAGAAACCAAATTACGATTGAAGACAATGACTCTGACAGTTAAGTCTTTGGAAAGCATTAATTGATCCATTAAAGAAGTTATCGCATAGACAAAGCTTGAGGCAATAATTAACAAATCTCCTAGATTTATTTTGTACATATTAGCTTTAAAAACAATGGTAAAAATACCAATAACAATTAGAGAAAATCCAAACCATTCTGCTTTTGTAATCTTTCGTCCAAAAACCCAAGATCCAGCGACCGCATACAAAACAGGTCCCAATCTTCCTAATAAAACTGCATTCGTCACGGTTGTATATTCTAGTCCTAAAAAAATCAAGCCAGAGAGAATAGCAGATAAGCTTCCATTAATAAAAAGTCCTATTTGAAATTTAGGGCTTAAAATTAGTAAATCTCGAATAATTCCTTTAAAGCCAAATATAAAACCCACTGATAAAGCCGCACAAAAATTTCCGATAAACAAGACATTACAAAAGGAAATAGGATTTGCTACGTTGCCCCCTAATCGCGTTCTATTAGCGACTAAAAAAGAGATTAAAGACGGTCGAAGCGAAGCGATCGCTCTTGAGGCAATTAACTGGAATCGAGGGTTAATATTAGGAAAGGAAGCTGTCATTTCGTTCATTGTTTTGAAGGAAAATAATTAAGGTTACAGGCATGATAGTTGTTTTGCGAGGGACTGAATTTTGCTATCTAATAAAACGGCTCTCAATCGCCATACCTCGGACGTATAATCAGGATTTCCTAAAATTTGATCTATCCTCGCTTTCATTAATTGATGGTGACGAAGGGTAGTCATTTTATCTCCTTTAAGTCCTACGAAACGCTGATTAATTTCTTCATCCTGAAGATAGAAGAAAACCCCTCCATCCGTATATTGAATCGTTTCTTCAAATAGATCAAAAACGCGAGCATTGCCCGTAATTGAGTGACTCGCTTGAGAGCATCCATAAACATGAAGACTGAGAAAAAAGGTATCTGTTGGATTTCCCATTTGATGAATGAGATCATGATTAACTGCCACAACTTCTTGAGGATTAAACCAACTTTCTGACTGAGTTTGTAGCACATTTTTCTTGAATTTATAAGTGATATGTCTCGCTTTGCCAAAGGATTGCACTGCCCCCCATTGTGTTGATCCATGATCGTGAATAGCACTAAAATCACTGGGTAACCAAGACATGACCATAATTTCAAAAAAGCCGCCCTCATAGACTAATTTTCTACCGTAGCTATGGGTAACAGGATGATCAAAGGTTATCCAAGGTAATAAATCTTCTTCTTTAATTTGTGCATTGATGACACATTGACGGGCAATTTCAGGGGTCAAATGTTGTCGGTTTTGTAGTGAAAAAATGAGGTTTTGTAAACGAGTAGGTAAATAAATTGAAGGGGACATTGATACATCAAGGGATGGCATCATGACAATTTTCTCCTAACGCTGAAAGAGCTAATTTTGAGACTAGATTCAATTGAACAATTGTTTCCTGAAAATACATCTTGAGTTAGCTGAAAGACTGCTGAGAATTCGTTGAAACACCACTATAGCTAAGAGCGTCTTTGCTTTTCGGGAATCGGTGATAATTTTAAGTAAAATTAGGACGATAAGGGGGAATATCTGGCAAAATTAACTGCATAATCACAACATTGTGCCATTTTCCCTGATAAAAGCCGATTTCTTTTTGTATGCCTACAATCTCAAAGCCAAACCGTAGATGAAACTCGATGCTGGTTTGATTAGCGGCTAAAATCTTAGCAACAACGTGATGATAACCAAATTCTTTGACTTTTTGCAGTAATGCTTGTTGTATTAGCTTGCCGTATCCTTTACCCTTTTCAGATAAGGCGAGATACACGGAGGTTTCGCAACAGACTCGATACCCCCAGCGATCGCTATACCGTTTAATAATGCCCCATCCTATCACCTGCTGATCCTGTTGTGCGACTAAAATCGTTTCGCGTTGATTGAATTTTGCCGTCGTTTTGCGAATATCCTCGGCTGAGTAAAGATGACAATCCATGGTAATGCCACCTTTGAGAATAGACTCATTATAAACAGTGGCGATCGCCGGTAAATCGGCTTGATGATAGGGACGAATCCTGAGATGATCGGTATTGTCAGCAGAAAAAGATGGCACAGATAAAGACCTAAACATCAGTGACTGACCCAAATTTTAAGAGAACACAGCAGAAAAGGCAATGAAAGGAGGGGCATGAGGCTTACACTCCTGGTTGTTTAAAATAAACTGATTTTAGAGAATAAAAATCAAATTGTTTAACTTTTATCTGCTAATCGCACCATTGCTGTTCCAATCGGAATCGGTTGGCTTAATCCTTGTGTCATAGCTGTGACTCGATAGAGGGCAGTACCTCCCGCACGATCCATAACTACGCCAGATAAGCGAATAGTCAGGTAATTATCGGGTTGAACAGGTTGAGCAAAGGTAATCGTCACGTTATCTTGTGATATTGCCACATTAGACGCAATTTCTTTACCTGTGCGATCGGTTACGGTTGCCCCTTTTAATTGACTCATCTCATTAGGTGGCGAAATCAAGAGAGATTCGAGGGGAAACCCTGTGACAGCAACAGTAATAAAGTGTTGGTCTTTAGCGGCACCTATCGTCCCCGAATTGGAGATAAATGGGGCAGTAAAGTACATGGTCATCTGGGCTTGGGCGGGTAAAGTAACGGTAGGGATCACGACACTGGTAACCATTAAAGCCGAGAGGGTATTGACAATAGACCGTTTCATAGCGGCTCAACTCCTTGATATTTATCGGTTTTGCTTAGCTTTATGGTCTCTACTTTAACCTGACTTTGGGGTAAAGATAACACTGTTAAGAGAGAACTTAAGAACACAGAATAATAGGTAATATATTAGAAGCATTATAGGAAACTTACAATTCATCTGCATAAAAACGATAAAATAAATAGTCATCTTTAAAAGCGTGTTGATCGGTAACATGATGAATCATCTTTTTCTCAATTAAAATTTGTCCTAATTCAATTGCTTCTTCTCGTATTAACTGATAATTTTCAACCAGCCAATTCACTAATTCTCGTCCGACAAAACAAGTAGAATAGAGATTCAAACGATATCGCCGATCCTTAATTTCAATACCTTGCTTTCCTCTCATTTCTCTAATCAAATTTTCAAGTTCTAGATCAGAAAATTTATCATCCATATAACTAAAAATATTATCGTTTTCCGCTTCTTCGATAATTGCCATTTCTTCGGATAAAGAGGTTGCATCTTTGCTAGAAGAATTGAGGGTAATTCCTTGTTGTTGAAGCCAAGCTTGAGTTAACTGTTCGAGTTGAGGAGAGCGAATATTAACGTCTCGTTGAGTAAAAGGAATGTCGATCTGATAATGACGTAGGCTAGCTTCAATCCGATAGTTGAGTTCGCTTTTAATTTTAAACTGTTTAGCAGGTTCAGTAATCCACACTAAAACCTCAAAGTTGAGGGAACTATCTCCAAACGATTCAAACCAAATTTCCGGTCGAGGAGTTAGCATAACATCAGGATGACGCTTAACGGCTTCTAATAACGCTGAGCGAACTTTACGAATCGGAGAACGATAGGCAACCCCAATGGGAATTCGCAACCGAGAAATGGGATCATCATAATTCCAGTTAATAACATCATTCTCTAAAAAATGAGAATTAGGAATAATAATTGAAACATGGTCTAAAGTGCGAATCACCGTACTTCGTGAGCCAATTCGTTGTACTTTTCCCACTAAGTCTCCTACTTTAATTAAATCTCCCACTTGAATAGGTCCTTCGAGGGCAATGACAATACCACTGAGAAAATTATTAGCAATATTTTGTAGACCAAAGCCAATACCTACCCCTAAAACACTCGCGAAAATGGCTAAAGAACTAACATCAAATCCCCAAATTTGCCAGAGAATAATTAAGCTAATAAAGGTTAAAATATATTGACCAAATGTCGTAATAATATCCTGTAATCCTTTATTAATTCCTGACTGTTTAAGAATGTATTGCTTAAATAATAAGGTTAAACAGCGAATCAAAAACCACAAGCCGATCGTTAAGATCAACAGCCATAATAAATCTAATGTAGAATATTGACTATTGCCTAATTTTATAATATTGTCATCTAAAGCTTTGTAAACTTGATATTGCCAACTTCGGGCAAGGGGAAAGTGAAAAGTAATATAAAATAAAATTAAAATCCAAGCGATCGCTTGTAGAGAGAAAACAAGAAAATACCAAACAATTTTTACAGGGGTTTCTAAGTTATATATAGGCAAATCAGGATTTTGCAACAATCGCTTAATTTTCCCAGTCCAGATTTTAGCAAGCCAACCCATAATCAGGTTAAAAGTTAGTGCCAAAATAATAGCAATTCCCAACCCCAATAAATGACGCTGTCTATAAGCAGGCGTCCGTTCCTTCAGACCTCGTATCAGAGCATTTTGTAAAATATTCCTCCAAATTTGAGCTTGCTCATGAATGCTGGTTCCTGAAATAATATCGGCTTGAGTGACAGTAAGAATCAGCTTTTCATCAGTAGTATTGCGAATTATAGTTTGTTTATTTTCTAATAAAACTCGAAGTTCGGGAAATTGGGAGAAATTGATAATATCAGCAAGGGTTTGATTAATAATTTCGGCTCTTTGTATTGCTGTAAAGTGATTCACTTTACCGACTTTAAATAAAATATTTCCATCTACAACAATCGGTGCTTTTTCGATAATATTGCCTGAATCTATTTGAGCAATACTAAGCGAAGGCACTCCAATCATTAAAGACATAATGCCAGCAATAATCGTCAATTTTATCGTTCTAAAAAATGGCATTTTAAATTCACTTAATTTAAAAGATAGCAAATCTCCTTTCTCCGGGAAGAAATTTCTATTAGGATAAAAAAAAGTAGAAGGTGGGCATTCCCCACCCTCAATAATTTACCAATCTTGTATTAATTTGGCAACTAATCCCGTCCAACCTGTTTGATGACTAGCACCAATGCCGGCGCCGTTGTCGCCATGAAAATATTCATGAAAGAGTAAATAATTTCGCCAATAAACATCTTCCTGAAATTTAACTATTCCGCCATAAACAGGACGATAACCAGAACTATCCTGAAGAAAAATATTAATCAAACGTTGAGAGAGCTTTTGAGAAACATCTGCTAGGGTTATATATTGATTTGAACCCGTTGGAAATTCCACCTTAAACTCATCCCCAAGGTATTGATAAAATTTACTTAACGACTCAATCAAAAGATAATTAACAGGTAGCCAAATCGGTCCACGCCAATTAGAATTTCCTCCAAATAGAGAGGTTTTTGACTCAGCCGGTTGATAATCAACTTGATAGTTTTGACCTCCCAAATCAATGATGTAGGGATTTTCTTCATGATACTTGGATAAAGCTCGAATACCATAATCGCTTAAAAATTCGTTAGGAGATAACATAAACGTTAAAAGGCGACTCAATTTTTCTGGAATAACAATAGAAAGTAAGCGACGTTCTTCCATTCCCGGCGTTTGCAAACAAGCAATATTTTCGGTTAAATCAGGACGATTTTTAATAAACCATTCTAATCGTTGTTTAAAACCGGGTAAAGCATTGATCATTTCCGGTTCGATTACCTCAATCGCAAATAAGGGAATTAATCCCACCATTGAACGAACTTTAAGGCGAATTTGTTCCCCATTTGGCAGATGCAAAACATCATAGAAAAATCCGTCTTCCGCATCCCAAAGTTCTGTGCCAATTCCCCCTACATTATTCATCGCCGCCGCGATATAGAGAAAATGCTCAAAAAACTTAGTGGCAATATCTTCATAAACTGGATTTTCCTGCGCTAATTCTAAAGCAATTCTCAATAAATTAAGACAATACATTGCCATCCAACTTGTGCCATCAGATTGTTCTAAATATCCTCCCGTGGGTAAGGCCGAACTTCGATCAAATACCCCTATATTATCTAGCCCCAAAAACCCGCCTTGAAAGATGTTTTTTCCTTCTGTATCTTTGCGGTTAACCCACCAAGTAAAATAGAGCAGTAATTTTTGAAAAACGCGCTCTAGAAATTGATGATCTTTGCGTCCATATTGCTGATATTCTAGTTGATAAACGTTCCAAGCAGCCCAAGCATGAACAGGGGGATTGACATCACTAAAATTCCATTCATAAGCCGGCAATTGACCATTCGGGTGCATATACCATTCTCGGGTAATAATATCTAATTGATTTTTGGCAAATTCAGGATCAATTAAAGCCAAAACGACTGTATGAAAGGCTAAATCCCAAGCGGCAAACCAAGGATATTCCCACTTATCTGGCATTGACAAAATTTCTTGTGTATCTAAATGAAACCACGCTGAATTTCTGCCATATTTTCTATTAGCTGGAGGGGGTGGCATTCCTGGATCTCCCTTTAACCATTGGTTGATATAATAGCGATAATATTGCTTACTCCATAACATTCCTGCGAAGGCTTGGCGTTGAATATTGCGGTACTCGTCAGGCAAATTAGTAGAGGTAATAGTTTGGTAAAATTCATTGGCTTCAGCAACACGCGTTTGTAAAATGGGTTCAAAGTCTAGAAAGGGTTGATCTTGATGCTTAGAACATAACCGTAATTGGATGGATTGGGTTTCTCCTGCCCCCAAAGTTAAAATATAATGAGGAGAAGCTCTGGTGCCAACTTGGTCTGGGTTGACGACATTTATCTCACCATTAACTACATAATTATTGATTCCATCTTTGACGTAAGGGGATGGATTATCGGTCTCAAATAACCGTTGAAAATTGGTTTCATTTTCCGTAAAGAGAAGATTGGGAGAATTCGAGCAATAGAGAAAATAGTCTTTTAGATTAGGGTGAGATGCCTGAATAATACAGTTATCCTTATCGGTTGAAATGGCTTTGAGACTGGGCTTTTGAACAGGATAACCCCATGACCAAGTATTGCGAAACCAAAGCGTCGGCAATAGATGAAGGGTTGCGCTTTCATTACCTCGATTACAGGCTGTAATTTTGATTAAAATATCTTTAGGAGATACTTTGGCATATTCGACAAAAATATCATAATATTTATCCTCATTAAACACACCCGTATCAAGCAGTTCAAACTCCATTGCTTCTTTGCCACGGCGTTGATTTTCTTCAACCAACCAAGTATAAGGATACTCTGCTTGAGGGTATTTATAGAGCATTTTCATGTAAGAATGAGTCGGGGTATTATCGAGGTAAAAATAATATTCCTTGACATCTTCTCCATGATTGCCTTGATTGCCTGTTAAGCCAAACATTCTTTCTTTAAGAATCGAATCTTTTCCGTTCCATAGTGCCAAAGAAAAACACAACCGTTGCTGATCATCTGAGATGCCGGCGATGCCATCTTCTCCCCAACGGTAGGCGCGAGAACGTGCTTGATCATGAGAAAAATACTCCCATGCAGTGCCATTTTCACTATAATCTTCTCGTACTGTTCCCCACTGTCTTTCACTGAGATAACATCCCCATTTTTTCCAAGGCTTTTGAGATGTACGGTGTTCTTCAAGGCGAATTTGTTCGGGTGATTTCATGAGTTTAGTCTCCTGTTTATTTTTCAATAAAACGAATAACATGACCATCGGGATCTTTGAGCAAAAATGCTTTTTTAAATCCGATTTTAGTATCAGAAAATGTGACAACTTTGGGAGAAATCAGATAAGTAGCCGGATTTTTTTGTAATGCTTGATAAGCAATGTCAGTATTATCAATCCTAACAGTGGTTTGCCAAAAGGATAGATCATGGGGTTTCGGGTGAGAGAAATTTTGAAATTTTCGAGGGGGATATTGATAATCTAGAAATTCTAGACTAGGGACAGGTTTAGGAGGAGTCATTCCAGTAATTAAAACTCGCACGTTAGGCAAATTATCTAATTTTTCTTGAGTCACTCCTTGATTGATTCCTTGTCCTAAGATTTTCATTCCTAATATTTTTTCGTAAAAAGATAAACTTTGATTTGTACTACTAATACTAATAGCGGTATGATCAATTCCCAAAAAAAGTTGCTCAGTCGGTTGATGCCATATAACTTTACCTTTATCAGGAGGAAAAGATAGTAATTCTAAAGGGTGTCCGTCGGGATCTTTAAATTTATAAGCTTTAATGCCGGCGGCGGCTTTATTTTCAATCGGAATTATTTGCGGTTCGGATGAAATAGATTGAAGGTTAAATGGACGCAGATGATCATAGGCTTTATCCATATCTTTTACAACAATCGCAATATGCTGAAAAGAAAGATCATTGCTGTTAGAAGAAATAGGAGTAAGATGACCTTTTGGCGTCAAATATTCAGTTAATTCTAAGATTTGATCTCCTAGTTGTAATTGAGCAATTTTTACTTGAGAATTAGGAACTCCTGTTAAAGTATCAAATTCCGAACTGGATAATTCAAGTTCCGATATTTTCTGAAAGTCTAACGCTTGGGTAAAAAAATTAATCGAATCATCTAAGTTGGAAACCGTAAAGCCAATTCTTTCAATTTCTTTAACCGCAATTAATTGATTATCTGAGACATCCTGAGTTAATGTTTGAGATATTGCAGGTAAAAAGAAGGGAGGCTTACTTAATAAGCTCTCTGATAATAACCCATGATTGGTTGTTACCCATCCTGCTGTTAGGAAAAAAAGGATTATAAGGTGAGTAAATCGTTTCATTTTCCTTTATTTAGACTCCCATTTCTCCAATAAATGATCTCCAACTCTTAACGCATTTGCCATAATCGTTAAAGTGGGATTAACCGCCGCACTTGACGGAAAAAAACTGCCATCCACGACATATAAATTCTCGACTTCGTGGGTGCGACAATTCGTATCTAAGACCGACGTTTGAGGGTTATTGCCAAAGCGACAAGTGCCGCATTGATGTCCGACTACTTGCAACGGCATTTTATTGCGAGGGTAAATATTTAACGGGAAAATGTGTTCTGCCTTATCTATTTTTTTGAGAATTTCTGTCCAACGATTGACCAAGCGATCGCCGGCTTCGCTATTATTAGGAGTATAAGTCAGGGTCAATCGGTCATCTTGCACTTGCACTCGGTTGTCAGGATGGGGTAAGTCTTCGGTTTGAAACCACCAGCCTGTGGCGTGTTGTGCTGCAATCTGGTAGATAGGATTTAAGCTAATATGGGTTTTCGCGCTCAACTTGAGCATGGATGACAGAAAAGGAGGAGCTTCAGCCGGAATCATCTCAGGGAGAACATTTCCTGTATTTTGAATAAATCCCATCGGATAGGGAAAATTCGCTTCCCCCCAATAAAAGTCGCTGATTGCAATAGTTTTTTGATAAATTGAGGGATTCGGTTGACGACTCAACGCCACCATCGCTGAGGTTAAATGTTTCATGAAATTTCTTCCTACTTGGTTAGACCCATTTGCTAATCCACGAGGATGCTTGTCATTTATAGAACGTAAGAGTAAAGCCGCAGAATTAACCGCACCACAGCAAACAGCTACAATATTTCCTTTAAATTGCTTTATTGCGCCCTCTATAATTACTTCAACCGCCGTTACCTCCCGTCCTGATTCACTGGTTTGCAACCTTAATACTTTTGCACCGGTTTGTAGTGTAACATTAGGATACCTTAAAGAAGGACGTACACCATTTACATCCGCATCCGCTTTCCCTCCTACCAAGCAGGGAAACCCGTCACAGCTATTACACCGAATACAATTCCACTTCTCTAGGTCAATTTCATTAAGTTTTAAGCCTAATGGTAAATTAAAGGGATTCAATCCTTGTTTTTTCAAATCATTCACCATTTTCTGCATGGTGAGTTCATGATTCACCGCAGGATAGGGATAAGCTTCACTGTGAGGCGGTTCGGTGGGATCAGTATCTAAAGCACCATGAACATCATACAGTTTTTCCGCTTGGGTATAATAGGGTTCAAAATCTGCATATTTGAGCGGCCATTCAGGAGAAATTCCATCTTTATGGGGCGTTTGCTCAAAATCTTGCTCTCGGAAGCGTAATAACGCCGCACCATAAACTTTCGTATTTCCTCCTACCCAATAGTTCATCTGAGGACGAAAGGCTTTCCCTTGTTGATTATACCAATTTTCAGTAGTATGGTAACGTTCTTTGCCATAAACTTCAGCCGCATTCCAATTTTCTTTTTCTCTCGGCAAAAATATACCTCTTTCTAAGACTAAAATAGATTTACCACTGGGTGCGAGTCTATGTAACAGAGTACCGCCGCCAGCACCTGTACCAATGATAATAATGTCGTAATGATTCGTCATCATGATAAGTTCTCCAAATAACCTAATGAGATTGCAAAATTAAGCGAGCATTAAGGGGTTGAGTGGGACGAGCATTTTTAGCAACAATTGATGTAAATTGCTCAAATTGTGCTAACGATAACTCAATTGGGTTTTTAAAAACCAACCAAGTAACCCCTTCAGAACAGGGAGGAGTGGTTAAAGAGCCAGTATATTGACAAATTTCTTGATTTTTTGGTAAAAGTTCTTGTGCATTAATAGTTACTTGTTCTATCGTCTTTTCTGTTTCGGACATTTTAGGAATGCTTTGCCAAATGGATTTCAGCACAGAATTTTCTAGACCAATCTGCAAAAAGACCGCTAATACTGCTAATAAACCTGATTTATCACGATGGACTAAGTGAAGCTCCATATCATAAGCTTTTCCGTTCATAAGATGTTCACTAGGAGCATGAAAATGAAATTGGAGGAGTTCAAATGTTTGATTTCTAAAGTGCATGACACTGCCTGAATCGTAATTCACTTGAACGGTGTGACCATTATTAATAATATGTAATGGACTGCTTTGATAATTGATAAAAATTTGGGGTAACTCAGCAATAATTGCGTCAGTTAAATTAACCGGAGATTGATTCTTTCCCATTGAACAAGCCTGAAATTGAGGGGATAAACTGCCCCATGTATCCGTTCCATTTTTGCCAATATAACCCCAATTAATATTATCATTTTCAGCAAGGACAACTGACTTTAAACTTAAACTGAGCAGACTTCCTGTTGTTGCTAGCGTTAAGGTTTTCAGTAAATTTCTTCGGCTTAACTCGGACATAACTTTTTCCTCTTGTTAATCAAAAATGAAGATCAGTTTTGTAGGATAGGCAATCACCTACTCACCTTATTTTTTTTGTTTGAGAATTGCTTAAAGCAGTTAACTTATTTTGCTCCAATAACCTATCTCGGCAAAAAATACAGTGAACTTTTCCATTGTATTTTCCCGTTACGCAAGGATAATTTTTATCATGATATAACTTGCCACAGGAAACGTTTGGGATCGCTGTTAACCGTAAATAAACTTCGGCGGCGATGAACATTCCCAAGCAAGGCGCAATTAGATAAATCCAAATCCCTGTCCAAATTCCTGAAGGAATCGCAGAAGCAATCGTTCGCGCTGGATTCATGCTAAACCCTGAATAAGGAGATTCAAAAATAACATAACTTACCACCAAACACCCCACAAAAAAAGGGGTTAGAGGAGCGAGTTTGCGCTGATTACTGGTATATAAAACCATCACTACCATAATGAAAGCAATGATAATTTCAGCAATAAAAGCAGAGACAATACCCCATTTTCCCGGAATAGTGACAATATAATTAACAGGGAAATCTGTAAAAGGTTCGCCAAGAATTACTAACGTCACTAAAACGCCGATTATCCCGCCGATAAACTGAAAGATAATATAGAAAACTGCATCTATTAGTTGAATTTTTCCTAAACGATAAAATGTCAATGTTACGGCTGGATTGAGATGCGCACCAGAGCGTTTTCCCCAGGGAGAGTAAATAATTCCCATTGCCGTTAAACCCATTGCTAATCCCATCAAAACCAAGCGAATGGATTGATGAGGAATCATTAAATAAACAGGAGATTGAGGATAAAAAAACAATGTAGCAAATCCTCCTGCCGATACCATAAACGTCCCCAATCCCCAAGCTTCAATCAGGTATTCGATCCTGTTGCTACGAAAAGCTTTAAGCATTGTTTTAACCTCCCATAACTGATAACAAATTACAAATTTTATGCCTTTCCATAAACAGGAATCGCCGCACCTCGAATATCTTTGGCGTCATCCGATGCTAGAAAACAAATCACGTTTGCTAACGATTCGGGGGTTATCCATTGCCAACTATTTTCAGTTGTTATCGCTGTACGATTTTTCAGTGTATCAATCACACTCGGTAAGACACAATTTGCCGTAATATCTGTATCTTTTTCTAATGTTTCTTGGGCAATTGAACCGACTAATGAGAGTAATCCTGCTTTAGACGCACAATAAGCAGATATTTGAGCCGCTGGTTGAACGGCACCCCGTGAACCCACAAATACCATGCGTCCATAACCATTTTCTCGCATTTTCTTGAGACAATGTTTTCCTAATAAGAAAGCATTATTAAGATTAGAATCTAGCATTTTTTGCCAATCTGCCAAACTCAATTCCTCAATTTTTCCCATCGCAAATCCTCCTACTAAATGAATTAAATTGTCAATTCTTTCCATGCCATTGACTAAAGAAATAACTGCCGATTCATCATTCAAATCCGCCGCAATAAAGTTGATACGAGCGATTTGTTCAGGTGATAATTCTGATTTTAATTCCTCTACGCTACTCGTAGAGCGATAAGGAAGTGTGATACTTTTTACGCCAGAATTAAGAAACATTTTGGTAACCGCCGTCCCTAACCCTCCTGTGCCACCAGTGAGTAATACGATTTTGTCTTTCATATTGAAAATTCCTTAATTAATAGAATACCTTTAGCCTCAAAGAGCTTCACCGGCTTTAGTGAATTTACATTTATTATTAGACAACTCAAAGTGTTTGAGGAAAAAGATAGTGAAGTTAAGGGAGAAGTTAGACAATAGTTAGATTCAGTCAGAAGTTTTTAAGGAAATGTTAGTTTTTCTTAAACAATGGACATACTAGAAATATCGTTAACGAGAAAGTAGAGTGAGAAGATGACTGAGACAAACTCACCAACATTTATAGAAGTCAATGGGGTACGGTTTGAAACCCTTGTCCCTCAACCCCTTATTAAAATTCCAGCGTATGGAGAAACAACATCTGTTCCTTTAGAAGTTCGGATTACTAATGTTTCTGATGTTCCTTATCGATTTGATTTACGGTCATTTTATCCCCAATTACTAGATCCTCAAGGAAGATTAATCGGCAGTGGACTTAATCAGAATTCTAGCACTTTGATACAAGATGAAGAAATTCCTTTAATCATGCCTCAGAATGAGGTTAAACTTTACTTAGAGATGGATTTAATTTGGTATGATCCGAATTTACTAAGATTAATCAAAGCAATCTATGGGGGTTCATTAAAGTTTTATTCTCCTATTGTTGATACTTTATACGGAGAAGTTAACATATATCCTGAAACCTATCGCATTTGCTTTAAATATGTAAATCAATTAACGGACAGGCAAATGTTTTTGTTTTCGGCAGGAAGAACTCAAGTCAATGATTTTTGGATAGGAGAAGTTTATACACCTTTTTCTTTTATTGAGTTTCAAGTTTTTTCTAATCCTTAAAAAAGAGCATTTCAAAATGAGATTTTATCAATTTTTAACGACTTCTTTCTTGGCAATCATACCAATTTCTTTGAATGCCACCTCAAGCTATTCTTTCAATTTAATTAATAATAGTATTAATTTTCTCCTTACCTATACTACTTCTAAAGGTGATAATGGTACTGTTTGGGTAGATCCTATCCAAAAGCTATCACCGCCTAGTGAAAAATTTTTGCAAGAATTTAGAAAGCAATTTCCTGATTGGGAATTTTCATCTTCCTATAGACCTATTTATGGTGATTTAGTCGTCAATAATTACACTGCTTGTACTCCAACACTTAGTCTTTGTAATTCGTTGGGGTTTGTCGGAGGACTTTTAGATCTTGATTATATACCCAAAAAGTTTGATATTTTTGATCCAGAATTAGGTAAAGAAATTAAATACACTGATTTTCCTGATCCTAATACTGGTAGGGTACATTGAATTCAATGGGTAGAAAGCAATCACAGCATTTCTCCTGATATTCATAGTCTTAAAGAGCGAGTTCTTGATACTCGTTCTCAAACGCCGTTCTATTACGGTGAAAGATTATCTAAAAATTTTTCAGACAGCAATTATTTTTTAGTAAATAAAAAAGATCCCTACTTTTTTTATGACACTTCTCTAAGAAACGATATCAGTGAAGACCACGACTGGACAGCTAATTTATTTCTTGCCTATCAAAGCTACAATAATAATGAACCGAAAAAAGTAGATATTTTTGGCGGTATTCATTGGGGATGGCATAATGTGGTAGAAGCCTCTTGTCCCAACCCCTCTAATCTTAAAGCACAAGAAGAAGAAGATAATTGTAAACTCGATTTAGCCTTAGTTTTCGACACTACTAGCAGCATGGGTGACGAAATCGATGAAGTCAAAAACTCAGCGACTGAAATTGTCACCAAACTCTTTGCTAAATTTCCTGATTCTAGAGTCTCAATTGTAGATTATCAAGATCGCTATCCCAGAGGATATCCTGAAGATTATCCCTATAACGCTGTGCTACCTTTTTCTGATACCATCACCAGTATTACAGATGCTATTAATAACCTCTCTCTTGGCGATGGGGGTGACTATCCTGAAACCGCTTACACCGCTTTAATTAATACCCTGCAAGCAAATCAACTGGGAGGATGGCGAGAAGATGCCGAAAAAGCGATTATTCTCTTTACGGATGCGCCACCTCATGATCCCGAACCGATTACAGGTTATACTTTAGAGGATGTGATTAATGCCAGTCAAAATCCTGCAACCATTGATATCAATTTAGCTTCTCTTTCCTTAACTAATACCACCAATAAGCCTGTTTCCATTTACACAGTTTTATTAGAAAATGATGAAGATGCTTTAACTATATTCTCTGAACTTTCTGGACAAACAGGCGGAAAAGTATATCAATCAACCGATATTGTAGCCAGTTTCTTAGATGCCATTACTGATATTGAAGAAAAGATTGCTAATTCTCCTAATCAAACTGTTCCTGAACCGAGTAATCTCTTCGGATTATTCATTATCGTTTTGGGTAGTATCTTAAAATTAAAACACTCTTCTCAGGATTGACTTTACCCAATGTTTGAATTTGCCCTATTAATTTGCCCTATTGGATAATCATAACCTTTCTCACCCCAATAAAAATCATTAATTGATTACCCCACAGGCAACGACTACAATCTCTCCAGAAAAAGGGTAATTATCTCCCTGAACTTCTGCTTCTACTGCTGTCACTGTTTTACCTAAACGATAAGCATTTTTGGGCAAATACTATTCGCCCTTAGCAGAAATTATTGTTCGTGATAATTCCACAACAATCCTCCATCTACAAAGAAAGTTGTTCCTGTAATATAATTGGCATTGTCAGACCCTAAAAACGCCACCAAAGACGCAACATCATTGGGTTGCCCTAAACGATTAAGGGGAATATTCTGTAAGAGGGCATTTAACTTTTCTGGGTCATTCAAAAGCTTTGTATTAATCGGCGTTTCAATAGCACCGGGGGCAACGTTATTAATCGTAATGCCGTAAGCTCCTAATTCTACTGCTAAATTACGCGCCATCATTTTCATGCCCCCTTTACTAAGACAATAAGGCGCAAAATTCGGAAAGGGTAAATCTTCATGAACCGAACTAATATTAATAATTTTGCCGGTTCGTTTATTTTCCAAAAGATACTTAACAAATTCTTGAACCGCAAAAAATGACCCTTTGAGGTTCGTATCCATTACTAAATCATAATCGGCTTCGGTTACTTCCCAAAAAGGTGCGTGTCTTTCTAATCCGGCATTATTTACTAAGATATCTAGCTGTCCAAAATGGGAAATACTACTATGTACTAGATAACGAACTTGATCAATATGACTGACATCGGATTGTTTGGAGGTGGCTATTCCTGAACAGGCGAAACAATTTCCTTTGCCTAACGCTTCAATTTTGGCGAGGGTTTCTTCTGCGCCTTCAGGGTGAGAACGGTAGCTAATAACGACATTTGCTCCATCTTCGGCCAGCTTAATCGCAATACTTTGCCCAATCCCTTGACTTCCCCCTGTAATTAGGGCAACTTTTCCCTTAAGTTTCATGGCGTTACTCCTGTTAACTAAACAGTCTAATTGAATCTAGATTCATTGTTAAACAAACGAGCGCGTTTAAGGAAAGAGATAGTCAAGTTAAGGGAGCAGTTAAATCGGTATTGAATTCTGTCGCCAGAAATTCAACGTCCTATTTAATTGGATTGACTTAGACGTTAGTCCAATCTCTCTCTACAGAAAGATTAAGCGACCATTTAGAACTTGTTAGGTTTAATCAAGATAACTAAATCCCATTTTTTATAAAAAAGGGAAATCGTTATTTTGAAGAGTTCTTTAATTTGTTAAATATGAGTGTTCCATCCGTATCCTACGATAAAGTCAATCGAGTAACAGAATCGTTTTCTGCTCTGGCGATCGACGATCAATTAGCATTACTGTGGTTTATCTACCGAGAAATGGGTAATTCTGTGACTCCCGCCGCACCTGGTGCAGCATCACCTGAAATTGCCGCCGGCTTGTTTGAACAAGTAAAAGAAAAACCTCAGCAAGAACAATTGTCAGCAATGCAAGAAATTGCCAGTGGTGCCAATACACAAATTAGCCGTGAATATGGCTCATTAAGCGCAAACACGAAGCTAGCTTTTTGGTATTTCTTGGCTCAAGGAATGGATGAAAAAACAATCATTTCTATGCCTGAAGATTATCAATTTGCTGAGCAGGGAAAACAATTGTTAAAAACAATATGTGAAATGGATTTTGAGGCACAAATTACATTTCTAAGAGATAGTGCCATGAAGATGGGAGCCGAACCCACCTCAGAAGAAATTATCTAAAACACTGGATAAGTTGACGGGGGCATCCCCCCGTCAGAGGACAAACTTACCTTGCTAGGCATTTTTTTAGCCACTCAACCAATATGACAGTAAGTCAATCTTCTTTAATAATTGATGGCGTAACCCATTCTGTAATTCTGCGCTATTTTGAAACGATTAACAAAGGTGATTTTGCGGCAACTGCCCAATTATTTACTTCAGAAGGCGTATTGAAACCTCCTTTTGAAGTTGAGGTGATAGGAAAAGAAGCTATCACACACTATTTAGAAACCCATGCTAAAGGACTACAATTATATCCTCAGCAAGGAAATCCCACTATTCTAAATGATAACTATCATCAAATCGACATTATTGGCAAAGCGGAAGTGTCAATTTTTAAAGTTAATATATCTTGGAAATTTACGCTCGATTCCCATCAAAAGATTGCTAGCGTCGTCGTCAAATTATTGGCTTCCCCTCAAGAGTTATTACAATTAGGACGGCTAAATCAAGCCCGTCTTGATTAAATAAAATAATTTTATGTTTAATCGGAATTGAATGATTGACCATCCGTAATCAAATATTGCAGATCTCGAATTTGGGGGCGATCAACAGTGGGATAGTAAACCTCTGCTAATACACCATTCCAAACCGCAAACCAAACACGACTAGCTGTAAAGCAAGCGGTTCTAATACCATCTTTATTGGCATGAGTCCATAGAGGAGCCATTCCTGGCGTTCCGAATGCTTGAGATTGATCGCGAAACTTAACCATATATCTCGGCCATTTTTGATATTCAGTGTTGTGGGATCGGGCTATTGAATCGAGGGAGTTTCTTCAAACTGTACAATGACTAAAACAGCTGGTTCATGACCGACAGTGCCTGAAAGATGCCCTTTACGCCCCTGTGAGTCTTCTTTGGTATTCTGATCTGCTCCAAAGGAGATTTCACCCACTCCCATTTCCACCCGCCGCCCATCCATTGTTTCCACAAACCAGCATCCCGACAGGGGAATAATCCACTGTGGTTTCGGGTTTTCATGCCAAGTTCCCGTCCAGCCGACGGGTAGCACCATAAAGACAACCGTGCCACTTTCCTGCTTGATCTGCCCCATCCACTGAGGAGAGGCAGGGGGGGCAATACTTTTGAGTTTGAAGTTCTGAATTTGGCGACGTTCTTGATGGCTGATTCCCTCGTCGTCCGTCCAAACGTGCCAATAGTCAATAGTAGGGGGTGATTGCTGATCGTTCATGGTATAGTTACCTCTTTTGCTTTAAATTGGATGTGAACTGTCGGTCAAAATAGGTTGCTAAATCGTTAATTCATTAACAATCATTGTTACGCTTTATTAACGATTTAGCCTCAACAAAGATATTACGAATCTCGGATTCAAGCCGATCAATTGCCTGAGTAATCTCCTCAGCAGACAAATCGCGATGAAACTGAATTTCGATGTTTAATAGCACTTCATGGGGTCCGAAATATAAAGTCAGCAACCGTTGAATCGGACAGAACCAGCGATCGCACTGTTAGAGGCAATGGCCGCATAGATTATTTTGTGTGAAGATCCAGTCGCCATACTGCCTTACCAAATATACAAAAGTGAAAATAAGATCACCCACATCCCATCGACGAAGTGCCAGAACAACGTCGTTGCACTCACCCCAAAATGACCATTGTTGTAGTTACCCCGAATCAGCGATCGCACTAACATGATCACCTGCAAAATCACACCACTGAGAACGTGTAATCCATGAAAGCCGGTCAAAATATAGAACATTGCGCCCATCAATCCAGTTGTCAAGCCAAAATCTAAGTTGCTCCATTCGATCCCCTGTCCAACAAGAAAATAGGCTCCCATCAAGGCAGTCATCAGCCACAAAATCCGGAACCGACGAAGATGATGGCGACTCAACGCTCGTTCCGCGAATTGAATGACGGCACTACTAGAGAGTAAAATCAGCGTATTAATGACGACAAAGGTAGACAATTCTGGGCCTGAAACACCGGGAGGTAGCCAGTCAGGGGTTAACAGTCGTAAAGCAATATAGGTAAAAAAGAAGCTAAAAAAAACAATACTTTCCGATAATAGAAACACCGTCATCCCAAACATCCCTTTACCATGGTGATCTTTATGGCTACCGCCTCCGCTTGGCAAAAACCGTTGTAACCAATCTGGCAACTTCTGCCGCAGGCGTTCCAAGTTAATGGGACTTTCATCGGCGTGAGTTCGTCTAGGCTCGGTAGCTTTATTGTGCGTCATGGCGAAAAGATATTTTGCTCCCTCCAAAAAAATAAAACAAATTATTCATCATGAGAAGCCTCCTCACCCGATTGTGTTGCAGTATCTTCCCCATAAGCTTGGGGATTACCGTAATTGTAGGGTGGAAAAATGACTTGAGGAATTTCGGCAAAATTTTCTCTAGGTGGTGGTGAAGAGGTTGTCCACTCTAAACCCGTTGCCTCCCAAGGATTATTAGTTGCTCTCGATCCGCCTAACACTGAGCCAACCATATTGGCAATAAAGGGTAGGGTAGAAACACCCAATAAAAACGCTCCCAAGCTGGCAATTACATTCCATCCTTGATACTCTGGCGGATAGGAGGCAATACGGCGCACCATGCCCTGTAGACCCAAGGGATGCATCGGAAAAAATGTCAGATTTGCGCCAATAAACGTCAGCCAGAAATGTAATTTGCCCCATCCTTCTGCATACATACGTCCCGTTATTTTAGGAAACCAGAAGTAAATCGCCGCAAAGATGGCCATTGTGATGGTATTAAAGACAATGTAGTGAAAATGTCCCACGACAAAGTAGGTATTATTGACATGCAGATCGAAGGCATTAGAAGCGAGCATGACCCCCGTAATGCCTCCAAAAATAAACATAGCAGCACCCCCCATGGCGAAAAGCATGGGAGTATCTAAATGAAGTCTGCCTCGCCAAATGGTAGCAGTCCAGCCAAAGACTTTGACCCCAGTCGGGACAGCCACCAGCATCGAGGTCACCACAAACAGCATTCGCATCCAGTCAGGAGTCGCACTGGCAAACATATGATGCGCCCAGACGAAGATACTAACAAGAGCAATGCCTAAAGACGCGATCGCCAAGGAGCGATAGCCAAAGAGGGGATTACGAGCAAAAGCAGGCAGCACTTCGGCAAAAATACCAAAAGCAGGCAATGCCATAATGTAAACAGCAGGATGAGAATAAAACCAGAACAGATGTTGATAAATGATCGGATCACCCCCTTCTGATGGCCTAAAAATACTGGTTCCAAAAGTAAGATCGAACATCAACAAAATCAATGCACCTGTTAGAGAGGGCAGATTGACGAGTTGTAGTAATTGGGCGCTAAGCACTGACCAGACAAAGACAGGCATCCGAAAAAAGGTCATGCCCGGTGCCCTCAACCAAACAATCGTCGTGACGAAATTAACAGCACCCATGATCGAAGAAATCCCCAGCAGAATCAGGCTGATGATCCAAATCAGTTGCCCGGAGGGTGCTTGCAGACTGACCGGCGGATACGACCACCAACCCGCCTGCGCCGGTCCATTAGGCAAAAGAAAGCTTGATATGAGCAAAATTCCAGCTGGGGGGATAATCCAGAATGAAATAGCATTTAGCAATGGAAACGCCATATCTCGTGCGCCCAGCATTAATGGAACCAAATAGTTAGCCAGTCCTGCATTGAAGGGAATAATCCACAAGAAGATCATCACCGTTCCGTGCAGAGTAAAGAGCGCATTGTAAAGCGGGCGATCAACCAGATTTAACTCAGGTGTAATCAGTTCAGCCCGCACGAACATCGCCATTAGTCCGCCAAGCAGAAAAAAGATGAAGGTTGTAATAATGTACTGTACGCCAATGACTTTATGATCGGTACTGAAACGAAAATAACGTCGCCAGTCGCTCTTCTCTAGTTGAGCAGATTCAATGGTGTTATCGCCACGCTTAATCGAGGGATTCGTCATGAGTCGCCCTCCTGAGACGCAGAAGATTTCTTTGCCACCGGTTCAGCCGCTAACTCAGTATTCCATCCCGTTTTGAATAGTGTCTTGGGGGGTTGTAAGTGTTCAGCCATTACGGGATCTATCACGGGTATTGACTGTTGAGCGATAGTAACAAGCCACTGATGGTAAGCCTCTGTCGACTCCACAATCACATCTGCTGTCATTAAGGCAAAGTAAGTGCCGCTATACTGCGAGTCTTGCAAGCGGTATTTGCCAATACGGGTAGGTCTTACAACTAAACCAATATCGCGTCCGGGTACTATATCTTGCTTGAGTCGAAAAGCGGGTACATAAAACCCATGAATGACATCTTTTGCCTGTAAATCCAGTCGGGTGCTTTGATTGACAGGTAAATGTAGTTCATGACTGGTTGTCTGATTGGGATACTGAAATGTCCAATCCCATTGTTTTGCCATCACCTGAATTTGCTCAGTAGCGGGATTAGATTGATCGGAGGTAGCATAAGCAGGAGATTCTAAAGGTAAATGAACGATCTGCTTGAGGCCAAGAATGTTTAACTGTTGGTAAATATTAATGTTTTGAGCCGCGATCCATAACACAAGTAGCGTTGGAGTTACAGTCCAGAGAATTTCCAGTTTGGCACTCCCTCTAGACGGATGTCCTTCACTGTAGTCATCTGGTTTCGCCCGAAAGAATAAAACGGAGTAGAGCATCATGCCCACCAATCCTAGTAAAACAAACGCACCGACTGACACCAGAAAGCTAAATAAATCATCCACGCGCTGGGCTTCTGCGGTTGCTTGGGGCGGTAACCAAGTGTAGGCTTGTTGCCCAATCCAGCGACTAATGAAAATTATTCCAGCGATAAAAATAGACAGTAGAAAATATTCGAGAACTTTTAGCATTTCAATTTCATATCAGTGCGAATTTAGTTTGCTACACGATCAACTTGAGTTTGAAAAAATCTTAAGAGAAAATAGCAGATTCTACATCTAGCTAATGGAAGTATATAAGAATCGGAAAGCAAACAAACAGTGATAAATTTTTTTTGACGAAATCTTCTCAAAACGTCAGACGATAGCTGATGAAGAAGGCAGGATAAACGGGAAAGTCCATCTCCCTCAACTAGCAACTTGGGTTACCTAAATAAAAGAGCGTCCAGTGAGAATGCACCCGGCCCGAAAACAGCGATCGCCATTAATATTAGGCAGTACATAAAGGCTTTTTCCCAACTGGGGGGTTCGCCTTTGCCTTTGGGACCTTCATACTGTCCTTCTGGAATTAGATAGGGATCGCGAGCAACGAAGGGCAATCCCTGCGAAATTTCCAGCCCCAGCGCAAAAATCATCGAACCGAGAATAGTAACACTGGCCAAAGGTGTGAGGAATCCCAAAATCAAACACACCCCTCCAGCAATCATTGAGAATGCCGAAAGAAGACAGAGGACAATGGGCATTTTGAGGGAATTTGCCCATGTTTTTAAATGCGTTAACTTGGGGTAGCCGTGCAGCAGAAATAACACTCCTGTACTGACTCTAAAAATCAGCAAGACAATCCCTTCAATACCTGCTGGAAATCCAAGGTAAAAGAATTGAAAAACCTTTACTAGAAACATTTCGCCTGGGATGCTGGCAAAGTGGTCGAACATTGGAAATGTAAGCGTTAGCAACGCTCCTGTCAAATCTATGTTTAATTGTAGAGACTAAAATCGAAATAGTGATAAGATCGCAGAAATTTATTTCAACGGCATAGGATACCGAGCGATTGAACGCATCACGGAAATCCATCATGCGACAATTATGAGCGGATAATCCTACTTTAGCCGAGATTAATGAGCTTAAAACTTATCTTGGTCAGAAAGCAAACAAAATATGAGTTTGGACAGCCCTTAATCATTTTTCTGCATGCTCAACACTGTATTCAGCAACGCCAACTTTTCAGGTAAATCACTGAAGCACTTGGTTGGGGTTTTGCCCCATCCGCAAAAGACTAGCTGCCGTATTATGTACGCCAAACTCTGCTCCCAATTGCGCACCGAGTGTTCCGTGAACGAACATGAATGCCAAAATGAACACCCCTGCTAATAAATAACTCCACTGCACCTGCCGAGAATGATTTTTACGCCAGCGAAACCGTTGGTATCCTCGCCAGATAGTCATGGCAATGATCATCGTTAGCAACAAAACTCCGCCTACGCCATGCAGAAGCATGGTTGAGCCTGCTCCCAACCCCCAGTCACTCTTCATATCGAGCGGCGGTCTTGCTAACAGCATCTCGAAAAAGCCTGCTGCTACGGTGAAAAAGGTGATGACGGATGCAGCGACTGCATTATACCAAGCAGTATCAAAGAAATTAGACCGACTCGCCGGTATTGCTAAAAACTTCAAAATGGGTCGTTCTAGCGGAAATAGTGTGCCAATGAAATCAAAAGCGATCGCAATAATGAATAACCCCAAGGTAAAATGCACAAGGTTAGTGTGGATGGGAAATCGGTAGGGCAATCCATTGACCCCCAATTCAAGCCCCAATTGCTTTAACTGATCGATTAATTGCGGATTCATTTTAAAATTCCTTCTTTTGTTGCCTCGACGACAGGAACGGTATGTAGCCCGTAAACCCAATCCACTAAACTACCGAGATAAATTTGAAAACCAACCATACACATTAAAATTGTTGCTGCCCCCAAGTAAACCACCGGAACCTTAAGAGGATCGCGAATCCGAATAATCCCTCGCCAAGCCGTTAAACCCGCTAGGATTACGGCCAGCGACCAGCCATTGATCGTATGCAACTCGAGGATGGTCTGCGCCGCCGAGTAGGGTTGAGCCAAAGCGGCTTCAAATTCGCCGAAGATGACAGCAAAGAAGACAGCGACTGAGGCAACGACCATGTTCCACCAACTCACCTCAAACAGGCGATGATTACGGCTAAGATAACCAGCGATATCACAAAAGTAAGCAAAAAATACCATCGCAATCACAAAGTGGACAATAATCGGGTGAATGGTATCGGGATAGGGCAAATTTTGGTCATTCAACGGCGGCAACGGCATCGCATTCTCCTTTTCATAGGACTAGGGAGTGGGGTAGGTCGTAGGATTCGAGGGTGGAGGACTAATTCGCTCTGAGGGTGGGGTTCGCAGTCCCAGAAATGCAACGACCATGAAGGTGATGGGGGCTAAAATCGCTAACCCCTTAACGAGCGATCGCTCCCGTCTGTCGGCAGGGGAAAGGGAAGGCTGTTGCGGCGAAACAGCAGGAACTTGTTTGGGCTTGGGGTAGCGATGAAAAATTTCTTCCTTTAGCCATTCTGTTGTTGCCTTAAAGTTATGAACTGGAGTGGGCAGCATTTCTAAATAGGTGGCGTTCCGGATCAGATCGGCGAGTTTACCGTTGATTTCAACTTTATCAAACAAATTGGCAGCGCCATTGCCTAAACCCAGTTTCATCAAGGTTCCCCGTAGCTCAACTTCAACTGGACGAAGGGGTTCGCCTTGGCTGAGGGCAATGAGATTATGGGCGATGGCGGTTCCTTGCTGATAGGCGACCTGTGCTAAGGCGGGTTGGTGCTGCCCCTGTACTTCAGCACAATCCCCTGCTACAAAAACGTCGGGAAAATCCAGCAGTTGTAAGGTCGGAGTTACTAGGGGTAGGCCATGTTTATCCAGATGAGGGGGAGAGATTTGAGAACTTAGGCTTTGAATCAGAGGATTAACGGCGGTGCCTGCCGTCCAGATGGTGGTCTGGGTCAAAAGGGTTTCTGTCTCTGAGCGACTGGCAGACTGATATTCCAGTCGATCTGCTTGAACGGCTTTCACGCTTACGCCCAAAAGCAACTCAACTGACACCGTTCGGGTTTTAAAAGCCTCTAAGGCATCATTCTTCAGGTGAGCATTAACATCCCCTCTGAGAATTTCCTTGCCATGATTGAGCAAGACAATCCGAATTTCATGAATGTTGCCACCGAGTTTGGCATACCAGTAGGGTAACAAATCAGCTAGAGTTGCTGTCATTTCTACTCCGGCTGGACCGGCCCCAACGATCGCAAAGGTAAGCAGCGATCGCCGTTGTTGTTCGTCGTTTGTCTGACTAGCACGCAATAGACAATCCCGTAACTGGTGTTCTAGGATGAGTGCGTTCTCCTTCGTCCGAAAGGCAAAAGCGTTTTCTTGCGCTCCTTTCGTTCCCAAATAGCCCTGAATACTCCCCACGGCTAATACGAGATGGTTATAGGTATAGTAAGAGCCAGAAGCCAAATCAACTCGCTTTTGTGATAAATTGAGAGCTATCACCTTGTCCTTGACAAAAAAAATCTCGCTTCCTTGCAACAATTCTTCATAGGTAGGACAGACGACATCTTCCTCTAATTCTCCTGTTAGCATTTCATACAGCATGGGTTTGAAGACAAACCGCTCCTGCGGGTCAATCAGAATAATAGAGTGAATAAAGTGCTGATGACGCAGATGCAAAGCCGTCAATAATCCAGCAAAACCGGCTCCAACAATTACCGTTGTTTGAGTTGACTGATTCATTGTGGCTTAGTGAGAGATAAACGACATGTTCAGGTTGAGCAAAACGCTTTAAAAGACGGGACGAAAATTCTAGAACAGGGCTATTGCTCTTAAGAATAACCGAGTAGAGTCAATAGAGTGACTGATAGCGTTTATCACCTAGGTTTACGTTTCAGATGGCGAATCGTTCGTCAATGCGTTCAGTAATTTTTTAGCTATAATCGCGCTCGTAACTACCCCACCGACAATTTCAGCTGCTTTTACGACTTGTTTCAAGCTACGGCTAGACTGACGCTCAAACAGTTCTTGTTTAAGCCATTCTGTTGTCGCTTTGAAGTCATGTAAGGGGGTTGGCAGTAACTCTAGGTAGGTTCCCTGGCGGATTAAATGACCGAGTTCACCTGTCACCTCAACTTGATTAAAAAGACTGGCGATACTTTCTTCTAAACCTACTTTCAGGAGTGTGCCGCGAATATTGACTCTAGCGGGTTTCATGGCACAGCCTAATGCTAAGGCGCGGAGGTTGTGGGCGACCGCGTAGCCCTGCTGATAGGCGACCTGAGCCGTTGGCGGTAGGGGCTTTAATTCGGGATACGGTTGATGTTGCGGCGATTCGTAGTGATCGTGTTGAGGGAGAGCAGGCTGCAAATCCACCGCACAATCTCCTCCAGCAAATACATCTGGGAAATCGGGTAGTTGCAACGTCGGCGTTACGTTTAAGCGTCCATGCTTATCTCGATGCTCGTCAGGAATCGGCAGCGTTTTGATGAGAGGATGCGTATTCGTTCCCGTTGTCCAGATAATTGTTCCAGCATTAATGGTGTGAGTTTGTTGATCGCGCTTGTACTCAAACACATTGGGGCGAATGGCACTCACTTCTACGCCTAAGAGAAATTCGACGGGTACAGTACGCTGTTTCAGGGCAGTCTCAGCCGTTTCCCGCAATTGGCTATAATGTCTCCTTTAAGAATTTCAGACCCGTGATTGACCAGCAGGACTTTTACCTCCGTCGGGTTACCTCCCAATGCCTGATACCACTGCGGCAGTAGATCGGCTAAGGTTGCCGCCATTTCGACACCAGCCGGCCCTGCCCCAATCACCGCCGTCGTCAGTAAATGGCGACGTTGTTCGGTATCTTCTAGCTGAACCGCCCGCCGTAAGCAGTCGCGCAAATGGCGATCAATCGCAATGGCATCTTTCTGCGTCCGAAGCGGCAAGGCATAGTCTTTTGCCCCCTCTACCCCAAAATACCCAGTTACGCTACCCAAAGCGAGAACCAGATTGCTGTAGGCGTAGCCGCCGTCTCCCCTTCCTAAATGCACCTGCTTTTGCTGTAAATCAATAGATTGTACTGTATCCTGCACAAAAATAACACCACTATGTTTCAGCAATTCGTCATAGCGAGGCAAAACCTGAGGGGCATCCATTTCGCCACTAAAGTATTCATAAAGTAACGGTTTGAAACAAAAGCGATCGCTGCGATCAATCAAAACAACTGAGCGAGGATAGTCTTGATGGCTAAGATGGAGTGCAGTAAACAACCCAGTAAATCCGCCACCGACAATCACCGTTTGATAAACAGGATTTGCCATCGCTAAATACCTAAAATAGAAAAGCGAGAGGAAGGGACAATTTCTCCTATACACTTCATACCATAACGAAAACAACTACAAATTCTCTACCTCTGCCGATAGATTGAAAGGTCAGAGCTTGCGCTTTGTAATCAAATAGGAAGCCGTGCCAATGGAATTGACTCGGTAGAACAGTTGCTTTTTCACCCTTATCGTTAACAAACGTATGAGCCTTAAACCACCTCCTTCACAATTACCCCAATCAACCCATGCTAAATGGTGGGTCATGCTAGGAGTTGGGCTAGGCGTTTTTGATGTTTACCTTAGAACCCGTATCGTCAATATCGCTTTACCAACCCTAGTGCAGGTCTTTCAAACCACTTTCGCCACGATTCAATGGGTTGTATTGAGCTACTTGCTGGTGATTACCGCGCTGGTTTTGGGTGCAGCACGACTAGTGGGACTTAAACAAAAGTCCGACCGAGTTGATGACAGGAGCAAAACATCCTCACTGGCTTGAGCTATTAGGCTTTGAGCGTTTTCAACGAGCCTGAGAAGTTGGCTTAAATCTTAATACTTTTGTTCTAGTCGCCATGATCTGACAATGGCTAGATTTGTCCTGCTTTTGTTACCCCAAAAACCCTGTTTTTGAACCACGCCGAATTTCGTGGCCAACGGCTTGATAGTCTAACCAACCCATGCGGTCTTTGGCAGGAAGGTCACAGACGGGTAAACCTTGGGCGATCGCTTTGACAAATCCGGCTGACCGTCGGATCTGTGCTTGGAAGAGGGGGACATCCGCTTCTTCTAAGGCGGTTCGGACATGGCGGGCTTCTTTAGAGGGGGGAGGTG
>JBGTGT010000062.1:0-2312 GCA_041746575.1 Microcystaceae cyanobacterium
ACCAACGAACGTTGAGTAAAATGATCTCTCCTTGGTAATGCCGCCATTTGAAAGGGTTGTTTTGATTCATTAATCCACTATCTGAGTGTTTGTACTTATTCAGTCTAACGGTGATCGCTAGTTTTTGCAACAGAACCGGAAGACGGGCAAAAGTGAAACAAATTGACAATCGCATTGCCAGTGATTCACCTGCACTCACCCAGTTAAAAGTGGGAACACGGTTAGCCACTGCCATTATGCTATACTCCTTTGGGGCGAAAGGAGGAGAAGAACGGGGTGTGATGGAACAAGAAGTCGCCTGTGCTTGTTTAGACCCCCAATTAGACCGAATGACCTTAACTTCTACCTTAAAAGACTTACGGGATGACTTACTATACTTACATTATGTAGGGCGTAAGTATCGCTTTGAAACCAAGCCTAACCTCAATAAACTGGTTGCAGAGGAAGAAAATAAACTGACAGGGGATGAAGTGTTAAATTATGTCCGTGCTGGCTTAGAAAAGATGTTACATAACCCCAAAGGGAAAGTTATCATCTGGCCATCCGATTCTAGCAAAGTCGGCGATCGCTTAACCCAATTTCAAGTCATTTACCTATCCCCCGACTGGGCGGAAAAAAGTCCCCAAGCAATGAGTGAAGAATTAATGCAATGGGTAGAATATCGAGGAAATGATAAGCGAGAGTATAAAAATGCTCTAGCTTTTGTCGTTCCTAACGCTATTCAGATGGATAAAGCCCGAACTGCCTCCCGTAGCATTCAGGCGATCGCTCAACTGTTAAAAGAGAAGAAAAAATACAAATTTTCCGAGGAAGATAGTGAAGAATTAGGAATCAAACAGAAGAACGCTGAAACCGCTTTAAATTCTGCATTGCAACGCTTATATGAGGAAATTATCTTACCTATCCCTAATAAAGATCCCGAAGTGGCAAATCCCTTAAAATTAGAGCGAATTGATTTACAATCCCAACTCAATACATCCCATAAATTACAAGAGCGAGTGTTAGAAGCACTGAAGAATCAAGTCTTTGACAGCGTTACCGTTAATAAATTAGTCCGTTTAACAGGATTAAGCGAAGAAAAAACCTATCTTCAAGGAAAAGAATTAGTCGCTTACTTTTTTAAGTTTCCTGATTATCCCAAATTATTAAGTGAAAAATCCGTAAAAACAGCCATTTTACAAGGAATTGAACAAGGAAAACTAGGCTATGTTCCCAGTTTAACCATTCCTCAAACGGGATTACCCACCCTTGAAAATGCAGAATTAATCAGTTATCAAAAAACCATTCCAACGGATGAATTAGACTTAGAAGGATATTTAATGACCCCCGAACTGGTTGAAACCTTAAAATCCCAATTAATACAACCAGAAGACACGATAGAAACGCCTCGTCCATCTAATGATACAGAGGAAGTCAGAATAGAGCCAATAGAAAAAGAAACAGACAAACCTTCTGATGATACGCCACCTCCTTCTAATGTAGTGATTGAAGAAACGGGGAATAGTAGTATTAGTCGTTCAATTGTGACAGCCATTAAGGAAGGAAAGCAACCTGCTAAACAATATCGTCTAGAGTCTGTAATTGATAAAGCTCATTTGTTTGATGTCATTCAGGCATTACAAACTTTATCAGATCAGTCTGAGAATATGAGCATTTCTATTAAAGTTACTGCGACTAAATCTGAAGGATTTGATGTCAATTGGTTGCGTAATGCCATTGAAGAACCTTTAGATGAGCAGGATGTAAAAGCCTCAACTCGAATTGAGTAAAATAAAGCTAAAATCAGTTAAATTGCCAATAACCGCATGAAAATTGTCCCAGACATCGCTAAACTCCTCTCACAAGGCAGAATAATCCAAGAACAGTGCGACGAGTTAAAATACTTGGCAGAACGGGACACGGGAAGTCTTGCCTTGAACCTGCTCATCGGATTCGGTGTCTGGGCGACTACACGCAGTATTTCGAGACATTAGGCGCACAGCCCCTTTCATTGATGATGGCAGGGATAGTTGCGTTGCTCATTGCTTTGGGGATGGCACAGTATAATCGGTGATGTTGTTTTTATGTGTTTAGAGGTCTATTCCGAACTCGTATTTATTGATAAATAATCCAATCACTAGATCATGCATTTCTTCAGACTTAGAAAAGCAAATAGTTTTCCTTTGTAATCGCAGGGTAAGCTCATCTCAATCAGGCTTGACAGAAGGCATTGAGAACAGTCACCATGTATTTATCGTTCATCGCAGCCCGCTTTCTTTTTTGGCGAAGACTACGCTTGAGGGTCGTCTCTTGATTAAGAGCATTGAGAGCCA
>JBGTGT010000063.1:0-3571 GCA_041746575.1 Microcystaceae cyanobacterium
CAACTTCATCAAAAAAGTATCTTCCCGTTACAAACACTTCCCCATCAATTCAGTAATACCTCTCTAAAACAAATTCAATCTCTAAAAACACAATGGGAATCTCAACTGCAACAAACTCAACATCTTTTTGAACGACTTCATCAAAAAAGTATCTTCCCGTTACAAACACTTCCCCATCAATTCAGTAATACCTCTCTAAAACAAATTCAATCTCTAAAAACACAATGGGAATCTCAACTGCAACAAACTCAACATCTTTTTGAACGACTGGAGCAGAAAATCCAATCTTTTCAGACCATTTCTGTTCAATTCGCCGAAGAAGTACAACAACAATTACAAGCTTCTAAATCTCCTTCTCGTCTTTTAGAACAATCTCCAAATCCGTCTCGAAATGTTGCAGAAAAACAGCCTTTTTTAACCGTTCAGTTACAACTTACTCAAGAAAGACAAGCGCAACTTAAAACCCTCAAAAAACAACTGAATGCCCCCACTTGGACAACAGAGGAAATCGCCACTACTCTTTCGTGTTCTTCAAACTGGTGTTATCAGCAACTTGACCGTTTTCCCCATCAATTTAGGGGGGGAAAAGAATACTTTAAAGACAATAAAGGACGAATTCACTGGACAAAAACAGGATTTTATTTATTGAAGAAGTTGTCTTATCAGTAATACGAATTTATCTCTTTTTCAATAATTAATAAGGGTAATAATCGGTAATTGTGGTAATTTTTCTCGACCTTTTAAAGCCGTTAACTCAATGACAAAGACAAATCCAATGACATCACAGCCTAATTTTTTTAATAAATCGGCAGTCGCTTTCGCTGTACCCCCTGTGGCAATTAAATCATCAACAATTAAGACTTTATGGTGTGAAGCTAAGGCATCTTGATGAATTTCAAGAGAATCTGTTCCATATTCAAGATCATAGTCGATTTTATGCACGGCGGCCGGTAATTTACCCGGCTTGCGTACCGGAATAAACCCAGCATTGAGGTTATAAGCCAAAGAAACCCCAAACAGAAAGCCACGGGATTCCATTCCCACAATATAATCAGGGATTAAGTTCTTTTCTTGGCATTTTTGACTCAAAGCGTCAATGGTATAACGCAAACCTTCAGCATCGCTAAGAAGAGTGGTAATATCGCGAAAAACGATCCCTTTTTTCGGGAAATCGGGAATATCTCGAATTAAAGCTTTAATATCCATAGAAAATCATAAACAGTGATTCATTAAATAGTTTGATACCAAAATAGCAAGTATATATTCGATTTTACCCTTTTATGATTCAGATTAACCTAATAAGTCTGAATTTGGGCTTTTTTCTGCATCCATCGTCATAATATTGATATTTTCTAGGGAAACTTCTTCTATTTCGGGTAATTTCAACAAGACTCCTCCAAATAGCCAATAATAAACCGCTACGGGATCAACGGCCAGAGGATAATAATAGGAATTATAGCTAATAAATAAGATAAAAATCCACAAACATAGTCCAATTGTCTTTAAATTTTTACTTTTCAAGGAGCGATAAGCTTTAAAGGTTTGCACCGTCAGGGTGGTGACAACCCCTAAAAACGCCAAAAATCCTAAAATGCCAATTTCGTAGATGACTTTGACATAGAACGTTTCAATCAAGCGAATTTCTCCTAAACGACGGGCTAAACTACTAGCGCGTCCTAAACCACGGCCGAGTAAGGTCAAGCGATTATCAGATAACCATTGAAATTGGTCAACCATAAAGTTTGTTGGCGGAGAATATTGCCAACGGCTAATAAATCGCCCAATTAATTCCCGAAATTCGCCCAATTGACTGAATAAGAGTAAACTAACGATGGCAATGATGCCCCATGTTAAGCTTCGTTTTTGAGGACTTTTCTCTGTTAGGGTCATTAAAACCACAAAAACACTGGGAGTAACTAAAAAAGCTGTCCATTGACCACAGATAATCGCCGCTCCCAAGACAAAAAACATTGCTATCCAACCTAAAACTCGCCAACGACGAGAAGGATCGCTAAAACTGGTTGCATAGGTGAGAAAACTAGCGGATATCAAGAACCATGACCATTGCCAAGGAGATACAAACGTACCGGGTAGACTAAGCAGATAAGAACGACGGGGATTATAGAGTAAAGAACCACCCACAAGACAACGGGCTTGTAAAGTGACTTTTGTATTAATAGGTTCGGGTAAATTAGCATTTCCGGCGCAAATTCCCGTCACTAAGAGATAATACTGCACCAACGCTAATCCACAAGCGATAACGATGATAAGGGTAAAAATTCGATTAAACCACAGGATATCCGATTTATGACGTATGAGATAGTAACCGCAAATAATTAGAGGAATATAGCCTATTAAGACCTTTAATCCTACGATTCCTACTAAAAATGGCTGATCTCTATCCGATAAAGGAGCTTGTTGCCCATTAATCACCACAAGGGTAAGGAGGGAAGTCAAACATAAAATTCCGATAGCGATGGTTAGCGGTTCGTATTTTTTGTTAAATGCTAATAACGTCTGACGACGCACTAAAATAGCTAATAACGCAGGAAAATAGAAGATGTCTTTGGCGAGTTGCAAAGCCCCATACAGGGTTTCATTAAAAGTAACATAAGCCCCGACTTTGTGAACAACTCCCGGTACAAGATAGGTGATAGTTCCTGAAAAGGGCAAATAAATAAGAAATACCCAAATTGCTGGACGAGGATAAAGATAAGCGGCAACACAAAGCGGAATAATCAAAAAACTGAGTAATGCCAGCTTAAAATTACTTAAAAGAATAAAAAAAGAACTCACAAAAACCGCCGTCGCCAGCGTCAGTCCGATCGTAATAAATTTTTGATCTCGATTCATTATGATTAAACGAATAGCAAGAAATCCGGTCAAAGGAAATCTTCCTATTGTACACATTCTTGATTAACTATCATACATCCGCGCTTCAAAAGCATCGGGATTTTCAGTACAATATTCTTCAAAATAGGATTTTTCGGGTTTTTCTGCCTTTTGGTGAGACGCCTCTGCTTGTAATTCCTCCACAATATCCCATGCGGCGACAAAATTAGGAGAGATCGCCCCTTTTTCAGCACAAACTCGTCGGGCTTCTGCAACGGCCTTTTGAATTTGGTCTTCTAAGAGAACAGCCTTCGGTTTTTCCAGAAAATCGCCTTTTTGCAGGATATCCGTCAGAGAAATAATCCCTAGTAGGACTTAAACAGTAACAAGAGTAAAATTAGGGTATAATCGTTGTCAGATCATAATTTTACGTCGAGATAACCCCCATGAGAGAGACAACCCCCGCAGCGATGCCCCCTTGTTTTGAAAAATGGTTTCAGCGTTTCGATGATTGCTTCTCAACCAAAGCTCAGAAAACTGGGTTTAGAAATTACCTAGTCGGATTATTAGGAGAAAGTGAGCGGAAAAACCTGACCCAAATGGCGAATAATGCGGTAGGAGTAGTTTATAACCGATTACATCACTTCTTGACCGAAGCTCCTTGGGAAGCCACGAACATCAATGAACGTCGCTTACCGGTAATGAACAAATGTTCTCAAACCCGAATCAGTAGAGGTTT
>JBGTGT010000064.1:0-1511 GCA_041746575.1 Microcystaceae cyanobacterium
CAAGAATTAAAAGGTTGCAGAGAAAAACTATCTGCTTTTCTAAATCGGAAGAGATGCACGACTTAGTAATTGGAATGTTTATCAATCGATATGAATTTGGAGTTGTAATTTGAGGTTCAACAACAGATCAACAACATCACCGCCTCAAGTTATGAGAATCGGGCAAAAATCCAAGCAGAAGGAGGGATTTACTGTTTTCCCCTAGCCATGAATCAACCTCGCCCCAAACTGTTAGCTAATTGGGTAAATAATCCCCCAAGTGAAGTCGTAAAAATCCTTGAAAAAGAAGAAGGAATAGAAGAGAAAGAAATTGGCTCAGGATTTGAAGTACCTTTAGGAAGTATATGGATTGACCCAGAAAGTAAAAAGCATTATCAGTGGAATGAAAGATGGTTAGTTATTAAATCGAATCCCCTAGCCTCTCGTCAAATAAAAGGATTAGAAAGTCGTTTAAATAAAGGAGAAGAGAAATTATTATCTCTGCAAAAAAGACCGGGTAAAGACGAGAAGCTTTTAGAGCAAAAGGTACGAGAAGAATTGAAAACACAGGGATTAACCAAGTATATCACTTATACAATTGAGAAAAAGCAAAGCTACAAGAAAGTATATAAAGACCGTGACAGTCGCAGTGATCCATCTTCTTATCGTCGAGTTCGTGAAACTCAATTAATTCTAAACTACAGTCGTTTAAATTCGGAAATTGAGTCCTTTAAAAACATAGCAGGTTGGAGGTTATATGTTACCAATGCCCCTTTAGAACGGTTATCTTTGACAGAAGCGGTGTCAGATTATAAAGAACAGTGGCAACCCGAAAGAGGATTTCATCGCTTTAAAAAAGGTCGCTTATCTGCTTTACCGATTTATTTTAGAGACAAAGATAAGATTAAGGGGTTGATATTTTTATTAACAATCGCACTCAGGATTTTTACTTTGATGGAATTCGTGGTGCGTCGCCAATTACGTCAATCCCAATCCAGTTTGGCTGGACTCTATGAGGGAAATCCTAAACGTAGCACTAACCGTCCTACGGCTGAACAGATGTTAAAAGCGTTTGGAAATCTCACTTTATATATTGAGCGAGATGGAGAGCAGGAAGTCTCTTGTCTTAATGATATACAACAGCACATCTTGAGGTTAATGAATATTCCAGAAGCCATTTATACGACTGGCTTCTTGGCTTCGGGATAAAATCTGCTCCTCACCTTTCCCTCAATCCCTTACAGAGTCAGCTTTTCAACTTATTTTACCTTACCTGACTCCTAAAAATAAGCGAACGGTGAGTTAGGAGACGCAAACAGGACACATGAAATATACTAGAGGGATTATTCTTTATTTTTGCGACGGAACCAACTTGACTGACTACTACGTTTGGTGACATCCTCCAGACACCGACCCTAACGGGTACGGTGCTGGCTTCCCTTCCTTGCGGTTGGTTTTTCCTGCTTCATCGGGGTTCCCAAGCAACCTTCCTCCACAGGCAGTATCACCGACTGTCCATCGGCTACAAAGGT
>JBGTGT010000065.1:0-14104 GCA_041746575.1 Microcystaceae cyanobacterium
CCTTTCCCTGAAAAACGACGAAATACTCCTGAGTTTTTCTTTTCTAGCAATCCTCTTATTTCTGCGTAAAGATTTTGGAGATAACCCTTTTTTAAAACTCCCTTGACATCTGGCTTACAGTCTTAAGTTGTCACGAATGATTAACTGTAGATTCACAAATAGAGACAAATATTGAAATTTTGTATAAAAATAATCCATTAAATTCATTATATAAAACGGTTTTTACTATAAGAAATGAAGGAAACGAAACGATTTCCGATATATCTTGTAATATAGAGTTTGAGGAACAAGAAGTAAATAATAGTATTTTAGAGTTCTTTGCAGAAGACAGGACAGGTAAAATACTTCAGAATTCTAATATTAATATCAACTTAACTAATAAAGGAGTAAATTTGTCTATTAATTTTTTAAATTCCTTTAGAGATTATAAGGACAAAATTTCTTTAACTATTTATTCTACTGAACCTTTGAGTGTAAAAAATGCTACAGGAGAGGTAGAGGATGGGGAGTAAAATATAAAGACTACTGGAACTTAAGTCAAAAAACAGAGAAAATTGATAAAATTCTAAGTTTTTTGGGAACTGGAATTTCATTTGCATTTGTATTTCTTGGAATTATCGGAATCATAATTGCTATTAGTTTGAGATAGTGCGATCGCCAATCTTGTAGGGTGCATTAGATCGCTGATCTTATAGATTGCAAAGCACGGAGTGTAATGCACCTTAATTAATCTATTTGATAACACTCTTAAGTTTAGGTTACGATAGCCTATAGACTTTATCAATTTCTATTGACTACTATGATCACTCAAGCAAAAGAACCTGAAATCGTCCTTAGAAATGGAAAACCAGTAGCAGTAATTCTCGATATTGACGTTTATCAAGAAATATTAGAAAAACTTGAAGCCATCGAAGATTTAGAGATTTTAGCTAAGATGAGACAAGAAAAGCTAGAATTTCGCTCCTTAGATGATTTTCTTCACGAATATAACCCTGATGTATAGCGTTTTTCTGGAAAAAAGAGCAGAACGAGATTTAAAGAAATTACCTACTGATTTATTTTATCGGATTATGCCCGTTATTCAGGCTCTAAGGAATAATCCCAGACCGTCTGGTTGTCTTAAACTAAAAAATACCCTTCAAGATTACCGAATACGAGTAGGAGATTATCGAATTCTTTATGAATATGAAATTGATGATAAAAGTCAGGTAGTAAAAGTAATGCGGGTTAGACACAGAAGAGAAAGCTATCGTTAGCGCAATCGCTACTCTTGTAGAGTGCAAAAATGTGCGTGTAATGCTGCTTAATTAATTTATTTTAGCTGATCTGTGTAGTAAAATGAAACAAGATACTAGATTTATCCTTTAAAACCTCAAAAATCATCATGAATATTAAACTAAAACCTAATCAAGAACAATTTATCCAAGAACAGTTAAAAAGTGGTAGATTGAACAACGCAGAACAAGTCATTGATACTGCTTTTCATTATTAGAAAACCTCAATGAAGATTACTTACAATGGGTAGAAGAAACTCGTCAAAAAATTGATTTTGCTATAGAAGAATTAGATAAAGAAGAAGGATTATATGGAGAAACAGTTATTAATGAAATACTCGGAAAATTTCAACAAGAAAAACACAAATAAACATGAATCGTTATATTATCTCTCCCTCAGCAAGTCAAGATTTAAACACAATCGCTAGAAACTAAGTTAAGATTATCTATCATGTCAGCTAAAGATAAATTTCATCGTGTGGTAAAAGTTGCTTTAGAAAAAGAAGGGTGGAAAATTACAGATGATCCCTTTTATCTTAGTTTTGGTGCGGTAGATGTCTATATTGATTTAGCCGCAAAAAAATTAATCGTAGCTGAAAAAGAAGGTCAAAAAATTGCGGTAGAAGTCAAAATTTTTCTAGGAAGCTCAACCATTTCTGATTTTCATTTAGCAGTCGGTCAATTTATCAATTATCGAACGATTTTAAATCAAAAAGATCCCAAGCGTATCCTTTACCCTGCTATCCCTTAAGCAGCTTATACGAGCTTTTTTCTGCTAGAATTTACTCAAATGATTATCAATAACTATCATCTTAAATTTATTGTCTATGATATAGAAAAGGAGGTTATTATCAAATGGCAAAACTAGAACAATATCGAGACGCTATTAAAAAACTCCTATTTCAGTATGCTAATTATAAACACGCTTACGGAAACATTGAAAATCAAGTTATTTTCGATATAGAGCATGAGCATGATCATTATCAATTAGTTCATGTTGGATGGGAACAAAATACAAGGATTTATGGTTGTTCAATTCATTTAGATATTAAAAATGATAAAATTTGGATTCAATGGAATTCAACTGATGTTGATATCGCTGAGGAATTAATTAATTTAGGTGTTCTTAGAGAGGATATCGTTTTAGGATTTCAGCCTGAATATATGCGACAATATGCAGATTATGCTGTGAGTTAGTGATGGTAATTTATGGTGATAGAAGACAATAAACTGCAAGCAGGGAAGTTTATCAGTGAAATTGCCAAAATTTGCGGTGTTGGAGGCGGAGGTCGTCCAAATTTGGCGCAAGCAGGGGGACGAGATGCGAGTAAGTTGGATGAAGCGTTAACGGTTGCGAAAGAGAAGTTAAGGGAAGGTTTGAAATAAGCGTTTTAGGGTGGGTTTTATGCTTACCTTTTTGATAAATATTGAGTATAATTTACCTAAAAGACTAATCTAGGAATGTCTTGCAACTATGATTCCATTAAAAACCTTTACTAGCGAAAAACGTCCTTGGATAGTTAATACATTAAGAAATATGTGGAATTATATTTTTAAATATGAACAAACAAGACAGCAAGAACAAGGCACTGGTCAGTTACTGCAAAGTTATGCTTCCAGTTACAAAAACAAAATAATTTAATCCGATTCAGATGCTATGGACGTAACTGGATTCGAACCAGTGACCCCATCGATGTCAACGATGTACTCTAACCAACTGAGCTATACGTCCGTGCGATTAGTTATCATAACATAAACGTTTGGTCCGAGCAAATCCTCCTCCCAAAAATCTCTCTGTCAAAAGATCAGCAAAAAGGAGCGTGATTTGTTACAATGATTCACTGCCATCATAATAAACTAATAATCGAGAACGTCTTTGAGTCAAGCTGTTGATATTTCCAATCTAGATACCCTAGCGCAGGAACTTGCGGCTATCCAGCAAACCGGTTCTAAACGAGTCGCTCTACTCGGCTCGCGCCACGTTCCCATCACCCATCAGCAACTCATTGAAATGATGAGTTATGCTCTTGTTTTAGGGGGAAATCGTCTGATGACCTCAGGTGCCGCTGGAACCAATGCCGCCGCTATTAAAGGAGCAATGCGTGCAGACCCCAATCTTCTAACGGTTATCTTACCTCAAAGTTTAGATCGTCAACCCAGAGAATCCCAAGAACAACTGCGACAAGTCATCCATTTAGTCGAAAACCCTGAAAATGATCATTTACCGTTAGGAGAAGCCAGCGCAATCTGTAACCGTGAAATTGTTGCACGCTGTCAGCATTTGATTTGTTTTGCTTTTCACAACAGTCATACCCTCTTGCAAACCTGCCAAGAAGCAGAAGAGCAGCGAAAACTGGTTACTCTTTTCTATTTTGATTAAGCTTGTTTTTGATGGAGCAACCAAAATCCTGCAAAAGATTCTGCCTCGGCACTGCTTTGAATTCCCAAAAAATGGAGTCCATTAGCCTGTTGCTTGGCCTTTTCAAATCCTTGTGCTTCGACAAGGGTTTTAGCGTCCGTTATATTGGCGAGAATCCAACTTTCGCTGATGCCCGTCTCAAGACAAACGAAAGGACGAGATCCCGACTCAAAACGTAAAAATGCTATTTCCAAGCCTGACAACCAAGCGGCAAACGCTAAAGCACGAGGGGAAAAGATTAATAAACCCGGAATGCGCGTTTCTGGGCTGATATCCATAGCTTGAATTGGTAAAGCTTCGCCAAAACTCATCTCCCATTCGTTTAAGTCTCGTAATCCGAGGGCGTCTAGACTGACTAACGCCCAGCGATCGCCTTTATCGCCTCGCACGGCATCGGGCAAAAAAACAGGATTAGAAGCAGGATATTGAACAGAAGCGGATGTAGCAGATCCTTCATCATAACCGTCTTGTTTCGGATAAAAATCTCTCATCCGAGCAGTAATCCATTGATTTAAAGCATAGGTACGGCGGCTCGGCGCAGGGGCAATTCCCGCTTCTTCACAGCCTTTCGTAATCATATTATTCATCTGACGCCGGAAAAATCGGATTTTTTGAGGAGTTTCTCCTGATTCTGCGATGGCTTTTTCTATAGCTTGCCTCAACCACAGCGAGTTAACCGTGTTACTCGGGCAAAACTGACTATAACGAAACAAATCATCTAGCGATTGATTCACATCCGATGGCGTTTCACAAATCAACACTTCCCAAACTTTTTTTTGATTTTCATCCAAAATTGGACGAGAATAAAAATCCAGTTCCCAAATTTTACCCATTTTCGCCTCGTTTAAGTTACATTATTCGTCTCGCCAATCACTTCTCGTACGCGATAAATCGGTCGTTTTTGAGATTCGTGATAGGTTCGCATCAAGATTTCTGCTAATAAGCCTAGACTAAACCATTGTACTCCGGTTACGACCAATAAAACCGCTAAAATGAGTAAAGGACGATTTCCAATCTGTTGACCTAACCCTAATTTTAAATAGGTTAAATAAAGTCCCAAAAGAAAGCCTAATCCCATCGTTCCTAAGCCTACTATTCCAAAGACGTGCATAGGACGAGTTAAGAATTTTTTGATGAAAAAGACTGTCACCAAATCCATCAGCACTCGAATGGTGCGCCCTAATCCATATTTACTTTTGCCGTATTTTCGGGCATGGTGATTAACAGAAATTTCGGCAATTCTTGCGCCTTCAATATAAGCTAATGCAGGTAAAAAACGATGCAATTCTCCATAAAGGTTAAGGTCGGCAATTAATTCGGCTCGATAGGCTTTTAATGAACAACCATAATCGTGTAATTTGACCCCTAAAACCTGTCCAATGATCTCATTGGCAATCGCTGAAGGAAGAAGGCGAGTAATTTTGTCGTCCTGCCGATTTTGACGCCAACCACTCACTAAATCATACCCTTCATTGAGCTTATCAATTAACTTAGGAATGTCGGCCGGATCATTTTGTAAGTCACCATCTAAAGTCACAATAATTTGACCTTTAGCGTGGTTAAATCCAGCGGCGATCGCAGGAGTTTGACCATAGTTGCGACGCAAAATAATAGCTTTTAACGTAGGATAAATAACGGCTAATTGCTTTAAAACTACGGATGAATTATCTTGAGAACCATCATCAACAGCAATCATTTCATAGGTTAAAGATTGATGATTTAGAGTATGGGCAATTGCTTCAATTAAGAGGGGAATACTATCTTCTTCATTATAAATAGGAATGACAACGGAAACATCTATGGTTTTCCGTGCATGAGGTGGAGCCACCTGAGCATCATAATCTTGCAGTTGATTCATCTTTAATCTCGCCTTAGGGATTTACTTTCTGTTGGCGTTAAAATTTGGTTTGATTTGTATCCCTAACCCCATTGCAATTTTTTTGAGGATGAAATCCTCGGTTTTGAGTCTTAGAAAATAAACAATCGTGAGTTGGAAAAAAGTTAATTTTATAAAATTGAAAAACGCTAAAGGGGTTATTCGATTCAAATGATTATCATTATTTACGATACCATAAATGATACGGTCTGACTAGCACAAACTTAAAGGTCACAAAATTAGGTAAAAATTTATCCTCAAAAATATTTTGTATAATCGTGCCGTTTTCTCAAGAGTAGGTTAAAATGACAAAAAAATGTATATTCTAGGTAAAAACGGTTGCTCCTCCAATGACGAACTCTAAAGGCTATTTTCAGTATTTTAACTTCGGGCTAGGCCAATTAATTGACCGCACTTTGTCTAAGAAAAGGAGAGAAATTTTTCATTGTTTTCTTAAAGAAATGACGCCAGAAGAAACAGATACTATTCTAGACATAGGAGTTTCTGACGAAGATCATCCTTCGTCTAATATGTTTGAAAAACTCTATCCCTATCCTCATAGAATAACAGCCGTAGGGATTGATAATTTTAACCATCTGGAGAAAATCTATCCGGGTTTAACCTTTGTTCAAGCAGATGGCAGAATGCTTCCTTTTCCAGACCAGACGTTTGATTATGTCTATTCCCATGCTGTTCTTGAGCATACAGGTTCAAGAGAATTACAACTAAAATTTTTAAAAGAAGCCTTTCGAGTCGCCATTAAAGGGGTTTTTATGACAACGCCTAATCGCTCCCATCCTATTGAATTTCACACTGCCCTTCCCCTACTTCATTATCTTCCTCATTCGTGGTATCGCAAAATTTATCGGTTATTAGGAAAACGCTTCTATTCAACTGAAGAGAATCTCAATCTTTTAACGGCTAAAGAGTTATTCACTCTAGCTGAATGCTTATCTAATGAGAAAGTAAATTACAAAATAAGAGACACTAAATTTCTTTTCTTTAGTGCCAATTTAATTCTCATTCTTAAACGCTCAATGTTTTAAAAATTTTTGATTAGATGGGTAAGCTAAATAAGCCATACGTTTCAATTCTTTTCGGCCTCGTGCGACGGAATCTAAAATGAGTCCACAAGTGAAACTGAGGAAAGCTAAAAGCATAATAGAAGCAGACAACATGGCAGTCGGAAAGCGAGGAACTAAACCTGTTTTCAAGTAAGTCGCTAGTAAGGGTAAACCCAGACCTAAAGAAAGACTGGCTAAAATGAAAGAGACAATACTAAAGAACAGAAAAGGTTTAACTTCTTTAAATAATAAAATAGAGGTTCCCAGAACGCGCCATCCATCCGAAAACGTTCTTAGTTTACTTTCTGAGCCATCAGGTCGTTCGCCGTACAAGGTTGGTTCTTCTGCGAAAGGTATCTTTAATTCTAGTGCATGAACGGTTAGCTCTGTTTCAATTTCAAAACCACTTGATAAAGCAGGAAAAGACTTGACAAAACGTTTAGAAAACACCCGATATCCTGATAACATATCTTTGAGTTTTGCCCCAAATAACAACTTAACCACACTGGTTAAAAATAAGTTACCAAATTGATGGCCAGGGCGATAGGCTTTAGTGGCATGAGAAGCAATACGGCGAACCCCAACCACCATATCTAATCGTTCTTGTAACAAACGTTGAATTAAGCGGGACACTGCGCTAGGTTCGTAAGTATTATCGCCATCAATAAGTATATAAATATCTGCCTCAATATCGGCAAACATTCGACGGACAACATTTCCTTTACCCGGTTGAAATTCATGACAAACAATTGCCCCTGCTAATTGAGCTTTTTCTGCAGTATCGTCGCTGGAGCGATTATCATAAACGTAGATTTTAGCGTGGGATAATTCGGTCTGAAAATCTTGGACAACCTGAGCGATGGTTAAACTTTCATTACGGCAGGGAACAATGACCGCAATTTCGTAATGATGAAGATGAAGGGCAATATTTGAGCCAGTCTTAAGGGTATCTAACATAAATAAGGATTGAAAATACAATGTTTAAGGTTGAACAGGGGTTTTAAGTTGTTCTTGTTGAATTTCTTGAACCCATTGAGCGTCTTTAGCATTATTGCGTCGCCAAAGTTTCCCTTTTTGACGAATCGATAACAATGTTTGTTCAATATTATCTGGCGTTAATAAAACACCAAAATCGGAAGGCACGGGGACATCATTAAGATTAAAAATACGAGCAAGAACAAGCCTTCCCGTCTGGGGCGTATAATGATGGTTATCAATATAGTTGATCATCTTATTACTGACCGGCTCTTGAGTAATTGAATTATATCCCGAAAAATCCCAGATAGTAGGTTTAATTTTTACTAATTCTCGCTTCCACTGTTCAAAATCGTCCCACAAATTGCGCAGATGAAGCATTTCGTTGTGGGTGGCGTGGGTAGGAGAAATGAAAAGATATAACTCAATATTATTTTGCTCACACAATTCTACAATTTTTTTGAGATTATTTAACTTCTCAGAGGAAAGAGCATAATCTTTAAACCAACTTTCTGTTTGTCCTAGAAATGTAGATAACCAAGAATGGAATTTCTCGCGGGTTGTTTGTCTTTCGGGATACTCAGCGTATTGTAAATTATATTTGAGAGTTTCATAACTCGATTCAGTTGCATCTAAAGAAACAGAAGCACTCATTAAGTCAGTGATAGGAAAAGGATTGTTCTTTCTCTCCTCCCAAAAAGAAATATGCTCTTTGAGAGCTGCAGTGGTTGTAAACATATAAAAATCTAGTCCAAGAATGACTCGTTTTAAATGATGATTTTTATCCTGTTTAATGGTATGTTCTAATTGTAATCTAATTTCATCTATATGAGCGGCGTGTAGTCCCCCATTGTAAGCCTCTTTAAAAGGGGGTAAGTTCATTTGATCAATGTCCATTCCCTCAATCATTCTAGAAGAGCCGAGAAAAATCGTAGAAGGAGTATGATGGCTTAAATAAATATACTTTGAGAGACGACCATGGGTAAACAATTCTGGCTTTAGCCGGTTGAAACGGACAATTTGTGGCGTTAAAAAAATGTCATAAGGATCAACCAGTATATTAATTAAACCAACCAATCCCAACCCACTTAATGTAGAACAAAAAATGCCTAAAATAAATCGTTTATAGCTATCACTTTCCTGCTTTTTTTTCATCATTTTTTATTTAAAATTGGAAATACAAAAATTCAGAAACTTTGTTAAGAGAAAGCAAGGAAAAACTAGCCATTAGACCAATGCCAATTGCCCACCACCAAGTCGGTTTAAGCTTGGTTACTATTTGCTGACTATTTGGCAAGGTTAGGGTACATAAAGTCAGTAGCATTAAGCCAAAAATAGCGATAGATTTTTGGTTAAATAAAGTGGGTAGATAGGGAAATTCGGTCCAAGTTTTAAGGTTGATACCCAACGCAGTCAGCACAGATAGCTTTCCATTAGGATTTCCCACCGGCAGAATAATCCCTTCCATTCCTAGCATTGTTTTAATGATATCAAATGCTTCGCTGAAGCGACTGGCTCTAAATAAAACCCAACTCAAAAGTACGGCCAAAAAAGTAATCAGCCATGCTAAAAATTTGGGTAAAGGCATCTTTAATTTGCGCCAAGCATGATGAATAGATAAAAATAAACCATGTAAGCCACCCCAAATTACATAAGTCCAACCTGCGCCATGCCATAATCCTCCTAATAACATCGTTATAAGTAAGTTAAGATAGCGACGAAACTCTCCTTGACGACTTCCCCCTAAGGGGATGTATAGGTAGTCTCTCAAAAAGTTAGATAGAGTGATATGCCAGCGTCGCCAAAAATCACTGATAGAAGTGGCCTTATAAGGGGAATCAAAGTTAATAGGGAGCTTAATATTAAACATTAAGCCTAACCCAATAGCCATGTCAGAATAGCCCGAAAAATCAAAGTAAAGCTGTAATGTGTAACTGAGTGCGCCCACCCAAGCTTCGGTAAAGTTTAAGGATTCTGCATTATTAAAAGCTAAGGCAACCCAAGGAGAAATGGTGTCGGCGATTAAGACTTTTTTCGATAAACCAATGATAAATGTAGCTAATCCTAAGGCAAAATTTTTGTGATTAAAAATAAAATTTCGTAAGTTATAAAATTGGGGAATGAGTTCGTCATGTCGCAAAATAGGACCGGCAATTAATTGAGGAAAAAAGGTTACAAATAAGCTATAGGTTAGAAGATCATAGGATTTATTTTTGGTTTCGCCTCGGTAAGCATCTACAAGATAAGCAATTTGGGTAAAGGTATAAAAAGAAATTCCAAGCGGTAAGACAATTTGGCCAAGAGATAAGGTTATTCCTGTTAATCCTTGTAGAGAAGATAGAAAGAAGTTTGCATATTTGTAGTAGCCAATTAATAATAAGTTTAAACTCGTACCAATCAATAATAATGTTTTTGCTTTTTTACTTTTTAATTTACATTCAGTAATCCATTGTCCTATTTGATGATTCATGACCACAGACAGAACAATAAGAATAAAATAATGAGGCGTTGGCGTTTGTCCTTCTGGCGGAAAAAAATTCCAATAACTGTAGAACACAAAGGAGGCAATGGTTAACCAAATAACAGACGCTTGGATAAAACGAAAGCGAGTTAAACTAAAGAAACCTACCAAAGTGATGGGTAGGAAAAGAAAAATAAAAATGTATGAGTTAAATAACATTTTTGGGGTCAGAAAATCGGTTAAAAGTAACAGTTAATGGAGGATAACGGGGAAAGCTTAACGACGGAAAGGACGTTCGATAACGAGATATAAATTTTTGTTAGGTTTTGTTAACTCCCAACGATACCATATTTTGCTCAAATTGCCTAGGGTTAGCGTTCGTTCAAATTGAATCATGAATTAGTAGAGACAAGAATTCAGAAGTCAGTAGCAGTATAAACTCTATTTTTGTCTTAAAAATAATAAATCGGACTTATTTTAACGCTTAGGGTAGCGACGCTGACGTTGGGATGAAGGACGGTTTGTTTGTCTGCCGCTTAATTCGTCACTGACTTCCAGAAAAATGTCCCGTCTGAGACAGGGATATTCCCCTATCCATAAGTTAAGTTGAGGGAGATAAACGTCGCTAATTTTCTCAATCCGGCTTAAATCGGTTTTTTTAGAGAAAACCATCATTTCTGCTGGACTTCCCCGTCTTATTTCTTTATAAATACGCTGAATCGGCGATTGTACCCTTGCCCGAAAACCATTTTTATCACCTATTTCAACATTAATACGTCGTTCTCGATTTTCAGTAATCACTAATTCTCCCTTTTTATTGACGCTTTCTTCTTCGTTTAACACTTCTTCTGTGATGTAAACGTCCAATACATTACCTCGCCAAAATCCACTGTAAGGCAATCTACGATACCGATTATTACGAATACTGGCTAAATAAACAGGACACCACAACCAATATAAACCGGCAATTGCATCAAAAATTAATTTAATCGATTCTCCTCCGCTTCCTAAGAATTTACCAATTAACCATGTAATCGTGAGGGCAACGAAGGAAACCAACAATCTACGCAAAAAATCCTGCCATTTTCCCCAATAATACTTGTACTGTGTCCCTGTGGCAATAAGAGGGACAAGTCGTTCAAAGGTTTCACGGGTAAGGGGCATCAGCATGAACAGTCACCAGTAACCAGTCAATAGTTTAGCAGTTACCCGTCGCCCTCGGTATCGTAAGTCTCTTTCGGCGTTGTTCTAAAAAGGGGTAACACTCACAATTCTACTGGAATCATCATTCAAAGCGTCTTGATTTACGCTCAATATTTTAAGCGAAACCCTAAAAACTCACTCTAAAACCAGTGTCCTCTTCAATACACCCGATCAACTTCGTACCCCTTCTCCCATCTGACGCTATGATTAATCGGGATCATCTCTTAACCTAAACTATCATGAATCATGCCAAAGTAGCGATCGCAGCCAGTTCTTCTCTATCAGCAGAAGCGGGGGCAAAAATCGCTAAAATGGGCGGCAATGCCGTCGATGCGGCTATCACTACTACAATTGTCTCGATGTGTACCGATATCGGGGTAATGGCACCGGGAGGTAGTGGATTCATTACGTTAACAACGCCTCAGCAAGATCCTATCACGATTGATGCTTATGCGGCGATGCCGGGTTTAGGCGTCGAAACCCTCCCTCCTCAAGATCCCGTGATCACCTTTGATTATGGTGGCTTGACACAAACCCATATTGGTTATAAGTCTATTGCGGTGCCGGGGATTTGGCGAGGGTTAGCTCTAGCAAGTGAACGATATGGTCAACTTTCGTGGTCAGATTTATTGATTCCTGCTCAAGAGGCGGTAAAATACGGATTCAATCTGCTACATGGAGGGGCAGAATACTTAAAGTATAGCCATGACGTGATTTTTGGCTGGCATCCTCAAAGTAACGCTGTTATTCATCACGAAGACAAAAAACCAAAAAGTAAGGGAGAAATCATTAATATCCCCGATTTAGCCGAAAGTTTGGCAATTATTGCTCGTGATGGCGTTGATGCCTTTTATCAAGGAGAAATCGCTCAAAAAATAGTGCAGGAAATTCAAAGAAATCAAGGAATTCTTAACGCCTTAGATTTAGCTTCTTATCAAGCAATAATACGAGAATCTATTGATCTTCAGTTGCAAGAATGGCACATTTTCACGAACCCTGCGCCAGCGATTGGAGGGGCTTGTTTAGCGGCTTTATTATTATTATTAGATAATCAAACATGGGTGTCAAAAGATATCTGTACAAATCTGATTAAAATTCAAGATGCTGTTTTAAATTATCGAGCCAATAACCTCCAAGAGAACAATGAATTGATGCTCAAGTCTAAGATAAAAACCTTACTCAATCTTGCAACTCAAGGAAACCTAAAATCCCCTTCTACGATTCATACTTCTGCGGTAGATATTAATGGAATTGCTTGCTCAATTAGTGCCTCTGCCGGATATGGCTCAGGGGTAATGATTGAAGGCACGGGTTTATGGTTGAATAATAGTTTAGGAGAAATTGAACTTCACCCTAATACAGAGACTTCTTTAATGTCAGGTACTCGCTTAATTTCTAATATGGCACCGACAATTGCTAAAAAAGAAGACGGTGATTTACTGGCAATTGGTTCACCCGGTGCCTCTCGCATTACAACAGCTATCTCTCAAGTTTTATACTATTTTATTCAGCAAGGAATGCCTTTAGAAGAAGCAATTTCTCATCCTCGTCTTCATGTCGAAAAGTTTCACAATTGTTCTATAGTCTCCTATGAAGAAGATTTATCAGTTCATTTAGAGAATCATTATCAAACCCGTTTATTTCCCGCTTTATCAATGTATTTTGGCGGCGTACAAGCGGCTTACTATCACCCTCAAGAGGGACTTTTAGCAGTCGCGGATTTAAGAAGAGAAGGGGGAATTGCCTACGCTTAACCTTTGAATCAAGGGAGAAGCTAGAAGGGGTGAGGTTTCATTCCCTGTAAACGGACAGACTTTAACAATAGCAGTTATCTTATAGATGAGATGTCTATTTTGAACTCATATATATTAAGTTGCAAACTGCCGTGATAATTGACGAACAAAGTCCTTATCTTTAATTAGTAGTTCGTCAAACATTGAACCCTCAATCGCTAAAATATAACAGCCAGAGGATGCTGTAATTAGTGTTTGAGAAGGAATTTTTTCTAAAATATCTAAGTAATTAAGAAGCGTCACAGGCGACAATATATTTTGTCCTTTTTCTCTGTGTTGTAAGTGAACTTTTCTCTTGACCAGTAATAACAAATCTGCGTTCCATTCCCCTTGCTTGATAATAACATCAAATGCCTCGTACTTTTTTCCTTGTGTTTGATAAGCAAGATGGATTAAGCTTTCCGTTTTAAGGGAACGAAATCATTGACATTCCGATAGATACAGAATCTTCTCTAAAGTACTTAATTCTATTGAAGGATTGGCAATAATGAGTTGCTTTGCTGTTTCCTTAACAAGAGGATTTAAGGTTAAATAAGCATCTAGCATTTGTTGTGCTTGTTGTTGAGCAAAAGGTAAATCCAAGTGTGATAATAAATATAAACTTATTGCTTTCGTTAAAGAATCAGGTTCACTTAATAAAGCCTGTAATTGTTCTCTGACGTGTTCAAGAGAAAAAGAGGTTTCAGGATGAATTTGGGTAGCTTGATATTCCATGCGAGAAATTAAGATTTCATCCAGACGATTAGTCCAATTTTGAGGGCTATCTTGCAGTAACTTAGGAATGATTGAAGGTGCGAAACTTGCCACTGCTAACCCTAAATACGTTGCATCACTGCCATTCGGAAGTTGTTCTAAAATCTCGAAAATTCCCTTACCTAATAATTGTTGTTTTCGTTCAATATAACCCTCTTCTGTCACTCTCCGAAAATCAAAGTAAAATAAAGAGAGCTACAAACGGCTAGAAAGCAGAGGGGACAATGGATATAGAATTACAAATTCTCAAACATTTGGCTAGAGATGCACAACCAACAGTATCAGT
>JBGTGT010000066.1:0-24340 GCA_041746575.1 Microcystaceae cyanobacterium
TTCCTACTAATACTATATTAATATCAGATTTTGTAAATAAAAGATACCAGATAGTTAAATTATACTATCTGGTATTTAATGTTAAGGTTTTTTCTGCATTAATAAATCGGGGTTGATTTCTTTACCTTGCCAGATAACCAGTAAGATTTTCCAGAGAATTTTAATTGCTTTATCAATGGCTCTGCTGGCTAAATATTCTTTAAGCTTTGCCTGAGTTTTAGAAGCTTTAAGTGCTTTTGAAGGTTTGCGCTTTGCTTGGATGGCATCGGTGATAATTTCCTTAAAAAAGCGATTTTGAGGTTTGTCATCGACAATTTCGTCAATCTTGCTTAATATTGCATCATCCATTGCCATTAAGCTTTTAAGTTGTGCGTAGGCCGGATCAGCTTCCTTCCAGTAAGATTCAGTAATAAGCTTTAATACTGCTGATTTTCTCAAAATTCCTTTACTGCCTACTTTTTCCCTGATTATCTTACTTATTCCCCATTGCATTAGAGTTAATTTGATTTCCTTATTTCCTCTAACTACTTTGATGGTTGTTTGTCCTGAAGATTCCTCAAATAATCCTCGTCCCATCAGGCAATGAAAATGGCGGTAACCGATTCTTTTTGTAACGGGGTTTCCTTTTTTGGTCTTCTTTCGTTTAAAGATTGAGCGTTTTTCTTTTAAATCTGGTGTTAAAAATTGTTCAAAAGGGTAAATCTGACATAATGTGATTACTCGATCATAGACCCCAAATTGTAACCAATCGAAACCTTGATTGTATTTATCAAATTTCTTTATTTTGATGATTTCTTGCAAGCATTGACGAATTCTGGCTCGTTCTCGTTGCATATCGTCTATCGTTCGGGCTAAGATAATTAATTCCTCGCTAAATTTCTCTGTTCTTTTATAACTTCCGATATCTTCGGTTAATCGGGTTTTGTATCGGTTTTTTGTGTCTCGTCCGGCGATCCATGTCCATAGAGGCGTTATTCTGTATTCTCCACAAAAATCAATTTTTCTTAGGCAGGGTGCTTCTGTTTTTAATAAGTTTTTGGCGTGGTTAACCAGTTGTCTTATTCTTCTATTGATTCTTTCCTTTTGTAAAAACAGTTGATAGGCGGTTTCTAGTTCAGGAATTCTGACACGGTTATAGTAGCCTAAGTCTTGGTCAAGTTCCCGTCTCCAACCGTCATAAGCGATGGCTACTGCATCATGTTCATCATCGGACATATCCCAGCCACAATTCTTTCTGATAGCGATAATCATGTTATTTTTAATGATTCTGACTTCTTTTCCTGCTCGTCTGAGTTCATCTTCGATATTCTTAGAATATCTTCCTGTTGGTTCGAAGCAGTAGATATCGCCGAGATGGATCAATAGTTCCATACTGCTTTTAGTATCTTTGATATCATGGAAGTCACAGATATCGAAAAAGTCTTTAGCCTTGCTGGTGGGGTATTTGTTATAATCTTCGTGAGTCAGTCGCACGGCAACAGATCGGTCTTCGCTCACGTCGATTCCGATGATAATGGGTTTATTCATAGTAAAAACGGTCTAAGTGGGTGGATAAAGCTTGATTCGTCTGTGAATGACCAAAGACTGCGTTAAGCGTCTGATTCCTACTTAAGACTCTCTATCAAGCTTGAGGGAAAACCCTCGTGAGACTGTGGCTAAACAGTCCCAAGAGGTAACCGACCTTAAGTGAGTTAACTGTTGGGAGTGTTTAAAAGTGAGAAGTTAAGCGTCTGTGAAAGGACTAAGACTCCTTAAAAAGCGTCTGTTTCATTTAAAAGACTCCTTAACTTCTCGGTGTTTGTTGGTCATTTAGCCATGACTGTGGGATGTGGGATAGAAGCCTATCCCCTTAGTCTCTCAATTCAATTGAGTTAAGAGACTAAGGGGGTGGGTTTCATTTGTTGAGATAAAGTATTGTATTGCCATAGCTCCTAAGATACAGATTAATCCTGTAGAGATAAGTGCTTTGAGTGCTTCTAAATTCGTGTTAATCTCCTTTAGTAATTCAAGTTCTGTCATAATTTCTAGATATTGGGTAATGATTTAATCCAGTTACGGATTAAATCGGATTTGGTGATCCTACAGATTTGAGCATAGCGATTAAGTTTGGCCTCCTGTTCGGGGCTGATCCTCGCTCGTAACCAAGTGTTAAAGGTTTTGTCTTCAGTCATCTGTAGTCATCTGTTAATATGAGGGCGTTTTTGTAATTTAATTCGGTTCAATATAGGGGGCGATCTATTTGGAGTAGATCGCCCCCTATTTGATGTGAATAGCCTTATCGCTTTTTATTTTTTCTTGTAGAATAAGGTCATCATACACAAAAAAAAAAAACAGTCAATATTCTTTCAATTTTTTACATAGTGTTAAGGATGGTTAGGTATGCTAAAGAAAGAAGGTAGGGGGCGACCAAAAGGATCTTTATCGAGCAGAGTAGGCAAGACTCAAGCTAGTATAAGCATGTCCGCTGAGGCGTGGGCGATTCTCACTAAGCGAGCTAAGGATTTAGGCGTTTATAAGAGTGATTATATTGAAAATTTGGTGCGTCGTGGCGATAATGTTACTTACGATTTATCTATTTCTTTTCTAATTGAGATGGTAGTGAATTTGGAAAAGGATATTATTTCTTTAGAATTGACGAAAGTGGAATTACAAGAAAAAGCAGCAGATATCCGTAAATTTTTGCGAGAAATAGGCGTAAGTCCTAATATAATGCCTTAAATTATGAAGGAGGCGTGAGATTGATAGCTAGGACGGTGTATTTAGCGTTTTTTCTTGGGAGATTAGTAAAAACAGTCAGCTATCAGTCTCCGTCTCCCCCTCACAAAAGGCGTAAAGGGGGCTTTATGCGAGGAACGAGCTTATCCCCGTTGCTTTATAGATAAATCTCATTGGTAAAGATTTGTAATTGTATCCCTCAGTGATTTTCCCCTTATTTTTATCAATTACTATCGGGTATTTTAAAACTAACAGCAGGTTAAATGATCACCTAGTTGGTTAACAATAGCTAAAAATGCTTTATGTCTATCTCCTGTCGCTTTGATTACCTTCAAGGTACGTTTTACTTTAGCGAGCTTGACTTTTTCTCTCGATTGCTTGATAAATTATCAGGGCTGTTGTTTCCGGTCGTGGATCAATGGTTTTGGCTAGATCATGGGATGTTTAGCGGTGAGTTTTTCTCTCGTGCGTTTACCTCTTTAAGTGGCTTTCGGGGTGGCATACGATGGGATAGAGATCAAGGCAAATATCGGGGAATTTTATTTATTTCTGGGCAATTTTTAGAATGCTTAGATGCATCTTTACAGCGTCGTCTTGTTTGCGCATTAAAGCGATTACAATTTCGGTTTACTCGTGTTGATGTTTGTCTTGACGATTGGAATAGGCGTATTCAGTTTGAATGGGTTAAAAAGGCAGGTGATAAGGGACTGTATCGCTATTTTCAACACTTTGATTATCGGGCTTCTTGCTTGAGTAAGACAGATCAAATTGTGCCTACTTGTGTGTTTGGTGCTGATCTTTCCGATAAAAAATTGAGATTTTATAATGCTGAGGCTGTTCATGGCTTTTTAGCGGATCGGTGGGAGCTTCAACTCCGGCGTGATTATGCCCAAAAAGTGATTGATGATTATTTAAGTTTAGGGGCTTCGGTTCTTCCAGCGTTTGTCGTTGGAGCAATTGATTTTGTAGAGTTCAAAGTTAAGCTAACCCGTGATTATTGTCGAGTTGCTTGGTGGCAATCGTTGATAGATGCTGTTGATTTTGAACCCAGACGAATATCTGTCAAGCCGTCTGTGCCGAATATAGATCGGGTTTTAGTTTGGCTTCAGAAACAAGTTGCTCCTAGTCTAGCGGTTCTTCATGAGGGTATGGAGTCCGAAACGTTTGAAGCTTACGTTCGGTTCTTAGTTGAAGATGGCATTTGTCGTTTTCAGGATAAGCATTCTGCTTTAATTACTCGTCTTCAATCTGTTGACGATTCAGATTTATTAAATGAAGGAGAAAGTTAAATGTCTCAAATTGTTTTTTGTGTAGAACATCAAAATTATACTCGTAAAAATGGGGATGAAGTTGACAATTACATTTGTCATTATTTTGATCCTTCAGAATTTGAAAATTCGGCGTTATATAAAGGGGTTCAGCTGTTGAATAAAGTTTCTTCTTTAGGCTTTGAGAATTTTCCCCATGTTCCCGGTGTTTATGAAATGTCTTCTCGGCCTTTAAAGCGGTTTGGTAATTTTGTTTCTTCTCTTAAAAGTTTGCGTTTTTTGAAGTCTGTTGATTCAATTGTCCCTAAAGGAGAATACTTTATTGTTTTTGGGGTAAGGGTTGTTTGTAATTATAAGCCTCTTAATTCTACTCAAGTTTTAAATGGGGTCAAATTTTTTGCGATTGATCCGACGGGTTCTGATAATTTAGATATTAAAGGTTATCCTGTTTTTGAGCAATTTATTTCGGGATTAACGCTTGATAGTTTTCCAAAAATTCCTGCTTATTATGATTTTCAGTTTAAAGAAAAGCGGGGTAAAAATGGCGAAGCTATTTTAGAGGTAGTTAGTGTTCAGTATGTTGAGTCCTTTTTTAATTCAGAAAGTCTTAGTCAGGAAGGTGAATGATGATCACTGATGATCAAGCGATTCAATTTATCATCTTTCTCTGTCAGTCTATTAGAGATTGTTTGATGTTAATTTACTTTGTAGCTACTGGCATTAAAATCATGAATTTTTTCCTAATAGGATTGTAAATAATGTGCTTATCTTTTTCCCTTACTCTTACAGGTTGTAAATCTCGTGATCTTGATGTTTTAAAATCTGTAATTTCTCAGATTTCTACTCAATTAGAGATTAGTAAGCCAGAATTTTCTATTACACAATGTAATATTGATTTTTGTTGGGATATTAATATGAATAATTTATTTCATATTTTTGTTTCTTCATCGACAGAAATCATTTTCACAATTTTATTATGGCTAGTTTTCCATTTATTTTATTCAGCGATTCCAAGTCAGTCTAAATAGGAAGAAAAATGTTTTTATTTAAAATGATGATTGCCTATTCTAAGGCTAAATTCTTAGGAATTCCGTTACCTTTTTTCCCAATTTTATTATTGGTCGCGTTTATTATTACTTGGGAGATTGTTAAGCGAAGACCAACCAAAAGGAGAAAAAATGCTCGCCGTAAAGTACCTCGCCGAAATTAAATTTAGTGAAATTCAATTAGATCCTCCCAAAGAATTTGTAGATTCTAATTTTATCGCTCACATTCAGCCTCATTTTGTTACTTTCTTATTCGCTTTAGCCTCAATTGCTATTTTCAGAAAACTTACAGGTATTTGATCATGAATTCTTGCTATTTAATTGATGATTCTTGCCAGTGTGGTAAAAATTTATCTGGTTCCAATCCTTGTTTTGATATTGGCGGCGGCAATATTAGCGGTGGCCAGTTTGGCGATCAGGCCGTTGGAGCTTTTGGCGGTTTTTTAGGCTCTAATCCGGGGCTGGTTGGTGCTTTGGGGTTATCGTTGGGTGTTGGATTTTTGATGAGGGCTTTTAAATGATTTTCTATTTTCTTCAATCCGATTCTACCGCCAAAGCTTTAGAGGATATCCAGTCAATGCCTCAATTCTTTGCTGATGCGATCAACTGGGGAATTGATGCTAGTTACGTGGCTGTTGGTTTTATGGCTTTGCTCGCTCTTGGTGTTTCAATGTTTAAAAGGTGAGAAAAATGGTTCCTAAAAAATTAGAAAAAACAACTGATTATTTGGATTTAACTTTGATTGTATGGATGATAGCTACTCAATTAATTATTACCTATACTTTGTCAAAAATATTGATTATTTTGTCAATTTCTCCACACTAAAGGCTTGTCCGGACAAGGGTTTTTTGAGTTCCTAAAACTCAGCTGTACTTACCACTTACTTTTTGAGGTGAAACTAATGAAATCAATGAATTTTTCGCAAAAAATGGTCTTAGGATCTGCTACTGCTATCCTTGTAGTCCTTGGATCTGCTGGCGTGGCGGGTGCTTGGGGTAAATCAGATTATGATCAAGAACTTGAAAAAGTTGGCGCATTTTCTGATGCAATTGGTGCTATTGTAGCGTCAATGACTACAATTGCTATTACGCCTATTGGTATCGGTGCGGCTGTCAAAACGTTTCGCCATATCGTTCTTAATAACGTTTAATTTTTAGGGGGGGAATATCCCCCCATTTTCTCATGAAAAAGTTATTTTCTCGTTTTTTAGCTGGATTAAAATATGGTTTTTTAGGGATATTTATCTTTTTTATTCTTTTTAAACCTGTATATGCTCAAGATTTACAAGTCGATGTAGAAATTGGCCCTCGTTTTGATCCTGATGATCAGTATGTTATTACGAGTTGTATGAGCGAGAACTGGGATAATATTTTTCCTCTAAATTTCGTCTCTGAATACGAACCTCAGCCTATTTCTGCTGATTGCCCTAAGTTAGAAATTTTTAATAATAATTATGAGGCTTGTTACTTAATAGATATTTACGAAATAATTGAACCGGCTATTTTATTGGGACTTTTTACTTATGCTATTATCCATCTTTGATTTTTTTTCCTACTATTTTCTACAAGAACAAATGCCTGCTTATGGTGAATGGGCCTGTAATTTATCGTCTCGGTGGGCTTTTCAATTATTTCCCTCTACTCACACAATTAAGAGTTTATCAGATCAATTATCTGGCAATATTCCTTTTTTGGGTGATTATCTAATTTTTAAGATGATCAATAATATTTGGGATCTACTTTGGTGCGTTGCTACTTATAAAGTTATTAAAATTATGCCGGGCAAATTCTAATGTGGCGATATTTTCTCTTAGTGGGTTTAGGCTTTTTATTAAATTTTTGTACGATGCAACCTAAAGTTATGGTTAAGTGTGCTGTCAATAAAGGTAAAAATTATCCAATTTATTATTATTATTCTCACTCTAAATGTGTAGAAATTGAGAAAATTTTAAAAGGAGAGTAAAAAGTAATGGGCGTTTTTATTCAGGGCATAAATGGCATAATTGGTGAACAAGGATCAGGAAAAGGTTTTGCTATGTTGAAAATTGGTCTTTTGTATGCTAATCAAATTCAATATGATCTTTGTTTTAATTTTGAAATTGATGAAAAGGCTTTGTATAATTATTGTTTGGAAATGGGATATACATGGCTATTAAGCAGAATACTACATAATAAAATAAGAGTAAAGAATAGTAAGGATTTAATTAGTTTTATGGATCTGCCTAAGACGATTTATATATTAGATGAAGCCGGTGTTTATCTTAATTCAAGGCGTTTTCGTGATATTGATCCTGACTTTTTACATGAAATCGCACAAGTAAGGCATGATTGTAAATTGCTTTGGTGGGTCGCACAATATCCTGAAATGGTTGATAAAATGCTAAGGAGCCTTACCGCTTCTTTTATCCAAGTTGATGGCAAACAAAGATTTAATAAAAAATTAGGAAATTCTGAATTAATTTGGCAGCGTATTTATTTATTTAATGCTCGAAATTTTAATATTTATTTATCTAAGGTTCATGATAAATTTACAGGAATTAAATACTGGTTGAATGCTCGTAGATTGGCTGATTTTCACTGGGAAGGGGTTCTCGATTATTCTGATAAAATGATTTTTGATATTTATCAGAGTTTTGGTTACAGAGTGGGTGATTCAGTTGTGAAACAAATTAAAAAACATAAGCACAATTCAAAATTAATTTATGTTAATTATCCTTCTAAAATTCTGGAAGAATCTAATGATCAAGAGAATTCTATTATTCCTATTAAGCTCGACGTTTCTCACTTATTTTAATGGTTTAAAGGCTTATGCTTATGCTTATCCTAATCCTAATCAGTTTTTTGTAGAGGGATTTAATTCTGCTGGATCTGTAAATTCTTTTCTGCAAAAATGGGAAAATTATATTAACGGATTTCCTAAAGATCCTAATAAGTTTCCCTGTAACTGTAATCCTGTTTTATTTGCTAGATTTTGGAACTATTACGATCATCCAGATTATTCAGCGTGGGATCATTATGGTAAAGAAGAGGGGAATTCAGATACGGCTACTTTTCGCAACGGAGGTTCGTGTAAATGGAAAGTTGCTATTAACGAGTTTAACTCTTCGATACTTTCTTCAGAGTTTAGTGCTTTGGTTGCTGCTTATAGCAAGTCGTATCATTATTTTTCAGCATCCTTTAATTACAATGTTCCCGGCGGTATTTATGAGGGCGATCTTGAAAAATGTCGTTCTAACGCTCCACCGTTTTCACCTAATGATCCGGGCAGTTGTCCACGGGTAAATGTTCGGAGTCTTCCAGTTGTTCGTGTGCGTGTTACTTGTACTCAATAAAGAGGTTTTATTATGAGGGGTTTTACGTTAGTTGAGACTATGGTGGCGGTTTTAATCGCTGGTGTTTTGGCGACGATTGCTGTTCCTCAGTTACAGGGAATTGTCAAGGCGCAATCTGAGGGATATGAGATTGAGCAGATTCAAGATTTTATTAAGATAGCTCAAAGGAATGCAATCCGGCGTTCACAAGGCTGTCAGGTTGATTTCGTTGTGTCTGGTCAAAAGGTTTCGGGGCTTGGGTCTAACTGTGATGGGGTCACTCAGCAATTAAGGATTGAGCAAGATATTAATTATGTTGGTAGTCAAGTTATAGATTTTAATTTCCGTGGTTATGTGGTTAGTTCTGCTGGAGCTCTTAGCCGTGATTTTGAAACTTTATTTTTCTCTAAGAGTTATTGTGTTGTTGTGGGTACTAATATCGGTTTGATCCGCAAGGGGGTTTATTCTGGATTTTGCAAGATTTAGTATAAGTTAACTATTTATTTGTCTTACTTAAGTCGGTAAGTTGTCTTACTCTTGGGTCATTCGTTTAAATACCAAAGCACAAAAACTGCCAACAAGACAACAGTAAAAACGACAGTAGTTGTTACCAAACTAACGCCAAAACCGTCTACCAATTGATCCGTAATTAATGTACCAACAATACTTATTAAAATAACCACCAGCCAGTAACTTAAGGGGACATACCGTTTAAGTCTAAACTGATTGAAAAGAGCCATCAGTAGCAAACCCCCCATGAGATAGGATGTAATGCCTAAACCAAGATTCATTGTAAAGGCCAAAAAATCAGCCCCTGTTTCACCTACCGTGGTGGCTAGAACTTTAATAATCCAGAAATAAAATGTTACGTCTGGAACCCTATTTAACATTTTCCTCATGATATTTTTCCTTAGTCCTATCATTGATGACTTCATCATCAAAGGAAAAAATCAAGAACTTAAAAAGATCTGGCTCTTAAAATAGGGCGTTGCTGAATAAGAGGGGGATCATGACCCTCAAAGCCAGTAAACTCGTACAAAAACCACTCCAAAATCAGCGACGCTTAATGGTAGGGGTGCGTATATTTGCGCCAACAAATAGGTTACATTAGTTTGCAATTCGCGAGGCTCATCTTTCAGAACCTTAAAGGGCTAAAAATCTTGCTGTCAGAGGTTCTTAGCGTAGTTGTCGTTTCCCCTGTAAACTGAGTTAAGTCATCCTTTAAAGGGAAAAAGATAGGTTTTAGGTTTTCAGTTTGGGGCAATCGGCTTAAAACCTTACACCTGCTCCTCCTAACCTATCGCTTACACCTTGTCAAATCCGTTTTTTTAAGTTATTAACGTAAACGAATGACTAATCTTCGGTCGGGTTCATGTCCTCGGCTTTCGGTCTCTAAGTCCGTTGCATCTTTGAGAAAAGTATGGATTTGACGACGTTCTGCCGAAGAGAGGGATTTCATTTCTACCGCCTGCCCCGTCTGACGCACTTGCTCAGCGACTTGTTCAGCTAAGGTCTTTAATTCCAGTTGTCGTTTCAGGCGATATCCCACTAATTCGATGGTGAACGCTTGTTGGTCTTCGTATTCAATATTGAGATTGACCAACGTATTCGCTAAATACTGAATCGCATCCAGACTTTCCCCGTGAACGCCTAATAAAATATTAAGCTGTTCAGGACTAAGATTTGCTTCATTGATGACTAACCAGATAGCGTTATTGGTTTCATCCATTGCATCTCGTTCAACACTAACGGTTGTTTTGATTCCCATCAACTCTAATAGAGTTTCTAACCATTCTTTCCCTCTGGTCATTTGTTGGTTCATTGTTACTTCACTGAATCCTTACGCTAACGGTCAGACAACATACGTTATATTTTAAAGCTAAGAAGTTTTCTCTTTCTTCTTATTTCGCTTTTCAAAAGGCAGGGTTTCCCGTCCTTTTTCGGTTTTTTCCTGTTCTTCTACTAACTTTTGCAGATTTTCAGGGAGAGGTTCCCGCATTAAAATCACAGTTTGCAGGGTTTGGAAAATGTTTGCCACCACAATGTACATCAAAACCCCTGCCGGAAGGGGGAAAAAGAGGAACATAGACGTAAAAAGAAGAGGAGTGAGCTTATTGACCATCTGTTGCTGTTGTGCACCAGAACCCCCTGCTCCTTTGGCACCGGATAATTCTTGGTTAAGATAAACGCTCAAGCCAAAAAATAAGACCATGCCCAAGATATCCCAGTTAATTTTACCGTTTTCGCCAACGACGCCGACTTGACCTAAGGCTTCAATAAATAAAAACCCTGAATCGGCCGCAATTCCCGGAATCGTCCCTTGAATGGTCGCTTCCCCCGGTGTTAAGGCTTCAACTGTACCGTCGGAGTTGACTTGAATGCGTTCTTCCCCTTTTGTTACCTTCCATCGAGGTTGAATATCCTTTTGAGAGAATTCTGTCGCCAATTGGCTTAAGGTTTTTCCTTCGGGGGTTTGAAAATCAATTTGCGCTTTTTCTCCCACACCCAATTTATTTCCACTCGGCAGTAAAGCACTAACGGGATAGTGAACCCCATCTTCAATGTAGATATTTTGTGGTTTTGTCACGAAAGGTTGCGGAATAACCCGCTCCATCTGTTCGGCAGGAATGACCTGTACATCTACCGTATAGTTAATATTTGAAAAAGGTGAGCCGCGTAGCGTGGCAAAAAGAGCGAATAAAATAGGCATTTGCACCAATAGAGGCAAGCATCCCGCCAAAGGGTTGCCAAATTCCTGCATTAGCTTAGCCATTTCTTCTTGCTGTTTCGTTGGGTCGTTTTTATGGCGTTTTTGAATTTCCTCTTGTCTTTCTTTCATGAGAGGTTGCGTAATCCGCATTTTGCGCATATTGCGAATTTGCCCCGCACTGAGAGGATACAAGGCAAAGCGAATTACGAGGGTTAAGGCAATGATGGCAAAGCCATAACTCGGCACAATCCCGTAGAAAAAGTCAAGGATTGGCAACATGATATTTGTGGAAATAAATCCAACTCCAAAGTCCATTCGTCTAAGTCCAATTATCCCTTTATTAATTTATCCATTAAATGTTGGAAGGTTAACCACCGTCAAATGCAGTTGTTACCCCTTAATTGCTTCCAACGGCCGTCCTGTTTTTGCCGCCGCACGTTCGGCAATATAATCAGAGATTTCCCGAAAGCGAGGTATTGCCCGCAGTTCTAAGCGACTCCCATCTTTGAGGGTGACGACAATATCTCCCCAGAGACCAATCCCTCTGGAAATTTTGACAATCTTAACAATCTCAGGGTAAATGATGTCGGTGCGATCGCGACCCATCCAGCCCCCTGTCACAGAGATACGACGGTCGGTAATGCGATAACGCAACCACAGCGCACGAACCACTGCCCCAACGGTCAAGGGTAAACAAATAACGGTAAACCCCAGTAATATATTGACAATTAAGTCACCGATATGGGGGCCGCCTTCATAATAGGTTTCTTCTCGAATGCCCATGAATGATCTCAGCTTGAATGAACAACTGCTTTAATTCTCGCAAAAAATGTTCATAATTGCACTCTAAACTTTGGCGACGGACGATGATTACCATTTTCCAACTAGCGGTAATTTGAGGTAACAATGTCCGAATAACTGCCCGAATCTGTCTTTTTAGACGATTACGAGTGACAGCTTGCTTACTCACTTTACGACTAATAGTAATACCAAAGCGAGAAGCCGGATGGTCTTCTTTAAGGCTGACAGCCAGAACTTTGAGGACAAAATGGGAGCTTTTATAAGTCTTGCCCTGCTTATAGACTTGCTGAAAGTCTTTGTGGTGTCTAAGTCGATGAATTTGGGGTAATCCCACCGATTTTTTGCATTTTTAATGATAATTGCAGAAATTTATACTGCCAAGCGATGACGGCCTTTTTTTCTGCGGGATTGAACAACTCTTCGTCCGGTATGGCTCTGCATCCGAGCGCGAAATCCCGATGTTCTTTTTTGTTTACGAACTGTTCCACCTAAGGTACGCTGAGTCACAATTTTTCCTCTAGATAAAGACACAATCAATGATTATATCATTTACCAGGTTTGTTCTGAAAAAAAAACCGCTTAGAGCGGGCTAGATCGTTATTTAGAAAAGTAGATAAGACTTTTAACGGTTTTAAACTCTTGCGGGTGCGCCAACGTATTGTTTAGGAATCCAGCCCCCTGTCGCTAATTCCACCCAATCACCTACACCAGCGTGGTACACATCTTTATCGGTGATTTTGACGGCTTCGCCATTATGAACGTAACCGATCACTTTTGAAGCTAAATTGGGTTCCGCATAAACGGAAATGGGATCTTCGCTACCTCGAACAATAGCATCATAGTAACGATGGTGATGATGGACAACTTCATCCGTATCTCGACCTTTTGCCCATGCTAACAAGGCGGGAAGCCCCAAAATCGGCAGTAACAACCACCACCAAGGGAACTTTGTCGTTAAGGAAACGGCATCTTCATCGCCAAAGGAAGCCCCACTGACTTGATCATAATAACAAGTGAGCTTGAATAATCCCCCGTCTTTGAGTAAATTTAAGACAATTTTGACATCTTTCCCCCCCTTGTCTGAATCACCCGCATAAACGACTTTTTTCAGTTCAAAGCCTTTTTGTTGTGCCTGTTCAACACAGGACGTTTCAGCCGTTCGGACAACTGCTGGATCAGCCGCTTGAGCGGGGGGGTGCATCACGCTTAAACTAGAAGCGAAGATGACTGCCGTTGCGACTTTGGCAGACCAACGATTCAAAGAAAGTTGATTCATGATATTCATTGGGTATTTCAAAAAAATTTTGGCCTAACTGTAGCATAATTCCAGAACTCAACAGGTCAAAATTTAATATTTTCTTCCCAATTTAGGTTAATTAATCTTTAAATTTTAGGACAACGTTATTAGACTAGGCGATACTAGCTGACTAAAACTAAGTCATCATAAAGGCGGTAATTTTTCGTTCCCAGTTTGGGTGAAGAACATTTAAAGAGGGCTTATTGCATTGCTCGGTTAGATACAGCCAAGGAAACGGGCTTGGACTTGATGATAAACTGTCCCATTCTTTTTGTTCTTTTTTGGGAATATTACTTAATATCCTGTCACCGTAATCAGATCACGAATCAGCGAGGTACGGTGATTCAAATAGATTTTTAAACAGTGGTAATCGTCAGGGGTGAGGGGCTGTCTAAGGGACATCTCTCGGAGTAAGCAGGTTACTAATTCAGTATCATTAAGGTCTAGTAGAATTTTGGGCGAAAGTTCTGACACCAATTTCCAAATTTGTCGCAGAATCTTCGTGTTCATACTTCTTCCCCTCACCATTCAGTGCATCGTTTTCTAAGAATCTGTAGCACATTTTAGCGGTTTATTTTCTTAAAACAGTATTAAATTTTACCGACAAGGTAAATTGAGCTGCCTCACTCAATAGATAATCTTGAGTCAAATCAGTTAACCTTCCCTCTTCGTGATCATAAAATTCGCTCATTCTTGAAAATAACGACGAAAGTATTGGGCGTATAAAGGGCAACTAGCAAGGGTTTGATGATTTTTAATTTGTACCAATCCCAAGCTTTGTAGTTTAAAAGCAGTCAGCAAATCAAGGTCGATAGGGTTATCTGCCATCACGACTTTCTCATAGGCTTCAACTAGAAATTCGGGTTGATTTTGTAAACCTAATAGTTGCCGTCTAAGGTGATTTTGATAAATAGATTGAGAGGCATTAATGGCTTCTTCTAATAAGTCATCTAAAGCCATTTCATCCTGAGAAAGATGATACAAAGACAATCGAATAAGATAAGGATTTCCTCCCACCAAATCCATCAGCTTTTTAACGTCTTGAACTGTCCAGTCTAGCTGATACTGATGAGCTAATGCTTCAACTTGTTGCTGGCTAAATTCAGGTAATTCAACGGGCAAACCTACGTTAAAAGGAGATTGATTAACCGTTAGTGGAATATAGACTTCAGTGGAATGGGCCACAATTAACCGTAGTTTTTGCCAAATTTCTCTGTTTTTACTTTCTTCATGCCAAGAACGCAGTAAACCAAAGAAGTCATCAGCTAAATCAGGGTACTGAAAAAGATAGTCGACATCGTCAAGTCCCAAAATAATTGGCTGTTGAATATTCGCTAAGATGTACTGTTCTAGATACAGTTTACAACTAATTTTACTGCCAAATAAATCGTCCCAATAATCATTTAAACGATTGGGTAAAGCGAGGGACAAGGTGAGATTTGCACAAAACCATTTGAGAAATAAATCGAGATTTTGCAGGAGATTTCTATCCACCAACAATAAGCTTAAGTAAACCGTTCGATAGTCTTTTTGTTTACCTGAAGCTAATATTCGAGTCATCAAAGAGGTTTTTCCCGTTCGACGTGACCCCTTGAGACGCAATAACGCCCCTGGTTGTAAAATGGCTTTATAGCACTCAGTTTCAATAGGCGATCGCTCAACATAATAGAGGGAATCGAGGGGAACTTGTCCTTCGGGAAGTTCGGGTTGCGATTGAAACGAAGAGGATTCTTCGTTAAATAAAGGGCTATCGGGTTTATAAAAGTCTTTTGTTTCTAAAATCAGGTTAAAAGCCTGAAAAAAGATTTTGAGAGAACTGCGATCTACGGGAATTTCGTTGTCTAAAATTTTATTACAGGTATCAACAGACAAACCGGTTTTTTCGCTTAAGGATTCTAGGGTATAGCGATTTCCTCGGTTTTTATCAAATTCTGCCTGTATTTTGGCTTCTTGTAACCTTCCAATTCCCGTTTCCGTCAGTAGAACACCCCGTAAGCGTTTCTTTTTCGGGAATTTAGGTTGGGTCATTGCTATTCTCATTGTTATCAGTTTAGGGAACGTGTTATCAGTTTAGGGAACAGAGAAATTTCAGCTAAATCTATCTTACGTTAGATACTATGCCAAAACAATCTATTAACCTCATACTAATCTCATATTAATCTCATAAGTTATGATATTAATCTCATAAATCTCATAAAAATTTTTGAGGAATTATATTAGGATAAGAGAAATTAGATGAGGAATTGAACACATAATAAGAAAGCTTAAAGTGCCTTCTGTAAGTAGCTTTCATGCAAAAAAAGTTTAAATTCCTTAAGTTCTTGCTTAAGATCCTAAACTTCTGTTGTTGAAATCAAAGTTTACCGTAAAACTATAAGAAGACAAGGCTAACGTTTAGTCAATGTCATTGTCTGATCCATTTGTTAGAACTCAGTGAGAAAAGAAAATCATGGTTAATGTAACGCTTAAACTCTACCAATTATGGAAAAATCGTATTTTGGTTGATTTTCCCCAAGATCCTGATAGTATCACTGCTTGGTTATTTGGTCAGCCTTCAGCTAACTATTCTGCTTTATCCTCTCATCAATTAACTCAGCAGATGGACTATCGTTATCGTATCTTACAAAAACGGTACTTGAAAACTTCTGCCCAAGAAGGATATAAGCAACTTGTTCGACGTTTATCAGTAATAATTGTTGAATATCCGCCAATTGCTCAAAAGTTGTCCCAAAAGTCCAATTACCATGGGTTCATTCTTTCTTTGACCCAAAGCATCTTAGCAGAGATTGTGCATTATGACTTAGAAGCTCAAAGAACCATCAAGTGGATTGGACAATTAACCTCGGATACTCGCCTACAAGAAATATTATTGTTAGCCAGCTTAGAAGCGTATTGCTCACGCTTGGTTAATGATCAACCTGTTATTATTCATCGTTTGCGGGAATTTTTACAGCAAGATCAATCGGCTTTATCTGCTTAGGGGATGGTTTGGTTGAAAGGATGTTGGATAGACACGCTTTCGGGGAATTCAATCTTCAAAAATTTCCCCATCATCCCCATTCATCCCTTAAGTAGCCAATTGCAAGTTAATATCATACACCTTTGGGCGCAAAATAGGCACCCCTACCATCAATCATGTATCTCATCAAGTCGCAAAACGCTGTATTTTCCTACTTTTATGAAACGGATGCACCAAAGTAAAGAGATATCGGTAAAAAAAGATGAGCAGTTGACTGTTAACTAAACCTTTTAGGCGGTTTTAAAAAATTGAATTAATTCCCGCACGTTGGATAAAATTCGACTATCTTCAGTTAATTGTGCTATAGCCTGTTTCGTTTCTTGAGTAATTTTTTCGTGTTCTGTCTGATTTTGTTTTTGAAATTGTTCTAATAGATATTGTAGAGATATAATCTCTTGTTGGAGTTGATGCCATTTGCCTTGATAAGTTACAATCCAAGATTTAGGATTATCTAAATCCCAGCGATTTTCTAACTGTTGAAGTCGGCTATCTAGCTTTTCAAAACGACCTTGTAACGCGATTACATCGTCACGAGGATATTTAATTTGTTGACGAATAAAACTCAGGCGAGTTGCTAAATATTGATAGGCGCGAATTGCTGGCCGTAATCCCATAAGCAACAAAGTTGCCGCCGAACTCACATAACCTAAAGAACTTAAATTAAAAAACGATAAACTATAAAGAACAAAGGCAGAAATTAGATGCAAACTAATCGCAATAATTAATGACCAATGGCGGACTCTATGGATATAACTGAGGTAATCTTGCTCAAAGATGATTTCTTTTGCTTGGGAAATTTGAGCGTCTGAGATCACTTCTTTCGCTTCAAAATAGATATTCCAAGGGATCACGGTAATAATAAATAACCACCAAAAAATGGCGACGCCAATTAACCAATCAATTAAACTGCCAGAGGGAATTTGCAATCCTTGTAGAATTAAAAATGTAATTAATCCCAGTAAGGTCACCGCAAAGCCAAATCCCAAATAATAGGTACGATAATAAAGTGCCATCTGTTTTCTCTCAGTTTAGAATAATTTTTCTTGTCTCAATAATGGCATTCCTCTAACGACTTCAGCTTAAGAACTGTGACAATTTTAAAAGTGTTGAAATGATTGACTAAAAGGTTGTTTTTTTTAATCTTGATGAAAATAGAAAAAGCGGGTACGCTACTGATAGATAAGGCACAGAGCCTTTGATTGTCGGGAATCGGAGCTAATTTTAAGGTGACCCTTATTATGACAAAATACACTGAACAAGGGGTCGAAAAACAGGAATTAACTCCTCACGGCTAACCGCTAAACAAGTAAATGGCTGATCTTTGTAATTTTGTCCTACTTTTAAGGGAAATTGTGCTTCTTGATCATCTAAAAAGATGAAAGAGCCTCCTGCGCCTTTTAAAATGACCCAAACAGCCGCAATATCCCAAATTTTGGGGGTTGCTTCTACGCCTCCTAAGGCCGCACCTCCAGCAACTAAGAGAATATTATAACTCGCTACTCCAATCATGCGAATCTTACAGGGAAATGGCTTTTGTAAAATAGCTAAACTGCGCGCACAAAGGTTAAATAAATGACTTTTACTGGGATTATCAAGGCTGACGTGAATCGGTGCGTGATTACAATAAGAACCGGTTGGCCCTGTTAACCCTGTCTTTCCATACCAATAACCGTAATAGGATTGTCTTAAAGTCGGTAAATGAACGAAACCGAATACAGGTATCCCTTTATAAACTAATCCTAACGAAATTCCCCAAATAGGAACACCTCTCGTAAAATTGGTCGTCCCATCAATGGGATCAATAATCCAACACCAGTCATTTTTGGGGAAAACATGAGCCGTTTCTTCTGTTAAAACGCCATGATCGGGGAATTGATACAAAATTGCTTTCCTTATCTGTAAATCTGCCCATTTATCGCCTTGTGTAACCAATGTTCCATCGGATTTGTGCGTCGCTGATAATTGTCCAAAATCTTTCAAGAGTTGACTACCAATAGTTTCAGTCGTATTTTCGCAAAATGATCGAATATCTGCCCAAAAATCAGCCATTTTCATCCTAAAGCAATTAATGATTTGCTGGCACCGTTATCAATATTTACCTTCAGTTTCAGGGTTATCCATTTTGGGTAATCCCATACTGTAGTTTAAGACTCTTGCTTGAATATTATAGCTAATTTGCCCTTTTTGTAGTAATTCGCGGACAAAATGCTCCAAATCTGAGCCAATGCGGCGTAAATTGTACTCACTTAGTTCTTCACCACTGTAAGATTCTACCAATCCATCGAATTGACGATAAACACTTTGCAAGGCTTCTTCTGACCAATTGAACTCGTTATCGGGATCAACATCGAGTGTTAGAACATTTTCGCTAGTAACTAACTCATTTTTCTTGATTTCGGCAGTATAAAGTCGAATATGACGAGTGGTAGATTTAAGAATAATCATGGTTAAGCGTTAACGGTTGAAGGGTAGATGCGTTCAATTTATAAGATAACTCAGTTTACTAACAAATGAAGTGCAGGGATGAGGAAGGAAGTCTGGCAAAATTGACAACGCTAATTCACCCTTTCCCCAAACCCAACACCGAGATAACTCAAATTTTCCTAAGATTGACCGGCTTTAATACATTGTTCCACCAAAGGAGCTACTTTATCTACTCCCTGCCATCCCAAAATTTCAGTGACTTTTTTTTCCAAATTTTTGTAGGTTCGGAAGAATTCAGCAATTTCCTCTAAACGATGAGGCGCAATATCGTCAAGACTTTTTACCCCATTGTAGCGCGGATCATCAGCCGGAACACAGAGGATTTTTTCGTCGCGATCGCCTCCATCTATCATTTCTAACATCCCAAGGGGACGGGCGGCAATCACACACCCCGGAAAAGTCGGTTGATCCATAATCACCATACCATCTAAAGGATCACCATCATCAGCTAGGGTATTCGGCACAAATCCATAGTCGTAAGGATACTGTACGGACGCATACAAAACTCGATCAAGGATGAAAGCGTTCATTTTTTTATCAAATTCGTACTTATTTTTGCTTCCGGCAGGAATTTCAATAAGTACATTAATCAAACCTGCTTCAGGTTGTGCTGGAATGCGTGATAAATCCACAAGCGTTGCTCCCAAAAGTTTAAGACATTGCCTAATATTCGGGTAATAAACCCAGACTCAATTTTATCACCCTCATTACGCAGTAAGAATGATCATTTATGGATTATAAGGGGTGCGAATCTACTAGAAATCTGAGCGACACGCAGGTGCAGACTTAATAGAGATATAAGTCATCATTTCCAATCTGATGAGTAAATTTGAACATTCTATACTTGACTTTACTTGACTTTTTTCGGCATCAAGCCCTATTCTTGTATAGATAATAATCAATTTTAAGGAAAGATTGATTTATTTAAATCTATGACAATAGGAGAAAGTCTTGATATGCTGAGTTTACTAACTTGGCCGATGTTGCCAAGCTCAACTTTACTTGCGACTGAAACTGTTTCAGAAAATACACCTGTTGTCTTAACGGCAGTATTACTGAGTTTAGTAATTATTTACTTAGCGAGTAAATTAGGGGGCGAACTCTCAAAGGCGGTTAATTTACCGCCTGTCTTAGGAGAATTAGTCGGAGGGGTTGTTGTTGGGATTTCTGCCTTCCATTTTCTGGTCTTTCCCGAAAGTGGTGCCACCGCTCATGATTCTCTTTTAATGACTTTTTTGCAATTAATTGGTGACCTAAGCCCCGAAGCGGTTACTGACGTTTTTCGCTCTCAGAGTGAAGCTATTTCTATTTTAGCGGAATTAGGCGTCATTATCCTTTTATTTGAAATTGGTTTAGAATCAGACCTGCGAGAACTGCAAAAAGTAGGTTATCAAGCCGCTATTGTGGCTGTAGTGGGTGTGGCCGCACCTTTCGCCCTTGGAACAATCGGAGCGATGCTTTTATTCGCAATTCCGGCGATTCCAGCGATTTTTGCAGGAGCGGCTTTAACCGCCACCAGTATTGGCATTACTTCCAAGGTGCTGTCGGAATTAGGTCAACTAAAGTCGAAAGAAGGTCAAATTATCGTCGGGGCGGCGGTTATTGATGATGTTCTGGGTATTATTGTCTTAGCCGTGGTAGTGGGTTTAGCGAAAACGGGAACGGTGGATGTTCTCAGTGTACTTTACTTAATTATCAGCGCAACGGTTTTTCTGTTAGGCTCAATTTTTCTGGGTAAATTCTTTAATAAATCCTTTGTCGCTATTGCAGAACGCTTACAGACGCGCGGGAATTTAGTCATTCCGGCTTTAACCTTTGCTTTTTTAATGGCCTTTTTAGCCAATGCGATTCATTTGGAAGCCATTTTAGGGGCATTCGCGGCGGGTTTAGTTCTCGATGAAACGGATAAGCGTAAGGAATTAGATCAACAGATTATGCCCATTGCAGATATTCTCGTGCCGATTTTCTTTGTAACTGTGGGTGCAAAAGCAGATTTAGGGGTTTTAAACCCGTTTATTGCTGAAAATCGAGAGGGATTGATTATTGCTAGTTTTTTAATTTTAGCGGCGATTTTGGGTAAAGTCATTACCGGTTGGACGGTGGTTGGACAATCAAATCTTAACCGTCTTGCGATCGGTATTGGCATGATTCCTCGCGGAGAGGTAGGATTAGTCTTTGCGGGCATTGGCTCAGCTAGTGGACTTCTCAGCAAGCCTCTTGAAGCTGCCATCATTGTAATGGTCATTTTAACCACTTTTCTCGCTCCTCCTCTTCTAAGATGGGCTTTTCACGGGGAAACAAACGAAACCGTTAGTTCTGCCGATCTAGTACCCTAATTTCCCTATCTTCAATTCTGTAAGATTAAATGGTTCAATGATTTTGTGATCTTCTGAGCCATTTTTTTAGGTTTTTTTCGGGAGAATTTTCAAGGATTTAGGCAAAATAGAAAAAAATAACTCACATCAAATGACTGCATTAGACTTTGATGGTACTGCTGTTTTTGGCACTTGGGAAACGGCAATAGATGCCGCAGAGGAAGGAATCGGGGCTTCTTGCAAAACATCAGGATTAAAACGATAACCCACATTCCTCACCGTTTGAATAATACTGGGTTGTCGAGGATCCGTTTCGATTTTCTTCCTCAAGGAAAGTACATGGGTGTCAATGGTTCGGGGATTGTCAATGGCTTCTGGCCACGCTTGTTGCAGTAATTCAGCCCGACTGAGAGGAATTCCTTCTGCTTGAGCTAAAACATACAATAAACTGAATTCTTGCGGAGTTAAGTCCACAAAATCCCCCATATACTGCACCCGACGCTGAACTAAATCAATTTTTAAGTCGCCATAATCGAGGTATAACGGGGCGGCAGATACCTTGACTCGCCGAATGAGGGCTTCAACCCTTGCCAAAAATTCCTGCATACCAAAGGGCTTTTTGAGATAATCATCTGCGCCAGACTTTAATCCTCTCACAATATCACTCTCAGTCGTTTTAGCTGACAGAATTAACACTAAGGATTGACGCTTCTGATAAATCCACTGACAAAAATCTACCCCATCCCCATCGGGTAAATCCGAATCTAATACCACAAGAGTGGGCAGTCTTTGTGCAAACGCCTGTCGCGCTTGATGGAGATTAGCACATTGTTGTACCGCGTAGCCAGCCTGCTGTAAGTGCCAGGCTAACAGCGATCGCAGATGGGGATTTCCCTCGACAATTGAAACATATACTAAGCTCACCCTAGATTCTTCCTATTCAACTAAACGTCTTCTACAGTATCAGAGCAAATGTCAAGATTCTGTAACATTTGCTACCTTCAATAGTCTCAAACCTGAGACAATCTTAAGAAATCCTAAAGAATGCTAGAGCAGGAGGTTTTTTATCGATATTTTAGCATTCGTTCCTTTTTGCCGATTTAGGCAGGTACAATAAAGATAAGACTTTATCAAGGCATTTTCGTCACTCCTAACGATTCGGGGGGATTATGCCTAAACCATAACACAATCTTAAATTCTTAACTTAACGAATTCGACAGCGTTCACCTAAATGGAATCATGCTTCAAGATCCCCAAACCATCCGATTTTACCAAAGATTGACCGATTCAATGGTTGATTTATGGCACCGAGGCTATCGATTCGACGAGATTCGCTTATATATGGACGGTTATTTGGCAAGTCTTCGTCACAGTAACCAATTGGAAGCCTATTTAATTCATCGCCTTGAGGAAGCGGCGGTCAGTTTCCTGCGAGATCCTTTAAATTTCACGACTGCCATGCCCCAACCAGAGCCTGAGATGAATTAGCTGGGCTTAGTCTCCGTTTAGGGCGATTTCGTCGGGTGGGCGAGGCCCACCTTATTTTAATTTAAGAAGCAAGGGCGACTTCTAACATCTGGGGTAATTCTCCGTTTTGATACAGTTCTATCAAAATATCTGAACCGCCCACAAATTCCCCATTTATATAAACTTGGGGGATCGTTGGCCATTCAGAATACTCTTTAATGCCTTGACGAATTTCAGAATCAGACAAAATATCAAACGTTTCAAAAGGAACGCCTGTCGTGTTGAGGATTTGCACGACATTATTAGAAAATCCGCATTGAGGCATTAATTTATTGCCTTTCATGAAGACAAAAATTTTGCTACTCTTGATGAGTTGTTCTATCCGTTCTCGGGTTTCAGGTGTCATAGGTCGTCTAGAAACTGAACAATAATGAATGGTGAGGGACTTGAACTACTATTCTACTGAATTTAAGCAAGAACAGGTCGTGTTACCCCCTTCTTTTGATCAAGGGCGAATGTTCAAATTAGAAAATAAAACTGATTGGTCAAATTTTCTCCCCTTTAAGCCGTTTTCGGCATCAGAGGGATTTGTTTTAATCTTAAACCCAGAATCGAGAACTGTTGCTCAATTATCTCTTGGGGATAAGGAGGCGTTTCGTCAAAGGTTTGCAAAGGGGTGGTTAAAACCCCTAAAACGCTCACTGGTATCTGAATAAACAGATTCGCCAACACAAAGGAAACCGCCGCGATCAATAAGCCTAAAATCCGCCATTGAGGTAACTTTAAGGTTACCATTGCCCCTAGAGGCGCAGATTGGTACAAAAACCATAATACACCCATCATGGCGATCGCTGTAATCAAGGTCAAAAAACGATGTTTCGGCGTTTTAAATCGCGATAAAACTCGTCTTTGATTTTCAGTTAAGGTGGATGGAGTAAGGGAAACAAGAATTAGGCAGTAAATCGAAAAGGGACGAAACCACTGCATCAGAACAACAGGGACGATGCCGAAAATAACTAAGAAAACTAATTCTAGCCAAAAAAAGGGTAACGGATCCCCGATGGATAAACCCAACCCTGTTAACTCTAGAAAAATCGGAAAAGCGGCCATTCCCGCGAGATGTAGCCAGAGATAAGGATCAGAACGCATAGTATTAGAAGCAAATTAAACATAAACATCATTAGTCCTTATTTTAAAAGATTTTTTCCCTCTTTTTTGCCTTTCTCCTTAGTTCTTCATAAAAGGACGTTTTTGGGTCTCTCACAGCACTTGACATATCAATTTAATTTGATATATTCTTATATTTGTATCATTGAAAGCAAAAAAAAGAAGAATTAAAAAGAAATTAAAATGGACAAAGATGTTTCTTATCCTGATTATCTTTGGTGGGTTATTCCCAAAAAATTAGCAGGAATGCCTCGTCCTCCCCTTGACGATTTACCTCAACTTTATCAAGCAGGATTAAGAGGAATTGTCTCAGTTATGGATGAATCTTCTTTAATTCAAGAATATCAAAAAATGAAATTTGAGGCTCTTTCTTTACCCATTTTAGAAGACCTTGCTCCGACGATTCCACAAGTCTTAAAATTTGTTCAGTTCGCTGATATGATAATGTCTCAGAATCAAGCAGTTGCTGTTCATTGTACAGGGGGAAATCATCGTACTGGAACATTACTTGCTTCTTATTTTGTGGCTAAAAAAGAAAATCCAGACTTGAGCATTCAACGAATTCAGCAGATTCATCCGACCGCACGGTTATCTAAACCTCCAGGGCTATTTCATTCTAAAAAGTACCAAAATCTGCTTTAGTCCATAACTGCATAATCGTTGTGCTTGCGCCATATTCGTAAAACCCGCTTCTCGGTACAGATTAATGGCTAAATCCCTTGTAATTGCCCATAGATTCGG
>JBGTGT010000067.1:0-8059 GCA_041746575.1 Microcystaceae cyanobacterium
ACATCTGTTCTTAATCAAGGAGTGCAAGGTTTTATTCCTAATTTTAGCGGGTTTCCGTCCAATTCGACGGCTTTTTTTCGGCACCTAATTTCTCTGTAACCTTAACTGTATCTGGGGTTTTTCCTTCATCAGCAAACCCTAGCTATAGTTGATAAATATAACCCGAATTCAGATCCAACTAAGGTCGTAAAACTTTAGGCAACTTTGTCAAATCCCCAGTTATTTCAAGTTCTTGAATATAAAGATAAAACAGACGCCATTCTTCCTTTTGTTGTAATAAAAGTTTCTGCTTTTCCTTTTGTGCTTCCAACTCCTGTGGCTTAATCTTTACTATTTCCGAGTGTTCTCTCTCTCCGTTGAGGTTTGGTATCGGAAAGGGAGGAATGGGAGTGTTAGTAAAACCAATATTTTTGGAAGTCTGAGTATTAATTTCTTCTGTTAATAATGGGATTTGCTGATCTTCTTCTTCAGGAATTTCACTGACTAATGGGATTTGCTGAGCTTCTTCCTCAGGAATTTCATTAACTAATGGGATTGGCTGAGCTTCTTCTTCAGGAATTTCATTAACTAATGGGATTGGCTGAGCTTCTTCTTTAGGAATTTCATTAACTAATGGGATTGGCTGAGCTTCTTCTTTAGGAATTTCATTAACTAATGGGATTGGCTGAGCTTCTTCTTTAGGAATTTCATTAACTAATGGGATTGGCTGAGCTTCTTCTTTAGGAATTTCACTATTATGCTCTGATGCTCTCTTTGTTTGCGATACTTCTTTTGTAGATGACACTGGTGGTAAATATTCTTCTAACGAGCAAGGGACTGGATAAGTAAACATTCCAGTTCTACCTACTTCTTCTTCGTAACAACCTAATAAACGAAATGATAGATCGAAATCAGTTATATTGACTATACTCATCTTGTTTTTCCTCATCAATTTCTGATCTCTCTAATTTTTGTGAGCTTTCTAGTTCTTGAACTTGTTCGTTATGTATTTGAGATAGCGTTATTCGCATCCGCTTCAAAAAATGATCTACCTTTTCCTTTTCTTCCCGGTTATAGGATTTTTGAGCGTCCTCAGACAAAGCAAAAGTCAGTCCCATCCCAATAGATACAGCACTGGTAATTGCAGATATACCTAGGAAAAAAAGATTCATTCCAAGTTGCTTCCATTGACCTTGTTCAAGTTTGCTAAAGAAACTTTCTGTTCCTAAACTCACCAATTGCAGTCCAGAACGTAACTCAATTTTAGTATCTCCCAACCAAGGGACTACTTCCATAAAAGTCTTTTGATATTTTACTGGAGCGATCTTCTTAAGAAATTCTAAATCGTTTCCAAGCTCTGCTCTATCAATTTTGATAAGACTAATATTGTTAGTTAAATTTTGTACTTCATCATTATACTCTGCTTCTAACCGATTTGCCCGCACACAAAGAGGAAGCTGTTCAATAGGTAACATTGTTGGCTGACTTTGGCTTTTAAATGTTCCATAAATACGAACATAACGAGATTGAAAAGCTTTTTCTTCTATTGGCGTATTCCGAGGCATCTCTTCTAGAGATTGTCGCTCTTGAGAACAAATCTTTAGATCATTGGGAACATTTTTTTTCTTGTCAGTTAGGGTGACTTCCTTGACTTGTAGAACATTATCAACAGCTTTTCCGGCAGCCATCTGGGCAAGTTCAGATTGGTTATTTAATACCTCCATTCCGATGCCTGTTGCAATTGTTTGAAGAATATTGAGGGGTATTAGCCCTAATATCAAAGCGGTAAGTGCTAATTTCCACCGTCCCCGATGACCATGAGTCACCGCCGTTGAGATGGCATTAGCTGATAATAGTACGGGAATAGAAAGTAAAAGCGAAATTCCTATTGATGGTATAAGAGTCAAGGATTTGAAGGCAAACAAAAAAATGGGAAAGTTTCCTGCCGTATCTATCCAATTGCTCGCTGTTATCACTGTAGCAGTTGCCTTTGCTGATTTTTTGAGTTCTGACGTTACCCGATATTGTCCATGTAATGAGTCAGGATCTACACGAATTTGATTTAGTATCTCCAATGGAATATTTATCTTTTTTGTATGAGCAACATCTTCGGTAAACGCTTTAGGATTACGTGCTTTTTCTAGGAGGTCTGGACGATTCGTTTTTAACCACTGGATTAAATCTAATACCGTTTGACGATCTAGGTCAGAAATCAAAATTGAATTTTTCCCAGTAAGCATAGTCTATATTTCCAAAATAATATTGCACATAGTTCGCTATTTGATAATTACAGTCTCTAATAATTGTCTTCTTTGAATGACAAACTATCAGTAATTCCAGTCACCTTAAACCATCCGGTCAAAAAAAACTTTCTCAATTCTACTTTTGAAAAAAATAGACAAGCCTCCTTATTTAAGCCCAACTGATTCATTCAAGATTATCCTGCCACAAAGGGAAAGATACTAGAAAAATACTGCCTTTCTCTAGCTCAGACTCTACTTCAATCGTTCCATCGTGACTTTCTACGATTTGACGACACAAATGAAGTCCTAAGCCACTGCCAGAGGAGTGATGACGGCCAGACTGAAAACGATTAAAAAGGACTTTTTGTAGGTCTGGAGAGATGCCTGAACCCGTATCTTGGACTTTTAAGGTTAAAATATCTTGATTAATCGTTAATTCTAACAAAATTGAACCTTCATCCGTAAATTTAATAGCGTTACTTAATAAATTGGTGACCAAACGATACAATTCTAAGCGATCGCCTCGAATCAAAAAAGATTGCTTTTCATCGGCTTTTAAGCCTAAAGTGAGTCTCTTTTCTTGAATTAAGGGAGTCAATTCAGCAATAACCTCATTAATCACCTTAAGTAAGGGAACAGGGGTAAAATTCAAGATTTTTCGCTGATCTTCGTAACGATAGATTTCTAGCAGTTGATTCACCATGTTAAGAAGATTTTGATTACTTCGCATCATAATCGAGATTACTTCAAGCAAAGAAAGGGGAAGCGTGCCATATTCTCCCTCTTTCATAAGACTGAGCATTCGATCTGCCGCAATTAAAGGAGTACGAAGATCATGGGTTAAACGGGAAACCATATCGTCTCGAATTCTCACCATTTGCTCCCATCCATCAATACTCTGTTTAAGGCGTAACAGCGATCGCACTCTTGCTAATAATTCATCAATATTGACAGGTTTGCGTAAAAAATCGTCGGCTCCACTATCTAATCCTCGCACTACACTCGGTTGATCATGGGCTGTAATCAGTAAAATGGGAATATAAGGTAAATGGGGATCTTCCCGCAGGTGTTGCGTAACTTCAAAACCATCCATATTCGGCATCATCACGTCTAATAAAATTAAGTCAGGCGGCATTTGCCTAACCATCGCCAACGCAGTCTCGCCATCACTCGCTAAGCGGATTTCATGGTCTTCTTCCCGCAAAATACTTTCAATCAAAAATAAATTCTCAGGTGAGTCATCCACTACTAGAATTCGAGCAGAGAAGGGAGAAGCATAGTTTGGAAAATGACCCATCTTAAGTTTGCCTAAAGGAATCGTTAAAACATTAATATAGACTTTACTACGGCTATCTTATAGCGTTAATCAAAATACGGAAAAAGTTTCCCTAACCCCCAACCCCTATTCCAGCCAGCGAGGGGAGTATTACGCCATAATTTCTTAATCCAACCCGATTATCTGGGCAATCCTCGCAATTGTCCGCACACGTCCCCTTTGAATTTTTGGAAAAATAAGAAAAGTTAAGTTAATATATTAAGAAGTGTTAAGTGCGTTGTCAGCACAATACCATCAGATGGCTTGTCAGTCAAGGTATTGAGCCAACCAACCCCTTTAATCATTTTTCTCATTTTCTGAGAAAATCGGCATTTTTTTGATTCAACTCAGCTACACTCATTGATTTATTGCTATGAATCCCTCATTGTTCCTTAATGCACTCTTTAGACCCAATATTACGCCAAATAGATTGTCCCAAACGACCTTTGCCCTTTTGCGGATGGTGGTTGGATTAGTGATGATTCACAATGGTTTAGATAAATTGGGCAACATTGACAGTTTTGCACAGGCTTACGTCGCCTATATTGGGCTACCGTTTCCTATCTTCTTCAGTTACCTTGCCGCTTTCACAGAATTAATAGGCGCACCCTTAGTGGCGTTAGGATTCTTAACTCGTCCGGCTGCATTTGGCCTATTCTGCACGATGTGCGTGGCAATGTATCATCACATTCTTGTGGCAGGGTTCAGCATTCCTTATCTAGAGTTATCTGCCATTTACGCTGTCTGTTTCCTCTTTTTTCTCATCAATGGCGGCGGACTCTTTTCGACAGATGCCTTGATTGCCTATGGTTTAGATGCCAGTGCCTTTAACCAGAAAGCCCGCCAAGTGATGCGCCTTGAAAAGCTTTATCAAGCCTCAATGAATAAGGAAGATGTGAAGCTTTCTTAGCACCAAATTAAGTGAGAGGGGAATTTTTTTCCTCTCTTTCGGCGAAAATAAAAAATTGTCAATGTTTCTCGAAAAGAAGGAAGAAAGCGGCTTAAACTAGAACAAGAGTCTATTTTTCCTAAAAGACCTATGCAAGTTTGCTTCAAAATTGTTCGTCAACACCCCCATCAATCGCCCCGTATCCAAAGCTACACCCTTGATGTGGAAACTAAAAATACGATTTTAGACTGTCTCAATCGCATCAAATGGGAACAAGATGGCAGTTTAACTTTTCGCAAAAATTGTCGCAATACGATTTGTGGTAGTTGTGGGATGAAAATTAATGGTCGTTCTGCACTAGCCTGCAAAGAAAACGTCGGACAAGAATTAGCTCGCTTAGAGAATAAAAACGGAGAGATTCCCGAAATTATCATTGCACCGATGGGAAATATGCCCGTCCTTAAAGATTTAGTAGTAGATATGACCCGATTTTGGGATAATTTAGAGGCAGTCGATCCCTATGTCAGCAGTGCGGCAAGAAACCTGAGCGAGGGGGAATTTTTACAAACTCCCGAACAACGGCAACGTCTTGCTCAGATGGGAAATTGTATTCTTTGTGGAGCGTGTTATTCCGAGTGTAACGCCGCCGAGGTGAATCCTGATTTCGTGGGACCTCATGCGCTGGCGAAAGCCTATCGTATGATAGCAGATAACCGAGATGAAGCCACAGAAAGCCGACTAGAGACTTATAATGATGCCAAAAGAGGAGTTTGGGGTTGTACGCGTTGCTATTACTGTAATAGTGTTTGTCCGATGGACGTTGCTCCGATGGATCAAATTGGTCACATAAAAGGGGAAATTCTCAAACGCAAAGAAGTCTCGGATAGTCGTCCGATTCGTCATCGTAAAGTCTTAGTCTCTTTGGTTAAGGCGGGGGGATGGGTAGATGAACGCAAATTTGCTTTATACGTGATTGGCAATTATTTTCGGGATTTGCGGGCTTTATTGAGCCTCGCTCCTTTGGGATTACGAATGATTGCCAAGAGGAAGTTTCCGCTTAAATTTGACCCTTCTGGAGGCACAGAGGAGGTGCGATCGCTCATTGAAGCGGTGGAAAAGGATCAATCGTAAGTTTTCTGGATTTTAAGGCTGAAATCGAAACTTTACATCTTGTTTCGGACACTATTGCGCTTTTGGAACACTCTAAAATGAGCCTGCGTCAATGAGGGCAAGCGATGCGATAAAGTGAAAAAGAATCGCAATAAGGATCAATCTATGACCAGCCTGCTCTTACTCTTCAAATCGTCTTTTAATACCTTATTTTTTGGCTCTTTGAGCTTATTTGTTTTAGTTAATCCTCAAAACACTCTAGCACAACGTTTTCCAGAATCTTCTCAGCGATCGCTCTCTGAGAGAGGGATTCTCAAAGGAACGCGTATTCCCATTCATTATCAAGAATTTCAACGGATTATCCTGACTGAACGAGAAAATTTGCCCCTAACAGTTACAATCTCTGCAAATTTATATAATCGTCGGGGTAAGGTCATAATTCCCTACGGAAGTGAGATTTTTGGTCAACTACAACCCATACAAAAAGGGATTCAATTTGTCGCCTATCAGGTTCATTTACCAAGGACAGTTTATCCGATTAAAGCGGTCTCTCAAGTGGTTAATCGCCGCCAAATCATTGAATCAGAAGTTGAGGCGGTCAATTTAACCCAAGGCACTCTATTTGGTTTAGAGGCGGCTAAAGCAATCACTCCTTTGATCAGTCAAGACACCTCCCATGTGGGGTTACGGGAGTTATCAGGCTGGTTACTCGGTCATTTAGCGGTTAACGTCTTCGTAATTTACCCAAACCAAGATTTAACCCTGACATTACAATCGGATTTTAGTTTAGATTAGATTAGGTTATTGTCTTCAGCCGAAAAAGGTAATATTAGGGCTGACCAACAATCTTCCTTGATTTTTGACGACTGACTTATGCTGAAGTCCCCTTTTACTTATCGTCCCTACTATCAAAAAAAACAATTAATTTGCGGCATAGGACAAATTGCCATTATTACAGGGTGGACGGTTAAACAATCAGTCGCTTCAAAACTGACTGCTGAACAATACGCAGTGATTGGCAATCTTTACAGTCCAACGCGGGGCATTAGTCCCATGATTCGGAATTTGTTGGCGAATCCCCATGTACGATATTTAGTCATTTTAAAAGCAACCAAAGAAGACCAAACCTCTGGCAGTTGTCAATGTTTCTTAGACTTTTTTAGACAGGGATGTCAGTTAGGTAAAACAGAAACGGGTAAACCTTGTTGGGTGATCAATTCTCAGATAACAGGTTATATTGATCAAGAAATCTCGTTGGATAGTCTAAAGAAATTGAGGCAAAGTGTTGAATATAAAACGGTAAATTCTATCAAAGAAACGATTGCTCTTGTTAATGCTATTTATAAAAATAATCCTCTCTTAGAATCTTGGAGTAAACCCTTATTTTTTCCTGAAACGAAATATCAACCTTCCACTTTCTCAGGGTATCTCTATGGTCACCGGATTCAAGGCAAAACCATCGCAGAAACGTGGCTCAAGATTCTTCATCGTGTTAAAACGATTGGCACAATTCGGCCAACACAATATGGGCAATGGCAAGAGTTGATTGATTTAATGGCAATTGTCACCGATGAACCCTTTGATTTTTATTTTCCTCAACCCAATTATTTACCCATCGATCAAGCGTTTATCCAAAATTATATCTCACAAATTTTAGAAGATGCCCCTTTTCAAGAAGGCGTAAAATATACTTATGGACAACGCCTACGATCCTGGTTTAAACGGGATCAAATTCAGCAAGCGATTGATAAACTAATAACCGAAAAAGATTCCTCTCGCGCCGTCATGTCTTTATGGGATGTTCAAGATTATGAAAGCGGTGATAGTCCGCCTTGCTTAAATCATATTTGGTTGAGAATTATCAATAATAAATTATCTTTAACAGCAACATTTCGCAGTAATGATATGTTTTCCGCTTGGGTAGCCAATGCAATGGGATTACGGGCATTACAACAGCATATTTGTGAGCAAATTAATCAAAAAACAGATTATTCTCTAACCCTTGCGCCTTTAATAACGGTGAGTCAAAGCGCACATATTTACGATGATTGTTGGGAATATGCTGAGAAACTGATCGAGACAGAATATCCGAAATTGTTTCAAAAAATTGAATATATTGATCCCAATGGTAGCTTTGTTATTCGTCTTCAAAATCAAAGAATAATCGTTGAACATCTAACACCCGGTTCAGGAGAAGTGGTTCATTGTTATAGGGGGAAAACAGCCAGACAGATCTATCAACAAATTGCCCAAAACTGTCCTACTTTAGACGTGAGTCATGCTTTGTATTTAGGGACAGAATTACAAAAAGCAGAGATCGCTTTATCACAAAATAACGAATCTATTTATCGTCAAGATCAACCGTTAACATCTTTTTAGTAAATAGGGTTTGCTGATGAAGGAAAAACCCCAGATACAGTTAAGGTTACAGAGAAATTAGGTGCCGAAAAAAAGCCGTCGAATTGGACGGAAACCCGCTAAAATTAGGAATAAAACCTTGCACTCCTTGATTAAGAACAGATG
>JBGTGT010000068.1:0-10159 GCA_041746575.1 Microcystaceae cyanobacterium
CATCTGTTCTTAATCAAGGAGTGCAAGGTTTTATTCCTAATTTTAGCGGGTTTCCGTCCAATTCGACGGCTTTTTTTCGGCACCTAATTTCTCTGTAACCTTAACTGTATCTGGGGTTTTTCCTTCATCAGCAAACCCTATATAGTTGTTTGAGGTCGATAAACAATGATTGTCTTAGAAATGAAGGCGGTAGTCAAGCGATATCAGCGAGATGCTATTGATGATGCTATCAGAACCGTGCAATTCATCCGAAATAAAGCTTTAAGACTTTGGATGGATGGTAGTAGAGAGGATAAGATTGATAAATATGCTCTCAATAAACACTGTGCGGTATTAGCTAAAGAGTATGTTTTTGCGTCGGAGTTAAACTCAACAGCAAGACAGGCATCTGCTGAACGTGCTTGGGCTGCTATTTCTCGTTTCTATGATAATTGTAAGAAGAAAGTTAAAGGAAAGAAAGGGTTTCCTAAGTTCCAGAAAAATAATCGTTCCGTTGAATATAAACAATCAGGATGGAAATTATCTGATGATAGAAAAAAGATAACTTTTACTGACAAAAAAGGTATGGGAACGATTAAGTTAAAAGGAACTAGAGACTTAAACTTTTACCCTATCGACTCAATTAAACGAGTTAGATTGGTACGTCGTGCCGATGGTTACTATGTTCAATTTTGTATCAGTGTTGATATTAGGGAATATGCTAAACCATTAGAACCTACCAAACATTGTGTAGGAATTGATGTGGGGTTAAAAGTTTTCTATGCTGATAGTGATGGTAAAATAGTAGAAATACCTCAACACTATCGTAAAGCAGAAAAACGATTAAACCGACTTAATCGACGTAAATCTAAGAAGTTTCGTAAGGGACAGAAACAATCAAACAACTATAAGAAAGCTAGACAAAAGTACGCTTTAAAGCATTTAAGAGTAAGTAGGCAACGTAAGGGCTTTGTCCAGAGAGAGGCATTGCACGTAATCCAATCTAGCGATTTGGTAGCCTATGAAGACTTAAATGTAAAAGGTCTAGTTAAATCTAAATTAGCTAAAAGTATTAATGATGCTGCTTGGTCAACTTTCCGAGAATGGTTAGAGTATTTTGGGTTTAAATATGGGAAGGTAACTGTTGCTGTACCTCCTCATAACACGTCTCAAAACTGTTCTAACTGCGGGGAGAAAGTTAAGAAGTCTCTATCAACTAGAACTCATAAATGTCCACATTGTGGATATGTTGAAGATAGAGATATTAATGCGGCAGTTAATATTTTGAAACTAGGATTAAGTACCGTAGGGCATACGGGATCTAAAGCTTGGGGAGATTTGCACGAATTGCTTGGTTGGAGAAATCCTGCCGAGTAATGGCGAGTCTGTGAACTAAGAATCCCCGCTTTAGCGGTGGGAGTGTCAAAATTGGTAGAGACTTTCTAGAGAAAATGAGGAATCTACCCAACGATAGTAGGAGGGATAAACAGGGAGACGAGGCGTTAATTGCCATCCTGAATTTTTTATCAAATCCCTTAAGGTTTGGGTATGTAAATGGGGATAATCGGGGTTAACTTCATCTTTAGGACTAAGGCCACCTAAATCCCTTGCCCCTGCCTCTAAACAGGCAAGTAAAATTTCAGTAGTGGGAATTAAGTTGGGGGGGATTTGAATGACAATCTCTGGGGGTAAAATTGCCCTTGCTTTGTGAATAAAATTTGGCAATTGATGAATATCAAAAGACACAAAACGTTCTAATTGTTGTGTACCTAAACGATGGGGTTGAATAATCACTTCTTGAATATGTTGCCATTTTTGCTGAAGGGTAGCAATGGCTTCTAACGTGTCTAAGCGATCGCTTTCTGTTTCTCCAATACCTAATAATAATCCTGTCGTAAAGGGGATGTTTAATTGTCCAGCTTGTTCTAGTTGTTGTAAACGCAATTTAGGAGTTTTATAGGGGGCATATTGATGAACAGTTTCTAAGAGTTTAGGCGTAATTTGTTCTAGCATTAATCCCATCGAAACATTGACCGTTTTAAGTCGTTGCATTTCTGCAAAAGTTAGCCATCCGACATTACTATGGGGATAAAATCCTTTGTTTTTTGCTAACTCACACAATTGATAAATATGTTCAAACCAAGCTGGGCGACGGGTGGATTGAGGATGAACTTCTCCACTGAGTATTAAAATTTCTGTCACCTTTTGCGATTGAAGAGAATCTAGAATTTGGCTTGCTTCTGTTAAGCTTAACCAAGTATCTTTTTGAGGGTCTTTTCTGAAGTTACAATAAGTACAATGATTGAAGCATTCATAAGTCGGAACAATCGTATAAGCAGAACTATAAGTAATTAATCGATCTGAAAAAAACATTTAAAAATTGTGAATAAAAGTGATTTATCTTATTTATTTTAATCGATTTTAGTAACGACTCAAGTTTTTTATACAATCATCCTTTTGATAAGTTGAATAAAGAAGAGAAATTTGATATGTTATAAGAAATTAAAGCTTAACTTAGCATTAATGAGCATTTACCATGAACAATCACATTCTAAGCTTAGAAAAAGCGACTTTTGGAGCAGGGTGTTTCTGGAAAGTAGAAGAGGCTTTTTTCGGTATAAAAGGGGTTATTTCAACTTCTGTGGGCTATATGGGGGGAAATTTCCCGAATCCCAGTTATCTGGATGTTTTAGCAAGAATTACGGGTCATGCCGAGGTTGCTCAAATTGAGTATAATACTCAGCAAATTGAGTATGATCAATTATTAGATATTTTTTGGTCAATTCATGATCCTACCCAACTTAATCGACAGGGTGCTGATAAAGGGGAACAATATCGATCGGTGATTTTTTATCATACCCCCTTACAGGAAAAACAGGCTCGACAATCGAAGCAAAAACAGCAACATTCTGGTCAATATCAGCAAGAAATTGTGACTCAAATCTGTCCTGCTTTATCCTATTATTTAGCGGACGAATCCCATCAGCATTATCTAGCAAAACAACCTCAAAAAACTTTCACTTTAAATTAGGAGACATCACAATGGCAACGGGAATGATGATCGAGGGAAAATGGACTAACGAAGCTTACCAAAAAGACAATAAGGGAAGATTTTTGCGAAATCCAACGACTTTCCGCCACTTTATTAAAGCGGATGGTGCAACGGCATTTACACCAGAAGCGAATCGTTATCATTTATATATTTCTTATGCGTGTCCTTGGGCCCATCGTACTCTCATTATGCGCCAATTGAAAGGCTTAGAGGATGTTATTAGTATCTCTATTGTTGATCCGATTATGAAGGAGGATGGATGGTATTTTTCAGACTATGCAGGTTCGATTCCCGATACCCTTAATCAAGCAAGCTGTCTGAGAGAAATTTACGCAAAAGCGGACTCTAATTATACAGGCAGAGTAACGGTTCCTGTTTTATGGGATAAGAAAACTCAAGCGATTGTTAACAATGAATCTAAAGAAATTATGCGAATGTTTGATGTTGAGTTTAACGACTTAGCAACTCAAACTAATCATTTTTATCCTGATAATTTACAACCTTTAATTGATCAAACCATTGCCCAAATTTATCAACCTATTAATAATGGAGTTTATCGAGCTGGTTTTGCGACAACACAAGAAGCTTATGAAGAAGGAATTGAGGCTTTATTTTCTGCTTTAGATCATTGGGAAAAGGTATTGGAAAAACAACTGTATTTGTGTGGTGATGTCATTACAGAAGCAGATTGGTGTATGTTTACCACTTTAATTCGCTTTGATGTCGTTTATTATGTCCATTTTAAATGCAACTTGCGTCATATTTGGGACTATCCTAATCTTTGGCAATACTTAAAGACACTTTATCACTATCAAGGGGTTAAAGATACCTGTAATTTTGACCATATTAAACGACATTATTATATGAGTCATCCCCATATTAATCCTAGTGGAATTGTTCCTAAGGGCCCTGAGATTAATTATTAATCATAATGTTCCTCTATTCTCAATACTTCGTAATTGGAGACAGGTATGGGCATTTTAGGACTTTTACGCACTAAAATATATGACTTCCTTTCTGGGAATGGACAAAAAAATTAATTTTAGCCAACTAAGTTAATTCTAAGAGAGTTAAAAGTAACATGATTAATTTACTAAGTATAGCTTAATGTTTGATTACCTTCAATAATATGACCAATATGATAAGCGTTAATGCCTTGAGAGATAAACCAATCTAAGGTCATTTCTTTTTGCTCTGGGGGAACAATCACAACATAGCCGATTCCTAAGTTAAAGGTTTCTAACATTGCGGTATCAGACACATTACCCGTGGTTTGTATCCAGCGAAAAACAGGCAATATTTCCCATGATTTAGGATATAATTGAACGGATTGATTTGGCTTTAAACAACGGGGTAAATTCTCAGGTAATCCGCCTCCTGTAATATGCGCCATTCCGTGAATTTCTAACCCTAATTTAATCCCTTCTAAGACAGGTTTAACATAAATTTGAGTAGGCGTTAAAAGAGTTTCTCCTAAGCTTTTATGCCCTAATACATTAGGACAATCTTCCCATTTTAAACCTTGATTTTCGACGATTTTTCGGACTAAACTAAAACCATTACTATGCACGCCGCTACTTGCTAAAGCGATCGCTACATCTCCTAATTCAACCTGAGATCCATCCAATAAACGGGATTTTTCGACAATTCCTACACAAAATCCTGCCACATCATACTCTCCTGCTCCGTAAAAACCCGGCATTTCAGCCGTTTCTCCTCCTAATAAACTACACCCACTTTGACGACATCCTTCGACGATTCCTGTAACAACTTCCGCCAATTGTTGAGTTTTTAAGCGTCCTGTCGCTAAATAATCGAGGAAAAACAAGGGTTCTGCGCCAGAGGTTAAAATATCATTGACGCACATAGCAACAAGGTCAATTCCGATGGTATCATGGCAGTTCATGGCTTGTGCAATTTTGAGCTTAGTGCCTACGCCATCTGTACCTGAGACTAAAACGGGTTCCTTATAACCAGCAGGAAGTTGAAAACAGCCACCAAAGCCACCTAATCCGCCTAAAACTTCTGGTCTGAAGGTACTTTCAACTTTTTTTCTGATTTTCTCCACAAAATCCCGACCCGCCTCTACGTCAACCCCTGCTTCCTTGTAATCCATACTTTTTAATGCCATTAAAATATTACTGGCTTATTTTATTATGTTTTCTGATCATGAAAAACGAAATGCAGAAGAACCCCTAATCAACGCTACTGCTCATCAATTATGCCCAATTTTAGTCTAACTTTCTTCTTCAAATAATGATAATTGTTCTTCTGGGGAGGAAGCAATATTCAGATGACGATAGGCTGCCTTTGTCACGATTCTACCCCTTGGTGTGCGATTCAAAAAGCCAATTTGCAGCAAATAGGGTTCATAGACATCCTCAATCGTTTTGCTGTCTTCGCCGGTGGATGCCGCTATTGCCTCTAATCCTACCGGCCCTCCTTGAAAGTGTTCTATCATGGTTTCTAGAATGAGTCTATCTGTCCAATCTAAACCTCTTTCATCCACGTTGTAAATATTTAAAGCTTCAATCGCTAATTGGTCATCAATTATGTCAATTTCTTCAACTTGTGCATAATCTCTCACCCTTCTTAGCAAGCGGTTAGCAATACGGGGTGTTCCTCGTGACCGTTCAGCGATCGCTGTTGCCCCCGATAGGGTAACCTGAACATTAAGGATCTTGGCCGTCCGTTGCACAATTAACGTGAGTTCATCTGTTTCATAAAAGCGCAAGCGTTGAATGAGTCCAAAGCGATCCCGTAGAGGGGACGTTAATGAACCGATTTTGGTCGTTGCACCGATTAAAGTAAACTTAGGGAGAGGAATACTGCGAATTCTTGCCGATTTTCCCTTGCCAACGGTAATATCCAGACGATAATCCTCCATCGCCGGATAAAGTAATTCTTCTGCCATGCGATTTAAGCGATGAATTTCGTCAATAAAAAGAATATCTCCTTCTCTTAAGTTAATTAATAAGCCAGTAATGTCTCTCGGTCGTTCTAAAGCAGGCGCAGCGGTTATTTTACAGTTTACTCCCATTTCTGATGCTAAAATCAAAGACATAGTCGTTTTTCCTAAACCGGGAGGACCATAGAATAATAAATGTTCTAAAGCATCTCCTCTAGATTTAGCGGCATTAATGGCAATTTGCAAGACCATTTTTAGGTCTTTTTGTCCGATGTATTCTTGTAAAGATTGAGGTCGTAACGAGTCTTCTTGGTGATCTTTTGGATCTTCAGGTAAAGAATCTGGAGTTAATAATTCAGACTGAGGTTGAGGCAGTTTTGCTTGATTTGTGGGGGAACGTTGAGACGGAAAAGGGTTATCTGAAGAAGATCGTTTAATCGCCATTGTTAAGCAAAGATAGTCTGATTATCTACTCTCTATATTAACGTAATGAGGGTCAATTCAGGTGGACAAAATAAGCGTCCGGGGAAATAACTACCCAGTCCTCGATTAACATACAAAAAATTATCTCCAACAGAATGTAAACCCTGTGACCATTGCCATTTTTTAATAACATAAGCGCATTCTCGCCATAGGGGAATATAAGGATGTAAAAATTTTGGCACATAGGGACGCAGTTGATCAATAATCATGGGAACAGCACCAATTCCGGGGATCACAATTTGGCCTCCATGAGTATGACCTGATAATTGTAAATCCACTCGCCATTGTTGTAAGATTTCCGCAGAATCGGGATTATGCGATAGGACTAATCGAGGAATTTGAGGATCAATTGATGAGAGTAATGGTTCAGGGTTAAATGCTTTTGACCAATAATCTGCTAAACCAATAATCGGCAATTCTTCACCCAAAGGCATAGCGATCGCATTCCATAAAACCGTTATGTTAATACTATTTAAAGCTTCTGTGACGATTTGTTTGCCTAAAGGATGATAGAGATCATGATTGCCTAAAATAGCATAAGTACCAAGACGACTTTTTAATAATTTTAAGGATTGAATAAGTGGGTAAATGGGTTGAGGACGATAGGTGATATAGTCGCCGGTTAAGATAATTAAATCTGGATTTTCTTGTCGCGTAATCTGAATTACATCGTCTAGGATGTTTTGGGATAAATGGACACCATCGCAATGAAAATCAGATAATTGAATGAGTTTTATTCCTTTCAAAGATGGTGATAAATTCTTAAGGTGAATATTAACTCTTTCAACTTGCAACGGTTCATAAAAAATAGGACGAATATGAGTTAAAGACATATTATAATTCGATTAGGGTTAAGAATAAATGGGTGGAAGGAAAGTCCATAGTTTTGGGGCAAGTATAATTAACTTCAAAAAAAGTTTTTATACAAGAAGTCACCCGAAAGTATTCTAACTCAAATGCCTGTATTATAGCCGATACAGATGAAACAATCGGCTCTGAAAAATAAAACATTTAACAGATTTTTGAAGCAGTTATTTTGATTAACCCTTATCCTTTAACTGCACCTGCCGTTAACCCAGCGATTATTTTACGCTGGAAAAAGAGAACTAAAAGCATTAAAGGAAAGGTCGCCGCTATCGTAGCCGCCGCGATCGCACCGTAAGGAATATCAAAGACAAAAGATCCCCCAATTTGGGCTGTTGCAACAGGAATAGTTTTTAACGCATCACGGGTAATAAAAGTTAAGGCAAAGATATATTCATTCCAAGCAAAAATAAAGGTTAAAATACCCGTTGTGACTAAGGCCGGAATTGTCATCGGCAGTAAAATATACCACAACATTGATAAGATACTATATCCATCGACCCTCGCTGAATCTTCGATATCTTTAGGTAACTTTTGAAAAAAACTTCGCATCACCAAAATAGTTAAAGGTAAATTAATCGCTGTATAAGGAATGATTAAAGCCAAATAATTATTGCCTAATTCTAGTGCTTTTACTCCTTCCAATAACCCCAGAAATAACAATACATAAGGAAAAAGAGTAACAACTGAAATGGATGCTAAAATAAGAATCTCTCCCTTCAATTTTAATCGAGCTAAAACGTAGGCCGCCGGTGAGCCAATAACCAGACAGAGCAAGGTTGAAATAAAAGCAACGAAGGCACTATTAAGAAGGTAGCGAAAAAAAGGACGACGAGCAAAAATTTCTAGGTAATGACTTAGGGTAAAACGTTTAGGAAAATAAACTGTTGGAATCGCAGAAATATCAGCATTCACTTTAACAGAAGTCAAGACTTGCCAAAGAATTGGTGCTAGACAAAAAAGCAAAATCAAAACAATTCCAAGCCCTAAAATCAGAGACTTAAAATTAAGGTGTTTAAATAAGGTCATGATGATACTCGATATAATATAGACAAAGCTATTTGTTTTTTCATTGGATTAAAGATGACCCTTTTTCTTTAACCATAAAACATAAACAAAGGCAACTGTGCCACCTATTAAGCCAATCACTAACCAGCGACCATAAGAATAACCCTTTTGCTTTGCAATTAATGCGGCAATTCCACCCATTAAACAATGAAACCACAATAGAAAATAAGCAAGGTCGTTGAATTGAAAATCAGCTAAAGATACATTCATCGTAATCGAACTATCAAAGATTCATTTAATCTTTTTAAATCATATCTTAGATCAACCGCTTGTGGAATTCAGAAATTCTGGTGTAAGAAAGAAAAAAATAGGGTATTGGGAATCTATGAAAAATACTAAAGGAAAATGGAGAATTAACTCAAGTGATCGCTGATTAAACTATCACGATATCGAGATAACAGGTAAAATTAAGGCAAAAGACGGGGATAAGACTGACTCTACTGACGGCAAAATAGACTGTTTAAACGCGTCTTAGTCTATTTAAGGTTTGTTGTTGTTGTATTCTATATCGTCGCACTTTACTTTAAGCGAATAAAAGAAGGGTGAGGAGAAAAAATAAAGGTAATTCGGCAATAAAGTCTATTTGAGGAAATTCATCCCCTTAAGTGAGTTATTTTGAGGATCAGCATCGGTTTTCTTACCGATTTCTCCGATTTTGCTGTTTTTCACATTTTTTGAGACTTTCAAGTTTTTGGTGAATTCGTTCATCAATAGCAGATAATTGATAAACGACGCAGGATACAGTGGATTGACATTGTTGACAAATCATAGCAGTCTAAGATTAGGAAACCTTATCATTTGTATAAACATATTAAAACACACTTTCTTAAAAAGAGACGTTAACTACATTACAAAACCCTTAAGAAATCAATCATAATTTTTCATTTTACCGTTATGTTACTCATCTCCTTAAGTGAATTGATGCTCAAGTTAGCCAAAATACGTCTTATTGCCACCGATATGGATGGAACTTTAACGCAAAAAGATAAATTTACCCCAAAATTACTAGATACCCTAACCTATCTTGCCTTAGATCAGATTCCTGTTCTTATTATTACAGGACGATCCGCCGGATGGACAGAAGGACTTTTTCACTATTTACCGATTGTAGGAGTGATCGCAGAAAATGGCGGCGTTTTTTATCATTTAGATCATCCCTCTCCGCAATACTTAACTCCTATCAAGAATCTTAGGGAGCATCGCCAAGATTTAGCTTATACTTTTGAGATTTTACGCTCTTTTTATCCTCATTTACAAGAATCTTCGGATAATCGCTACCGTCTAACCGATTGGACGTTCAGTGTAGAAACCTTAAATTTTCAAGAAATTGAGCATCTAAAAACGTTGACTGAGGAAAATGGCTGGAGTTTTACTTATAGCACCGTACAATGTCATATTAAACCTCCTCACCAAGATAAAGCAACAGGATTAAAGCAAGTATTAGAAAAATATTTCACTCATTATACTCTCGATCAAGTCTTAACGATTGGGGATAGTTCTAATGATGAACCGTTATTTAATTCTGCCCTGTTTCCTCTATCGGTAGGAGTCGCCAATCTTTTAACTTATCTTGATAAATTGACTTATCACCCAACTTATACCACTAGACAATCAGAAATTGATGGTTTTGGGGAAGTTATTGAATTACTAAGACAATCTAAAAGAACGTGAGTTCGACCCTCAAAAAATCCACAAGCCTTCTTTATTTGATTTTTTTGTGCAGGGGGTACGGGGGAGGCACTCCGTCCCCCGTTGGGGGGTTTGGGGGGCTAGTCCCCCAATCAAGAATTTGTTTTTCTTTCCTA
>JBGTGT010000069.1:0-35534 GCA_041746575.1 Microcystaceae cyanobacterium
GATTACTGTTTCCCCGCATCTGGTCTTTAGAGTCGATCTTGCATTGGTCATTTTGGCGCAGAACCCATCAGGCTGTAGCTCGCTATTATCACTACTGCAAACGTGCCCAAGCCCCCTAATTTCTATCTACAACTGTAGAGCGGAGTCAGCAAGGTGCTAATCGTTGTCCCAGATTTCAGAGGCAATTAAGTCTCCGATTTGATCTCTCAACAGATAGTCGCATTGTTCGAGTTCACATTCAACGCAGAGCCACTCACGAGGCGGAATGTACTGGCAGAGAACATAAATAGGTTGATGACGACTAACAACTCCTTGTTCCACTAAATGACGGACTTCATCTTTGATGACGTTGATAGAGTAATGAGTTGGAGTTGAAGATGTGGCAGGTGATGCTAAGGTGCTAAGGCTCATGGGAGATATACCTAGACTCAAATTAAGGTCTAAAACTAATATAATCTAATTTTTAGATAGAGGGAAGGGCTTCGCTGCTGTATCTCAGATTACATTTTATTGCGTTTTTGGACGAAACCCTTTTAGGCTCTTCTAAGAATTGTAACAAAAGCGACGAAAACCCATCATGGATCAGGGGTTGACGAAGGTAGATTCATTCTGCTATGCTGACAATCGGCCATTTTGCAAATAATGAATTTCGATACATGGCAGGGGGATTGATAAGCAATTCAAAAGGTTAGGACGATGCCTTTTCTGCAAGCGTGTCAAAAGTGACATCTTCACAGAGATCATCTAGTATTTCTGTAAAATCAAGACTTTTCAGGGTAAATATTTTATGTTCTGAAGCATAATTTTCTAAAATCCACAATCCCTCGCTATTTCTGCTAAGGCATTCTACTCGCTGACGTTTACTATTAATCAAGACATATTCTTCTAAGCTCTGATAGTCAATCAATTTATCTCCTTGGTCAAGGCTTCGGTAGAATCAGAAAGGACTTCGATAATCAGCTTAAGGTAACGTTTATAAGTACTTGTCTGTCGCTCTTTCTCCTCATCAGTTACTAAGATATTAGGATAGTAAAAACGGTTAAAGTTTTCCCGTCTGACTTTCAGATCTCAAATCTACACCCGACACCCTGAACTCTGACATAATTTCGCCATAAAGATCCACTGCAATAGTATAGTAACGTGAACATCAGATGCGCCGGCCATGGCATAGACTTTTCCGTCAAGCAAGGTATTCATGCTTAACGCGGCTACCTTCTTCTGATTTTAGGTATTCTTCGAGAGTCATTTGGGAAAATTGAGGAGAAGCAATCATAATTAGAATCGAAGTGCAGGTTATGAGATTTTATCAAGTATTAGAAACTGAATCTCGTCTTTTTTCAACTTTACAACAACTATTGTCTTAAGGAATTTTGACGACAGACTAAAAATTAATAATTCTTCACTAAAATCTTTTTACCCCTCTATTCCTCATGACAATAATGCTTTAGATGGCAATTTCCTCTAGATAACCATTGACTTTTATCCATCAAAAAGATTGATCAAATTCAGGGATAATCCCTAAAATCCTTTAAATTTCGTTCATCTCTTGTGGTTAACTAAGTTCATGGACTGGGTTGCCTCTTGATTTTTGTGTATTGTTCTTATTTATAAATAATAAAACATACAAATTTGATTTAGTGATTTTTTAAACCAAAAAAGAAAACTTTTAGCTATATTACTCTTTAAAAATCTAATTTATTTCAATTTTCTCTGACTTAATAGAGAATTTAATTTTGAAAGCCCTTTTTTTTTGTCAAAACTTAGACCATAATGCGAGCAGTACCCAAGCAATCTTATTTCAAATTTCTTAATTCAGACCCTTAGGAGAATTCAATCATGACATTAACACTAGCCGTTTATGGAAAAGGTGGTATCGGAAAATCAACCACAAGCTGTAACATTTCCACCGCTTTAGCTAAAAGAGGCAAAAAAGTCCTACAAATTGGCTGTGATCCCAAACATGATAGTACATTTACCCTAACTGGCTTTCTGATTCCTACCATCATTGACACGCTACAAGAAAAAGATTTTCATTATGAAGATATTTGGCCAGAAGATGTTATTTATAAAGGATATGCTGGTGTTGACTGTGTGGAAGCAGGAGGACCACCCGCCGGTGCCGGTTGTGGGGGTTATGTTGTCGGAGAAACGGTCAAATTACTCAAAGAATTGAATGCGTTTGATGAATATGACGTTATTCTCTTTGATGTTCTTGGTGACGTGGTTTGTGGGGGATTTGCCGCGCCGCTTAACTATGCAGACTATTGTTTAATTGTCACAGACAATGGGTTTGATGCCTTATTTGCCGCCAATCGTATCGCCGCCTCTGTGCGAGAAAAAGCACGTACCCATTCTTTACGTCTAGCGGGATTAATTGGGAATCGTACCTCAAAACGGGATTTAATTGATAAATATATCTCTCACGTTGCGATGCCAGTTTTAGAGATTTTACCCTTAATTGAAGATATTCGGGTATCACGGGTAAAAGGGAAAACCTTGTTTGAGATGGCGGATAATGATTCTTCCTTGAATTATGTTTGTGATTACTATCTAAATATTGCTGATCAAATCTTAGCATTGCCCGAAGGGGTTATTCCTAGTGAAGCACAAGATCGCGAATTATTTACGCTCTTGTCTGACTTCTATCTTAATCCTGTTAAACCAACGGTTTCTGCTGAAGAAGAAATGGATTTAATGATGGTTTAAATAGTGAATCTTAACGTTCACCAAACAATTGAAAGGGGTTAACCGCGTTAATCCCCTACAATAGAACCCTTGCAGAGGCATAATATCATTATGTCCAGTTCAATAATCTAAAATCCAAAATTATTAAGGGAGAACTCAACTTATGTCCGCTATTCAAGAACCCTCTGCTTTACAATTCGATTGCGAAACCGGCAATTATCATACCTTTTGTCCGATTAGTTGTGTTGCTTGGTTATACCAAAAAATTGAAGATAGTTTCTTCTTAGTGATCGGCACAAAAACCTGTGGTTACTTCCTACAAAATGCCATGGGAGTGATGATTTTTGCTGAACCCCGTTATGCGATGGCCGAATTAGAAGAGGGAGATATTTCTGCTCAATTAAATGATTACGAAGAACTTAAACGGTTATGCTTACAAATTAAGCGGGATAGAAATCCTAGCGTGATTGTTTGGATTGGCACTTGTACCACCGAAATCATTAAAATGGATTTAGAAGGGTTAGCTCCCCAATTAGAAGCAGAAATCGGTATTCCCATTGTCACAGCACGCGCTAACGGCTTGGATTACGCTTTCACCCAAGGAGAAGATACTGTTCTTGCCTCTATGGTGCATAAATGTCCGACTCCTACCGAAGTAAAAGCGGAAGGAGAAAAAGAAGAACGCAATGCCATTCATAAATTACTTAATTTTGGGCGTCAAAAAGAAGAAATTAAGCAAGAATCCTCAGAATATGCTGAGCATCCCCCTCTCATTCTTTTTGGTTCAGTGCCTGACCCCGTTGTCACCAATTTGACCTTAGAATTGAAGAAACAAGGCATTCAAATTTCGGGATGGCTTCCGGCTAAACGTTATACTGAATTTCCTGTTTTAGACGAAGGATACTTTGTTTCTGGCGTAAATCCCTTTCTTTCTCGTACCGCAACCACTCTGATGCGTCGTCGCAAATGTAAACTCATTGGTGCGCCATTTCCCATTGGACCTGATGGCACCCGTGCCTGGATCGAGAAAATTTGTTCGGTGTTCAATATTGAACCGCAAGGATTAGCGGAAAGAGAAGCGCAAATTTGGGAAAGTTTAGAGGATTATCTGCAAATTCTCAGAGGAAAATCTGTTTTCTTCATGGGAGACAATCTCTTAGAGATTTCCTTAGCGCGTTTTCTGATTCGTTGCGGAATGACATGTCCTGAGATTGGCATTCCCTATATGGATAAACGCTATCAAGCTGCAGAGTTGGCTCTTCTTGAAAAGACTTGTAATGAAATGGGTGTAGATTTACCTAAAATTATCGAAAAACCCGATAACTATAATCAAATTCAACGGATTTACAAACTAAAACCCGATTTAGTCATCACCGGAATGGCACACGCCAACCCCTTAGAAGCGCGGGGAATCAACACAAAGTGGTCAGTTGAGTTTACCTTCGCTCAAATTCATGGCTTTACCAATGCAAGAGATATCCTAGAATTGGCAACCCGTCCTTTACGTCGCAATAATAATCTAAAAGACTTAGGATGGGAAAAATTAGTCAAAGAAGAAGCAAACGTCTAACGTTTTTTGAGCTAAATTATGAGAATTAGGGTGGGTTATCCCCACCTTATTTTGTAAGAAGTAAACAAGAGAGCTAACTGGCTTTAAGATGCTTGTAAAAAGGGAAAAGAGCGAGTTTTACGGAGTTTAACAAAGATTTTCTGTCCAGACGACAAATTTAAGTGAGTAAATTGTTCTCGACTCAAATGAGCAACCACGTCATGACCATCGGGTAAGCGAATTTCTGTCTGAATTTCCCAACCTAAGTGCGTAATACGTTGAATTATTCCCCATGTTCCTTGACCGTCAGCAGAAGGACAAATGGTAATTTCATGAGGACGAATAAACACCTCAGAAGTAGCAATACTATCCACACATTGAGATAATAAATGAGCATTACTAGGTAAGATATTGACTTCTCCGACGAAACGGATGACAAAAGGACTAGCAGGATGGTCATAAATGTCTGTTGGCGTGCCAATTTGTTCAATTTTTCCTTGATTCATCACGACAATCTCATCAGCGACAGCCATGGCTTCTTCTTGATCATGAGTCACAAAAACGCTCGTCAAATGCACCTCATCGTGGAGACGACGCAACCATGTGCGTAATTCCTTTCTGACTTGAGCATCGAGTGCGCCGAAAGGTTCATCTAATAATAATACTTCTGGTTGTACGGCTAAAGCACGGGCTAAGGCTACCCGTTGCCGTTGCCCGCCAGAAAGTTGAGCAGGGTAGCGATCGCCAAATCCCTGTAATTGAATTAAGTCTAGGAGTTCTTCAACCTGTTTTTTGATCCAATGGGGCTTTTTTTTGCGAATTTCCAGTCCAAAAGCGATATTTTGACGAACTGTTAAATGTTTAAAAAGGGCATAATGTTGAAATACAAAGCCGATATTGCGCCGACGAATGTCTAAATAAGTGGTATCTCGACCATTAATGAGGATTTTACCCGTATCAGGCGGTTCTAGTCCGGCAATTGCCCGTAGAAGGGTGGATTTGCCCGAACCAGAGGGACCCAGAAGGGCAACCAGTTTACCCGGTTTAATCTCTAGATTGAGGTTACTAAGGGCTGAAAAATTGCCAAATTGCTTAGAAACGTTGTGAATTAGAATGCTCATGCTGTTTTCTCCTTCAATAAAAGCTAGATGACTGTTTTGTGAGCGGTACGACGTTCGAGCATTTCCTTAAGAATAAGAGAGACAATGGCTAATAAAGCCAGAATGACTGCCGCACTAAAAGCCGCTTCAGTTTGATAATTTTTGTAAGCTAATTCCACAAAAATAGGTAAAGTAGCAGTTTTCCCTAGAATACTACCTGAAACCACGGCAACTGCGCCAAATTCCCCCATCGCCCGCGCATTGGTGAGCAAAACCCCATAAAGTAAGCCCCAACGGATACTCGGTAGGGTAATCCGCCAGAAAATTTGCCAATCCGTTGCACCTAGTGTCCTAGCGGCTTCTTCTTGCTCTGCTCCCATTTCTTCTAAAACTGGAATGACTTCACGAGCAACAAAAGGTAAAGTAACAAAAAGAGTCGCTAAAATCATACCGGGCAAGGCGAAAATAACTTTTGCGCCAATTTGTTCTAATATTAAACCAAACCAGCTGTTTCGACCATAGACTAATACCAACATTAAACCCGCCACCACAGGAGAAATCGAAAAAGGAAGATCAATTATACTTATTAATAGGGTTCGTCCTCGAAAGCGTTTACGCGCTAACACCCAAGCAGTACACAAGCCAAATAGCGTATTAAGCGGAACGACAATGGCTGTAATCAATAAAGTTAACTGAATAGCAATGAGAAAGTCCGGCTGTTGAATAGCTTCCAAAAAAGGTTCTATTCCTTGATGTAAGGCTTCATAAAAAGCGGCAATGGCAGGAATAAATAAGATTAAAAACAGGTAAGTAATGGCTAGGCTAATTAAAGCTAAGGGAATATATTTACCGAGGGACATCTTTGGTATTTTCATGGTTTTGTTGCACGATTATTCGGTTTATAAGAAACCGTTTAGGGTGTGTTTTTAGGAGCTAAAATTCTTAGAACTTATTCAGGGAATAATTATTTAATTTGATAACGTTGTCCCCATTGTTGTAAGCCGTTAATCACGAATAACATTGACAAAGAAACTAACATTAAAACGGTGCCAATGACCGTTGCTCCTACATAATCATATTGTTCTAAGCGTTGAAATACTAAAACGGGAGCAATTAAATCTTTAAAAGGAATATTAGAAGCCACAATGACGACTGAGCCATATTCGCCAATGGCACGAGAAAAGCCTAAAGCAACCCCTGTTAAAATCGGTGGAATTAAAGGAGGAAAAATGACTCGCCAAAAGGTTTGCCATGAGTTTGCCCCTAATACCCAAGCTGCCTCTTCCAACTCAGGTTCTAATTCTTGTAAAACGGGTTGTAAAGTTCTCACCACAAAGGGTAAAGAAATAAACAACATGGCGACAAAAACCCCTAATCGAGTAAAGGCAATTTTAAGACCAAAAGGGGCAAAGAATTGACCAATCCACCCCTGTTGACTATAAACCGTTGCTAAAACTAGACCCGCAACAGAGGTAGGTAACGCAAAGGGCAAATCAATACAAGCGTCAATCAATTTTCGACCGGGAAAACGATATCGAACGAAGACCCATGCGACTAATGTACCCATCACACCGTTAAGGATTCCTGCCAGTAAAGACGTTACAAAAGTGACATTATAGGCAGATAAAGCAACAGAATCAGTGGCAATTTTCCAAAATGTACCTAATCCTAAGGTCAAAGATTTTGTCATTAAAGCAGTTGTAGGCACTGCCAATAAGATCACTAAATAGCTAATGGTTACGACCCAAGGAATAGATAAAGAAAGAGAACGTTGTCTACGACTTTTTACAGGAATAACTGTCATAATTAATTATTAATTACTATTTACTTTTTATTAATTTTTAAGAGGATTTTGTCAAAGGTTGCTCCTTCTTCAAAGAAGTCTTTTTGCACCTTATTCCAGCCGCCTAAATCTTTAACCGTAAAGAGATTTTTAATGGCTGGATATTGCTGAGAGAATTCTTGAGCAACGGCAGCATCGACCGGACGAAAACCCACTTTTGCAAATTCTTTTTGTGCTTCAGGGGTAAAGAGAAAATTGACAAAGGCTTCTGCTACCTCTCTTGTGCCATGTTTATCAACATTTTTATCAACAACTGCCACAGGATTATCAATCGAAATATTCCGGTCAGTTGGCACAAGAAACGCCGTTTTATTACCTTTTTGTTGGGCTAAGATCACTTCATTTTCGTAGTTCATTAAGACATTTCCCTGTCCTTGTTTATAAAAAACATCGCTGGATTCACGAGCATCTTTGGGCAAAACAGGCGCATTTTTAAAGACATTTGCAACATATTCTTGAGCTTTTGCTTCTGTTCCCCCTTCTTGCGTAACTGCTCCCCATAACGCTAAAAAATTCCATCTTGCGCCTCCAGAGGTTTTAGGATTGGCGGTAATAATTTGGATATCTGCACGCGTCAAATCTTGCCATCCTTTAATCTTGACCGTTTCATCACGAGGGACGAGGGCAACGACCGATTTATGGACGATGGATTCATTAGACAGTTCTTTCTCCCATCCTTTATCAATTAACCCTGCTTTTTCGATTTTTTGAGTATCTAGGGCTAACGCGAGGGCAACCACGTCCGCTTCTAACCCATCAATCACCGCACGCGTTTGTGAACCCGAACCCCCATAACTTTGTTCAAATACTACGGTTTGACCGGTCATTTCTTTCCATTGCTTTGTAAATTTAGGAATAATCTGCTCATAGGCACTCTGAGTTACTGCATAGGAAACTAACGTCAATTTGATCGGCTTTTCATTTTTTGGAATCGGAGAACAAGCGGCGATCGCACCACTGATGACGATTCCTAACAGGGGATAACCCAATAAGCGCAAAGGTTTCAGCATTTTCGATTACTCTTCATAAATCTTAAATTTGTCTCTCAAGGAGATTGTATATGAAGTTTAAAAAAAATTCAATACATTTTCGATGCGTTTTCAATTAAAATTCAGAATTTACTGAATGGTGCCATGATAGAAATGGAAAACTAAGATAGTTAAAGTAATCATGGCAAAATCCACCCAAAAGCCTGATTTAAGTCTCTTACAATCGCTAATTCAGCATAATTTTCTCTTTCGAGAAATGGATGAAGCAGAGTTAAGCCACTATCTTGAGCCAGATAACCTCAAACCCGAAAAACTCTTTTCTAACCGTCCGATTTATACGGCTTTTCGTCCCCATCAATATATTGACGGCTTATATGTCATGCTAGATGAAGGATTCGTGATTATCCGTAGCGCGCCCCTTGACCGTATTATTTCAATTACCTATCCCGGCAGTTGTTTTGGCATTCGCAGTCTTCCCTTAAGCTTTGGTTTAGCAGTGCAAGGATTTCCCAGTTTAGTTGAAGCGTACAAAACGACGCATGTCCTTAAAATTCCCGTCGCCATTCTTAAGAAAATCTATGAAGAGAGCGAGGTATTTCGCCAAAGATATCATTTATTATTTGAACTGAGAGAAAAATTTCAATATCATCTGCTCAATTGCAGTACCTATCCCCCTCAAGCTGTTGCTTCTCTTTTGAGAGCTTTAATCTATCAAGAAAGGGAATTAGGCAACCAACCCAACAACAAGGGCGTCTATGAATTTGACCTTCCCGTGGATGTGATTGCTCGTGCCTGTCAACTCAATCAGCGTACGGTAGAACAGGTATTAAAAGCAATGCAAAAGGTCGGATTAGTGGCTCCTGCTAAAAATACGGAAATATCTGCCGATTTTATTTGTGTAATTGACCCAGAAGGACTCAAAGAGGTTTATAGTGCCACGAGAGATAAAGTGCTTTGGTGGCCATTGCGTTCGTAAAAAGTTGATCTGAAGCAATTTTGTTAAAGCAAGTCGAATCGTTGAATAAAGAATCCTCACACTTCTAGGGCGAGGAGTGTCAACCCTGTAATGAGATAATAAAAAATAATCTTAAAATTATTATAGAGAGGTTTGTGCGTGAACGAGCAAATTCGGGTCGGAATTTTAGGTTTTGGAGGATTAGGGCAAGCGGCGGCAAGAGTGCTTCAGCTTAAACAAGAAATGCGCTGGATTGCGGCGGCAGATAAGCAAGGTTATATTTACAACGTCGACGGCTTAGACCCCGATCAGATCATCCCCCGTTACCATCAAAAAGGATCAGTGGGGTACGTTGATCCTTTTGGAACAATCAGTCAAGATAGTATCGCAGAATTAATCCAAAACGCCCCAGTAGAGGGCTATTTTCTGGCTTTACCCAATTTACCCAATACCTTCATGGCTGATGTCGCTAAAATGTTCATTGCCTCAGGATGGCAAGGGGTATTAGTGGATGCCTTAAAGCGTACCAGTGCGGTAGAACAATTATTAACCCTGCAAAATGACTTGAAAGACGCAGGAATTACTTATTTAACCGGATGTGGTGCAACCCCCGGCTTACTAACCGCCGCCGCTGTCATTGCCGCCCAAAGCTACGCCGAGATTCACAGCGTCAAAATCACCTTTGGTGTAGGAATTGCTAACTGGGAAGCCTATCGTGCCACCATTCGCGAAGATATTGCTCATTTACCCGACTTTGACCTTGAAACAGCAATGGCAATGAGTGACAAAGACATTTCTGCCTTATTAGACACAACCAACGGAATTCTGGCTTTAGAAAATATGGAACACGCCGATGATATTATGCTGGAATTAGCCGGTATTTGTTCGAGAGAGCAAGTAACCGTAGGAGGAATTGTTGATACCCGTAACCCCCAAAAACCCTTAAGCACAAATGTACAAGTCACAGGACGAACCTTTGAGGGCAAAATCTCCACCCATACCTTTACGTTAGGAGATGAAACCAGTATGGCGGCCAACGTTTGTGGACCTGCTTTCGGTTACTTGAAGTCCGGTATTTCTTTACATCAAAAAGAGCTTTATGGCCTAGTCACCGCCGCCGAGATCATGCCCAAATTTGTACGTTAATCGCCTTAGACTTAACCGATTTTGTTTTTAGTCAAGTTATCCGAAAATTTGACGGAACGAGTCAAGTCATAAATCTCCTCTAAATTATAACAACGCAAACAAATTTAAAAACAGTCGAGGTACAGCGTTATCGTATCGCCTCAATATCAGCCTTTGAATAGGGTTCAATCCCTTTCCCCACTTGTTAATTTATAATAGATTCAGATCCATCAGGAGCAATCATTCAATTTACTATGAGCTTACCGCCCCACTTAGAACGCCTTGTTGAACGCTTTAAACGGAAAACTGACCCCAAAAAACGCTACGAACAACTGTTATGGTATGCCAAAAAGCTAGAACCCATGCCAGAGCCTAGTAAAACCCCTGAAAATAAGGTCAGTGGCTGTGTTTCCCAAGTTTATATTACCGCCGATTATCAAGACGGCAAAGTCTGGTATAAAGGGGATTCTGATGCGCAACTGGTGAAGGGATTGGTGGCTTTTTTGATTGAAGGATTGAACGGCTTAACCCCAGAAGAAATTATTGCCGTTGCCCCCGATTTTATCGAAGAAACGGGTCTAAAAGTCAGTTTAACCCCTTCCCGCGCGAACGGATTTTATAACATCTTTAAAATGATGCAAACAAAAGCCATGGGGTTCAAACTGGGAGCAATGGTGCATTCAGAAGCATAAATGGCTAAAAAATGGGTGCTAATGGATCATGATGGGGCAATTGATGATTTTTTGTCTTTGATTCTCCTAATGACGATGGAGCATCTTTGTCCTGTCGGTGTCATTATTACACCTGCCGATTGTTACCTGCAAGCGGCCACACGGGTTACCCGTAAGATTTTAGACCTGATCGAAAAAGAGGACGTTCCCGTTGCGCAGAGTCCTGTCAGAGGAATTCATCCTTTTCCTCCTGAATATCGCAAAGATTGCACCATTATTGATAATTTTCCGATTCTCAATACCCAAAAATCCTTAAAAACGCCCCTCATCGCTGAATCAGGGGTCGAATTTATGGTTAAGGTCTTGCAAGAAGCCCCCGAACCCGTTAAGCTCCTCATCACCGGCCCCCTGACGACCCTTGCTAACGCATTACGCCGCGATCCCCTCGTTGAAGCTAAAATTGACAAAATCGTCTGGATGGGGGGTGCATTGGAAGTTTCAGGCAATGTAGAACGGGTTTTTGCCCTAGAACACGACGGCTCAGCAGAATGGAATGTTTATTGGGATGCCATGGCCGCTAAACAGGTTTGGCAGACTCAGATTCCGATTATTTTATGTCCCCTTGATTTGACGAATACCGTCCCCGTTACCCCCCATCTGATTCGTCAATTAACACAACAAAGACACTATCCTTTATCCGACTTAGCCGGTTTATGTTACGCCTTGGCCATCCCTCAAAATTATTATTGTTGGGATGTGTTGGCCACCAGTTATTTAGGTCGTCCCGACTTATTCACTTTACAGGAAAGAGAAATAGAAATTATTACTACTGGCATCAGTGAAGGCAGAACCCAATTGATTGAGAACGGTCGCAAAGTGCAAGTGATGACAACCGTTGATCATACTCAATTTTATGATTATTTTCTGACCCAACTGGCACGATAAATCTTGTCCCTTCACGTTAAACCTTAAGAACCCCTAAAAGTCGCCAAAATTCGTCCTCCTAAATAACAATCGCCATTCTCATTCAGGCGTGGTACTTTAAAACAGGGATAACAACTTAATACCCACCCTTAAAATAGGGATGCTCCAATCAGTCGCTCAAATCGCCTATTTTCTAGGTTTATCTGCATCATTTCCCCGTATCAATCGGATTTTAGGATTATATGACCATCAGAAATATTATTTCCCTAGGACTCCTGATCTTTGTTCCCTTTGCTATTGTCGCCGAACAGCTTCACTGGAGTGCGTTAACGGTTTTTATTCTCTCTGCAATCGCCATTATTCCCCTTGCAATCTGGTTAAGTACAGCCACCGAAGAAGTTGCCATTATCGTCGGCCCCTCCATTGGCGGCTTACTCAATGCGGTGTTTGGTAATGCTACCGAGTTAATTATTGCCGTTGTTGCCCTCAAATCGGGTTTAATCGATATCGTCAAAGCCAGTATTACAGGAAGTATCATCAGCAATTTGCTATTATGTATGGGTTTATCAATGTTTTTGGGCGGATTACGCTACAAAGAGCAAGATTTTCAACCTGTTGTCGCCAGAGTTAATGGTTCGACGATGACCCTAGCCGTTATTGCCATTGTGCTACCGGCCTTAGTGGTTTCAACAACAGACGGCAAAATCGGGGAAATTGAGGTGACTGAACTCTCCATCACCATCGCCGTTATCCTCATAATTGTTTACGCCCTAACCCTGATTTTTTCTTTAAAAACCCATAGTTATCTTTATGATGTTGGCTTAGCCGATTTAGAGGAAGAAATCGAGAAAGAAGGCGAACATAAGCCGAATTTATGGCTATGGATAGGCGTTCTGGTAGTAGCAACGATTGCCGTCGCTTTTATCTCAGAAATCTTTGTCGGGGCAGTAGAAGAAGCCACAGAAGGATTAGGGTTAACCCCGCTTTTTACTGGGGTGATTTTGGTACCTTTAGTCGGTGGTGCGGCGGAATATGTCACCTCAGTAAGGGTAGCCATGAAAAATAACATGGATTTATCTATATCGGTCGTTATGGGGTCAAGTTTATTGATTGCCCTCTTTGTTGCGCCGCTTTTAGTCCTAGTCGGCCAATGGATGGGTCAACCGATGGATTTCAACTTTAATTTATTTGAAGTAGTAGCGGTCACCATTGCGGTTACTTTTGCTAATTTAATTAGTTTGGACGGCCGTTCTAATTGGTTAGAAGGCGCATTATTATTGGCAACGTACATCATTTTAGGTTTTGTTTTCTATTTTCATCCGGCTTAATTTTTCATGATCTCAGCAAAAAGTGTTACTGACAAGATTGGTCAAACATTCGTTTTTTTTCTACGGTTTGAACTTCATTGGGGGGAACCGTTTGTTCATCCATAAAATAGATCGTTAAACGTTCTAACTGCCGCTCACTAGGATGATTACGATTCCAGTTACGACATAAATAATCAGCAAAAGGAGGCATGAGAATTTTACTATCTAACCCTTGAATTTTAATAAAAAAGATACGCCATTGCATATTCGGATAAATTTCATAGCGTTGCGTGGGGGTTAACTTTTCCCAACGAATGGGTTTATCTTCTTGTAAAACATTGACTTCCGTACCATCTTTGAGGGTACCCACAATTACGTGCCATCCATCGAATCGGGGAGGATTAGGTGCAAAAATACTCCAAACTTGGTCTAAACGGGTGAGATATCCAATATTATGAATTTTTTGAAAGGTTCGGCGGTTAAAGAGTTTATACGTCTGGGTAGCAAAATCCTTCGGTTGTTCTTGACGACGAAGAACGGTTTGGGTGACGAAACCTCTTAAATTCCACAACGTTGTCAGAAATAATAATCCTAAGATAATCACATTAAGAAATGCAGGATCTTTATCCCTCAGAGGACGAAATTTAAAAGGCCGAGTCAAGATTCCTGCAGTTTTGCGATTCGTGGCAATGGTTTCATAGAATTTAGTCCCGACCTTCATCAGGGGTTTCCAGCGCAAAAGCGGTGCAAGAGCCCATAAAATTGGCGAAATTGAGCAAACATAAGCGATCGCTTCAAATTTATGATGATGATTGCCTTGATAATCCACCACCACCCAAGAATTAATTCGTTGCATTTCCTCGCAAATATCTTCTTGACTCTGGGCTTCTAAGAGAGGTGTATGAGGTAAAATAGCTAAAGTTCGGATAAAATAAACAACTTTCTTGCAAAATCCACAATCTGCATCATAATATACTGTCAAACCTGCTCTTTCTGCTATGCTAATCCGTTTTTCCAGACGATCCCAAATCTCAGTCGGGATCAAAATGAACCAATTAACAATACTTAAATAACTAAAAATGCCAAGTTCAAAGGTTAAACCAAAGACAAGATGAAGTAAGGTAAAAGAAGCAATGGCAATACAACGAAATCCCCAATTCCAAAACGGAATAAAGATTAATAAAGAGCCTAACCATTCAAATAATAAGGTAGAATAGGTCATCAATCTGAGAATTTCTTGGGGAAAATTCGCCAAAAAAAGCGCAAGATTACGAGCATATTGCTCAAAATGAACCGAATAATAAACTGCGTCCCCATCGGGAAACCAAATCGGGCTTTTCGTTTTATAGGCCGCTGACCAAATATAAATAAAGCAAAGTTGTATCATGAAGGCAAAGGTCGCCCCACTGACCAATCGCTTCGATAGGGGTTTAGGCGCATTATTTAAGGCACTATCTACTGAATAACACGATCCCAAGGGCAAAAACATTGACCAAAACAAAACTGCCCGTAAAACATCATCTCCGGCAAACAGCAAAACAGGCGCACGATGTTGTAAAGAGATAGTCAAAGCCCAAAGAGCGATAGTTGCTAAACGGGTGCGATAACCGATTAAAAGCGCAACAGCGACGGCAAAAGCCAGCACAAACAAGAAAATTTGCCACCAAACGCTCCCACTCAGTAAATGAAATGACCAATACAGAGGATGAAGCAGTTGCTCGATGACCACTGGTCGAGGTAAAACCCCCGCATCCGTGTAATGGGCTGTTAGACTGCGAGAACGACCGATTAAATCAGCCATAACGACTAAGGCAAGACCCATCCGAAAAACCGCCATTGATCGCCGATCAAAGGCTAAAACGGTGGTTAACCGATCTTTTAAGGTTGGAGAACTCATAAATACAGTTATCAGTAAACAGTGACCCGTAAATCTTAATCTAAAATTATAAATTAAACTTGCGCTGAGCTATTCTTAACTTAGCAGAACGAGAACGGGGATTGCTTTGAATTTCCTTTTCTTTTGGGGTAATAGGCTTTTTGGTAACCACATCTAATAGATCGCAATCCCGAAACCCATATTTTACCCGACGATCCTCCAAACTGTGAAAACTAATAATCCCGATTTTGCCTCCTGCTTTTAACCATTGGGGAGAGTGAAGGAGAAATCGCTCCAAAGAACCTAATTCATCATTTACCGCAATGCGTAACCCTTGAAAAACCCTTGTTGCAGGATGAATCCGTCCATAACGGGCTTTGGGGGGGTAACAAAGAGCGATCGCTTCTGCCACATCTGTAGTGGTTTGAAAAGGCCGATTTTGAACAATTTTGCGGGCAATGCGACGAGATAGTCGTTCCTCCCCATATTCATAAAAAATATCAGCCAATTGCTTTTCAGACCAATGATTAATCATCTCAGCGGCCGTTAATTCTTGAGAAGCGTCCATCCGCATATCCAAGGGAGCCGTGTTACGAAAACTAAAGCCTCGTTCAGCTTGGTCAAATTGGGGAGAACTGACTCCTAAATCTGCAATAATACCATTAAATTCTTCTAAATTTCCTCTATAATCAGCAAAATTTCCTCGCCAAAAATGAATTCTTGCCGCAAAATCAGGCGACAAAAGAGATTTCGTGATTTCTAAAGCCGTCGCATCCCGATCAATCGCAGTAACCGAGACATCAGGATGAGCAGACAAGATTAAACGAGTGTGACCACCTCTGCCGAGGGTTGCATCCAAGTAATGACCTTGAGGTTGAATGGCTAACCCTTCAATCAGTTCTTGGGCTAAAACGGGAAGATGAGCCGAGGACATGGTTTAAGAAAACAGAGACAAGAGAGAGGGGATAAGAGAATTTTTACCCAATCCTCAGAAAATGTTACCATTTGATCGGGAAATCATTAAGCACATCTGGCTTAATTCTTTAGATCCCACCGACTTCTCCGTTTTGTTTCCGTCGCTGAGACCCGAAAAATCCATGAAATCTAAAGTTGCCATTGTTCAACCTTCCGGTATTTTAGACGGGACAAAAGCCGCAGGGTTCCGTCAAGAGATCAGTAATTTGATGGAGAATAAAGCAGATATCGTGATTATTGACTTTAAAAACGTGACATTTATGGATAGTTCTGGCTTAGGGGCCTTAGTATTATCGTTAAAGACAGTGAGAGCGGCACAAAGACAGCTATTTCTCTGTTCGATTAACGATCAAATTAAAATGCTCTTTGAATTAACCAGTATGGATCAAGTGTTCGAGATTTTTGCCAATCGCGAAGAACTAGAACAGAAAATCCTGAATCAAGCTTAAGGTGAGGATATACCTACCCAAAGCGTCTTTAACTTGAGTCAAACTTCAGGATAAGATGAACCAAAGACTTTTGTTCACCCCACTTAAGGAATTTTAATTGATGTTCTCAGCCCTTGCTAAAGATTTTAAAATTATCTTTGAGCGTGATCCGGCGGCACGTAATTGGTTGGAAGTCCTATTTTGTTACCCCGGCTTTCAAGCTTTGCTCTTTCATCGTTTTGCCCATCGCCTCTACCGTTTAGGTTTTCCTTTGATGCCTCGACTCATTTCTCATTTTTCTCGCTTCATCACGGGCATTGAAATTCATCCGGGTGCCCAAATTGGCCATGGGGTTTTTATTGATCATGGCATGGGGGTTGTGATCGGGGAAACGGCGATTGTTGGTGATTATACGCTGATTTATCAAGGCGTCACCCTAGGGGGAACAGGCAAAGAAACCGGCAAACGCCATCCCACGTTAGGGGAAAATGTCGTCGTTGGTGCAGGCGCAAAGGTATTAGGAAATATTTATATCGGCAATAATGTCAGAATAGGGGCAGGTTCAGTGGTTTTGCGGGACGTTCCCTCGGATTCAACCGTTGTTGGGGTTCCGGGTCGAATTAAGCACCGTTCTGAAGCGAAAATTAATCCCCTTGCTCACAATAATTTGCCTGATTCTGAGGCGGATGTGATTCGGACGCTACTTGATCGTATTGAATCTCTAGAGCAAGAAGTCCAGTTACTCAAAAAGGCTTCAGCCAGAGAAACGGTCTTAATGGGCAGTTCTGCTGAATTATCTTATCATCATGATAATTGTCGCTTGAGCGATCGGGAAATAGAAGAATTTTTAGGCGGAACAATGTGATTTGAATGAAGGTCGACAAACGGAGCGAAGAATTTTCTTTAACGTCGCTCATTCTACTGCTTTCTTCTTATTCTTACTTGCCAAGCGTGACCAGTAACCCAGAACTTAAAACGTTGTAATGTCTCAAGTTATTTGTATCGGAGAAATTCTATTTGACGATTTGGCCGAACAACTCGGTCGTCCGCTAGAAGACGTCACCTCATGGCAATCCTATCCCGGTGGCGCACCCGCTAATGTGGCCTGTGGATTGGTTAAATTAGGCACATCTGCGGCATTTTGGGGGTGTGTTGGCCAAGATTTGGCAGGCAAGGAATTGGTGGAGCTATTACGAACGATTGGGGTAAATACTGAAGGCATCCAATATCATGAAACGGCTCCGACTCGGAAGGTTTATGTAACTCGCTCTTTAGTGGGAGAACGCCATTTCGCAGGATTTGGCAAGATAAACACGACGCAGTTTGCCGATACTCGCTTGCAAGCCGATTTACTCCCTTTATCAGCCTTGAAAAAGGCTCAATATTTGGTAACAGGAACGTTAGGATTAGCCTATCGGGATAGTCGTCAAGCCATTCTCAAAACCCTAGCATCGGCGCAACAACAAGGGGTTAAGGTATTTGTAGATATTAATTGGCGTCCCGTTTTTTGGACGAACCCTGAAGACGCCCCTTCCATGATTGAATCCATTTTAAGCCATGCCACGATTCTGAAATGTTCAGATGAGGAGGCACAGTGGTTATTCGCAACGGAAGATCCTTCAGTGATTAAAGGCAAATTTCCCCATCTTCAAGGGATCTTAATTACAGCAGGGGAAAAAGGGTGTACTTATTGCATCGGAGCGTCTCAAACGCATCAGTCCGTTTTTCGGGTCAATACGATTGATACAACGGGCGCAGGAGATAGCTTTGTGGCGGGATTTTTACACCAATGTTGTCAAATGGGAAATGATATTTTCAAAGACGCCAATTTAGCCCAAAAAGCGATTATTTACGCCAGTGCGGTCGGTGCATTAACGACTACCCAAGCCGGCGCGATCGCCGCTCAACCCACAGCAGAAGAGGTTCAACGTTTTTTAATCTTGAATCGTCACTGAGCTGGACTTAGGTGACTATGAAGAATTGTGAATAGGAAGTTATCGTTTGCGAAATTCGGTAGAAGGTCAAAGTAGCAGTAACCCATAATAAATAAAGTTACCCCAAAAAAACGATGGCCAATAAAGCTGTTTTATGCGGCATCAATCAATATCAAACCCAAACAGACCTGAGAGGCTGTCTGAACGATGTGGACAATCTTTCGTCTCTGCTTACCCAGTCTTTTGCCTTTGATCCCGCTAATATCCATTCATTACGGGATGAGCAAGTAACCAAACGTGCCATTGAAAAGGAATACAATTGGCTCATCAGGAATGTTCACTCCGGCGATCAACTCGTTTTTCATTTTTCAGGTCATGGCTCTTATGTTCCCGATGATCAAGGAGATGAAAGCGATGGAGCAGATGAAATTCTCTGTCTTTATAATATGGACTTCTACAATCCTGAAACCTATATTCGGGATGATGAATGGCAGGCGATGATCGAACGTGTTCCCGATGGGGTACATTTAACTTTTATCTTTGATAGTTGCCATTCAGGAACAGGAACAAGAAGCATCACAGTAAATGTGGATGGAAATCAGCAAACACTCCTTCTAGATACTGAAACAGCAACTCAACGCGGTCTTTACACCCCTTTAACCGTTAGTCGTTCAGGAAGTGAGTCAGACACCCTTGATTCAGCAGAATATCAGCAATTAGTACAAGAACAATCGGTGATTTTACCCCGTTTTCTGCCCCCTCCACCAGAATTCGACAATAAAATTCGCTCCTTCGCCCGCTCAGGCACACTCAGAACCACCGTCCTCCCTTTGGAAAAACATCTTCTTTTAGCAGGGTGTCGGGACGATCAAACCTCGGCAGATGCTTATATTGACAATAATTTCAACGGTGCATTCACCTATTATCTCTGTCAAACCCTGAGAGAAAATCCTAATTTGGGATCTCAGCAAACGATTCAACAGGTTACTCAACAGCTTACCAACAATCACTTTTTCCAAGAACCTCAACACGAGGGGCAACCTCGAATCGGTTCACTTTTCGGTCAATCTTCTTCTAATACGGTTATTTCCGATAACGATATGCTTGATTCTATTCCCGATCCCAGAAACGTACCGAATCTCACCCCAGAAAACCAGAAACTTCTGATAGAGGCCTATATTAAGCTTCTAGATACGCTTGGCGGCACAGGCGGTTTAGTCACCGAAGACAAAGAGATTACCCTACGTCGCACTGCTAATCGGTATTTGGTCTATGTCCACGGCATTGGGACGCATCCGAAGGGCTATTCTGAGGATTGGTGGAACGCGCTTAAACCATTTGTTCCGGCTATCTTTGGCGATGGCAGCCTCAATGATACTCGACGAGAAGTCTTCTGGAGTGATTTAGTCAATCAAAAAAGCCGTTCTCTAGGCGATATCGCTCAAGAAGAACAATTACGCCGAGAAATTGAGTTAATTTTAGAAGAACGACGTAAACAGATGATTGCTGAACAGACGGGCGGTGGACAGGCGGCACGTCAAGCGATTCAAGCTCCTACTGCAAGAGGAGAGGGGCTATCTTGGGATGATTTTTTAGTTTATATGGTCAACCCGACGATGCGCCAAAACATTCTTAAACGTTTTACTGAGGTTGTTCAACCTTTACTAGCAAGCGGGGCTGAAATTGACATTATCTCTCACAGTTGGGGAACAGTGGTATCTTACGAAGGATTACGAGAATTAGAACAGCTATCCTTATCAGGACGAGTAAATGCCTTCTTTACCGTCGGGAGTGCCTTATCCCTTGGGCCGGTTCGTATTGCTTTACGGTCAGAAAATAAAAATGGCCGTCGTCCAACCATGGTCAATCAATGGATTAATTTGGACGCTAAAGGAGATCTCGTCGGTGGACTCTTAGGAGACCAATTTGAAGTTAATCAAGAATATTTGAAATTAGAACCGACAGGTTGCCCCGGTTTCTTAGGAATTTATAATCTCGTCTGCGCTCACAGTTCCTATTTTGATCGTCGCAATTTGACCGTTAATGATGATATTTTTGCTCGATATATCAATGGTTAAGACATAAAGAGTTAAGGGGTAAAAGAAAGGTAAAATCTCGCTTTTTCCCTTTCTTTTCTGAAGAGATAACTGTCATCCCTTGATCAACTGAGCGTCATAGCACCGACATATCGCTTTTCTACACTCATAGGTATCAAACGAAGAAGTGGAGAAGCAACCATGTTTCAGCAATGGTTACAAAATATCAAAAATACGATCGTCCAAGATGTTCCCCCTGCTATCTCTCGGTGTGAGTTTGATTGTCGTAAAAGTGTAATGTGTCACGATTGTCCTTTGAGACAACGTTATACTCAGATGAGCCATCGGTCTTTGGGCAAAATTAACAGAAAAGTTGCAGAAATTAGCGGTTAATTCCGATTACGATTTAAACAGCCCTTAGCGACTTAATGAGGCGTACGTTTGCGCCCAAACGTGTATTGCTATCAATAATAAATAACCTAAAATTACGTGAGTTCGACCATCAGAAAATCTACGAGAATTCTTTATTTAATTTTTTTTTGTGCAGGGGGTTTGGGGGGCTAGTCCCCCAATCAAGAATTTGTTTTTCTTTTCCTAATCCCAACGAGAATGGACAAAAAAATTGAGATAATTGCCCTCGTCGAACTCACGTTAAAATTAGTCCAAGTCCGAATAAGCAAAAAGGGGCAATGCCCCTTAATAAGAATCTTAAGCGAAATGAGAATTTAAGTCAGTTGGGGGATATAGGATTCCTTTTCAGGAACATGGGTATATTCCGCCACAATTTGCCGAAATTCTGCACCATCAATGGTTTCTTTCTCAATTAAGAGATCCACCACTCGATCAACCACTTCACGGTTTTCCCGAATTAATTTCCGTGCCAGTTGATGAGCATTTTCAGCGATGGTTCGCACTTGATCATCAATACGAGAAGCGACTGTTTCTGAATATTCTGAGCGATTCATTAAGCCACCCCCCAAAAAGACCTCACCCCCTGAACTTTCGAGGGAAACCGGCCCTAGATCACTCATACCGAAGCGAGTCACCATCTGACGTGCCATTTCAGCGACTTGTTGTAAATCGCCTCCTGCTCCCGTGGTGACCTCTTCATAACCAAATACTTCCTCTTCCGCCGCGCGGCCGCCTAATGCTCCAGCAATGCGCGCCATGATTTGGGATTTGGTGGTTAATCCTTGTTCTTCGTTAGGGGTGAACCAAGTTAACCCTTGTGCCTGTCCACGAGGAATTAAGGTCACTTTTTGGACGGGATCGTGGTCTTTTAGGAGTGTACCCACCAACGCATGACCTACTTCATGATAAGCAATTAACCGTTTACTCTTGCTATCTACCAAGGGCGTGCCTTCCATGCCAGCCACAACGCGATCAACAGCATCATCAATCTCTAACATGGTAATCGCTTCTTTACGACGACGAGCCGTTAAGATAGCCGCTTCGTTCAGTAGATTGGCTAAATCTGCCCCACTAAAGCCAGGGGTGCGACGGGCGATCGCTTCAAGGGAAATTTCAGGAGCCAGTTTTTTATTACGGGCGTGAACCTCCAAAATAGATAAACGTCCTTTAAAATCAGGCGCATCTACAATGACTTGACGATCAAAGCGACCCGGACGCATTAAAGCAGAATCTAGCACATCAGGACGGTTGGTAGCCGCAATGATAATAATCCCCGTATTGCCTTCAAACCCATCCATTTCCGTTAAGAGTTGGTTAAGGGTTTGTTCCCGCTCATCGTTACCGCCGCCGATGCCTGCGCCTCTCTGACGGCCAACAGCGTCAATTTCATCGATAAAAATGAGACAAGGGGCGTTTTCTTTCGCTTTTTTGAATAAATCTCGTACGCGGGAAGCCCCAACCCCGACAAACATCTCCACAAATTCTGAACCAGAGATGCTGAAAAAGGGGACACCGGCCTCGCCAGCGATCGCTTTGGCCAACAAGGTTTTACCCGTTCCGGGCGGTCCTACTAAAAGAACACCTTTGGGAATCTTAGCACCAACGGCAGTAAATTTCTCTGGTTGTTTGAGGAAAGTAACGATTTCCTGCAATTCTTCTTTGGCTTCATCAATTCCGGCTATATCCTCAAAGGTAATGCCGGTTTTTGCGTCCATCTGAAAGCGGGCGCGGGATTTACCAAAGTTCATCGCTTGGCCAGGCCCACCCGGTAAGTTACTGGAACGACGAAAGAGGAAGAATAACGAGCCAATTAATAGAATAGGAAAGAGTAAATTTCCTAAAAATCCCCATAGTGCGCCATCATTACGCAGAGGATGGGCATCAAAGCGAATATTGGACTCTCTCAGCTTGGCAATCAGATCGGGGGAATTGACGGGCAAATCTACCCGCGCTTGTTGCACTTGGTCGGTAATTTCGGGATCTACAGCTTTTACGATGGCGGTACGACCACCTTCATACAGATCAACGCTGACAATGCGGCCAGCATCTAGATATTCAAGGAAACGCCCGTAAGTCATCCGAGTTTTAGCAACATTGTTGCCCGCAATACTGGTAGCTGGGGCAAACGTGCCTTGCCACAAGAAAAAGCCGATGACCAACAGGGGCATCATCCACAGTAATAAGTTTCTCCAAGAAATTTTCATGTTTACGTTGTTTCTCTAAAGGGGGTTTTCTCTATGATACGTTGTCGCTTTTGTCAAGTTCGTTAACATAACTTGCAAAAAATGGCTATAAACCATTCACTCTGCTTAATCAAATTTAACGTAATTCTCAGATTTCTGGCAAGTCACCTGCCATCGGTAATCCGCAAATGGGGAACGGGAATTAGCCATCAATCATGAATCTAAATTGATTTGGCTAAAAAGACTCAAGTCGTTGGAAATAAAGCGATTAACACCTAAATCGTATAATTGCTGAGCAATGTGAACCTCATCCACCGTCCAGACCACTAAGTCAATGTTATGTTGAAGACTATCCTGCACAATCGGGGGATAATCGAAAATAACCGAGTAGTGACAGCTTAAACATCCTTTATTGATTGCTTTTGCTTTGTGAAATTGCTGTTGATAATCAGCCGCATGGGTTAAAAAATAGCCTATTTTAAGTTTTGAATCAGAGAAAAGACAACGAGTTAAAAAATCTTCGTTAAATGAAGTAAGAATTGACTTTTTTTGAAGCCCTGATCTTTGCAAAAATAGGACAAAAGATTGGATTTCGGAATCCCTCCATTGAGCATGATTTTTAATATCAAAATAAAGGAAATGGGGAACTCGCTTCAGCAAGGGTAAAGCTTCCTCTAAAGTTGGAAGGGTTTGAGTTTCGTCAGTTATATTCTGCTCTGTTTTAATGCTCAATTGCTGTAATTGTGCAAGGGATTTTTCTCGAATCGTTCCCTCTGTTTGCGTCAGACGATTTAAGGTTTGATCATGAAAAATGACCGGAACACCATCTGCAGAAATTTGCAGATCAAATTCAAGGGAATGGACGCCCCATTCTATTGCTTTTTGAAAAGCGAATAAAGTGTTTTCAGGCGCAATTTTACTATAACCGCGATGAGCAATGATTTCTAACATGAGCGATGGATAAGATGAAAAATGACCCCTATATTTTCTAACCTTTCACCCTCTATCTTGGAACGGAGTATCGAGTTGATGGGAAAATGTATCCAAATCTACCGAATTAAGTTCCCTAAATCCACTATTGTCAAAATAGCAGACTTCTACCCTATTTTATCTATCCTCGCACTATGCGGATTGAGCAATTACAGGCTTTTTTGGCAGTCGCAGAAACGGGAAATTTTGGACAAGCCGCCCGTCGATGCGGTGTTACACAATCCACCATTAGCCGTCAAATCCAGTCGTTAGAAAGCGATTTGGGACTTCCGCTCTTTCATCGTAGTTCTCAAGCAAAACTGACGGTAGCTGGCGAGAAGATGCTCCCCAGAGCGCGAAAAATGTGTCAAGAATGGTTGACCTTAAGCCAAGAGATCTTAGACTTGAAAGCCGGAAAGCAACCTGAATTATGTGTGGCGGCGATTCATTCGGTATGTTCTTTTTATTTACCTCCCATTTTACAGCAATTCTGCCGAGATTATCCCGATGTACAATTACGGGTTACTGCCTTAGGAAGCGATCGCGCCCTTAAAGTGCTGCGGGATGGGTTAGTAGATGTAGCGATTGTGATGAATAACCGATTTTTGACCACCAGTCCTGAAATGGCTGTGGAAAGCCTATACGAAGAACCGATAGAAGTTTTAATGTCCGTCAATCACCCGTTAACTCGCTACAACCCTATTCCTTGGTCAGAATTGGTTCACTATCCCCAAGTGGTGTTTAAGGATGGCTATGGGATGCAACGCTTGGTACAAGAATGGTTTGCCCGACAAGGGACAATTTTAAAGACGGTGATGGAGTTAAATACCCTCGACGCGTTTCGTGGCGTTGTCCGTCAGGGGGATATTATTGCATTATTACCGAGAATGGCGTTAGTAGAGGTGGAAACGGATCCTTCTTTGGCAGTTCGCTCCCTTGCCCCTTTTCCCGATGGGATGACGGTTAATGGTCGTTCTTCGCCCCAATTAACCCGTCAAGTGGTCCTCGTTACCACCCAAGATCGCTTACAAATTCCCCCGATCGCACATTTTTGCCAGTTAGTGAAAACGTTAAATCAAGGGATTATTGAGCCTCATCCGCAGCCTAAAGTATCGGTATAAGTTTCTTCATTGGCTAGAAGGTGTCTTCAAATAAATCTTAAGAAGTCTTTCAATACTTATCCTCGGTGGGTTACGTACGGCAAATTATTTCATTTCACCTAACCTACCCTACCCAAAGGTTTAATATTTTCTTTATGGATACCCTCTCGAAGAAAAAGGCCGTTGTGAGTTTGACTTTAATTTTTTCCCCGTTAAGCGACAAATTCGCCATTCTTCTAAAATCGTCGCCCCCATTTGTTGATAAAAAGCGATCGCCGGTTCATTCCAGTCCAAAACACTCCATTCTAAGCGACCTGCTCCCCGTTGAGCCGCTAATTGGGCAACATGATTCAATAAAGCTTTCCCGATCCCCCGACGACGATAGTCGGGTAAAACAAAAATATCTTCGATATAAATGCCCGGTTGAGTCAGAAAAGTCGAGTAATTCGGGAAAAATAAGGCGAATCCTACAGTCTTACCTTCCCATTCTGCTACGACAGATTCAATAAAGGGATGATCACCGAAAAGATGTTCTTTTAACTGGGCAGAATTGCCTATCACGAGATGAGACAACTGTTCATATTCTGCTAAGGCTTTAATTAGACGAAAAAGCGTCGGAACATCCTGAGGCGTCACCGAACGAATCAGACAGGAAGTCATTGCCAATACAAGGTTAAATTTTTAGAGAAAAATCTATTATAAGCAATTTAAAAGCAGTCTTTAGCAAAAAAAACTTGTTTTTACTGACTATTGCTCATAACTTGACTTCCCAATCAAGTTTAAGATAACCATCCTTTCAGGCGACGAGCCACTTGAGGACGACGTAATTTACGCATGGCTTTGCTTTGAATTTGGCGCACTCTTTCGCGGGAAAGATTAAAGATGCCACCGACTTCTTCAAGGGTATGGGGTTGGCTAGTAGTTAGACCATAACGCAAGGAAATAACATCTTTTTCGCGTTCGGTGAGAACATCACTCAAAACAGCCGATATTTCGCTTTGGAGCATACGCTCGCTCATTTTTTCTTCGGGAAGCAATAAATCTTGGTCTTCCAGTAAATCCACTAACTCGGTGTCTTCTCCTTTGCCGACACGATGATTAAGAGAGAGAGATTGTCGCCGCAGTTGCAAGAGTTGATGTAATTGATGAGTGTTAATTTCTAATTCATCGGCTAATTCTTTTTCTGTGGGATTCCGTTGCAATTGTTGCTTCAAAACTCGTTGGGCTTTTTTTAGCTTATTGAGTTTTTCAACGATATGAATCGGTAGGCGAATGGTGCGGGCATCGTTAGCAATGGTACGGGTAATCGCTTGACGAATCCACCAGTAGGCATAGGTAGAGAATTTGTAACCTTTGTTGGGGTCAAATTTTTCTGCCGCCCGGTTTAAACCAATCGCACCTTCTTGAATTAAATCTAAGAAAGGGACACCTCTGTTGAGATAACGCTTGGCAATAGAAACAACTAGCCGCAAATTAGAGCGAATCATTTTTCTTTTGGACATTCGTCCTCGATAGAGGCGATTTTCTAACTGGCGTTCGTTGTCTAATCCGAGATGGTTCGCAAGTTCCAGTTTGGTGGGAAAACGATTGAGGTTGGCTTGGAGTGCTTGCTGGGATTCTTCGGCTTTGAGTAGAAATTGAACGGATTGGGCGAGTTCTATTTCTTCATCCGGATCTAACAACGGATAACGCGCCATTTCCTTGAAAAAAGCTCCCACTGTATCTTCAGCGACTGCCTTACTGTATCTAGGACTAGCGGTGGCCTCTAAATCTTCATCGAGTTCTGAAAAATCAACTTCTATCTGCGGTATTTCTGAGGGTTTGCCATCGAAATTGTTTTCGATTGAAGAGAGGGTAACATTAGGGGGTATAGGGTTAGTAGAATTCATAGGCGAATAATTAAATTAGATTCAGAAAAACAGGGAAAACCTTAAGGTAAATCGGATTATTTCGTTGGGTTCTTATGGGCTTGATTGTTGCATTGAAAGGTCATTCTTCAATTTTTTTAAGGTTTTTTTAATAAAGGGATCAGAAGACGAGAAAGATAGATTTGAAGACCAAGAGGAGCAGAAAGCGTTGTTTGCTGGCTTGAGAATATTTAGAGAGAAATCTGTTCTTTGTCTCCATCAGAGTACCAGAAATTTCTAAATGTTTTGTTTTTCTAATCACAAAATGAAGCAAATTAGATTGAGAAATTTTAAGAGAGCAGCTTCTTTGTCAAGCTTTCTTGAAATTCAAGAATTTCTCCGAAAAACCCCTGAATGGTAACTGCCTATACTTTAACCGATTTCCTTAAAATTGGGGAGAGAAGCAGAAAATCTCTTAATACTTAATTACAAACAAATCTAAAGAAAAGTTTAAGAAAAAGGAGGAGCAGAAGGCAGGGAGAATGACTAAGCTGATACGATGGATCAATGAGTTTTTAAAAAGCGACAGGAGGGACTTAAAATAGGTCGTTGAAATTAAGGCACAACCGCTTAACCCAGTCAAAATTGATTTTACGTGGAACGATGTCTCTTTTTTCCGTTGCAGAACCCAATAGTCGTTACCAAACGGCTTTTTTTAACCCTCAATGGGTTGAAGTCTTGGTTGATTGTCCGATTACCGCCGCTTCAACCCAATCATCTCTCGATCATCAAGATTCCGCCACCGCCTCCGCCGAAAATGAATTAACTTCTGCGCAAACGTTATCATTTCAACCTTTCACTCCGTCAAATTATCAAGCTTATACCTATCGAGTTCCTTTACATTTAAGCGTTCAGCCGGGGTATCTTGTGCTGGTGCCTTTTGGAGGACAAAAACTGAGCGGCATGGTGCTGAGAACAATCGACACCCTTCCTGAAGATTTATTGCCTCATGATATTAAAGAAATTGTCGAAATTTTAAGCGATAATTTACTCCCGTCTTACTATTGGCAGTTATTAAATAAAGTAGCGACCTATTATTATACGGATCTTTATAAAGTCGTCAAAGCCGCTTTTCCACCCAAACTTTTTGTGCGATCGCAGAAACGAATTCGACTTTGTTTAGATAACATTCCGAAAGGACACGAACACTTCTGCAGTTCAACGGCTCAACGCATTATTACGCTTTTGAAATCATCTAAAGAAGGTCATTATAGCTGGAGTTATCTTAAGCAACAAATAAAAACAAACCATTTACAACGCGGCATCAGCGAATTATTAAAACGAGGCTGGATCGAAAGTTATGAAGAATTACCTCAAGAAAATCAACCGAAAACCCAACGGGTGATTACGCTTATTGGTGATCGATTTTCTCTTGATCTCAATCAACGTCAGCAAGAAATATTACAAGTTCTCAAAAATGAAGGAGGAGAGGTTTTTGTTACTGATTTTTTGAAAATTGCTAAAACAACAATCCCGACCTTAAGAAATTTAGAGCAAGCCGGTTTTATTACGATTGAAGAAAGGGAAATTTTACGAATTGCCAGAGGCATTGAGCAAGAAAAAGATGAAATCAAATCTTTAATGCCTGCTCAACAAAATGCCCTAAAAGTCATAAAAAGCACTCTAAACAAATACGCTCAGATATTATTACATGGTGTCACCGGATCGGGCAAAACAGAGGTTTATTTACAAGCGATCGCTCCTATTTTAGCCCAAGGAAAATCTGCCTTGATTCTTGTTCCTGAAATTGGCTTAACTCCTCAATTAACTGATCGTTTTCGGGCGCGTTTTAATCAACAGATTTGTGTTTATCATAGCGGTTTATCCGATGGCGAAAGATACGATACATGGCGACAGTTGTTAACCCCTCATCAACCTCAAGTCATTATTGGCACAAGATCAGCGATTTTTTTGCCTATTTTGAATTTGGGAATGATTATTCTTGACGAAGAACACGATAGTAGTTTTAAGCAAATTAATACTTTACCCAACTATCACACCCGCACTGTCGCACAATGGCGCGCTGAATTAGACAATTGTCCCTTAATTCTGGGATCAGCGACCCCTTCGTTGGAAAGTTGGTTAAATATTAAAGTCAATCCGCTTAATTTTCCTGCTCAAACTTATTATCTCTCTTTGCCTGAACGAATCCAATCTCGTCCTCTTCCTCCTGTCACCCTTGTCGATATGCGTCAAGAATTACAACGAGGTAACCGTTCAATTTTTAGTCTTTCCCTACAAAATGCCTTAAATAAACTCCAAGAAGAACAAAAACAAGGAATTCTTTTTGTCAACCGTCGAGGACACAGCACGTTTGTTTCCTGTCGTAACTGTGGTTATGTCCTAGAATGTCCCCATTGTGACGTTTCTCTGTCTTATCATTACACCCATCAAGGTGCAACGGAATTGCTTCGCTGTCATTACTGTAATCATACCGCTTTACAACCCCGTCACTGTCCTGAATGCCGCTCTCCTTATCTTAAATTCTTTGGCAGTGGTACGCAAAAAGTCACCCAAGAGCTAACTCGTCAGTTTCCCTCTCTCCGTTGGTTGCGCTTTGACAGCGACACTACCCGTAAAAAGGGCGCACATCGCCAATTATTAGACCAATTTACTCAAGGAGAGGCGGATTTATTGGTAGGAACGCAAATGCTAACCAAAGGACTAGATTTAGCTCAAGTCACGCTAGTCGGGGTAATTGCGGCTGATGGTTTATTGTATCATTCGGATTATCGGTCCGCAGAAAGAGCCTTTCAAACCTTAACACAAGTGGCAGGACGGACAGGACGAGGGGAAGATCCCGGTCGAGTGATAATACAAACCTACTGCCCTGAGCATCCCGTTATTCAAGCCGTAAGAAATCACGATTATGTGAGTTTCGTTGAAGCAGAATTACCAAAACGGGAAGAATTATATTACCCACCCTACGGAAGCTTGATTTTAATCCATTTTGCAGGTTTAAACCTTGAAGAAGTCCAACAAACGGCCGAGTCAGTTGCAGAAGCTTGCCGTGATCGGGTCAATACCGATTGTGAAATCTTGGGACCAGCACCCGCTACGATTATGAGAGTGGCGAATCGTTACCGTTGGCATCTTTTATTAAAGTTTTCGACGCTCAATGTTGATCAACTGCCTCAATTGAACACTTTACAGTCTTTGTGTCCTCGCTCAGTAACAATGACCTTAGACGTTGATCCTTTAAGTATTAATTAGAATAAGGACACTAAGGGTAAAGTTGGAAAATTGTCAAGAAATGAGTTGACAATGGAGTAGATATATCTTAGTCTATGTGATGTCACCTAAGTATATATCCGACGGCTGATTGCTGCTCCAAGTTTTTTTTACGACTATAGGCAGAAGGAAAAAAAGCTTTTAAGTGTGCGCCTGAGCTCTAAAGACGTAGAAAACTCATGTATTTGCCTAGTAGGCGACAATGTTATGCAATTTTTGGGCTATTCCTTGACAAAATCAATAGCTCATAGTAGAATGGTTGGCATCGTTTAAGTAAATACTCGGAACAACGGTTTCCACCCCCTAGTAGTTTTACTACTATAGAGGACGGAAGAAAGACACCTTTGAGTGCGCTTCCCAATCTTGGAGAGATAGAATAACTGTGTCAAAATTGACTATCTTTCCTTGGTTAACTCAACCCGATCAATTTTTAACAGTGAATAAAGACAATGTTGACAGGTGGTTTGCAATCAACTCAAGCCAAAAAGATTGAGGTTGTTTTGATTCGTACGATGAAATGAACGAACACTTACCGACCGTAAAACGATTCTTTCGCTAACTAGAAAAGCAATTCGTTTAAGACAAAAGGAGAAAGCGGATCATTACAAAGTCCTTTGGGGAAGTTCTGTCTTTTTATGTAAACTTTTGTAACAAAATTCTATTTTTGCAATTATCAGGAGGAAATTATGTCTCTTCAACTGAGAAAACTCTATCAAACCCAATTAATCCAGCAAGGTGTCCCCTTATCGAAAGCAGAACAAGCTGCCCATCATATTTCTTTAGATCAATTAAAACTGATCATGCAAATTTGGCCGCATTTTTCTGCAATTGTCGCGCAGTCCAATTTTGTCGAGCTTGAAGAAAGTTAACCAGAGATGATCCTTGAAACGCCGTTCTTTAAAGTTAAACGACATCTACTCTTACTTAAAAGCTTGTCTCTCTTGCCATGAACGACACCATTTTTAGTCCTGTTTTAGCAAATATCCCGCTAGAATCTCATCCGTCTGCTCATTCTCCCGTCAAACGGTTAATCGATCTCATCGGCAGTTTAGCGGGTTTGCTCATTCTGGTGATCCTCTTTTTGCCAATTGCGATCGCTATCCGAGTGGATAGTCCAGGTCCTGTTCTGTTTACCCAAGTCCGTTGTGGTCTTCTGGGCAAACCGTTCCGAATTATCAAATTTCGGACGATGTATCTCGACGCAGAACGACGCAAAATGAGTATTTACAACCAAGTTAGTGGGCCTTTTTTCAAGAATGTCAACGATCCGCGCATTACCAAAGTGGGGCGATTTCTGCGGCGTACCAGCTTAGACGAATTACCCCAATTTTGCAATGTTTTTCGGGGAGAAATGAGCCTAGTCGGGACTCGCCCTCCAACACTAGATGAAGTTGCTCAATACGACCGTTTAGCGTGGCAACGCTTACGAGTCAAAACAGGGATGACAGGAGAATGGCAAGTTAGTCGAAGATCTCAAGTTTCTTCATTCGATGAGGTTCTCAATCTCGACTTAAAGTACCAGCGCAATTGGAGTTGGCAATACGATCTCCTCCTTATTCTTAGGACAATACTCGTTTTATTCTCCAAAAATAACGGTGCTTGTTGACTCGACTTTTTCCCTTAATTCTCTAAGGCTTGTCGAGTCTTTTTTTTAGGTAAAATTCTATACTACTTAAGAGAGATTTAGATCTGTGAAGATCTATGGTGAGGACATTAGTCCTTAAGCTAAGATAGACAACGTAAGATTACGTACAGCTTTCAAAAAAGCAATAGGCTTTCCTAAGTAGTTTCCCAGTCTACAAAAGAACGAAAATTTCTTTATCTCTTTTGAAAATGTGTACGGGAAAAAATCTGTTTAAAAAAATGCTTTGTTGTTAATCCCTGACTTTGAATCCTTTATTAAATCATTAACAACAGTTTTTTATTTCCTATGGCTCTCTCTACCGACTTTATTCCCGTTCCTGTCGATCTAAAAGGGGTTCCCCTCAACAATCCGACCTCAATCCAATTTGGTCCTGACGGCCGCCTCTACGTTTCCCAGCAGGATGGCACCATTCGCTCCTTTAATGTTAAGCCCCAATTCAAAAACGGTCAAATCGAAAAATTTGTCATCAACAATGCCGGCGGCAGTGACGCTACTAGCTTAGTCAAGAATATACCCAACCACAACGACGATGGGACGTTAGCGTCCTTAGGTAGTCGTCAAGTCACCGGTTTAGTGGTCACCGAAGGTGCAAACGGTGAAGTGGTTATCTATGTCGGATCAAGTGATCCTCGCGTTGGGGGGGGAAGTAGCGGTAATGAACAAAACCTAGATACGAATTCTAGTATGATTTCCCGTCTGGTGCGAAATGCCAGTGGCACTTGGAGCAAAGTTGACCTAGTCATCGGTTTACCCCGTTCTGAAGAGAACCATTCCATCAATGGTATGGACATTCGGCAGGAAATGGTCAATGGCGAATTACACCAGATTATGTACGTCATTACTGGGGGAAACACCAATCGAGGCGCGCCCAGTAATAACTTTGCTTGGACACCGGAATATTACTATTCTGCAGGGATTTTGCGGGTAGATTTAACGCACCTAGAATCCATTGAAGCGAATTTGATAGCCAATGGGGGCTTAAAGGGCGGTACCAGTTATGTTAATCCCTACGTTTACGCCCTTCCTACCTTAGATGACCCCACCCGACCCAATAATGCCAATGGACAAGATACGGTCGTCGGTGTGACAAACCCAGTCGATGCTGAAGCGGCAAATACCTTTGGGGGCAATGATGGTCGAAATCAAGCGAAATATGACCCTAATGGGCCGGTTCAGATTTATTCGATGGGCTATCGCAATGCTTTTGACCTAGTCATTACGGAAGCCGGTCATATTTATACGTTTGACAACGGCCCCAATAATGGATGGGGGGATGTTCCTCTAACGGCCGGCGGGGTTGCCGTCACCAATAGCAATCAAGTCGCCACAAATAATCCGAATATTGATGTTGACACCGGCAACGATAACTTACCCGATCAATTACATTTAGTCACTTCAGGTTTCTACGCCGGTCATCCTAACCCTGTTTACGCATCAGGGGCGGCGGCTGGACTGTATAGCGTAGATGCCAGCAGTGGTGTACCCATCGTAACTCGACTGACCTACACAAACGATCCCAATAACAATCCCAACACCACCTTAGATGATCTCCCCGTTGATTGGGATACGATTACGGGAGGCATAACCCATCCTGAAGCCGGAGTTTACCAAGTGCCGGGATTTAATCCTAATGGCACCCTTAAAGGGCCTGATGGCTCTTTAATCACCATTAATAGCTCCACCAATGGTATAACAGAATACATCTATAAAGACCCTATCACTGGTCTTAGCCCAGTTACAAATAATCCCAATGCCGAGGTGCTGGTATCTGCGTCATTTAATGGGGATATTAGCTTCATTGAACTTGTTTCCAACGGAACCCTAGCCGGAACAAGTGTCACGGATAAGAAAGCCTTAAAGGTCAATGGTGTACCCTTAGATTTGACCTCAGTCGATTCTTTTGCTATTGGCACAGAAGAATTTGCCAGTAGCATTTGGGTTGCTCAATTTTCTGCCGATAGTATTGTCGCTCTTGTTCCCTCGGATTTTCAACCCCCACCCGACATTGACCAAGATGATGATGGGTTAAACGACAATATTGATCCCCTTCAATTTGATGCCAACAATGGCTTAAGCACCGTTATTAATGGGGGAGAAACCCTGTTTTGGGATTTTAATCCCTCTGATAGTGGGGTTTATCCCGGCCCTCCTGGGGATTACAACATCGGCATGACTGGTTGGATGATTAATGGCGTGGATTTGCTCGATGGCTTAACGGATTTGTCCAATACCATTCGAGGCGGCGCACCGGGAATTGTACAGGTCAAATCAGCGACGGCCGGCGATAGTGCAGGAACGACCAATAATCAACGGGATGCCCTACAAACAGGCTTTTCGGTCGGTCAAAATGTCCAAGATTTGACGATTAAAGTCCCTGTTTTTAATCCTTTCTCTAGTGATGCCAATGGTACCGTCATCTTCAATGCCGCCGCCTCTCTAGGGATTGCCTTGGGAACGGGTAGTGCGTCCGACTTTATTCGTCTGGCCATTGCGGCTAGTAATCCCAGTGGTTCACCTGTTGCCCCTCAATTACAACTATTGCATGAGGAAGGGGATGTTCAACAGTCTTTGGTGGCTGTGAATGCGCCAGAGCTTTTAAATGCGGTGGATGATGATCAAATTGAACTGCTGTTGAATGTAGATGTAGAGACCTTCCAAGTCACCGCCGGTTTCCGCTATCAAGTTAACGGTAGTTGGCAAGGACAAGAAACCACTATTGGAACGGTGCAATTAGCCGCCAATAGTCCCATTCGTCGGGCTTTAGCAGGACAATACTTAATTGATGGGAAACTCAGTTCCCCTGTGATCACGCTAACGGCAACTTCCCGTAATGCCGAACCCTTCACTGCCGATTTTCTGGACTTAACGATTGAATCTACCGCTAAACCGGGGGTTCTTTTGCAAGAAACAAATGGGTCAACCACCGTTACAGAAGCCGGTGCAGGAGATACCTATTCCCTTGCTTTGAGTTCTCAACCTACGGGAAATGTCACTATTAATCTAACGCCCAATGCTCAAATCGCCCTCAGTACCGCTCAAGTCACCTTCACCCCTCAGAATTGGAATCTGCCGCAAGTCGTGACGGTCACGGCGGTTAATGATGCCCTCAATGAAGGAGAGCAAACGGTCAGCATCGCTCATAATATCAGTAGCACTGATCCGAATTATGCAGGATTAACCCTTCCCAATCTTTCAGTAACGGTCATTGATAACGATATTCCTCCCTTTATGACGATTAATGACGTTTCAGTCAATGAAGGGGATGGCACGGCTACATTTACCGTTAGCCTTTCTGCGGCGAGTGAATCCGAAATCACTGTAGATTATACCACTGACGATGATTCGGCCACCAGTGGGAGTGATTACATCGCCACTAGCGGAACATTAACCTTTGCGCCTGGTACTCGCACCCAAACCATCACAGTCGATATCGTCGACGATACGGACGTTGAGGGAGATCACTATTTTGAGGTCAATCTTTTTAACGTTAACAACGCTATCTTTGAATTCAGCGAAGAAGCTAGTGGGATTGGCACCATCAGAGACAATGATACCAACGTACTGTATCGCATTAACGTCGGAGGAAACACCGTAGCTGCCGCCGATGGGGGACTCAGCTGGAGTGCTGACACCGTCACCAATCCTTCCCCCTATATCGTCACCAGCGAGAACAAATTCTACTCCACCCCTC
>JBGTGT010000070.1:0-4858 GCA_041746575.1 Microcystaceae cyanobacterium
GATTACTGTTTCCCCGCATCTGGTCTTTAGAGTCGATCTTGCATTGGTCATTTTGGCGCAGAACCCATCAGGCTGTAGCTCGCTATTATCACTACTGCAAACGTGCCCAAGCCCCCTAATTTCTATCTACAACTGTAGAGAAAAGGATCGACTGCTACTAATCTAGTTGAAATTAGTGAAAGAGTCATTGAATATCTCAGAAAAATTTTAAATAATATTAATGACTATTTACTTAATCAAGAGTATTTAGATTCTCCATAAAATAAAAAGAGGTGTCTGATTATTTAACACCCCTTTTCCCTAAAATTTAGCTCAAATTCTACTCAATTCCTTCGATTCTGTCTTCAACCTCCTGATACAACTCCTGTAAGCGTTCAAGGTTTTCAGGTGAGGTTTCCCAATACCCTCGTCCATTGACTTCTAAGAGTGTTCCTACCATTTTACGGAAGGAATTGGGATTTAAGTTCATTAGACGCTTATACATCTCCTCATCCTGAATAAAAGTAGTGTTTACGTCTTCATACACCCAATTATCAACTGCATCTGCTGTTGCACTCCATCCCATCGTATTAACGAGACGCTTGGATAATTCCCTTACTCCTTCGTAACCGTGGGATAACATCCCTTCGTACCATTTGGGGTTTAAAATCTTGGTACGCGCATCTAAACGGACGGTTTCCGATAAGGTTCGCACCTGTGCATTGGCGGTGGTGGTATCGGCGATATATGCAGTGGGTTTTTTGCCGTCATCCCGTAAGCTGGCCACCACTTTGGTGGGATCTGAGTCAAAATAGTGGGAAACGTCGGTTAAACTAATCTCAGAAGAATCCAGGTTCTGGAAGGTCACTTCTGCGGTTTTTAACGATGCTTCAAACACCTGTCGGTTATCTTTCATCATACCGGGGTTATCGCAGTCGAAAGCGAACCCTTTGCGGTTGAGGTACATATCTTGTAACTCTTTTTCCTGCTCCCAAGTGCTATTTTCGACAGCAAGGTTGACATTCGAGGAATATGAACCCGAAGCATTAGAAAAGATCCGTGTTGCTGCTTCTCGCAAGCTTAAGCCCATCTCTTCTGCTTGTTCTAAAGCGTGTTTGCGCACAAAGTTCATTTCTAAGGGTTCATGGGTTTCTGCCGCTAGTTTAACTGCTTGATCAAGTAAATTCATCTGGTTGATGAATAAGTCTCGGAATACCCCCGAACAATTTACGACAACGTCAATACGAGGTCGTCCTAATTCTTCTAAAGAAATCAATTCTAACTTGTTTACTCGTCCCAACGCATCGGGAACGGGTTTTACTCCCACCATCCACATAATTTGCGCCAAAGACTCTCCGTAGGTCTTAATATTGTCTGTACCCCACAGCACACAAGCAATCGTTTCGGGATAGTTACCGTTATTTTCTTGTTTTTGCCGTTCTAATAAACGATCTACAACAATTTTTGCGGAATTTACAGCCGCTTGCGTCGGAATAGACTGAGGATCTAAGGCGTGAATGTTTTTACCCGTAGGTAATACATTAGGATTACGAATGGGATCGCCACCAGGGCCAGGTAAAACGTATTCCCCTGCTAAAGCTTTAAGTAACCCCCCTAACTCATTATCGGCGCATACCTGTTCTAAGCAGAATTCGAGGTACTCAAATAAGGGTTTCAGTGCATCTTGATCAACGTTAGGGTAGCCTAAGTTATGTAAGATTTCCACCCAAGGTGCTTTTTTGCCCATATTGAAGAAATTCAACCGAGAAACTAGAGAAACCCGTCCTTCTGCGTTGATTTGTTCATAAACTAAGGAGGCAACGGCTTCCCGTGTGGCTTGAACGATGGCTTGTTGCAATTCTACGTCAGATAAGACCCCTTTATCGCTATTTTGATAAATTTCCTCCATTTTGCGTCCAATGCTGTTAGCAATGATGGTGGGAAGAGATAAAAGGCCTTCTTCTTCTCTGTCTAAAGAGGCAATGTTAACTAAAGTTGCGATCGCTTCTTCAGCAGTTGGCGGTTTGCCAATCACATGAAGTCCACAGGGTAACAAGCGAGATTCAATTTCCATCAATTTACGATAGACTGAGCCAACTACCGTATCTCGTTCATTTTCGGCTTCTGGAGTTTGCATGGTTGCTTTCAAAGCTTCTGCATCCCCCAATTCAGGAATATCTTTGTCTAGATTCAATTGGATACTTTTATCAATGATAGTGAGGACAATTTGTATCCCTCGTCCACTTTCTTTGAGAGATTGATACGATCCAATCAGTTCGCTTAATTCTTTCAAACCTTTGTACAATCCTGCATTTTCCGCAGGAGGGGTTAAATAGGAAATGGTTGCTGCATAACTGCGTCGTTTAGCGATCGTTGCTTCACTCGGATTATTCGCCGCATAGTAATACAAGTTGGGAATCATGCCAATCAGACTATCGGGATAACATTCCCCTGACATTCCCATCTGTTTACCCGGCATAAATTCCAAAGAACCATGCGTCCCGAAGTGTAAAACTGCGTCTGCCCCCCAAATATGGTTTAAATAGGTGTAATAAGCGGCAAAACCATGATGAGGACTAGCAGAACGGGAAAATAACAAGCGCATGGGATCCCCTTCATAGCCAAATGTCGGTTGTACCCCAATGAAAACGTTGCCAAATTGCTTACCGTAAATCAGTAAATTTTGTCCGTCACTGTTTAAATGTCCGGGAGGCGCACCCCAATTTTCTTCTAAGCGGGTGGAATAGGGCGTCAATTTCTCATATTCTGCCACAGACATCCGATAGGCAACATTTAATTCAGGGGACGCATACTGCGCCTGTGCATCGTGGATTACCGCTTCCATCAAGTCCTTAGGAGAGTCGGGTAATTCTTGTACGTCATACCCATTCCCTTTTAACGCTTGCATCACTTCGTAAATTGAACCGAAAACGTCTAAATATGCAGCCGTTCCCACATTACCCTTGTCAGGAGGAAAACTAAATACCGTAATAGCCACTTTCTTATCTAATTTCGGTTTTTTGCGTAAATTTGCCCACTTCATAGCACGTTGTGCGATCGCTTCAATGCGATCCTGTAGCGCAATCGCTTTACCTGTGTTACCATCCCGACCAGAGAGGATAATCGGTTCAATCGCACCGTCTAACTCTGGAATGGCGATTTGTAATGCAACTTGGATGGGATGCAACCCTAAATCACTATTTTCCCATTCCTCCGTCGTCTGGAATACTAAGGGAAGCGCACACATATAGGGACGATTGAGGCGTTGTAACGATTCTATCGCTTTGGGGTGATCTTGGCGTGCAGGCCCCCCTACTAACGCAAATCCGGTTAAGGAGACGGCAGCATCAACAATAGTAACAGGTGAGATCCCCCCTTTAGTTCCCCCCTTATTAAGAGGGGTTGGGAGGGATTCAAAGAAATATTCGTTTACGGGTTTAGAAAAGTCCAAACCGCTATTAAATACTGCAATCACTCTTGCACCCATTGCCTCTAATTCTTGTATCATCGCGACGTAGTGAGCATCATCCCCTGTTACAAGGTGTGTCCGTTGCAGAATTAAACCGATACAGGGAGCTAAAGGATCTTTGAGATCGTCGGATATGTCTTGACGATTGTTGTGCCAATTAAGGTATTCTTTGACATCCTCGAACATTTCCATCGATAATGGATGCCAAATCCCCATATCAGGATACACCACAGGTTCAGCATATCGTACGCTATCCATTGAGCGAAGGCTATTCGCCCCTACAAAAACGTATTTATCCGCTAACATTAGGAGAAAATTCTCCAAATTCTCAGAAGATCCCCCTAACCAATACTGAAAGCTCAACATAAAGTTGCGAGCATCCTGCGCTTTCTCGACAGGAAGATATTTCAAGACTTGGGGAAGGGTACGCAATAGCTTCAGCATGGCATCTTGAAACCCTGCGCCAGATTTCTCTTTTCGTTTCTTCATAAACTGGGCAATCATACTCTTAGATTGACCTAATTGCGCCATAGAAAAGCTTCCCATCTTATTTAAGCGCATAACCTGCGGCATTGAGGGAAATACCACCACTGCATCTAAGTTATCTCGATGGGGTGTCACCGCTTCTACTACTTTGTCTGCTAAATCTTCGATGAAAATGAGGGAGGCAATAAAGATATTGGCTGTTATTAAATCTTGTTTAAAATTGTCATAGTTTTCTTTATTGCGTAGTTCTTCGATAAGATATCCGCTAATTTCAATGGCTAAATTGGGATTACTCTCATTGATGGCTTTTATCGCTGCAGAAAGGGAGCTTTGGTACTGAGGTTCTAGTACGACATAGACCACCTTCAGCAGTCGTCTTCCGTTGAGGTTTTCGGGAACAATATGTCTAATGGTGGACTTGACGTGAGTGAACATATTATGCAGGTTCTCCTAATGTGTTCTCTGGTAAGGATTTTAGGGTAGATGTCCCTTATGTGGTTGTACCAGAAAATGACCCCCCAATGAGCGATCACTCGGTATTTCGACACATTTTGCAACGAAGGGTTAAGTTTTTTGTTACAAAGTTTTACATTTTAGGTGAGTGGATGCTCAGTTTTAGGTTTACAAAAGTTTATATTTTTTTCAAAAAAATAATATATCCTTTAATTAAACATTTAAAATTACAAAGTCTAACTATGCTCATGAAACAAACAAAAACTAAAAAATTTATAGCTGGAAGTATAGATTTTATCTCTAAAACGATATGTTCAGTTGCTTTTATATCCAGGGTAAACGCATCTTAACTTAGCCCAAAAATATGGTATGATAAAACTTTGACTAATTTCCTAAATAGTTGATTGATATACATTGATGGCTAAAGGCTTCCAAAAATCTGTAGAAACCCAAGGAAAACAGAATTTTTCT